>JBKBRC010000012.1:15921-46383 GCA_046292345.1 Rubricoccaceae bacterium
ACAGCGTCTGAGCACAGCGTCTGAGCACAGCGTCTGAGCACAGCGTCTGAGCACAGCGTCTGAGCACAGCGTCTGAGCACAGCGCTGAGGCTGCGTCCGTCAGCCGAGCCCGAGCGCGGCCGGCCCGAGCACGCGGTAAGCCGCATAGAGCTCGGCGAGGGGGAGGGCGAGCCCGAGCGTGGCGCCGGCCGCAGTCTGGAGAGGCGTGTGCGCTCCCACGCGCACGCGCGCCCATGCCAGCAGCGGCACGAGCGGCGCGAGCGCCAGCACGCGCGGACCCGTCAGGAGCGACGCCCCGGGCGCAGCCCAGGCAGCAAACAGCAGAAATGCCAGGAAGCCGCCGAGCCCGACCAGGTGGATCGAGATCTTCCAGTAGCGCGTGACAACGAGCACGAGGAACGTGTTGAGCGGAAACGTCGCCGCGAGGCAGGCCAGTAGCAGGGGCGCCGTCTGCGCCGTCTGCCCGAGCAGCGCCGCGCCGAGGGCGGACGAGGCCATGCCCACGCCGAGCGGCTTCAGGCGCCGCTCGCGCCGGCGAAGCTCGATCGTCTCGGCCTCGCCGCGCCACACCATGCGCACGACGTAGCCGAGCGGCACGAGCGCAAAGAACACCGTCCCGATGGCGAACGTGCGCGCGAGCTCCGGCGAGGCCGCGCCCAGATGCGCCTGCACAAGCACGAAGGCCAGCGGCGGCAGTACGAGCGGGTTGATGCCGTACGAGAGCGCGCTTGCAAGGCGGTACGCCGGCGCGCCTCCGCCGCGCGGTGGCCCGGGCAGGAGGGCACGCAGGCGACCGGGGCGCATGCTCAGTACGCCCGCGCGAAGAGCACGCGCCCGCGGGACGGCTGCCCCGAGACGGGATCGGTGCCGGGCTCGTCGAGACCCTCGAACTGGCCCGGCAAGGGAATGCAGCGGATGGTGGCCTTGGTCTCCTCCTTGACGCGCGCCTCGGTCTCGGGTGTGCCATCCCAGTGCATGAGCACGAAGCCTCCCGGGGCGTCGGGCGTGCCCTCAAGGGCCGCCTTGAAGTCGTCGTACGAGTCCACGCGCGCGGTGCGGGCCTCGCGAAGGGCCCGGGCGCGCTCAAGGAGGTGCTGCTGGATCGCGCCGAGCGCCTGCTGGACGGTCCCGGCGAGACCCTCACGCGCGACGGAAGCCTTCTCGCCCGTGTCGCGCCGCGCCATCTCGACGACGCCGCGCTCGAGGTCGCGCGGGCCGACGGCCAGGCGCACCGGCACGCCCTGCACTTCGTACTCGTTGAACTTCCAGCCCGGCCGGTACTGCTCGCGCGCGTCCACGGTGGCGCGGAGGCCGGCCTGCTCGAGTTCGGCCCGCATGACATCGGAGGCCTCCACGACGCGGGCGCGCTCGTCGTCGGAGCGGAAGATGGGCACGATCACGACCTGCATCGGGGCCAGGCGCGGGGGGAGCACGAGGCCGCGGTCGTCGGCATGCGTCATCACGAGCGCGCCGATGAGGCGCGTCGAGACGCCCCAACTCGTGGCCCAGACGTATTCCTGCTCGTTGTCCTTGTTCTGGAACGTGCAGTTGAAGGCGCGTGCGAAGTTCTGGCCCAGGAAGTGGCTCGTGCCGGCCTGGAGGGCCTTGCCGTCCTGCATCATCGCCTCGATGCAGTACGTGTCCTCGGCGCCGGCGAAGCGCTCGCTGGCCGTCTTGACGCCCTTGACGACGGGCATGGCCATGAAGTCCTCGGCAAACGTGGCGTAGACCTCGAGCATGCGCCGCGTCTCCTCGATCGCCTCGTCGCGCGTCGCGTGCGCGGTGTGGCCTTCCTGCCACAGGAACTCGGCCGTGCGCAGGAAAAGGCGCGTGCGCATCTCCCAGCGGACGACGTTGGCCCACTGGTTGAGCAGGATCGGGAGGTCGCGCCAGGACTGGATCCAGCGGCTGTACGCGTCCCAGATGATCGTCTCCGAGGTGGGCCGGACGACGAGCGGCTCCTCGAGCGCCGACTCCGGATCCACGCCGAGCGTGCCGTCGTCGAGCACCTTCAGGCGCGAGTGGGTCACGACGGCACACTCCTTGGCGAAGCCCTCGACGTGCTCGGCCTCGCGCGCGAGGAAGCTCTGCGGGATGAAGAGCGGGAAGTAGGCGTTGCGGTGCCCGGTCGCCTTGAACATGCCGTCGAGCACGTCGCGCATGTTCTCCCAGAGCGCGTAGCCGTTGGGCGGGATGATCATCGAGCCGCGCACGGGCGAATAGTCGGCGAGCCCGGCGGCGCGCACAACATCGACGTACCACTGGGCGTAGTCCTGGGAGCGGGGCGTGATCTTCTCGGCCATCGGGCGCTGAACCTCGGGCGGGCGTTCGGGTAGGAAACAGGGCGAGGCGCGTGCTCCGGCGGCGCGGACGCGTTACCTCGCCGGCGCGTCGCGCGGCTGCACGTGCGGAGCGCGAATATAGCCGGGGTGTCCGCGGCCGCCCCGTTCGCCGGCCCCGCCGCGCGCGGCTTCGGCGCCCTTTCACCGCCGCCCGTCCGACTCCAGCCATGAACCGCCTCTTCCGCCCCCGCCTTTCCCGCCGGCCCGTCTCGTGGGCCGCGCTGGGTCTCGTCGCACCGGCTCTCTGGCTGGCGGGCTGCGCAACGTCGCGCGCCCCCGAGCCGGCTCCGGCCGCCCGCACCGAGGCGGCGCCGGCGGGCGCGGCGCCGGCGGGCGCGGCGCCGGCGGGTGTCGTGGCCTCGAGCGCCGTCACGCCGCGCCTCGGCCTGGCCGCCAGCATGCCCGACCCGGACGATGCGCTGGAACCCTTCGGTACGGCGGCCGAGGCCTCGGCCGCTGAGGGCGACGCCCGGTCGGCATCGGGGGCGTTCATGGCCGGGGCGTCCTACAGCGGGCGCACGTATCCCGAGCAGACTGCCTCGGGCGGCGCCCGCTACGCCGAGCCGCTCGACCCGAGCGAGGTGACGGTTGCGCGCTACTACTACGGCGACGACGCCTACTTCTTCGACGACGAGATCGACTACGCCTACTACGACGACGAGTATGTGCTCGGCGGCTACGCGGCCAGCTACTACCGCTACGGCTGGGCGCGCTACCGCCCGTCGTTCTACACCTTCTACCGACCGTACCGCGTCTGGCGTCCGTACGTGCGGTTTGGCTGGTATGCCTCGCCGCGTCCCTGGGCACCATTCTACCGGCCGTACCACGCGGTCGCGTTCTACTACGATCCGTTCTACTACGACCCCTTCTTCTACCCGGCACTTACGGTGTCGTGGGGCTGGGGCGGCTACTGGGGCGGTTACTGGGACGGCTACCACGACGGCTTCTTCGCGGGCAGCTTCTACTCGCCGGTTTACGGTAGGCCTTACTACGGCTACGGCCGCTCGTACTACGGCCGCGGCTACTACCACGACCGCTTTGCCGTGCCCATCCTGGGCCGCGACGACGGGCAGCGCGGGCGCGTATTCGGCGTCTCAGGCGCGCGCGACGGCATCGCCGGCACGGCCACGCCGGTCCGTGGCACGCGCACCAGCGAGCGCGGTCTTGGGCTGTCGGTCCCCATGCCCTCTACGGGCGACATCGTGCGGACGGGCCGCGCGCCGCAGACCACGCCCGCGATGGGAACGGCGACAACTGGCACGCGCGCAGCTGACCGCGGCGTGGCGGCTCGCCCGGCTGAGCGGATGGGCCGCGAGGCTGGTCGCGAAGCGCTGAACGTGCCCGCTCGCACCCCCGAGGCCGCGCCGCAGGCGGGTCGCACAGGCCGCACGGCCGGGACTACAGGTCGCGAGCCCGCCGGCCGCGAAGCCTCCGGCCGCACGCCCGCAGCGACGGGGCGCACGGTGGAACACGGAACGTCGCGCGCTGGCACGCCCGAGGCGCCGCGCCGCGCGCCTGTTCCGCAGGCAACCCCTCGTACCGACGAACGCGCCGGAGCGTCGCGCGAGGCGGCGCTGCGCCGGGCCGAGGAAGCGCGCCGGGCCGCGCAGCAGCGCGAGGAGGCGCAGCGCCGCTTCGAGGCGCAGCGCGAGGAGGCGCAGCGCCGCTTCGAGGCGCAGCGTCAGGCGGAGCAGGAGCGCCGCCGCGAGCTGCAGCAGCGCGAGATGGAGCGCGAGGCGCAGCGCCGCCTTGAGGCGCGCCAGCGCGAGACGCAGCGTCAGGCGGAGCAGGAGCGCCGCCGCGAGCCGCAGCAGCGCGAGTCGCCGCCGGCGCGCACGGAAAGCCGCCCGGCGCCGCGGCAGGATACTCGCTCGGCGCCGCCGGCGCGCTCAGAGGCCCGCTCGGCGCCCCCTGCCCGGTCCGACGCCCGGTCCGACGCCCGGTCCGACGCCCGGTCCGACGCCCGGTCCGACGCCCGGTCCGACGCCCGGTCCGACGCCCGGTCCGACGCCCGGTCCGACGGGCGGACTTCGGGCGGGAGAGGCTCGTCGGAGGGGGGTGCTCGGAGCGGGCGCGGGGGTTGACGCGTCTCCGGGGGTGTCTCCTCATCTCTCCGGGGCCTGCCGCATGCCAGCGGCGGGCCCCTCTGCTTGCGACGAGGTGCGGCGGGGTTACGGCGCAGGGTGCGTCGCAGGGTGCGTCTCAGGCTGCCCAGCGTTCGCAGAGGCCCGGTGCGCAGGCGCCTGCGCCGAGACGAGCGCGCCCGCCGCAGCGCAGGCTCCGAACGCGAGCGCGATGACGAGCGCCGCCCGTGCCGGCGACCCGAACGCCGCGTACTGCACGAGCAGCGCGAGCGCGCCTATCGGCACCGAGAGCAGCAGCGGGACCACATGCGCCGAGGCGCTGAAGCGGTCCGGGCGTTGCGAAAAGGGCGGCGCGGCGGCGAGCATCGCCCGCGCGCGCGCGACCGAGACCGAAACGGCGAGCCAGAACAGCGCGTGCAGGACGGCATCGGCTGCGGGCATCAGGAAGAGCAGCCCGGCCGCGAAGAGCCCGTGCACGGGCACGAGCACGCGCCATACGAGCGCCTGCTCGGCGCCGAGCCAGAGCAGGCGCGGCCGGGCATTCGGGAGCACGCCGAAGACCCACGACGCCTCGGCATGGTCGGCGTGCTGCAGCGTCTGCACGAGCGTCTGCACGCAGAACACGAGCACGATCAGCACCGAGAGGTGGAGCTGCGTGGCTGGATCGGTGAGTACCGAGGCCGGGCCATACACGAAGAGGCTGCCCAGCCCGCCCGTGAGCCAGGCCAGGGCGACGAAGCCCAGTGGCAGCAACGCGACCGGCCACAGTCGTCCGCGCACGATGCGGTCGGCGGCAAAGGCCGCCACGGCCAGCCCGTAGGCGGCGCGCGGCGCGCCCGCAGGTACGAGCAGGCGCTCGGCGCGTGTCATCCCTGCACGCCTTTCCCCCGGGGGCGGGCCCGCCCCGAGAGCACCGAGCAGGCGGAAGTAGCGCGTAGGGAAGTAGAAGACGAACAGCGCGAGCATCGCGCCGGCCGAGAGCCCGAGGGCGCAAAGCCCGGGCGTAAGCCGTGCGGCACGCGCGTCGGCCAGCCAGGCGGCCGGCCACCACGACGCGCTGCCCGAGGCGACCGCGCCCTCAGGCTGCATCCCGATCCACTGGTAGCCGAGCACGAGCAGGCCCACAAGCAGGCCGCGTGCAAGCGCGAGCGTCAGGCGCAGCGCGCGGCCAGGCAGGTGCAGTGTGAGCAGCCACACGGCCGCGAGCGCGAGCGAGGCCGTCCACACGACGGCCACGGCCACGAGCCCGCCTACGAGCAGGCCCTCGGCCGGGCCGTGATGCCATGCCATAAGGGCCGCCACGGGACCGCCGACGCCCACGCCCATGAGTGCGAGGTAGACGGCGACACCGGCGAGGCGCGCCGCATAGTGCGTTCGCTCCGTGGCCGGCAGCGTGGTCAGCCACGCATTCTCGCGCGGACGCCCCATAAGCTCGTCGTACGACCCGACGACGCCGAACGCGGCCAGCACGAGCGCGAACGAGCCGGCCACGAACAGCGCACGCTCGGGGGCGGCTGCACCCAGCGAGGCCGCGAGCACGGCGCCCGAGAAGCCGTACGCGAGCGCCGTCAGGGCCAGCTTCGAGACGCCCGAGCGTCCGGCGCGTCCGAGCCGGAGGTCGGCGCGGAGCTGAGCGGACGCAAGCAGGCGGGCGGCGCGGAGGCTCACGGAGGAGGCGCGGAAGCGCAGACGTGGGGCTAGTTGGTGGCCGGGGCGGCTTGCGCGGCGGCGCGCTCGCGCTCCTCGCGGATGCGCACCTGCTCGGAGAGCCAGCGGCTCCACTCGGCCGCGGCGCGGTTGTGTTCGGCGAGTGTCCGGGTAAACGTGTGCCCGCCGGTCCCGTTCGCGACGAAGAACAGGTAGTCGTGCCCCTCGTCGTTGAGCACGGCATCGATGGACGACTCGGAGGGGTTCGTGATCGGCCCCGGCGGCAGCCCGTCGATCAGGTACGTGTTGTAGGGCGAGGGGAACTGGTAGTCGCGCAGGAACAGGCGGCGCATGGGCTGCCCGTCTGCTTGCATGAGAGCGTACTGCACCGTGGGGTCCGCCTGGAGGCGCATGCGACCCGCGGGCGTGCGCCCGAGCAGCCGGTTGAGGTAGACGCCTGCCACGCGGGGGCGCTCCTCAGGCAGGCGCGCCTCCCACTCGACGATCGAAGCCAGCGTGAGGACCTCGTCGGGCGTGAGCCCGAGCTGCTCGGCGCGCGCGCGCCGCTCGTCGGTCCAGAAGCGCTCGTACCAGGCGTGGATGCGCGTGATGGCGCGCCGCGCGTCGGTCGTCCAGAGGATGTCGTAGGTGTTGGCGCGCATCCGACCGAAGAGGTGCGCCGTGTCCGTGCCGAGCTCGCGCGCGAGCGCCTCGTCGCTGAAGGCGGCCAGGATCTCGGTCGAGTCGGCGCCGAGCTGCCGCGCCAGCGTGCCGGCGACGGTCTGCGGGCGCGAGCCGGCCGGGATGGTGATCCGGATGGGGTCTTGCAGGCCCTTGCGGATCTTGTCCAGCATGGCCCAGTTGCTCATGCCGGGCGCGATGACGTAGTGCCCGGTCTTGACCTGGTCGCCCCAGCCGGTGAGGCGGCCGAAGAGGCGCATCGAGGTGGCCGAAGCCAGCCCGCCGCTGCTCTCGAGCGAGTCGATGGCGGCCTCGAACGTGGTGCCCGGTGGCAGACGCACGCCGCGGTGCGGGTCTGAGCCGGAGGTGTTGGGCAGAAACGCGAGCCACGCGCCTGCCCCTGCGAGGGCGAGCAGTGCAAGCGCGAGCGCGACGAAGAAACCCTTGGAGCGAAGCATGGAATACGGAAAGGTCAGAAGCGGGCCACGCAGCCGGCGGGCCGCAATGATGCAGAGATATGTCTGTGCGGTGTGTCGCCGGACGCAGGCGGAGGTCGCTCGTGTACCCGGCCACCGGACGCCCGGAGACGGCCGCCGGCTACTGCGCGCGGCTATCGACCGAGCACGTGGTGTGGATGCCGCCCCGTACGTTGTAGACGGTCGTCACGACGAGGTAGTCCGGGTCTTCGAGGTGGCGCATCAGGTCTTCGAAGAGGAGCGCCGTGATGTCTTCTTGCGCCGCGCCGACGTGCCGGTAAGACCCGAGGTAGTACTTGAGGCTCTTGAGCTCGAGCAGCCACGTACCCGGCACGTACTCGATGCGGACCGTCCCGAAGTCGGGCAGCCCGGAGAACGGGCAGAGCGCCGTGAACTCGTCCGTGCGGTACTCGACGACCTGCCGCGCCGCGTGCTCGTACGGCATGCGGTGGATCTCCCGCTGCCGCGCTTCGGGCGGCAGGAACAGCGCCACGCGCCCCTCCGGGCGGATGCCGTAGCGGGCCATGTGCGCCAGCGAGGCACGCGTGTGCGCAAGCGCCTCTGCCTGGAACGCCGCCAGGGCGTCCTCGGCGGTGTCCGGCAGGGCGGTTTCGTGCGGCGCTGCCTCGCGCGGCGGGGCGGGGGACGGCTCGGACGTGAGGCGGGTCTCGGACATGGAACAGGAGCGTTACATCGGCGCGGAGGATACAACGCAGTCCCCCGGCCGTCGCGGACGCCCCCGGCGCGTTCTTCGCCAAAACGTTCCTCTCGCCGAAGAAAACGTTCCTCTCGCCGAAGAGCGTGCTCGCGCAGGCCCGACGGTCGTCCTCGTGCGTGTTTCAACCCCGACCCGCCACCGGCGCCCGATCTTGCCGGCCCACCCTCTCGCCTCGGCCATGGACCGCCCCGCGCTCGTGCTCTTCTCCGGCGGACAGGACTCGACGACGTGCCTGTTCTGGGCGCTCGCGCCCGCGCCGCTCGGCGGCGGCTTCGCCCACGTCGAGGCGATCGCGTTCGACTACGGGCAGCGCCACGCGGTCGAGCTCGAGCAGGCGCGCGCCATCGCCGAGGCGGCCGGCGTGCCGCTCGCCGTCCGGTCGCTGCGCGGCCTCCTCGGCGCGAGCGCGCTCACCGCGCCCGACCGGCCCGGGGAGAGGCCGCCCGACGTGGCCGCGCCGCACGCGCTCGCGCCAGACCTCCCGGCCGCCTTCGTGCCCGGGCGCAACGCGCTCTTCCTGGCTGCGGCCGCTTCGCACGCCTTCGCCCGCGGCATCCACGACGTCGTAGGCGGCATGTGCCAGGCCGACTACTCGGGCTACCCCGATTGCCGCCTCGCCTTCGTCGAGGCGATGCAGCACGCGCTCGCGCTCGCGCTCGACGCGCCGCTACGCCTTCACACGCCGCTGATGCACCGCACCAAGGCCGAGACCTGGAAGCTCGCCGCCGACCTCGGCGTCGTGCGCGGTGTCAACGTCCTCGAGGCCGTACGCGAGATGAGCCACACCGACTACTACGGCCGCCGCGACGAGCGCCACGCATGGGGCTACGGCCGCCTCGACAACCCGGCCTCGGTGCTGCGCGCGCGCGGCTACGAGGAGGCCCGCGAAAAGGGCTGGCTCGACGCATGACCGCTCCTGACGCGCACGCGGCCCTCGCCCCCCCGACGGCCGATCCGACGGCCGAGACCCGGCTCGGCGACCGACTGCCCGACTCGCCTCCCGGCGGCCGGCGCTATGCCGTACGCGCCGTCTGGCGCACGCTTCAGGGCGAGGGCTTCTGGGCCGGCCGGCCGGCCGTGTTCGTGCGCCTGGCCGGCTGCAACCTGTGGACCGGCGAGGCGCCCGACCGCGCGCGCGACGCCGCGCGCTCCGGCGCCGCCTGCCCGCTCTGGTGCGACACCGACTTCCGCAAAGCCGGCAGCGTGCGCCTCTCGGCCGCCGCGCTCGTGGCCGAGGTCCTCCGCGTGGGCGGCCCGGTGCGCTTCGTGGTGCTCACGGGCGGCGAGCCGCTCCTCCAGGCCGACGCCGCGCTCGTGGCCGCGCTCCGTGCCGAAGGATTCTACGTCGCCTGCGAGACCAACGGCACCCGGACGCTCGCCGGCGCCTTCGGGCGCGCTGAGGCCGGGCCGGACTGGGTCGTGTGCAGCCCCAAGCTCCCCGAAGAGCGCCTGCCGCTCGAGTGCCTCGACGAGCTCAAGCTCGTCGTGCCGGACTACCTGCCCGAGCGCTACGCCGCGCTCGCGGCGCGCCTCCGGCCGCATCCCGTTGCCGGACAGTTGCGCTGGCTCCAGCCCGAGGATGGCCCCCGCCATGCCGAGGCGGTCGCGCTGGCCGTCGCGCTCGCCCATGCCGACCCGGCCTGGCGCGTCTCGGTGCAAACCCACAAGGTGCTCGGCGTAGACTGAGCCGGTAGCGCGCTACCGGCTCAGTCTACGGACGCCTGCGTAACCTGGCGAGCGAAACGGGGTACGCCCAGAAGTCGCGCGCGCGGAGGTTTCGCGCGCAACGTGCCCCGCACAATGCCATCTGCTACCATGCCGTCCCTCCTCTGCCCGTCTGCCCGCCTCTCCGTCTCGCTCCTTGCGCTTCTGCTGGCCGCGCCGGCGGTCGCCCAGGCGCCCGGCTCCGCCTTCGTCGGCACGTGGGAGGGCCGGCTGGTGCTTGGCCCGGCAGCCCTGCGCGTTGTCTTCCACGTCGACGACGGGCCGGACGGGCTGCGCGTCTCGGGCGACAGCCCGGACCAGGGCGCGTACGGCATCGCCGGTGCCGAGACCGCCGTCTCGGGCGACACGCTCCGGTTTGCGCTGCCGAGCGTGATGGCGCGCGTCACGCTCGTCCGCGACGCGCCCGAAGCCGCCACGGCCACGCTCGTACAGGGCGGACAGGCGCTGCCCTCGTTTCGGGTCACGCGGCGCGCGGCGGGCGCGGCTGCCCCGGCCGAGCCCGCGGCGGCGCTCGCGCCGTACGTGGGCTTCTGGGAGGGCGAGCTCGCGCTCGGCGCAAACACGCTCACGCTCGTGATGCGCCTCGCGCCTGGCCCGCACCCGGATACGCTCCGCGCCTCGCTCGACGTCCCGGCACAGGGCGGCTTCGACCTTCCGACGGCCGGCGGCACGCTCGGCCCGGAGGCGCGCTTGGTCGTGAGGATGCCTCTCATCGGCGCACGGTTCGACGGGCGGCTGGCCGGCATGGACGTCCTCGAGGGGCGCTTCGAGCAGGGCGGGGCGAGCCTGCCGCTCACGCTCGGGCGCGTCACGCAGGCGCGTGCCGACGCCTATCGGACCGAGGCCCCGCCGCGCCCGCAGACGCCGCAGGCGCCGTTCCCCTACGCCGAGGAAGAGGTACGCATCGCGAGCGCGCCGGGCGTCGTGCTCGCGGGCACGCTCACGCGCCCCGAGGGCGCCGGGCCGTTTCCGGGCGTCGTGCTCGTAACCGGCAGCGGGCCGCAGGACCGCGATCAGACCATTTTCGGACACCGCCCGTTCGCCGTCATTGCCGACCACCTCACGCGCGCCGGCTTCGCCGTGCTCCGCTACGACGACCGCGGCACGGCCGCCTCCACGGGCGACTTCGCCGCGGCCACGCTCGACGACCTTACGGCCGATGCTGCCGCCGCGCTAGCGTGGCTCGCCGCGCGGCCAGACGTGACGCGCGTGGGCGTGCTTGGGCACAGCGAGGGCGGGTACGTGGCGCTCCGGCTCGCGGCGCGGGGCGCGCCTTCCTTCGCTGTGTCGCTCGCCGGACCGGCCGTCGCGGGCGCGGCCGTCTACGCCGAGCAGCACCGCTTGCTCGCACGCGCCGCCGGCGTCTCCGAAGCCGGCGCCGATGCCTACGGCCGGGCCGTCGCCGCGCTCGCGGCGCGCGTCACGGCGCCGCTGCCCGGCGCCGACGAAGCCGCGCAGCGCGCCACTGCCGAGGCCGCGTTCCGGGAAGCGCTCGCGGCCGTCCCCGAGGCGGACCGCGCCCTGCTCGGCCTCAGCGACGGCAGTCCCGTCCCGGACCAGCTGCTCGATTTCGTCTTCGCGCCCGGCGTCCGCTCGTTCCTGGCCTACGATCCGGCCTCAGACCTGGCCGCGCTCGGCGTACCCATGCTGGCCGTTTACGGCAGCCGCGACCTCCAGGTGCCCGCGGCGCAGTCGGTGCCGGTCATGCGGACGGCGCTCGCGGGCACGCCCGGCGCAGGCGTCCTTGTCTTCGACGAGGCCAACCACCTGTTCCAGGAGGCCCAGACGGGCTCGGTAGACGAGTACCGGCAGATCCAGGAAACGATCATGCCGGCCGTGCTCCAGGCCGTCGAGCGCTGGCTGCGCGCGCAGGCCGAAGGCTGAGGCTGCTGCAGGGCCCGTTTAAGCCGGACCGGGCGAGCGCGATAACGATCGCGACCGCGCTCCGATCCCATGCACCCGCTCCGCTCGCTCTCCGGCTTCTCCGATCCCGCCCTCGGGTTCGTCACCATCGTGGCGCACGAGCAAGACGGCCGCGCCGTCGTCGAGGGGGTGATCGAGCTGCCCGGGCTCGCCACGCGCACGCTGCGTCTCCGCACCGACGCGGACCGGCTCTACCGCTACGGACCGGGGCGGGAGGCGCTGCTGCGCTACGTGCGCGCAGCGCTGTGTGAGGACGCCCTGCAAGACCTCCCGCTCAACTGATGCGTCCGGTGGCCGGGCTTTCGCCGGCCGGGCTTTCGCCGGCCGGGCTTTCGCCGGCCGGGCCGATGCCGAGGCTGCCGGACGCCTCTGGCGCAGCAGCCTGCGCGTTTTGCGCGGCCAGCGCGCGCTCGAGCGAGCGCGTCTCGTCGATCACGCGCTCGTAGAGACGCCGGACGGCGGCCTCCGAGAGCGGCCCCGCGTTGGCCGCGCACACGTTGGCGAGCACGTCTTCCTCGCGGCGCGGCGCGTAGACGGGCACGCCGAGCTGCTGCTTGATATGCCCTATGGCTGCCGCGCACCGCGCGCGCTCGTTCAGCAGTGCGATCACGGCCCGGTCGAGGGCGTCGATGCGGTCGCGCCAGGGGACGAGGGCCTCCGGAGAAGGCCGCAAGGAAGGATCGGGCGGCGGCGTGCAGAGCGTCTCGCGGAGCGCGTCGAGGGCAGCGGGCAGCACGGGAGCAGGGCGGGTGGCAGAGAAAGGGGAAGGTTACGCCCGGCGCACGCTATACTTCCGGCAGTCCCACCTGTCCCGTTGCCGATGCGAGCCCGTCTCTTCCCCTGCCTGGCGGTTCTGCTGCTCCTGCTCCCGGGTGCGCCCGCGCGCCTGGCGCACGCGCAGGAAGCCCTCTCCTTCCAGACTCCTGCCCCGGAGCTCCAGCGTCTCGTGGACGCCCCGCTGACGCCCGCCGTCATGCTTAGCCCAGACCGCACGCTGATGGCGCTCATGGCGCGCCCGGCCCTGCCAGCGCTCGAGGACCTCGCCGCGCCCGAGCTCGGCCTCGGCGGGCTCCGCCTCAACCCGGTCACCAACGGCCCGAGCCGCGGCGGCTCGTTCACCGGAATCGTGCTGCGCGCGACGGCCCCCGGCGGCGCCGAGCGCCCCGTGACAGGCCTCCCGGAGGGTGCCCTGCGCATCCGCAACGCTTCCTGGAGCCCCGACGCACGCTACCTCGCCTTCACGCTCGACCGCGACGACCGTGTCGAGCTGTGGGTGGCTGACGCGGCCACGGCGGCAGCCCGGCGCGTGCTGCCAGACGCGCTCAACGACGCCGCGCCTGGCACGCCGTTCACATGGGTCGGCGGGCGCGGCGCGCTTGTGGCCCGCGTCATCCCGGCCGGCCGCGGCCCGGCCCCCACCCAGGGGCGCGTGCCGGCCGGGCCCGTCGTGCAGGAAAACCTGGGCCGCGCCGCGCCGGCGCGCACGCTCCAGAACCTGCTCGCCTCGCCGCACGACGAAGCCCTCTTCGACTACTACCTCACGAGTCAGCTCGTGCGCGTGGACGTAGCTACGGGCGCCGCGATGCCGATCGGGCCGGCAGCCGTCTACACCGGCACCGCGCCCTCGCCCGACGGGCGCTACCTGCTCACGCAGGCGCGGATGCGACCTTACTCGTACCTCGTCGGCTGGAACCGATTCCCGAACCGTGTCGAGGTGTGGGACCTCGCCTCGGGCGAGCGGGTGCGCACCATCGCCGAACTGCCGCTGCACGAGTCCATCCCGATCGCGTTCGGCTCGGTCGAGGCCGGCCCGCGTAGCTACATGTGGCGTGCCGATGCGCCGGCGACGCTCGTCTGGGCCGAGGCCCAGGACGGCGGCGACATCCGCGCTCCGGCGGACGTCCGCGACCGCCTCTTCATGCTCCCGGCGCCGTTCACGGGCGCGCCCGTCGCGCTCGTGGACCTGCCGCTGCGCTTCGCAGGCATCACGTGGGGCACCGACGACGTGGCGCTCGTGACGGAGACGCAGTGGCAGACGCGCCTGCGCCGGACCTACCTCGTCGCGCCCGGCCGCCCTGGCGCCCCGCCCCGCGTGCTGCTCGAGGGCTCGACCGAGGACGCCTACAACGACCCTGGCCAGCCCATGACCGACCGCGACGCGGCCACCGGCTACAGCACGCTCATCGTCGAGTCGGGACGCGGAGGGCCTTTCATCTACCTCGCCGGCACCGGCGCCTCGCCCGAGGGCGACCGGCCCTTCGTGCGCCGCTTCTCGCTCGCGACCGGCCAGACGACCGAGCTCTTCCGCTCGGCCGCGCCCTACCTCGAGCGCCCCATCGGTTTCCTCGACGCCGCGCGCCGCGTGCTGCTCACGCAGCGCGAGAGCCCGACCGAGCCGCCCAACTATTTCGCGCGCACGCTCGCCACCGGCGCCCTGCGCGCCCTCACCAACTTCGCGCATCCCTACCCGGAGCTCGCGCAGATCCATCGCGAGACGATCCACTACACGCGCGCCGACGGCGTGCCGCTCACGGCCACGCTCTACCTGCCGGCCGGCTACGACGCGCAGCGCGACGGGCCCCTGCCGGCCTTCGTCTGGGCCTACCCGACCGAGTTCCGCAGCGCCGACGCCGCCGGGCAGCGCTCCGGATCGCCCTACCAGTTCACGCGCGTCAGCTTCCAGGGCGCCGTGCCGTACGTCACGCGTGGCTACGCCGTGCTCGACGACGCCTCGTTCCCGATCGTCGGCGAGGGCGAGGCCGAGCCCAACGACACGTTTGTCGAACAGCTCGTGATGAACGCCGAGGCCGTCATCGCCGAGGGCGTGCGCCGCGGCGTCGTCGACCCCGACCGTGTGGCCGTCGGCGGCCATTCCTATGGCGCGTTCATGACGGCCAACCTGCTCGCGCACTCGGACCTGTTCCGCGCTGGCATCGCGCGCTCGGGCGCCTACAACCGTACGCTCACGCCGTTCGGCTTCCAGCGTGAGGAGCGCACCTACTGGCAGGACCCGGACCTCTACAACCGCATGAGCCCGTTCATGAACGCTGACAAGATCGACGAGCCGATCCTGCTCATCCACGGTCAGGCGGACGACAACCCGGGCACGTTCACGCTCCAGTCCGAGCGGCTCTACGGGGCGCTGCGCGGGCTCGGCCGCACGGCGCGCCTCGTGCTGCTCCCCTTCGAGAGCCACGGCTACGCCGCGCGCGAGTCCATCCTGCACATGCTCTGGGAGCAGGACCGCTGGCTCGAGACGTATGTCAAGAACGCGCCGCCGCGCCAGGCCGCCGCGCCCGCGCCCGTCGCGCCCGCGCCCGTCGCGCAACCGGGCGGCTGAGGCCGGCCGCGCAGACCAGGCCGCCGGGCGCGCCGAAGCGGCCGGGCGCTCGCCTTCGACGTCTCGGTGGCCTGTGCGGCCCTCGTGGCCGCGATCTGCTTTGCGGCGTGCGCCTGTCAGCGCCGCGCCAACCGCCGCGTCGGCTCGGCCTTCCCGTACCGCAGGGCCGCCTCATGGCCGGTGTGGTCTCGGCGGTGCTGTGCTGGCCGGCCTCGCGGTCGGCTTCGCGCTCGAGCGGACGCTCTTGGCTGCCCTGACGTCCTGCACCGGCGCGGCGCTGCTGATCGCCCGCAAGACACCGACGCGCAGGTGCGTCGTGCCGCCGAGGCCGTGATGAACCGCGAGGGGATCCGCTACGAGAGCCACGTCGCGCGCGTCGGGCGGCACTCCTTCATCGAGATGCTCATCATCGAGGTGCCCATCTCGCTCCATCGAGGTGCTCATCCTGACGACGTGCTCGTCCTGACGACGCCCGATTTCGCCGCAGGCGAAGGCATGGCGGCGCTCGACGCGCTCCGCGCCGAAATCTTCCGCGGGGGCTCGGCGTCCCGCTCGCGCAGAGCCGGTTCACGGCCGAGTTCACGGCTTCCGAAGCGTGGACCTGAGCCCGGGCGCGGACCTGCCTCGGCCCGGGTTCCGGGAGGCGGACGCCCGGAGGCCCGGCCGAGGCAGAGACGACCGCGTACCTTTTCGGCGTTCGCCCTGCCCATCTGCCGGTCCCCGCCGTGTCTCGCCTGCTGCTCGCGCTTCTCGCTGCCCTCTTCGTCTCCGCCTGCGCGCCGGCCGCGCCGCCGGCCGTGCCGCCGGCACCTGCGCCGCCGGCTGCCGAGGCGCCGGACGTCCGGGACAACCCGTTCGACGTCGCGGCGCTGCTCGAGGACCTCCGCACGCTGTCCTCGCCGGCGATGGAGGGGCGGCGCATGGGCACGCCCGGCCACGCCCGCGCGCAGGCGTACCTGCGGCAGCGCTTCGCCGAGGTAGGCCTCGAGCCCCTCGGCGACTCGCTCGGCGTGCCATTCCGCTACGTCCCGCGCGGTGGCACGGCCGAGGAAGACGGCACCAACTTCGTCGGCATCGTGCGCGGGACTGAGAGCGGCGGCCCCTACCTCCTCGTGCTGGCGCACTACGACCACCTCGGCATCCGCAACGGCCAGATCTACCACGGCGCCGACGACAACGCCTCCGGCACGGCTGCGCTCATCACGCTCGCCGGCCATCTGCGCCGCAACCCGCCGCGCCACTCGGTCATCATCGCCGCGCTCGACGCCGAGGAGGTAGGGCTGCAGGGCGCGCGCTTCATGGCAGCTAACCCGCCCGTCCCCCTCGACGAGGTCGCGCTCGTCATCAACATGGACATGATCGGCCGGAGCGAGACCGGCGAGCTCTATGCGGCCGGGACGTACCACTATCCGTTTCTGCGGCCGCACGTCGAGGCCGTCGCGGCCGAGGCGCCCATCCGCCTGCTCATGGGGCACGACTCCCCGGATCTGCCCCCGGGCGATGACTGGACGATGTCCTCGGACCACGGGCCGTTCCACCAGCGGGGCGTGCCGTTCATCTACTTTGGCGTGGAGGATCACGAGGGCTACCACCAGCCGAGCGACACGTACGAGAACATCACGCCGTTCTTCTACATCGGGGCTGTCGAGACGGTGATCGCGTTTGTCGAGCGGGCCGACCGGCACCTGGCCGCAATCCACGCCGCGCGGCGCGCCCAGACGCGTCCTTGACCAGACGCGTCCTTGACGCGCGAGGCGTTTGCTCCGGGGCGTGCTCAGAGTTTCAGGCCCGGCTCGGCGGCGAGCGCGAGCGTGTCAGCGTGCCCGCTGGCGAGCTTGAACGCAGCCGTGACGGCGATCATGGCCGCGTTGTCGACCGAGAATCGGAGCGCCGGCACGTGCAGCGCGAAGCCGTCCGCCTCGGCAGCGTGTGCGGCGGCGGCGCGCAGGCCGCGGTTAGCCGAGACGCCGCCGACGATGGCCACGTCGCGCACGCCCGTCTCGTGGACCGCGTCGCGGAGCGCGCCCACGAGCGCCTCCACGACGGTGTGCTGGAACGAGGCGCACACGTCGGCGAGGTGGTCGCGCAGGAGTGCCGCACGCTGCGCCTCGGTGCGCTCGGCGAGGGCGTAGCGCACGGCCGTCTTGATGCCGCTGAACGAGACGTCGAAGAGGCCGCCGCCGAGGCGGGGCGAGGGCAGCGGCAGGAAGGCGGGGTCGCCCTCGGCCGCGAGGCGGTCCACGGGCGGCCCACCGGGGTAAGGCAGCCCGAGCAGGCGCGCGACCTTGTCGTAGGCCTCGCCGGCGGCGTCGTCGCGCGTGCGCCCGAGCTCGGTATGGCGGAAGCCCTCGTCCACGCGCGTCAGGAGCGTGTGCCCGCCTGAGACGGTCAGGCACAGAAACGGCAGCGCCGGCCCCGGCGGCTCGACGAACACCGAGTAGACGTGCCCCTCGAGATGGTTGGCGCCCACGAGCGGCAGCCCACGGCCGAGCGCAAGGCCCTTCGCGAAGCTGAGCCCGACGAGGAGCGAGCCGGCCAGCCCGGGCCCGTACGTGACCGCGAGGGCGCCCACGTCGCCGAGCGCGAGGCCGGCCTCGTCGAGCGCCGCGCGCACCGTCGGGGCGATGAGCTGCTGGTGCGCGCGGCTGGCCAGCTCGGGCACGACGCCCCCGAAGCCCTCGTGCACGCGCTGCGAGGCAATGACCGACGAGGCGAGGCGCCCCTCGGCCCAGACGGCCGCGGCGGTGTCGTCGCACGAGGTTTCGATGGCGAGGATAGGGGGCAGGCCAGTCGGTATCACGGGTTCGGTATCACGGATGGGGAGCGGTGGGGCGAGACGCGGCAATGAACGCACGGCCGTCCGAGCGGCGCCCGCAGACGCGGCGAAAACGCCGCCGTGCGGCCCGGGGCGCCCCGAGCCTGCCTGCTTCGCCGACGCGGCCGGGTTGCCGTTCGCGGTGGCCCGCGGCGGGGCGTACGTCCCGGCACAGGGCGGCGTCTACGCCTTCAGCGGCACCTCGCGACCCCGCACGTGCTCCGAGGAAGCGCGCGAGGCGCCACTGCCGGAGCAGGACGCCTCGCGCTCGTCATGTTGGCCGGAGGCAGTTCTCCAGGGTGGTCAACCCTCCAGGGTGGTCAACCCTCCGGGTGGTCAACTCGCCGGCTCGAGGCGGTAGACGCCGCCGTCCTCCTCGTCCGTCACGAGGTAGAGGAGGCCGTCCGGTCCCTGGCGCACGTCGCGGATGCGGCCGATCTGGTCGTCTACGAGCGTTTCCTCGCTCACGACGCGCCGCCCGTCGAGCGTGAGGCGGCGGAGCTGCTTCTGCACGAGCGAGCCTACGAAGAGGTTGCCCTGCCAGCCCGGGAAGGCGCTGCCTGAGTAGAGCGCCAGGCCGGAGGGCGCGATGGCGCGCTCCCAGACGTACACCGGGGCCTCCACGCCGGGCGCCTCGCGCCCGACGCCGATCTTCTCGCGCGTCGAGTACTCGGTGCCGAAGCTCACCTGCGGCCAGCCGTAGTTGCGCCCGGCCTCGTAGATGAAGAGCACGTCGCCGCCGTAGGCGCCGTGCTCGTGCGCCCAGATGGCGCCGTCCGGGGCAACGATCATGCCCTGGCTGTTGCGATGGCCAAAGGAGAAGATCTCGGGGCGGAGGTTGCCCGGCGCCATGCCCACGAAGGGGTTGCCGGGATAGACGCCGCCGTCCTCGCGCAGGCGGATCACCGAGCCGGCAGGATCGGTCAGATCCTGCGAGGGCCAGCGCAGGCCGCGGTCGCCGATCGTGAAGAGCACCGTGCCGTCGCCAGGGAAGGCGATGCGCCCGCCGTAGTGCCGCCCGGGGTTGTGGCGCGGCATCTGCGCGTAGAGCGTCTCGAGATCCACGAGGCGCGTGCCGTCGGCAGAGAGGCGAGCGCGGGCGAGCGCGGTGCCGGTGCCGCGCCGGGCGTCGCTGGTGACCGAGTCGTTGTCGCCCGGGCTGGAGTACGTGAAGTAGATCCAGCCGTTGGCGGCATAGTCTGGGTGGAGGACCACGTCGAGCAGCCCGCCCTGGTTCTGAGCGTGGATGGGCGGGAGCCCCTCGAGCGCGGTGCGCCGCCCGTCAGGCATGATCAGGTTGAGGCGGCCCGGGCGCTCCGAGACGAGCAGGCGCCCGTCGGGTAGAAACGCGATCGCCCACGGTCGCTCGAGGCCCTCGGCGACCTGCACGATGCGGTACGTGGCCGCCTCGCTCACGACGCGCTCGGCGATGACGCGCCCCGGGGACGAGCTCTCCCTCAGAGAGCTCTCTAAGGAAGAGCTCTCTGAGGGAGAGCCTTTCGAGACTGCGTGAGGCGGGTCGGCAGGCGACGCGAGAGCCTGCCCGGGCGCGAGCAGCAGGCCGGCTGCGAGCACGAGGAGCGTGAGCACGAGGGAGCTGAGAAGACGCATGGCCAGAGAGAGACGTGAGGAAAGTGCACAGAGGGGAGCTCTGCCAGGTTCCGTGCTTTCGGAATCGGCTTATTTCGCTGGTAGCGAATTTTCGAAAAAACGCAGGCCGTTTTAAGATTCGGTTGGTTGTGTGTGCTCTTTCGAAGTAGAATCACGGAGCCGCGTCTTACCTGTTGCTATGCCCGATCTCTACACTGCTCCCGACTCGTTCCGCTCGCGCGCGCACGTGGCCTCCCGGGAGGCCTACGACGCGCTTTACCGCCGCTCGGTCGAAGACAACGAGGCCTTCTGGGCCGAGCAGGCCGCCCGCCTGGACTGGTTCGCGCCCTTCGAGACGGTCAAGAACGTCTCGTTCCAGGCGCCCGACGTACACATTGCGTGGTACGAGGGTGGGCGCCTCAACGCCTGCCATAACGCGCTCGACCGGCACGTCGCGGCCGGCCACGGCGACCGCCCGTGCTTCCTCTTCGAGCCCGACGACCCGGCCGACGGCGCGCAGACGCTCTCCTACGCCGACGTGCTCGCGCGCGTCAAGACGATGGCCGCCGTGCTGCGCGCGCACGGCGTGCGCAAAGGCGACCGCGTCACGATCTACATGCCTATGATCCCCGAAGCCGCCTACGCCATGCTGGCCTGCGCGCGCCTCGGGGCCATCTTCTCGGTCGTCTTCGGCGGCTTCAGCCCGGACGCGCTCGCGGACCGCATCCTCGACGGCGCCTCAGACTTCGTCGTCACCGCCGACGAAGGCCGCCGCGGGGGCAAGACGGTCCCGCTCAAGACCAACGTAGACCGCGCGCTCGAGCGCGCGCCCGGCGTCCGCCACGTGCTCGTCGTGCGCAACACCGGCGCCGACGTGCCCTTCTCGCCCGGCCGCGACGTGTGGTACGACGAGGCCGCCGCCAGCGTCGCCAGCGACGACGTGCCGTGCGAGCCGATGGACGCCGAGGACCCGCTCTTCATCCTCTACACGTCCGGCTCGACCGGCAAGCCGAAGGGCGTCGTGCACACGACCGGCGGGTACTGCGTCTACACCGCCTACACGCACGAGCTCGTCTTCGACCTCCAGCCCGACGACGTCTACTGGTGCACCGCCGACGTCGGCTGGATCACCGGGCACAGCTACATCGTCTTCGGGCCGCTCATCAACGGCGCCACGCAGGTCCTCTTCGAGGGCATTCCGACGTTCCCTGATGCCGGGCGTTTCTGGGACGTCGTAGACCGCCACGGGGTCACGATCTTCTACACCGCCCCGACGGCCATCCGCGCCCTCATGGCGCGCGGCGACGAGTACGTCACGCGCGCGAGCCGGCGCTCGCTGCGCCTGCTCGGCACCGTCGGCGAGCCAATCAACCCCGAGGCCTGGCGCTGGTACCACCGCGTCGTGGGCGACGGGCGGTGCCCGGTCGTGGACACGTGGTGGCAGACCGAGACCGGTGGCATGCTCATCGCGCCCGTGCCCGGCGCCGTCCCGCAGAAGCCGGGCAGCGCCACCCTCCCGCTGCCCGGCGTGCAGCCGCTCGTGCTCGACGCCGACGGGCGCGTGCTCGAGGGCGAGGCCGAGGGCATCCTCGTGCTCGCCGACTCGTGGCCCGGGCAGGCGCGCACGGTCTACCAGAACCACGAGCGTTTCGTCAACACCTACTTCACAGCCTATCCCGGCTACTACTTCACCGGCGACGGCTGCCGCCGCGACGCCGACGGCTACTTCTGGATCACGGGGCGCGTGGACGACGTGCTAAACGTCTCCGGCCACCGCATGGGCACGGCCGAGGTCGAGAGCGCGCTCGTGCTGCACGAGGCCGTAGCCGAGGCCGCCGTCGTCGGCTTCCCGCACGAGATCAAAGGGCAGGGCATCTACGCCTATGTCACGCTCAGCGCCGGGCACGCGCCCTCGGAAGCGCTTCGGGCCGCGCTCGTGCAGCACGTCCGCGACGTGATCGGACCGATTGCCACGCCCGAGGCCGTGCAGTTCGCGCCGGCGCTGCCCAAGACGCGCTCGGGCAAGATCATGCGGCGCATCCTGCGCAAGATCGCCGCCGGCGAGCATGAGCAGCTCGGAGACACGTCCACGCTCGCCGATCCGGCCGTGGTGGACGAGCTCATCCGGGACCGGCAGCCGGTCTGAGTGCAGGCGGGGGCCCGCCGGCAAGGGCCCGCCGGCAAGGGCCCGCCGGCCCGCCCCCGGATGCGGGCGACGTCTGGAAGCCCGCGTCGCCTCCGAGCGGGTCCCGGCACGGCCGGGTCCGGAGAGCACACGGACGCGGGACAGGGCCGAGGACGCGAGACAGGGCCGAGGACGCATAGCAAAACCACACGATCATTCACTTCTACGCTGCTGCATGAAACCTTACCCGAGCGGGGCACCGCACAGATCGCATGGGCTCCGGGGCGTTCTTCTGGCGCTCCTGCTGCTCGCCCCCACCGCGCGCGCGCAGGACGGCGGCCCGCGCGCCACGTTCTACGGCTTCGTCAAGGCTGAGTCCATCTACGACACCCGGCAGGTCGGGCAGGTGCGCGAGGGGCAGTTCCTCCTGTTTCCCCTCCCGGACAGCCCCGAGACGCGCCGCGACAACTTTCTGCTGACCACGATCCAGACCCGCGTGGGCGTGCGCGGGACGGGCACGCGCGCGCTCGGCGCTGACGTCACCGGCGTCGTCGAGGGCGACTTCTTCGGCGGGCCGCTCGACGCCAACATCTCCCTGCTCATCCTCCGCCTCGCCTACGTTCGCCTCGACTGGCCGACGCACACGGCCCTGCTCGGGCAGGACTGGAGCCCGCTCTTCGCGCCCGTTCTCCCGGGGACGATCTCGTTCAACACGGGCGCGCCGTTCCAGCCGTTCGCGCGGCAGCCGCAGGCGAAGCTCACGCTCCGCCCCGGGGCGAACGTGCAGGTCGAGGGGGTGCTCGCGGGGCAGCGCGACGCCTTCGCCGAGATCGGCGGCCCGCGCCTGCAGCAGCAGTCGGGCCGGCCGATGGCACACCTGCACGTCCGCTACGCCGATGCCGGCGTGACGGCCGGCGGCGGCGCCTACTACAAGACGATCCGCCCCACGCTCGCGAGCGAGACGTTCACGGCCGGCGCCGTGCAGGCGTACCTCCGCCTGGCCGCGCCCGGGCGCTACACCGTCGCGGCGAAGGCAACCTACGGCGCCGACCTCACAGACCACCTCATGAGCGGCGGGTTCGTCCCCGACGGCGCCGACGGCTTCGCCCCGCTCGACGTGCTCGCCGGCTGGGTCGATCTCGACGTGCCCGCGGCGCCGGGCGTCGCCGTCGGGCTCTTCGGCGGCTATCTCCGCAACGAGGGCGCCGCCGACGCCGTCGCCCTCCGCGAGGGCGGGCCGAGCGGCCTCCGCGCCGCCAACCTCGTCGATCAGCTCCGCCTCGCCCCGCGCGTGAGCTACACCTCGGGCCGCGTCCGGCTCGCGGCCGAGCTCGAGGCCACGAGCGCGCTCTACGGCACGGGCGGCTTCGACGCGAACTACGCGCCCGTCCGCGCTGACGGCGACGAGCGCGTGACAAACGTGCGCGCGCTCCTGGCGGCCTTCTACACCTTCTGATTCCGATGCCTCTCCCTCCTCCCGACGCGGGTCCTGCTTTACCCTAACCAGCCTTCTGCTTTTGCCATGAGTTCTACCCCCGCTCCGAACAAACCCCTCATGACGCGCGAGGCCTACTGGCGCCGGCAGGTCCAGCGCATCGCGATCCTGCTCTCGGTCTGGGCAATCGCCGGCTTCGTGATGCCCATCTTCCTTGCCGAGCCGCTCAACACGATCAGCTTCGGCGGCATCCCGTTCGGCTTCTGGATGGCGCAGCAGGGGAGCATCTTCGTCTTCATCGCGATCATCCTGATCTACGCCTACTTCAGCGACAAAGCTGACCTCGAGGCCGGGCTGAACGAGACCGAAGGCACCACGGTCGGCGCGACCGATCACTGACCTAATCACCCAAAAAAAAAACTCCCCACCATGGGCATTCAAGAGTGGACCTGGGTGACCGTCGGACTGACGTTCGCCGCCTACCTCTACATCGGCTACCGGAGCCGCGTCGCTTCCACGCGCGGGTTCTACGTGGCCGGGCAGGGCGTCCCTACCGTCGCCAACGGCGCCGCCACGGCCGCTGACTGGATGAGTGCCGCCTCGTTCATCTCGATGGCCGGCCTCATCTCCTTCCTCGGCTTCGACGGCAGCGTCTACCTGATGGGGTGGACGGGCGGGTATGTCCTGCTCACGCTGCTGCTGGCGCCGTTTCTGCGCAAGTTCGGCAAGTACACCGTTCCCGACTTTGTCGCCGAGCGCTACTACTCCAAGACGGCGCGGCTGGTGGCCGCCGTCGCGGCCATCTTCATTTCCATCACGTACGTTGCCGGGCAGATGCGCGGGGTGGGCGTGGCGTTCAGCCGCTTCCTTGAGCTCGACATCGTGATGGGCGTGGTGATCGGCATGGCCATCGTCGCGTTTTTCGCCGTGCTCGGCGGGATGAAGGGTATCACCTACACGCAGGTGGCGCAGTACTGCGTGCTCATCTTCGCCTATACCATCCCCGCCATCGCCATCGCGCTCACGCTGACGGGCAACCCCATCCCGCAGGGCGCTATCGGCGAAGTGCTTCCGCGCCTAGACCAGATCCAGGCGGATCTCGGGCTCGACCCGTACTCAAGCCCGTTCACGAACCTTTCCATGCTCAACGTCTTCGCCATCACGCTGTGCCTGATGGTGGGCACGGCCGGGCTGCCGCACGTGATCGTCCGGTTCTACACGGTCAAAAGCGTAAGCGCGGCGCGGTGGAGTGGTTTCTGGGCTATCCTCTTCATCGGCATCCTCTATACGACGGCGCCGGCCGTGGGGATGTTCGCGAAGTACTACATCCTCGAGCAGTTCACGACCGGGACCCTGCTCGCCGAGCCGTGGGTGGCGAACTGGGGGCGCACCGGGCTCATCGACGTCGACGCCATCGCCGCCGGCGTGACCGCGCAGCAGCTGCTCACGCCCGGCATCATCGACCGCGACATCATCGTACTGGCAACGCCCGAGATCGCCGGACTCGGCGCGTTCATCGTCGCGCTGGTGGCCGCCGGTGGGCTCGCCGCCGCGCTCTCGACGGCCTCCGGGCTTCTGCTCGTCATCTCGTCCTCGCTCGCGCACGACATCTACGGCGAGATGATCAACCCTGCCGCCTCGGACAAGACGCGGCTGGCCGTCGGGCGCGCGATGATCTTCCTCGGCGTCATCTTCGCCGGGCTCCTGGGGATCTACCCGCCGGGCTTCGTGGCCGAGGTCGTGGCCTTCGCGTTCGGGCTTGCGGCGGCCTCGTTCTTCCCCGTCATCGTGCTCGGGATCTTCTGGAAGCGCGCAACCAAGGAGGGCGCCATCGCAGGGATGGCCGTCGGCCTCGCGTTCACGCTCGTGATGATCGTGCTCATGCGCGCCCACATCGTCGCGCCGACGGTGTTTGCCGAGCCGCTGCTCGAGTCGTTCCTCGGCATTCAGGCGCAGGGCATCGGCATGATCGGGATGCTGCTCAACTTCGCGCTCACGATCGGGGTCAGCCTGGCTACGAAGCCGCCGCCGCCGCACGTGCAGGACCTCGTGGAGCAGGTGCGCTACCCGCGCATGATCTCCGAAGCCGAGCTCCGCGCGACGCCCGCGTCGGTTCCCGCCCGCTGAGCCGGTGTCTGCTGCCCGCGCCCGGGGCGGGTGCGCCCGCCACGCGCTCGTCCTCGGCGCCCTCTGCCTCCTCGCGCTCGGCCTCGTCGTCGGGCGGTACCACGACGTGTTCGGGCTCGCGTACCGGAACACCGGGGCCATGGGGGAGGGCGCCGAGGAAGCCCGTGCGCTCCGCACCCCCGAGGACCTGCTCGCCTGGATGGCGCGCCACCCCGAGCGCGCCTCGCTCGTCGTGCTCGACCTCGGCGAGCCTGCGCGCGACCTCCGCTTCAGGGCCGACGCCGAACGGGCGGTCGTAGGATTGCCCATGCTGTGGACGCTCGCCGAGGCGGCACGCCGGGGCGCGACGACGCCTCCGGGCACGGACACGCTGGCGGCCCTCGCCCTCCCGGTCCGCCGGGAGCGCGCGCCCGGGGCCGCGCCCCCGCCCCCCGCGTCGGGCGACACGCGGCGTGCCCTCGTCAGGGCGCGCGACGAAGTCGCTGATGCGCTGCTGCTGCGTTTTGGCGCGGAGACCGTCGCGGCGCTCCCAGCCGCCCTCGGCCTCCGCGCCGAGGGGCCGCTCCCGATGGCGGGGCTGTTCATGACATGGGATGCCGCCGCCGAGCCGGAGAGCCGTGAGGCCGTACGGGCGGCGGCCGTAGCCCACGCGGCGCGGCTCGTGGCCGACCCGGCCGCGCGCGCGGCCGTGCACAGCCGCTTCCGCGCCGAAGGCCTCCGCCTCGACCTGCCTGCCCAGCGCGCGCGCGCGGCCGCCACGCTCCCCCGGGGTACGGCAGAGGCCTACGCGCACCTGCTCGCGCGAGCCCTCACAGACAGCCTGTTCTCGCCCGCGGCGTCGGCGGCGTTCCGTGGGGCGCTCGAGCGGAAGCTGCCCGACGGCGGGCACGCTGCCGCGGTGAGCCGGGCCTTTCCCGGGCACCTCGCCTTCGCGGGGTACGTTCGCCTGGAAGGCGCAGCGCCCCGCGTAGCCGTGCTCGTACTCGAAGACGTGCCGATGGCCGTCTTCTACCACCTCTCCCGCACGGGGCTCGATGCCGGCCTTGCCCTGCAACTTCTGACAGAGGCAGACTACCTCGAGGCTGTCCGCGGACGTCTGCCGTAAAGCTTGCTCTCGGCGCGGTTGCGAACGCTGCAGCGGCGCCGCAGCGGCGCCGCAGCGGCGCCGCAGCAGGGGCCCGGTCCTGCCAGCGGTTCAGAAACATAGCAGGTCAGAAACATTGGGTGAAGTGCGAACCCGGACGCACGTGCGTCGTTGATGCCCGGCGCCGTCCCTCTCTGTGGACGGTACCGTCCTCCATACTATCCACCTCCCTCACCCTGCAATGACGCGCTCTCTTCTTGCTCTCGCGCTCGTGGCCTCGCTTGGCCTGACCGCCTGCCAGTCCGATACCGTCCAGGTTGACTCCACCGGCACGGTCGTCGACACGACGGTCGCCAACAACCAGGTCGTCGAGACGGGCGATCCGTCGGACATGTCGATGGACAACGAGCCCGCAGACAACACCGTCACTCCCGAAGGCACCGCCAGCACGATCGACGGCGGCCTGACGGCCATCACCGTCGACGCGGCCGTGCGCAACATCAACGGCTGGCTCAACCGCCTCGACGGCGCTGACTTCCCGCAGGCCTCGGACATCCGCTCGGGCCTCCGCGACCTCCGCGGCGAGCTCCAGAACGACGTGATCGACGGCGCCCGCGTGGCGAGCCTCCTCGCCGACCTTGGCCGCTGGACGTCGGAGGCGGCGGCCTCGGCGGCTCCGGACGCTCAGTCGGGCCTGCAGAGCCTCGGCACTTCGCTCTCGAACGCGGCCAACAGCCTCCGCGGCACGCAGCCGGCCATGTAAGCGCGCCGGCCAGGTCTGCCTGCGCCTGACGCGCCCGGCTCAGCGGGCGGCTCTCTTCGCGAGGGCCGCCCGCTTCGTTTGCGTGGTTCGTCCGGCCGCGTGAGCCGGGGGCGGGCAAGCCTTCAGCCTGTCCGCAGGTCCCGCTCGACGCGCAGCATCGGGTCGGCGAAGTCCTCCGGACGGATCGTCGTAAAGCCCAGCTTCTCCGCCACGCGCTGCATGCCGCGGTTCTGCCGGAGCACGTCCGCAACGATGCGCGCGTAGCCCTCGGCGCGGCCGTGGCGTACGAGGCGCTCGAGCAGCAGCGTGCCGATACCGAGGCGCTGCGCGTCGTCGGCGACGAGCAGGCCGAACTCGCCGTCGTGCGTGTCGGGCTCCGGCCCCGGCACGCGCGTGAGCCGCCCGATACCGAGCAGGCGCGGCCCTTCGGGGGTGGCCGCCTCCACGACGAGCGCCATCTCGCGGTCGTAGTCGATGAAGCACTTGCGTGCCAGGCGCGCGTGGTCGGTCCGGCCCTCGAGCTTGAAGAAGCTCGCGTAGCGCAGGTAGACCGTTTCCTCGTCGAGCGCTTCGTGCAGGCGCGCCACGAGCGGCTCGTCCTCGGGCCGGATGGGCCGGACGAGCGCCGGCGTGCCGTCGGCGAGGGTGACGGGCTCGACGAGGTGCTGCGGGTAGGGCCGGATGGCGGGGCGGGGGAGGGCCTCGTCAGGTACGTCGGGACCGTAGATCAGCACGCGCGGCGTGCCGGCGAAGCGCCCGTCCGGCGTGACCATCAGCGGGTCGAGCGCGAAGGCGCGCAGGCGCGGCTGCTCGGCCACGCACTGCGCAAAGCGCACGAGCAGGCGGTCGAGCGCGTCGCGGAGGCCGGGGTAGGGGTCGAGCGCAGCGGCGACGCGCGTGCGCTCGGTCATGCGCCGGGCGAGCGTGGTCGTGAGCGGCGGCAGGCCGAGCGTGTGCTCCCCGAGCGCGCCTCCGAGCAGCCCCCCGACGCCGAACACGAGCACGGGGCCGAAAGCGGCATCGGGCGCCATGCCGAGCCGGAGAGGAATCGGCAGCGGCTGCGGGAGATCCGGATCGCTGCCCTGCGGCTTGTCGTCGGGGCTCAGGAGACCGTAGGCGGCGCAGAGCGCGCGCGCCTCGTGCTCGAGGAGCGCCGTGCGGCCCTCGGCCAGGGCCGCGGCGAGGAGGCGCGCTGCCGCGTCGCGGTCCGGGAGGCCGTCGGCGTCGTCGGGGAGGGTGGGGGTTTCGTAGAGCAGGCGGAGCGTCTCGGCGTAGCGCCAGGTCGCAGCGAACGCGCGCGCGGCGGCATCGGGGAAGGCGAACGTGGGGATGCCGGCCCCGTTGAGGCGCGCCTCGGCCTCGGCGACCTCGGCGGCGCCCATCCAGCTGGCGAGCAGCGGCCGGCCGGGCGCCTCGAGCCGCGCGAGCGCATCGGCGACGGCGACCGGGTCGAGGCCGGGCTGGGGCGCGAGGATGGCGAGCAGGCCGTCGCTGGCGTCGTCGGCCGCGGCGAGCGCGAGCGCGCGCGCAAACGCCTCCGGCCCGGCGTCGTGCGGCAGGTCGAGCGGGTTGGGGCCGTCCCACCCGGGCTCGAGCGCCTCGCGGAAAGCCTCGGAAGGGCTGGCGAGCACCCCGCCGGCGGCGCGCAGGGCGTCGGCGGCGAGGCGCGCCGGCCCGCCGGCGTTGGCCACGACCGAGAGGCGCGGCCCGCGCGGGCGGGGCTGCTTGGCGAGCGTCTCAGCCAGGTGGAACAGCCCCGCGATGGTCTCGACGCGCAGCACCCCCGTGCGGCGCAGCGCCGCCTCGAGCGCCTCGTCGGGCGAGAGGGGCAGGCCGAGAAGAGGCGGCGCGTGCTCGGGCGCGTGCTGCTCGGCCTTGAGCACCAGGATGGGCTTCTGGAACGCGACCTCCCGTGCGGCCGAGAGCAGCGCGCGCGCGTCGCCGACGGTGCGGAGGTAGAGCAGTACGCTCTCGGTGCGCGCGTCGGCGGCGGCGTAGTCGAGCAGGTCGGCCCAGCCGATGTCGGCCATCTGGCCGAGGCCCGCCACGAGCGAGAAGCCCACGTTCTCGCGCCGTCCCCAGGCGAGCATGGCCGAGAGCAGGGCGCCGCTCTGCGAAAACAGGGCCACCGAGCCGGACTGGCCGGCCGTCGGGGCGAACGTGGCGTTGAGGCCTGTCGGCGGGCGCATCACGCCCAGGCTGCTCGGGCCGAGCAGGCGGAGGCCCGCCTGCCGCGCCGTCTCGACGAGGCGCCGCTCGCGCGCGGCCCCATCCGGCCCCGTCTCGCCGAAGCCGTCGGCGAGCACGACGACGGTGCGCACGCCGGCCCGCCCGCAGGCCTCCACGACGCCAGGGACCTCGGCCGCGGGCGTGGCGATGAGCGCCAGGTCGGGCGGCTCCGGCAGCGCCTCGACAGACGCGTGCGCCGGCACCCCGAGCACGCTCCTGCGGCCGGGGTTGACCGGGTAGAGCACGCCTCCGAACGGGCTGCCGAGCAGGTTGGCAAGCAACTGCCGCCCGACCGAGCCCTCGCGCTCGCTCGCGCCCACGACGGCGACGGCACGGGGCGCGAACAGCGCGTCGAGGCTGGGGCGTTTCGCAGAGGCGGACACGGGGCCAGGGGGACGCGAGGACCGGCAAGGGGGCCGCAGATGAACGGCGGCGCGCGCGCGGGGGTCCGGACAGGCGCGCTGCGCCGGCCGGAGACGTCGATGAAGATGCGCCGCTCCGGAATCCTTCGGCCCTCGAACACATGTAACGCATGCCTCTCTTCCCTCACCTCTCCTCTGACGTCATGAACCGCTCTTTCTTCGGAGCGCTCTGCCTGAGCCTCCTCTTCCCTCTCGCGCCCTCGGCGCAGACGACGTCGTCGTCGCAGGCCCGGACCGCGGCCACCGCGCAGATGCCGACCCGCATGGCGAACGACCCGCCCACCGACTGGGCGCGCTGGCGCATGCAGACCACGCAGCGCCTGGACCAGCTGGACCGCGAGCTCCAGAGCTACGAGCGCTCGGTGACGACGATGCGCGACGCCGCCATGCGCTCGCGCGCGCAGGCCGACCTGCCGCGCATGCGTGAGACGGCGCAGATGCTCCGGCGCGACCTCGGTGCCATGGCCTCGCTCGAGGGCGCCGAGCGGATGAGCCGCCAGCGCGACCTCGACCGCCGCCTCGCCGAAACCGACGCGATGCTGTTCGAGGCCCGTCTGCGCAGCACCACCTCGCCGGCCGAGTACCGCCGTCTCGTCGAGATGCGCCTCGGGATGTACGACGGCGCCAACATGCTCGCGTCCGTCCCCGAGGAGCGCCGCGCCGAGGCCGCGCTCGAGGCCATCCGGATGCGCTCGCGCCAGGACGCGCTGCGCGCCCGCTCGTTCGGCACGACGCGCGCGCAGCAGGAGCGCTTCATGGCCGAGCGTGAGGCGCACACGCGCGACCTGCTCGCCTTCGACCGTGACTTCCGCACGCTGCAAGACCGCATGCGCTACGACGCGCCCGCAATGAACGGATCCATGCAGAACATGCCGATGCAGCAGAACATGCCGATGCAGCAGAACATGCCGATGCAGCAGAACATGCCGATGCAGC
>JBKBRC010000012.1:46483-66752 GCA_046292345.1 Rubricoccaceae bacterium
GCAGAACATGCCGATGCAGCAGAACATGCCGATGCAGCAGAACATGCCGATGCAGCAGAACATGCCGATGCAGCGCGGTCAGGAGCAGGAGGACAGGTCGCAGGAGCGCATGGACGAAGCCAACATGCCCATGGATGCCCCTGTGCAGCGTGGCATGACGCCGGTTCCGACAGGCGACCAGGACGCGCGCACACAGCAGCAGGGCCAGACCGGCACGCAGACGCAGCAGCGCCCACCCATGGGGCAGCCGCCCTTCTGAGGCGCCGGCTGCAAGCCGCCCCGGACCGCCGGGCGATGGGGCCCGGCACCGTCGCCCGGCGCGCTGTTTCTAGAGGCGGCCGGGCGACAGCGCCGCGTCTTCGGTGCCGAGGCGTGCAAGGGCGGCCTCGGCCCGGGCGTGGGCCTCGGCAGCCCGCACGGCTTCCGGCGCGGCCGCCCGTAGCAGGCAGTCCGGAATGGGGCAGCGCTCGCACGCAAGTCCCACCTCGACGGTCTCGATCCCGGGATCAGACGCGAAGCGGACCGTGCGGCGGAACGCGCGGCCGAGCCGGAAGCCGACCGACACGGCCGAGTTCACGCCCGGCCGCAGCGCGAGTGGCCGGGCGATGGCCACGACGAAGAACTCTGCGCCGTCCTCGTCCACGAACACGCTGTCTTGCACGAACACCACCGGGCCGTCGTCGGTGAGGCCTCGCCCCGCCGCGGCGGCCTGCCGGCGGTCGAGCAGGCGCAGCGCCTGCATGGCCGGCCAGCGGCGGCAGTAGTGCCAGCCCGCGCGCACGCCGTGCGGCACGGGCACAGCGCTGAGGTTGAACACCTTCGTGAGCTCGAAGTCGTCGGTGCCGGCCGTGTGGTGGAAGCGGAGGAAGAACAGCTCGTCCAGCCCGAATGCCTCCGGGGCGCGCTGCGTGAGGCGGTAGAAAAGCATCTCGGGCGTGGCTCGGAAGCGGCCGAGCAGCGCCAGGAACGCCTCCTCGTCCCACACAGGCCGCTCGAGAAGCCCGCGCAGCGCCGCGTCGAAGGCCGTAGGCGGCATCAGGAGCGCCCCGGCGACGTAGGAGGCCTCGAAGTTCTGGAGCACCGCGTCGAACGAGGCCGCGGCCGGGCCGCCGGGGGCATCCGGGCGCTCGGCATGGCCGAGCAGGGCGAAACCGAGCTCGCGCGCGAAGAGGAACGCCTGCTGCTCCTCGCGCAGGTCTGTGTTGACGTGGAGCGTGGGCGGCGGCCCCGCGCGGAAGGCGCTCCGGTACGTGCGAAGGTCGGGGTCGGCGCGCAGCGCCTCGGTTTCGATGCGGTAGCCGAAGCGTGTCTCGAGCAGCTCCCTGAGCAGCGCGGCGCTTGGGACGAACGCGTCGTCCCAGCCGAGCTCGTCGCGAAAGGCCGCCGCGGTGTGCTCAAGGGCCGGGAAGTGGTTACGGTGGAGCTGCTGGTAGGCGCGAAGAGCGGCGTAGAGGAAGTGCTCGACGCGCGCGTCGTACGTCCGGCTGACCTCGTCGAGGGCGCGCAGGAGCGCGCTGACGCGGTCGGGCACGCCCGCGAGCAGGCGCACGATCTCCTGCGGCTCGACGCCGAACATCTCGAGCGGGAAGGCGCGCAGCAGGGGCGAGTCGATGACGTCGCGCACGCCGTCGAGGCGCTCGTCGACGCGGAGCGAGACGAGGTCGTCGTAGGGCACGCCGAGCGCGTGCGCGAGCGCGACGAGCTTGTCCGGTTTGGGGTACTTCTTGCCCTGCTCGATCTCGGAGAGGTACGAGACCGAGAGGCCGGCCTTGCGGGCGACCTCCTTGAGCCCCAGCCCGCGCTCCTTGCGGAGGGCGTTGAGCTTGAGGCCGAGGATCAGGCGGAGGCGGTCGGGCATGGGGGTTAAGCGCTTACAGGCTTCGCTACGGGCGAAGGGTAGCAAAAATTTTCGGCCCTGGCGCTCGAAAATGAGCGGTTCGTGAAGTTACGCTGGACACGAAGGCCTGCGAAATCATACTATAGGCGAAAGTTCGCCAAAGCTCATACGCCCTTCATGTCCCCCTTCGCCCCGACGCCCCTCGCCGACGGCTTCGCCCTCCACGCCGGCGCCGACACGCTCGCCGCCCGGCGCGTCCTCACGCCCGAGGCCACCGCGCTCGTCGTACGCCTCCACCGCGCGCTCGCCGCCGAGCGCCGCGCGCTCCTCGACGCCCGCCGCGAGCGGCAGGCGCGCTGGGACGCCGGCCAGACGCCCGGCTTTCTGCCCGACGACGCCCTGCCCGAGGCGCACGCCGACTGGCAGGTCGCGCCCCTGCCGCCCGACATGCGCCGCCGCCGCGTCGAGATCACCGGCCCGGTCTCGGACGCGCGCATGGTCATCAACATGCTCTCGCGTACCGACGACGGCCACCGCGCCGACGCGGCCATGCTCGACTTCGAGGACTCGATGAAGCCTTCCTGGGCCAACGTCGTCGCGGGCATCGAGAACGTGGCCGGCGCGGCGCGCGGCACGCTCGAGGCCGTCAAGTACGCCCCTGACGGCTCGGTCGCCAAGACGTACCGCATCGACCCGGACGACATGCCGCTGCTCATGGTGCGCGTGCGCGGCCTCCACCTCGACGAGGCCAACGTGCGCGTGGACGACGAGCGCGTCCCGGCGGGCCTCTTCGACCTCGCGCTCACGGCCGTCCATGCCGCGCGCGTGCTCGCCGAGCAGGGCAAGACGCCCGCCTTCTACGTGCCCAAGGTGGAGCACCATCTCGAGGCGCGCTGGTGGGACAAGCTCTTCGCGCTCGTCGAGGACGCGCTCGGCTTCGAGCGCTCCACGATCCGCGCCACGTTCCTCATCGAGACGCTCCCGGCCGCGTTCCAGATGGAAGAGATCCTCTACGAGCTGCGCGACCATGCGGCTGGCCTCAACGGCGGGCGCTGGGACAAGATCTTCTCGGACATCAAATGCCTCCGCGAGCATCCGGACCGCGTCCTCGCCGACCGCGCCTCGATCGGCATGAACCGGCCCTGGATGCGCGACTACGCCCGGCAGCTCATCCGCGTCTGCCACCGCCACGGCGCGCTCGCCATGGGCGGCATGGCCGCCTTCACGCCTGGCCGCGACGCCGCCCGGCGCGAGGAGCAGACGGCCAAGGTCGTCGCCGACAAGGAGTTCGAGGCCTCGATCGGGCACGACGGCTGCTGGGTCTCGCACCCGTACTTCATCGGGCCGGCGATGCGACCGTTCCTCGACGCGCTCGGCGAGGCCGACAACCAGCTCGCCGTGCAGCCCGAGGACCTGCCCGCGCGCCCGGACCTGCTGCCCGTCGGCACGGGGCCGCGCACCATGGAGGGCCTGCGCACCAACGTGCGCGTCGGCATCGCCTACCTCAAGGGTTGGAACCAGGACATCGGCTGCGTGGCCTGGGACGACCTGATGGAGGACCTGGCCACGCTCGAGATCTCGCGCGCGCAGGTCTGGCAGTGGCGCCGCCACGCCGTCCGCCTTGAGGACGGCGAGACCGTCTCCGACGCGCTCCTGCACCGCGTCTTCGCCGAGGAGGCCGAGCGCATCCTGGCGGAGATCGGCGAGGCCATGGCGGGGGCGCCGCCCCAGGCCCGCGAGGCCGAGCTCGGCCGCTACCGCGAGGCCGCGCGCGAGGCCGAGGCCGTCTTCCTCGAAAAGGACATGCGCCCCTTCCTGGCCCTTCGCTCCCCGCTCGCCGGCACGCCCGAGGACCGCGCGCATGCCGCGCCGCCGGCCGTCGCCGCCTGACCCTTGCCCGGCGCCGCCCGAGGCGTCCGCCGGCACCTTGCTCCGCAGTTCGTCCAACCCTTTCGCTTTCCGTGCCCCGGCACTTCAACCCGTGAACCCGATGGAACTCCAGACCGCCCGTCACCTCGCCGCCCGCGAGCTCGAGCAGACGTGGGCCTCCGATCCCCGCTTCGCCGGCGTGACGCGCCCCTACTCCGGCGCCGACGTCGTTGCCCTCCGCGGCTCCGTGCTCGTCGAGCACACGCTCGCGCGCCTCGGCGCCGAGCGCCTCTGGAAGCTGATGCAGGACGAGCCCTACGTGAACGCGCTCGGCGCGCTCACCGGCGGGCAGGCCGTGCAGATGGTCAAGGCCGGCCTCAAGGCGATCTACCTCTCGGGCTGGCAGGTCGCGGCCGACGCCAACCGTGCCGGGCAGACCTACCCGGACCAGAGCCTCTACCCGGCCGACTCGGTCCCGCACGTCGTGCGCCGGCTCAACAACGCGCTCCTGCGCGCCGACCAGATCCAGGTGGCCGAAGGCGAGGACGACGGCGTGCACTACCTCGCCCCCATCGTGGCCGACGCCGAGGCCGGCTTCGGCGGGGCGCTCAACGCGTACGAGCTCATGGCGGCGCTCATCGAGGCCGGCGCGGCGGGCGTGCACTTCGAGGACCAGCTGGCCTCCGAGAAAAAGTGCGGCCACCTCGGCGGCAAGGTGCTCGTGCCCACGGGCGAGTTCATCACCAAGCTCGTCGCCGCGCGCCTCGCCGCCGACGTGGCCGGCGTGCCGACGATCCTGATCGCGCGTACCGACGCCGAGAGCGCCACGCTCATCACGTCCGACGTCGACGAGCGCGACCACCCGTTCATCCGCCGCGACGAGCCGCGCACGGCCGAGGGCTTCTACCGCGTCCGCAACGGCCTCGAGGCGTGCATCGCGCGCGCGCTCGCCTACGCGCCCTACGCCGACCTCCTCTGGATGGAGACCGGCAAGCCGGACCTCGGGCAGGCCCGCCGCTTCGCCGAGGCCGTCCGTAAGGAGTTCCCCGACCAGAAGCTGGCCTACAACTGCTCGCCGAGCTTCAACTGGGAGAAGCACCTCGACAAGGACACCATCGCGCGCTTCCAGCGCGAGCTCGGCGCGATGGGCTTCGCGTTCCAGTTCGTCACGCTCGCCGGCTTCCACGCGCTCAACTACTCCATGTTCGAGCTGGCCAAGGGCTACGCCAAGACCGGCATGGCAGCCTACTCGCGCCTGCAGCAGGCCGAGTTCGCGGCCGAGGCCGACGGCTACACCGCCACCAAGCATCAGCGCGAGGTCGGCACGGGCTACTTCGACAAGATCCGCGACGTGATCACGGGCGGCGAGGCCTCGACGGGGGCCATGGCCGCCTCGACCGAGACGGAGCAGTTCCACTGAGCCGCCTCGAGCCCCCGTCCTCCGCTGCCTCCGCCGCGCCCGGGTGCCCGGGGCTTCTGCCCCGGCACCCGGGCGCGGCGTCGTGCGTAGCCTTGCCCCGTAGCTCTCTCCGCCGCTTCCCGACTGCGCCATGCGCCACGTCCCCTTCGATCCTCCCCGCCGCACGCTCATGGGCCCCGGCCCCTCGGACGTCCACCCGCGCGTGCTCGAGGCGCTCGCTCGCCCCACGATCGGGCACCTCGACCCCGCGTTCATCGAACTGATGGACGACGTCCGGCGCCAGCTCCAGGCCGTCTTCCTGACCGAGAACCGCATGACGATGCCCGTCTCCGGCCCGGGCACGGCCGGCATGGAGGCCTGCGTCGTCAACCTCGTCGAGCCGGGCACGACGGTCGTCGTGTGCCGCAACGGCGTCTTCGGAGACCGCCTGCGCCAGATGGTCGAGCGCGCCGGCGGCACGGCCGTCGTCGTGGACGACGCCTGGGGCCGCGCCGTCAGCCCCGAGAAGCTCGACGAGACGCTCGAGGCGCACCCCGAGGCCGAGATCGTCGCGTTCGTGCACGCCGAGACGAGCACCGGCGCGTGCTCGGACGCGGCCACGCTCGCCGGGCTGGCCCAGAAGCACGGCTGCCTGACGATCATGGACACCGTGACCGGCCTCGGCGGTGTGCCCGTCCGCGTCGACGAGTGGGGCATCGACGCGGTCTACTCGGGCACGCAGAAGTGCCTCTCGGCGCCACCCGGGCTCGCGCCCGTCTCGTTCTCCGACCGCGCCCTTGACCGCATCCGCAGCCGCGAGACGCCCGTGCAGTCGTGGTTCCTGGACGTCTCGCTCGTGGCGAGCTACTGGGATGGCGGCGCCAGGCGCGCCTATCACCACACGGCGCCCATCAACATGATCTACGGGCTGCACGAGGCGCTCGGGCTGCTGCTCGAGGAAGGTCTCGAGGCGGCCTGGGCACGGCACCGCGCCCTGCACGACGCCCTCCGCGCGGGCCTCGAGGCGCTCGGCCTGCGCCTGGTCGTGCCCGAGAGCGAGCGGCTGCCGCAGCTCAACGCCGTCGCCGTGCCGGAGGGCGCCGACGAGGCCGCACTGCGCCGGCGCTTGCTCGAGGAGGAGGGGCTCGAGATCGGGGCCGGCCTGGGCGCGCTGGCGGGCAAGGTCTGGCGCATCGGGCTGATGGGGCACGGCGCGCGCGCCGAGAACGTGCGGGCGTGCCTTGGCGCGCTCGAGCGCGTGATGGGCCGCCGCGGCGGGCTGGCCGCTGCCGAGCCGCTGCTCGAGGCCGAGGCGGTCGGCGCGTGAGGCGGGCGCCTGGCGCAGCGAAAGCCCGGGCGACGAAAACGCCCGGGCGACGAAAACGCCCGGGCGACATACTGGGCCGCCTCGCCAGCCGGTTCTCCCCCTCGGGCCCCGGCGCGGTGTCCGGGCGATCCGATTTTTGCGAACCCCGGCCCCTGCACGCCGTATCCTGTCCCCGGGCCGCCCCCGGGTCACGCCCCGGTTCGCCTTGACACCGGCATCCGTCCGACCTATCCTTTTCGCTGCCCTGTGCCCTTTTTCGCTATGCGCCTTTTCGCCCTGACGCTGCTGCTCGCTGCCGGCCTGCTCGTTGCCGCCCCGGCCCACGCCCAGCTCCGCGCCGAAGCGCCAGGCCGCGCCGCGCCCGTCGCCGTCTACGGCGGAGCCGGCTCGCAGGCGGTGCCTTCGCTCGGGAGCATGTTCAACGCGCAGACGCTCCGGTTCGGTCAGTCCTACGAGGCGTCGTACTCGACCGGCGCGGCCGGCAGCCTCGGGCTCGGCGTGTACACCTCGAGCCTGCGGTGGCAGCCGAGCGAGCGTCTTGCCGGGCGCGTGGACGTGGGCGTTGCCCACAGCCTCGGCGGCTCGCAGCATCTGCAGGCCGCGCTCGGCTTCGACGAGAACCCGGCCCGCGTCTTCCTGCGCAACGCCGAGATCGCGTACCGGCCCACGGCCAACAGCGTGCTGCACCTGCAATTCCAGCAGAGCCCCTACGGCACGTACGCGCAGCCTTACGGCGCCTACGCGCAGCCTTATGGCGCCTACGCGCCCTACGGCCCGCTCGGCTACCGGCAGGGCGTGAGCGCGCGCTTCGCACCGGCCGACGCGGAGGCGCTCTTCTGGCGCGCGCCGTCGCGTCCTTGATGCCGCCCCGCGCGTCCGGCCGCGCCGCATGAGCCGCCCCAGCCTCGTCGACGGCTTGCTCTACGTGGCCCTGGTGGTCCTGCTCGGGGTGGCGCTCGTTCTCGGCTACGGCCTCTACTCGCGCCTCGGCACGCCGCGCACGCTCCCGCTCGATCCCGTGGCCGAGGCCGGGGAAGGCGAGCGGCGCATCGAGGTGGCCGTGCGTAACGGCGCCGGCGTGACAGGGCTCGCCCGCGAGACCACGCTCCACCTGCGCCGCCGCGGCTTCGACGTGCTCGAGACGGGTAACCTCCGCGATGGCCGGGACTCGTCGGTCGTCGTCGTGCGGGACAGCAGCGACGCCGAGCGGGCCCGCCGTGTGGCCGCCGCGCTCGGCCTGCCGGCCCACCGCATCGAGGTGCGCCCGCTGCGCCCCTCCGACCCGCAGGTCGCCGTTGAACTCGGACGCGACTATGCGCGTCTTTCTCCTTTCGCCGCGCGCGAGACGCCGGCGCCATGAACCCTGCCCCCGGCCTGGCCCGGGTGTTCCCGGGCCGCGTGCCCGTGCCTCTATGACCGCTTCCGACGCCCCGCGCACCACGACCTCCGCCTCCCGCGCCCCACGCGGCGGCGCGACGCCCGGCGCCGTGCTCGCCCAACTCGCCATCGACGCCGCGCTCGACAAACGCGCGCTCGACGTGACCGTGCTCGACCTGCGGGGCATCTCGGGCGAGGTGGATTACTTCGTGATCTGCACCGGCGAGTCGGACCTGCAGATCAAGGCCATCGTCGACCACGTCGTGGAGCGGCTGCGCGAGGAGGCCGGTGAACGCCCCGTGCACCGCGAGGGCGTACCGGGCACGTCGCGCTGGATCGTGCTCGACTACTTCGACCTGGCCGTGCACGTTTTTGACCCCGAGCTGCGCCTGCACTACAGCCTCGAGCGCCTGTGGGGCGACGCACCGGCGGAGACGGTCTCGGACGAGCAGCCGCGCGCCCGCCTGCTCGAGGAGGCGCTGCGGTGACGCGCGGTTCTCTTCAGGCCCTGGCGCTCCTCGCGGCCGGAGCGCTCGCCGCGGGTTGCCTCTCCGCTGGCTCGGCGCGGCCGGACGAGCGCTTCGGGCACCGCTTTCCCGACCGTGGTCCGGAGGGCCGCGTGACGGTGCTCGGCACGCCGCCGCCGAATCCGGACGACTACTTCGTGTACCCCGCGGTGCTGGACACCGTGCACGTCCGCCCGCAAACGGCGGCGCTGCGGCCCGGCGAGGCGGCCGCCGTCGAGGTGCTCCTCAAGGGGGTACTCCCCGATGCGTGCTCCGAGCTCAACGAGGCCGAGCAGACGCGCGTGGGACGCATCATCGAGGTCACGCTGACCATGCGGCAGCCGCGCGGCACTCCATGCGCACTCGTCGTGCGGCCGTTCCGGTTTTACCTGCCCCTCGAGGGTACGTTCGAGGCGGGGGCGTACGTAGTGCGCGTCAACGGAGCCGCGCAGCCGTTCCGCATCCGCGCGCTCGAGGGGGACGGATGAGCCGTGCCGTGTCAGCTGAAGACGCCGGGCGCCTGCTCGTGGCCCTCGGCGCGGTGAGCGCCGCGCTCGGCGTAGCTGCGGGGGCCTTTGGCGCGCACGCTCTGGCGGGGGCCGTCTCGCCCGAGCGTCTGGCCACGTTCCGGACGGGCGCGCAGTATCAGCAGCTGCACGCCGTCGCGATGGTGCTGGCAGGGCTGGCGGCCGCGTGGCGCCCCGGGTGGCGTGGCGCCACCCGGGCAGGGTGGCTCTTTCTGGCCGGCACGCTGCTCTTCTCGGGCAGCCTCTACGCGCTCGTGCTGACCGACACGCCTGCGCTGGGCGCCGTCGCGCCGTTCGGCGGGGTCGCGTTCATGGCCGGGTGGCTCGTCCTCGCTTGGACCGCCTGGACGGCCCGCCGCGCGTCGTAGGGCGGGGTGCGAGGCGCAAGACGTACGGGAGGCAAGACGTACGGGAGGCAAGACGTACGGGGCGGAAAGCGCACGCGCCCGGCGCGCGGAAACGACACGCCGGGCGCAGGCTGAGTCCGGGACCTTGCGCAGGGACCAGTCAGCTGGCGTCGTCCTCGAAGAGGATCATGAACGACGGCGCGAGGTTGTGCTGCTGTGCGAGCGAGAGCAGCGCCTCAGCCGTTTCCTCGGGCGTCTCGAACGTTCCGTACTCCTTGCCGTCGACGGCGAGCGCGTAGTCCACCTCGCCGTCCTCATCAGCGTCGATGTCTTCCCACTCGACGGCCTCCTCGATGAGGAAGGTGTCCCGCTCGGGGTCGTAGGAGGCCAGGAAACGCTCGCGGAGGCTTTCCTGGTCGATAAGGCTCACGTTGCCGAGCGCGCCATACTCCTCGTCGTAGAGAAGGGCCTCGGCGAGGAGGTGGCGAGCAAACTGTTCCGGGCTGAAGGGGGACATGGAAAACGGGGAAGGAGGGAAGGGCAGGAGGGTGAGGGCGTGGAACGCGTCGGGGAGCGAGCGGTTACGCGCCGGTGGCAAGATCCGGCGCGGGGGCATAGACGGCAAGCGCTTGCTGCGGGTCGTCTGCGGCGCTGCGCAGCGCGAGCCCGAGCCGCGCGCCGAGGTGCGTGGCGAGGCGGCGCAGCACGTTTTCTCGGGAGGGCGCGCGGCCCAACTCCCGCGCGAGCGACGTCACGCCGCGGTCCGCAATCCCGCAGGGCACGATCAGGTCGAACCAGGCCAGGTCCGTGTCCACGTTGAGCGCGAGCCCGTGCATGGTCACATAGCGGCTGCACCGCACGCCCATCGCGCAGACCTTGCGCTCCGGCCCGCGCGCGTCCGGCCCGATCCAGACGCCCGTGCGGCCGGGCACGCGACGCGCCTCGAGGCCGTAGTCGGCGCACGTCCGGATGACGGCCTCCTCGAGCTCGCGCAGGTAGCGGTGCAGGTCCGAGAGTGGCGCCCCCTCGGGCGTGGCCAGGCGGTGCAGGTCCAGGATGGGATAGACGACGAGTTGCCCCGGCCCGTGGAACGTGATGTCCCCCCCGCGGTCGGTGCGGACGAACGCGGCGCCGCGCGCGGCGAGCGCGGCCTCGGAGGCGAGCAGATGGGCCGCGTCGCCGCTCCGGCCGAGCGTGAACACGGGCGGGTGTTCGACCGCCAGGAGCGCGTGTGGCAGACCGGTCTCGGGGGGAGTGCGACGCTTGGCGGCGATCAGGCGAGCCTGCACGCGCTCCTGGAGGCGCCACGCCTCGAGGTAGTCCATCCGTCCGAGATCGAGGAAAAGGGCCGTCTCAGGTGACGCCCTGTGCAGAGCCGTCTGCGAGGCCGTCTGCGAGGCCGTCTGCGAGGCCGTCTGCGAGGCCGTCTGCGGAGGGGGGAGGGGCACGTCAGTTGGAGAACGAGATGCGCAGGCTCACGCCGCCGTCGAGCTTGGACGAGCCGGGGATCTGCCCGCCCTGGCCGCGCGTGCGGTCGTAGCGCACGAACACGTCCATGCCGACCTGGTTCGAGAGCTGGTAGCCGATGCGTGGCCAGAGCGAGACACGCTGGAAGCCAATCGCCTGCGTCTCCTGGCGCGGCAGCCCCGCCACGAGCCGGTCGAGATCCGAGCCGAGCGGCCGGACGTACGACTCGTCGTCGGCGATGGAGCCGGTCAGCGTGAAGCGGAGGGCGTTGTTGAGCTGCCGCCGGCCGAAGAGCCGCAGGCCGGTGCGCGAGTAGCTCACCTGGAGCTGCACGTCCTGAACGGTCTTCTCGTTGATCGTGGCCGAGCCCGGCTGGAGCGTGTTGAGGAAGCTGCGGTTCCACGTCAGGTCCGTCTGGACGCCGCCGCGCCAGCCGACCGACAGGCCGAGCAGCGGCTGGAAGCGTGCGTTGACGGAGATCGTGGAGGGCAGCACGTCCGGCGTCTCACCCTGCACGAGCACCGTCCCGGCGCCGGCGGGCACCTGGAAGAGCGGCGCGGCGAAGTTGTCTACCGAGGCGTAGTCGGCACGGCTGCTGGCGAAGTAGCTATGGCGGAGCGTGGCCTGCTGCGCGAAGCGCCGCACGAGCGGGAGGCTGTTCAGGCCGGTGTAGTTGACGTCCCACGAGGGCATCGGGAGCGCGAAGAGGCCCTCCGGGCCGAAGCGTCCCAGGCCGCGCGCGAACGTGCGCTGGAAGTCTTCCGAGAGGCCCATCCGCGAGCGGTACTCCGAGGCCACGACGCCGCCCTCGCCAGGGGCGCCTGCGAGGTCGCGCGAGAGGCGCGCGCGCTGCCGCTCGAGCAGGCGCTCGTACGAGCCACCGAAGCCGAGCACGGTAGACTCGCCGCCGCCGCGCCGCACGGCCGGCTGCTCGACGATCTGCCCGAGCGCGTCGTCGAAGGCGAACGGGAAGAGGTCGTTGCGGGACCACCCGGTCGTCCACGTCAGGCCGATGCGCAGCGACGGGAACGGCTGCAGGCTCGTGCGCGCGCTCAGGTCGTGCTGGTCGCCGAGCAGGTCCTGGAAGCGGAGCCCGCCCACATCCTCGCCGAGGCGTCGCTCGAGCGGCAGGCGCCGCTCGAGGCCGAGCCGGTAGCCCACGCCGGGCGCGTCGCCAAAGAGCCCGGCCGGGAGGCTGAAGGCCCGGCCCTCGACGCCGCCCGAGCTGTTGCGCTGGCTGCCACGGTAGGTGATCGTCAGGTCCTCGACGCCGGTGAGGGCCAGGAACGCGCGGCGCGCGATCAGGCGCGGGCTCAGGCCGCGCTCCCCGCTCGCGGCCCCCTCCCCGGTCGCGGCTCCCTCCCCGGCCGCCGCCGGACGCGCCGGCTGCCGGCTGAGGCGGTCGGCTTCCTCGAGGCGGCGGTAGAACGGGAAGAGGCGCCAGAAGTCGCGCGGGCGCGCCTGCAGGCCCGTCTGGATTTGCGTGTTCGCGCCGACGCTGGCCACCGTCAGGTCCGGCCGGTTTGTGAGCGGCACCACGTCCCACGCGTACGCGCTCGAGAGGCTGATCGGCTGCGGGCGCAGCCACGCCAGGTAGCGGATGCGCTGCGTGGTGACACGCACAGACGAGGTGAGCGTCTGCGTGTAGCGGTCCGTCGTGACGCGCCGCTCGCCTGCGAGCACGTCCGAGAGCAGCGTCCCGACCGGGACGATGCTGATCTGGCTGCCGCCGAACACCTGGAGCTGGCGGTACTGCTCGGCCGTCTCGATGCCGAAGTCCTGCCAGACCGGGCTGCCTTCCTGCTGCGCCTCCTCGCGGCTGAGGGCGTACTCCCGCGCGAGCGAGCCGTCGGCGCGGCGCACGAAGATGCGGAACGTCTCGTCCACGCCGGCCTGGTTGAGGCTCTGCGCCACGTTGGAGCTGTAGCCCATCTGCATGAACCAGAACGGGTTGTACTGCACGTCGAGCGTGCGGCCGTGCCCGAAGGCGTGCGTGCGCCGCGTGGGGTAGAGAAACGAGAGCGCCTGCTCCGACTCGCCCTCGGTGCCCAGGCGCGGGCGCTCGCGCAGCGCGCCCATCGTGCGCCCGAGGTCAGCGGTGACGCGGATCTGCTGCGGGAGCACGTTCAGGCGCGTGCCGGCGAGCGCGCCCAGCAGCGGCAGGTCGTCCACGAACCAGAGCGGGCGGACGGTGCGCGGCCGCGGGACGGCAAGGCGGTAGGCGAGATCGGTGCGCCACGAGTCCTGGTGCGCGAATTCGGACGACGGCGTGCGCGAGCGCTGCGACGTGCTCGCGTACGTGGCGCTGAGGCCGTCGAGCGTGTAGCGGAGCCAGGGCGAGCGCGAGCCCGTCTTCGAGATCGGCACGCGGAGCGTGCGCGACGACGTGGCCGTCTGCGCCTCGCGCACGATGCGCTCGGCCTCGATCTGGCGCTCCGGCGCCGGCAGGTCGTCGTTGCCCTGCGCGCGCGCGACGAGGTCGTCCAGGCGGATGTCGCCCCGGTTGGGCGCAAAGCGCGGCGTGCTCTCGTTCTCGACGACCGAGACCGAGACCGGGATGCGCCAGCCGTGCCGCTCCGGCAGCAGCTTGTGCGCGTTGAAGGTGGACGTGAGCGTGAACCCGCGCTGGCTGGCCAGCGCCCGCCCGCCCAGGCCGCCGCCGAGCTCGCCGAAGCCGTCCTGCGTGAACGAGGCCCGCGCGCTGACGGTCATCAGGTCCGCCAGGGCCAGGTCGGTTGCGACGAAGCCGCTCGCGCCGCCGCCCTCGTCGTAGCCGCTCATGCGCAACTCGTTGAACCAGACCTGCACGTTCTCGAGCGGCGCCGCGCCGGCCTCGGCGCCGTAGCGCACCCCGAGCACGATCGTGCTGACGGCCTGGATGGAGGGGTTGCCGCGCACGCGGATGCGCGCGCCCGACGGCGCGCCCTGCGGCGTGCGGTCCAGCCCGAACGGCACCTCGCGCGGTACGCCCGCGTCGTCGCGCGCCACCTTGAGCTGGTTCAACTCCGAGAGGACGATGTTGACCGAGTTGAGGTCGAGCCACTCGCCTCCCACGTTGACGCGCGTCTGCCAGAGGCTGTCGGCGCGGGCGGCCTCGGGCACGAGGCCGAGCCGGCTGCTCTCGAACGGGTAGACGGGCTGCTCGTACTCGTAGTAGTCCTCGGTCTCGTTGGCGCCCAGGCGCACGACGACGCGCATCGAGTCGCGCCGCTCGAAGCCCTCGCCGTGGACGAACATGCGCAGGTTGGTGTAGCGCGTCAGGTCCAGCCGGCTCGTCGTGTACGGCTTGTAGAGCGCGCGCGTCTGGCCCGGCCCGAGGTTCTCGACGCGGAAGACGAGCGACGCCTCGCGCGTGCGCAGCGCCTGCCCGCTGATGTCGCGCGTGGTGCTCACGAGCGCGCCGCGCGGCGTCACGTAGCGCTGCGGGCTCTCTTCGTTGTTGATCGACTCGATGAACAGGCGCGGCTCGGTGCCGGCCGCCGCCGGGGCGCGCGTGCGCCGGAGCGCGCCCACGCCGAGCGTGCCGTCGGCCAGGAGCGCCGGCGCGGCCGAGAGCGCCTCGCCCCCGGCGTCGTCGAGGCCGACGCGCTCGGACTTCTGCCACTGGCTGCCGACAAGCTTGAACGAGGCAAAGCGCAGCGTGGCCGGCCGGTCGTGCCCCGTCGTCCAGAGGCGCGCCATCTGCACGCGCGAGAGGTCGTCGATGCCGCCGACGGCCTCGCGCTCGCTCGTGCGCACGGGGATGCGCATCAGGTACCACGTCTCGCCCTGCGTGACGATCTCGTTCTGGAAGAACGGGCTGGCGCGGATGCCGGCCGCGTCGAGCGGGATCGCGTAGCGGTAGAACCGCTCGACGGTGTCGAGCGTGAAGTTGCCGTTGATGTCCTCGGTGTTGGGGAAGTTGGAGATGCCGGACGCGTTGCGGTCGCTCTCGAGCGTGCCCATCGCGCGGCGGATCTCGGCGTAGGCGCGGATCGAGTTGAGCTCGAGGCCGGGCAGGTAGTGCGCGAAGCGCTCCTGGATGGATGCGCCGCCGGGGTAGAGCGCCTCGTCGTTGAAGACGGACTCGCGGAAGTGCCGGTAGTCGTCGGCCGAGGGGTCTAGCCGGGCGCGGTTGTACTCGGGCGTGCCGGGCGTGAGCGTGGCCAGGAACGCCGCGAAATGCTCGCGCTCGTCGTAGTCGTAGGGCTGCCCGGCGGTGTTGTTGCGGTCGGAGGGCAGGCCGTTGAGCCCGAGGTCCTCGGTGCGCCCGGTGGCCTCGAACAGGTCCACGGCGGTGTTCTCGAAGCCGCTCGGGCGGCGCCCCCACAGGTCGAGGCTCTCGGGCGCGCGCGCCGAGCCGTCGACGAGCCCGTCCTCGGAGTTGAGGATGTTGTTGGGCAGCACGTCCTCGGAGACGTCGCCGAGGTCGAGGTAGAGCATCGCGCCCGGCGCGACGGGTTCGGTGCCGTCGCGCCCGCCGAGGGGGGCCACGATGAACTCGACGAACTCGACGGAGTTGCGCCCGTCGAAGTCCGAATAGGCCGGGTCAATGGCGCGCGTCATGCCGCCCCAGGCGCGGCGGGGATCGCTGGCGAAGGTGGTCTCGAGCTCGCCGTTGTAGTTGTAGGGCCCGCGGCGCGAGGGGTCGAAGTAGAGGTCGAGCAGGCGGAGCGGCGTCTGGGCCTCCTGGGCCGTCACCTGGCGGTCCGGGAAGAGCTCGAGGACGGAGACGGGGCGCGTGGCGGGCGTGAGCGGGGCCTCGCGGATGAGGCGGTTCTGGCCGTTGTAGGTGGCCAGGTCGAGCGCGTACCAGGCGAAGAGGCCGCGCCAGTTGTTGGCCAGGCGCACGTCGGTGACGGTCGTGGCCGTGGCCGGTGCGATGGTGCCCGGCGGGCCAGCGCCCGTCGGGGCCGACGAGATGCGCCAGCCGGCCGTCTCGAACAGCGACGAGTTGACGAACTCGGCGCCCTCGAAGTCGTCGATGTAGGAGATGCCGCGGCGCTCGTCGTCGGCCAGGTCGCGGTCGCCGTCGAGGGCGCGCAGGGTGCGGCGCACCTCGCGGAAGGCGAACGTCTCGGGTGAGCCCGGGCTCAGGCGCGCGAACTCGCCGCGAATCTGGAAGCGGCTCGGGGCGCGCGTCTGCACGAGCGGGAGCGCGTCCACGGCGCGCGTGAGCCAGCGCGGCTCGGCGGCGTAGCTGCCGTCGACGCCGAAGATGCTGTTCTGGATGGCCTCCTCGCCGATGCGGAACTTGTCTACGAGGGGCCGCTCGGAGAGCTGCATCCACGTCGCGCCGAGCCCGGCGCGCTCGCCGAGGCGGTAGTCGGCGCGCAGCCCGAGCAGCGACTTGCTGCCGACCGAGGCGAAGCGGTTCTGCTCGACCTGCACGCGGATCTGCTGTCCGTCGGCCAGGTAGATCGGGTTGCGGATCTCGACCGTGCCGGCGCTGTAGTTGACGACGTAGTCGGCCCCCTCGGTGAGCTGCCGCCCGCCGGCGGTGACGCGCACCGAGCCCGGCACGAGCCCGAAGCCGACGTTGTAGACCGACTGCGAGGCCCCGCGGTACTGGCCGCGCAGGGCGTAGTAGCGCTCTTTGGGGAACTGGCGGCTGAACTGGTCGGGCTTGAGCGTGTAGAGCTGCGGGAAGACGAAGTCGTCGGCCACCTGCTCATACGCGGCGCCCTGGATCGTTACGTCGACCGTGGTCCCGCTGACGGTGCGGCCGGTGCGGAAGAGCCGGTCGAGGTAGGCGCCGAAGGGTTCGCGGACGGGGAAGATGACGCGGCCATTGTCGGCGTCGATGGTGTAGCCGGCGCGGAAGTCGAAGCGCTGGTCCGGCAGGGGCTGGCCCTCGCGGTTGGTGCGGTCGAGGCCGAGGGCCTGGAGCAGCTTGAGGCCCTCGCCGAACGTGACGCCGGGCAGCTGCGTCTGCGGCGTCGAGCCCGGCGGCTCGTAGAAGATGTCGAACTCGAAGTTGGTGGGGTTGAGCTGCCGCCCGCCGACGCGGTAGATGTTGCGCATCGTGAGGCCCCAGCTGGCGTCGGTCGGCGCGGGGAGCTTGTCGCGGAGCAGCTTCAGGATCGTGTGCGGGCCGGTCTGCGAATTGCCCTGCGAGGCCGCGCCGAAGTCGCCCACGGTGACGGTCTGCCCGTCGAGCGTGCGGTACTGGTAGGCGACGGCGAGCACGTCGTTGTCGGAGAGCGGCGCGCGCAGCGAGAGCCAGCCCAGGAACGGGTCGACCGTGTAGTCGGTCCCCTCGGTGAGGCGGCGGAAGCGCGTCCGCTCGAAGTCCTGGTCGCGCAGGCCGAAGCGGGCCGCGATGTCGATCGCCTCGGAGCGCTCGCGCAGGTCGGCCAGGTCCTGCTCGGTGTAGGCGTGCCGGGAGGGTGCCGGCAGCGGGGCCGCGGGCCCGACCTCGGCCAGGTAGGCGCGCGCGCCCTGCCGCACGGCGGCTGGCTCGCCCAGGTCCACGAGCGCGATGCCGCGGATGATCTCGGCGCTGGCGTTCTGCTGCGGCGCGTTCGCCTGCGCGTCCTGGCGCCACACCTCGATGCCGGTCAGGCGCGAGAAGCCGGGCGGCGAGGTGAGGTTGGAGGGGTCGCGGTGGCCCTCGTCCCACCAGTTGTGGAAGGCGAAGCCGAGGAAGAAGTGCGTGTTGTTCTCGTACTGCGAGGGCGGGAGCGAGAACGTCGTCGCCTGGCTGCCGCCGTCGATCGTCACCTCGCGGCTCTCGGCGTCTTGCTGGCTGGCGACGGCCGTGACGGCGAGCGGGCCGAACTGGAGATCGGTGCGGAGGCCGAACAGGCGCTGCCCGCCACGGATGAGCTCGCTCGGCGTCTGGAGGAACACGTTGCCGGCCTCGATCTTCTTGACGATGTCGTCTTCGTAGCCGGTGTAGACGAGCGAGACCTGGTTTTCGAAGTTGAACTCGCTGCGCGTGTCGTAGTTGACGTTGACGCGCAGCTTGTCGCCGATGGTGCCGGCGACGTTGAGGTTGAGCTGCTGCTGGAACGCGGGCGCGAGCACGCCGCTCACGGCCGACGTGGCGCGCTGGAGCTCGTTGGTCGAGTAGCCCGCGCCAAAGTCGAGGTCGGAGCTGCCGGTCACGCGGAGGTCCACCTCGTTCTTGCCGAAGAGCGTGCGGAAGGCGCTCTGGCTGCCGCCGGGGATGTCTACGGTGATCCCGACGCCGCCGCGGCGGGTCTGCCGGCGCAGGGCGCGCTGCTCGGCGAGCGTGCGGAAGCCGTCGGCGAGGGCGGCCTCGCGCTGCGCGGCGAGGTAGGCGGCCAGGCCGAGCGAGACGGGCTCGCGTACGTCGGCCCCGCCGACGGTCTCGCGGATGGCGTAGACGAGGTCTGTGGTGTCGAGCGCGACCTCGCGGCGCCAGGCGCCGCTGAGCACGCCGCCCCGGAGGCGCGGGTAGCGCCGCGTGGCAAGCGCGGCGGAGAAGCCGTCGCGGAGCGGAGAGGCGAAGTAGAGCCGGGCGCGGCGGAGCGTGTCGAGCGTGTCGCCGGGCGCCGGATCGGGGCGGAAGCGGGGGGGCTCGTGTGGCGCGGCAAGCGCTTCGGCAAGCGCGGCGAGCGCTGCGTCCGGAGGAGCGGGCTCCGGAGAGGGCCGGGCGCGGCGGGATCTGGCCGCGGCGTGGGCCGTGTCCGCGCGCGACGCCCCGGGCGCGCCGGGCATGCCTGCGAGCAGCCACGGCCGCGCTTCCTGCGCCGGACCGGGGCCGGCGAGCACGAGCCCGGCCAGCAAGGCCGGGGCAATCAGTACGACCGCGAGGAAGCCGCCGAGCAGGAGCAGGCGGCAGAGCAGGGGCGTCGCGCGCAAAGCGTCAGGGAGACGGCGAGATCGGGGACCGCGCAGGGGCGGCAGACGTAGCAAACGCGACGAATAGGCTCCTGGCAGGGCGCCCGGCAAAGAGCGCGGGTGAAGAGCGCGAGTGGAGGCGGGGCCGGGCCCGGCATGCGCTACTGACACGCGGCCAAGCTACGGCCCCGGCTGAGCGCGTCGCAAGGGTAATCGCCGGTGGCCGCGGCTCCTCTGGAGGCGCAGGGGTGGCAACGGAGCCCTGCGCGGGCGTAGTCTGCGGTGCCCGTCGTAGTCTGCGGCGCGCGCCGCTCTCGCCATGCTACCCAGCTCCGCCATGCTCGCCTCCGCTCGCCCCGCGCGGCTCGTCGTGACGGTTGCGTTGCTCGCCATGCTGGGGGCGTGTGCCGGGCCCGCCACGCTCCCTGGCGCCGGCCCCGGCGCCTCGGCTCCGGGCGTCGGCCCGTCGGGGGCCGCGGCAGGGGCCGCGCGAGGCTTCGACGGGGCCGCCGTGGAGGCTGCTGTGCGCGCCGTGCTCGAGGCGCAGGTGGCCGCCTGGAACGAGGGCTCCATCCGCGGCTTCATGGACGGCTACGCGCGCACGGACTCGCTCACGTTCCTCTCGGGCGGCACGGTGCGCCTGGGATGGGAGCAGAGCACGTACGCCTACATCCGCGCCTATCCCTCGCGCGAGGCCATGGGCACGCTCGCGTTCACGGACGTGCACGTCCGCCCGCTCTCGGCCGAGCGCGCGCTCGTGTGGGGGCGCTGGCGGCTGACGGCCGGCGGCGGGCGCCCGCCGTCCTCGGGCCTGTTCACGCTCCTCTTCGAGCGCCTGCCCGAGGGGTGGCGCATCGTCCACGACCACACGTCCTCGGCCAGCTGACCGATGCGCTCTACCGACCTCTCCGCGCTCACCGTCGTTGTCACAGGAGCTGGCGGACGCCTCGGGCGCGTGCTCGTGCGTCATCTCGCCGAGACGTGCGGCGCCCGCGTGGCGGCGCTCGACCTCGCGCCGCCGGCGGCGCTGCCGGAAGGTGCGCGCGGCTTCGGCGCCGACCTGGGCGACGAGGCGGCCGTCGCCGAGGCGTTCGATGCCGTCGCGGCGGCCCTCGGCACGCCGCACGCGCTCGTGCACACGGTCGGGATGTGGGACGGCGCGCCCCTGGCCGAGACGGCGCTGGCCGACTGGAACCGGATGCTGCGCGTCAACCTGACGAGCACGTTCCTGTGTTTCCGGGAGGCCGTGCGGCGGATGCGGGCGGCGGGGACGTCCGGGCGGCTCGTCGCGCTCGCGTCGATGCAAGGGGCCGACCGTGGGGTCGCGCAGCAGGCGGCCTACGCGGCCTCGAAGGCCGGCGTGGTGCGGCTCGTCGAGGCGACGGCGGCCGAGTACGCCGAAGCAGGCATCACCGCCGCAGCCGTCGCGCCGTCGATGATCCTGTTCGGGGACGAGCCCGAGGGCACGCGCGGCGTCGCGGCGGCAGACGTGGCGGCGCTCTGCGCCCACCTCTGCGGCAACGGCGGGGCCGTCCACGCCGGCACCGTGCTCCGCGCGTACGGCTCGCTGCAGCCCTGAAGCGTCGCGCGCGCTAGCGCGCGACGGGCTCGGGCGCCGAGGCCGGCGCCCAGTGCTCGGTCACGCTCACCCCGCGCGCGGTGAGCGCGTCGAAGAACGGGCTGTGCGGGAGCACGCGCTCGGGGGCGGCCACACCGCCGCCGCCCAGGCGCCGCTTGGCCAGCTGCGCGGCGGTCGTGGCCGCCGGGAAGCCCGTGCAGCGCTGCATCGCCGAGTAGCCGGTCGCCTCGTCGTAGCGGTCGGTGA
>JBKBRC010000013.1:0-11137 GCA_046292345.1 Rubricoccaceae bacterium
GCGCAGGAGCCAGGTTGCGCGCAGGAGCCAGGTTGCGCGCAGGAGCCAGGTTGCGCGCAGGAGCCAGGTTGCGCGCAGGAGCCAGGTTGCGCGCTCAGATGCGCAGACGTGCGCCGAGCTGGATCTGGTACGGCGTGCCCGCAGGCCGCCGCTGCCCGATGTTCTCGTTGACGCGGTACTGGTACTGCTGCGTCGCCTGGTCGAAGCCGATCACGTTGAGCAGCGTCTGGTTGGTACCGAAGAACCCGTCGGCGCCCCATTCCGAGTTGATCAGGTTCATGACGTTGAACACGTCGAGCATGACGTCGAGCGACTGACCGGTCGGCAGGTCGAACGGACGCATGAGGCGCAGGTTGACCTGGCCCGTAAACGGCCCCGTGACGCCGAAGCGCTCGGCGCGCCGCCCGAGGTTGGCGCGGAGGTACGACGCGAAGGCGTTGTCGGGGTTGGCGAGCACGTTGCGCATGGCCTGCGCGACGCTGGGCGGCGTGGCCGGGTCGTCCGGATCGAAGATGAAGGCGAGCTCGTCGCCCGCCGTGCCCGTGCCCATGATGTCCCGGTTGACGACCAGGTTGATCGGGTTGCCCGAGATGCCGACGTAGCTGCCGCTCAGGACGAAGCCGCGCACCGAGGGCAGCGAGCCGCGCAGCACCACCTTGTGGCGGAAGTCGTTGGCCGCGCGCGCCCACTCGAGGTTGCGCGGGTCGCCGCTGACGCGCGTGCTCAGCGCCGAGACGGCGTTGTTGCCGTTGTAGGGCGTGTTCTCGCGCGCGACGTTGTAGGTGTACGAGGCCGCGAGGCGGCCGTCACGGCCGATGCGGGCCTCGGCGTCGAGGATCGCGCCGTAGGAGTAGGCCCGGCCCTCGGAGACCATCTCGAGCACGTGCTCGAACTCCGCGAACTGCCGCCCGGCGAAGTAGTTGGTGTTGCCGTTGGGGCGGATGCTGCTGGCCGGCACGAAGACCGGGCGGTTATCCGGATCGGTCGTGAAGAACTGGCGGAGGTTGCGGTCGAAGTAGTGATAGTTGTTGAAGGTGTAGCTGCCGATCAGGTTGGCGCCGAGGCGGATACGGTCGGTCAGGAAGCGGCCGTAGGCCAGGTTCCCCTTGAAGGTGTAGGGCGTGCGGGCGTTCTTGTTCGCGAACGCGATCAGGCGCGGCACCTCGTCGAGGTTGGCCCCGGCCGGCACGCCCGGGATGGTCGAGGGGTCGCGGCGGTAGGCCGGGAAGTCCGGCGTGGGCACGTCGCTGCCGGTGAGCGAGATGCTTGCCAGGTCGAGGCCGTTGTAGAGGAAGTTGGTGATGTAGGCGTAGTAGTTGTTGAAGGAGCTGAAGCCGCCGAAGCCCGCGCGCACGACGTCGCGCCCGCGTCCGCCCACGTCCCACGTGGCCTGCACGCGCGGCTGCACGTTCGTCAGGTCGAGCGGCGCGGTGTCGTTGCGCAGCCCGAAGCGCTCCTCGACGCGCGCGTTGTAGAGCGGCCGGTTGAGCAGCGCGTGCACGTCGTAGCGCAGCCCGAGCGTGAGGTTCACGTCGCGGTGCGCCCGGAAGTCGGCCTGCCCGAAGACGGCGGCGTCGAGCGCCCAGAACTGCTTGCCCGTCACCTCGTCGCGCAGCGGTACCAGGCGGGAGTAGCGGAACGGCGTCATGGCCTCGAAGTCCTCGATCGAGTTGAACTCGAAGAGGCCGAACTGCTCCGACGAGATCCAGACGTCGTGGTACGAGGCAAGGATGTCGGCGCCGAGCGTGTAGAGCACCTTGCCGCGCGTCAGGTAGGCCGTGTTGGCCAGCTGCACGTTGCGCTCGTTTGAGTAGTTAGGCGACCAGCGGTGCCCGCCGAGCTGGAGCGTGCGGTTGCCCACCGTACCGTCGGGCAGCGTGCTCTCGGTGCGCACGAAGATGCGCGGCACACGGCCGATGTCCTGCCGCGCCTCGTCGTCGGACCAGTTGAGCTGCACCTGGGCAACGTTGAGCAGGTCGTCGGTCAGGCTCGAGCGCAGCGTGAGGCGGGTCGTGTTGACGAGCGAGTAGCGGTTCGGGCGCGACTCCAGGAACGCGAGCTGGTCTCCGCCGGCGACGAGGTTGCTCGTGAAGTGCGTCAGGTTGTTGACCGCCGTCAGGCGGTGGCGCGGCCCGAACTGCCAGTCCACGCGGGCGAAGAGCGCGTTCTGCTCCCCGTTCTGCGTGAACGAGCCGACCTGCGGAAGCTCCGGGTCGAGGCCGTAGCGCTCGCGCGCGATCTCGAGGACGCGGCTCAGGTTCTCGCGCGTGATGCCGGTCGCGATCTCGTCCTGCGTGCCGGCCAGGTTGATCACATCGACGGGCCGGGCCGCGTCCTGCCGGTCGAAGGCGACGAAGAAGTGCGCGCGGTCGCGCGCGAGCGGCCCGCCGGAGACGAAGCCCCACTGCACGTTCGAGAACTGGTCGTCGATCGGCCGGCCGAGGAAGTCCTGGTTGGCCGTCAGCCAGTCGGCGCGGAGGTAGCTGAAGACCGAGGCCTCGAAGCGGTTGGTGCCGGCGCGCGTGGCGGCATTGATGCCGCCGCCGGCCTGCCGGCCGATCGTGACATCGTAGTTGTTGGTGTGGACCTCGAACTCGCGGATGGCCTCCATCGTGAGCGAGAACGGGCCGCGGCCCTGCTCGCCGCCGGTGCGCAGGCCGCGCGCGTTGAGGCCGTCGACGGTGAAGTTGGTCGCGATGGCGCGCGCCCCGAGGAAGTTGAGCCCGCGCCCGAGGCCTGGGGTGAGCGCGGCCAGGTTGGTGAAGTTGCGATCCTGCGTCGGCAGCGCGCGCAGCTCGGCCCGCGAGATCTCGGTCGTGCTGCCCAGGCGTGCGACGCGGCTGCGCAGGTCGTCGGTCGAGACCACGACCTCGTCGAGGCCGAGCGCGGCCTCACGCAGGACGACCTCGAGCGCGATGCGGTCGCCGAGGTTGAGTTCGAACGCGGGCAGCGTCTCGGTCGCAAACCCGATGAACGAGACCGTGGCCACGTACGGGCCGCCGAGCGGAAGCTGCAGCAGCGTGAAGCGCCCGGCGGCGTTGGTGGTCGTCCCGGTCCGGAAGCCTGTGGCTTCGTTTCGCAGGAGGACCGTGGCGCCAGGGAGCGGCTGGCCGGCCGCATCGGTGACGGTGCCGGAGACGCCGGCGTCGGTGGACTGGGCCGCCGAAGGCGCGGCCAGGACCAGGCAGGTGAGGATGAAGAGCACGCCCGCTCGGAGCAAGCGAGACGTACCTGTCAGGCAGGACATGACCAGACGGAGGATGTGGTGGAGAGGACGCCTCCAACCTCCGAAGGCAGCCTCACCCTACCGTTTCCCCATCATCATGCAGACGTTAAGCAGGTCGCGGCGGCGCGGCGGCGGCGCCGCCTCCGGGACGGCACCGCTCAGCCCCTGGGCCGCGCGCGCTCGAGGACGTACTGGAAGACGAGCGGCGCCACGATCGTCGCGTCGGACTCGATCATGTGCTTGGGCGTGTCCACGTCCAGCTTGCCCCAGGTGATCTTCTCGTTGGGCACGGCGCCCGAGTACGAGCCGTAGCTCGTCGTCGAGTCCGAGATCTGGCAGAAGTAGGCCCAGAGCGGCGTGCGGCGGTCCATGTCCTGCTCGAGCATCGGCACGACGCAGATCGGAAAGTCGCCCGCGATGCCGCCGCCGATCTGGAAGAAGCCTACACCCTCGCCCTCGGCGTGCGCCGTATACCAGTCGGCCAGCCACGTCATGAACTCGACGCCGTGCTTGACCGTGTGGGGGCTCCTGACGTCGCCCAGGAGCACGTGCGCGGCGAAGATGTTGCCGGTCGTCGAGTCCTCCCAGCCGGGCGTGACGACGGGCAGGTCGCGCTCGGCGGCCGCGACGAGCCACGAGTCCCGCGGGTCGATCTGGTAGGACGCCTCGAGCTCGCCCGAGCGGATGATGCGGTAGAGGAACTCGTGCGGGAAGTGGCGGCGGCCCTCAGCCTCGGCGCGTGTCCACTGGCCGACGAGCGCGCGCTCGAGGCGGCGGAAGGCCTCCTCCTCGGGGATGCAGGTATCCGTGACGCGGTTCATGCCGCGCTCGAGGAGCGCCCGCTCGTCCTCCGGCGTCAGGTCGCGCCAGTGGGGGATGCGCTCGTAGTGGTCGTGCGCGACGAGGTTGAACAGGTCCTCCTCGAGGTTGGCGCCCGTGCAGGAGATGATGTCCACGTAGCCCCGGCGGATCATCTCGGCGAGCGAGAGGCCGAGCTCGGCCGTGCTCATGGCGCCGGCGAGCGAGACGAGCATCTTGCCGCCCGCGTCGACGTGGCGGACGTAGCCCTCGGCAGCGTCGACGAGCGCGGCGGCGTTGAAGTGGCGGAAGTGGTGCCGGAGGAAGTCCGACACGAGGCGGTCTCCGGGGCGGGCGGCGTCGGGCATGGGCGCGGCAGGCGGGCGTGTTAAGAAGCGTGGGGGCGCAAGCTACGCCCGGGCGGGGGGCGCTAATTTCCAAGGCTACGCCAACTCGGGTGGCGCGCCGGCGCCCGACCCGAGCGCGCCTAGCCGGAGGTGCCCCGCCCCCCGCCTCCGGATCCCGCCCCGAGCGCTCACGTTCACCTGCCCCCTTCCCCGCTCGCCCCCACCCTGTTGAACGAGATCACCGCTGCACCGCCGCCCGCCGTCGCCGAGGATGCCGCTGCCTGGACGCCCGACGACGCGGCGGCGCTCTACCACGTGGACGCCTGGGGCGAACACTACTTCGGCGTCAACGCGAAGGGCCACGCGACGGTCCGCCCAAGTCTGACCGAGGACGTCGAGATCGACATCAAGGAAGTCGTGGACGAGCTCATCGGGCAGGGTGTGCAGTTCCCGCTACTGCTGCGCTTCCAGGACCTGCTCACCACGCGCGTGGTGCAGCTCAACGAGGCCTTCCAGACGGCCATGGCCGAGGCCGGCTATGAGGGGGGCTACACGGGCGTCTACCCGGTCAAGGTGAACCAGCTCCGCGAGGTCGTCGACGAGATCGTGGAGGCGGGCAAGCCGTACGCGTTCGGCCTCGAGTGCGGCTCCAAGGCCGAGCTCATCGCCACGCTGCCGCGCCTGGCCAGCGACGAGACGCTGCTGATCTCGAACGGCTACAAGGACGAGTCCATGCTGCGCCTGATGCTCACGTTCCAGGGCATCGGCAAGCGCGTCCTGCCGGTGGTCGAGAAGTACACCGAGTTCGAGACGATCCTGCGCATCGCGCGCGAGATGGGGCAGCCGGCGCGCTTCGGGCTGCGCGTCAAGCTGGCCACGGTCAGCGCCGGGCAGTGGGCCACGTCCTCGGGCGACCTCTCCAAGTTCGGCCTGCCCTTCCCCGAACTGCTCGACGCCGTCGAGCGCGTCGAGGCCGAGGGCGACCGGGACGCGATCCAGGTGCTCCACTTCCACCTCGGCAGCCAGATCGGCGACATCCAGGCGCTCAAGACGGCCGTCAAGGAGATCGCGCGCGTGTACGCGCACCTCGTCCGGCGCGGCCTGCGCATCCCCTACCTCGACGTCGGCGGCGGGCTCGGCGTCAACTACGACGCGCTCCCGCTCGGCGGCGGGCGCTCGGGCGTCGACTACTCGATGCAGGAATACGCCAACGCGATCGTCTACGCCGTGCGCGAGGTGTGCAACGCCGAGGGCGTGCCGCACCCGCGCCTGGTCTCCGAGAACGGCCGGGCCATCACGGCGCACCATTCCGTCCTGGTCGTCGAGGCGCTCGGGGCCTCGGCCAAGCGCACCGCCGACCCGGCCTTCCGCCCGCGCAAGCAGGACCACGAGCTCGTGCGCGACCTGTTCGAGATGTGGACCCGCCTGCGCCTCGACACGCCCGACGGCCAGGCGCGCCGCCTCAGCCTCGGCGAGCTGCTCGAGGCCTACCACGACGTGGTCGAGCTGCGCCAGAAGGCCGACGCGCTCTTCGGCTTCGGCTACCTCGACCTCGAGCAGAAGGCGCTCGCCGAGCGCCTCTACTGGTCCATCTGCACTGCCATCAACGACCGCGTGCACCGCGCCGGGCCGGACTGGCTCCCGCCCGAACTGCTCGCGCTCGACGACGTGCTCGTCGACCAGGTGCTCTGCGACTTCTCGGTCTTCCAGTCGCTGATGGACTACTGGTCCATCGGGCAGCGCTTCCCCATCATGCCGCTGCACCGGCTCGGCGAGCCGCCTGCGCGCCGCTCGACGCTCGTCGACCTGACGTGCGACTCGGACGGCAAGATCAACCGCTTCGTCTCGCCCGACGGGGACAAGCGCGCGCTCGAACTGCACGCGCTCCGCCCGGGCGAGCGCTACTTCCTCGGCGTGTTCCTCGTCGGCGCCTACCAGGACATCCTCGGCGACGCGCACAACCTCTTCGGCGGCGTCACCGAGGCGCACGTCTTCGCCGACGCCGACGAGCCGGGCGGCTACTACATCGACGAACTGCTGCCCGGCACGACGGTCCAGGAGATGCTCGCGCGCGTGCAGTACTTCCCTTCGGAGTTGCAGCAGAAGGTGCAGAAGCTGCTCCGCGCCAAGACGCGCGAGGACGCGATCCGCCCCAAAGTCGCCAAGGAGATCCTCGAGCAGTACCGCGCCTTCTTCGGCGCCTACACCTACTTCGACCCCACGTCGTCGGCCCCCAAGGCGCCCACCGACGCCGCCGACGACGACGCCTGACGCCATGCCCTCCGTTCCCACCACCACGCGCGTCGGCCTCGTGCAGATGCGCATGACGCCCGACCGTGACGCCAACCTCGAGCGCGCCGTCGCGGGCGTGCGCGAGGCCGCCGCCCAGGGCGCCCGCCTCGTCTGCCTGCCCGAGCTCTTCCTCTCGCCCTACTTCTGCCAGAGCGAGGACCCGGCGCAGTTCGCGCGCGCCGAGCCCATCCCCGGCCCGACGACCGACGCGCTCGAGCCGCTCGTCCGGGAGCTCGACGTGGTCCTCATCGCGAGCCTCTTCGAGCGCCGCGCGCGCGGGCTCTACCACAACACCGCCGCCGTGCTCGACGGCGCGCGCGGCTACGTGGGCAAGTACCGCAAGATGCACATCCCCGACGACCCGCTCTTCTACGAGAAGTACTACTTCGCCCCCGGAGACCTCGGCTTCAAGGCCTGGAACACGTCGGCCGGGGACATCGGCGTGCTCGTCTGCTGGGACCAGTGGTACCCCGAGGCCGCTCGCCTGACGGCCCTCCAGGGCGCCGAGGTGCTCTTTTATCCCACCGCCATCGGCTGGCATCCTTCCGAGCGCGACACGCACGGCGACGCGCAGCGCGAGGCCTGGGTCACGGCGCAGCGCGCGCATGCCATCGCCAACGGCGTCTACGTCGTGGCCGTCAACCGCACCGGCTTCGAGCCGACCGACTACGCTGACGCCGACGCCGAGGCGCACGGCCGCGGCCTTCAGTTCTGGGGCTCGAGCTTCGTCGCCGGACCCGACGGCCGCATCCTGGCGCAAGCCCCCCCGGACGAGGAGGCCGTCCTCACGCTCGACCTTCCGCTTGGCGACATCGAGAGCCTGCGCCACGGCTGGCCCTTCCTCCGCGACCGCCGCGTCGACGCCTACGCGCCGCTCACGTCGCGCTACATCGACTGATCGCCCCATCGACTGATCGCCCCATCGACTGATCGCCCCACCGGCCGAGCGGTCTACCGGCCGAGCGCTCTCCCCTACTGGCCGACCGGCTCACCGGCTGGCCGGCCCTCCCGGCGATACCCGCCTTCGCCCGCCCCGCATGCCTGGCAAGATTCTCGTCACCGACACCCCCGCCCTCCCCTCACCCACACCGCACGCGCTCGGCTACCGGATGCCTGCCGAGTGGGAACGCCACCAGGGCACGTGGCTCACGTGGCCCCACTGCGAAGCGACGTGGCCCGGCAAGCTGCCTTCGGTGACGGCCCCCTACGTGGCCATGGTCCGCGCGCTCAGCCGGGGCGAGACCGTGCACATCAACGTCAAGTCGGAGGCGCATGCGGCCGAAGTGGAGACGATCCTTCGCGAGGCCGGCATGGCCTCCGGCCCGGGCACGCCCATCCGCTTGCACGTCATCCCGACAGACGACGAGTGGATCCGCGACTACGGCGCCCTCGTCGTCGCGCGCGAGGACGGCCTCGCAGCCACCGACTGGCTCTTCAACGCGTGGGGCAATAAGTACGACCGCACCGAGCGAAACAACCGCGTCCCGGCGGCCATGGCCGACTACCTCAACGTGCCCACGTTCCGCTGTCCGATCGTGCTCGAGGGGGGCTCGGTGGACGTCAACGGGCACGGGCTCGCGCTTACGACCGAGGCCTGCCTGCTCAACCCGAACCGCAATCCTGCTCTCACGAAGGAAGACGTCGAGACATGGCTCGAGGCCGGGCTGGGCGTCCGTGAGACGATCTGGCTCGGCGACGGCATCGCCGGGGACGACACCGACGGCCACGTGGACGACCTGGCGCGCTTCGTCGCGCCCGACACGGTCGTCACGGTCGTCGAGGACGATCCCGGCGACGTCAACTACGCGCCGCTCCAGGACAACCTGCGTCGCCTCGAGCGCCACCGGCTGCGCAGCGGCGAGGCGCTCCGCGTCGTGCCGCTGCCCATGCCCCGCCCCGTCTTCCACGACGGCGAGCGCCTGCCCGCCTCCTACGCCAACTTCTACATCGGCAACAAGGTCGTCCTGCTGCCGGTCTTCGACGACCCGGCCGACGCCGTCGCGCGCGAGACGCTGCAAGTCTTGTTCCCGCAGCGCGAGATCGTCGGCATTCCCGGGACCGATCTGGTCTGGGGCCTCGGCGCGTGCCACTGCCTGACGCAGCAGGTGCCGGCCCGCCCCGGAAGCGCCCCCGGCGGCTCCTGACGCGCCCCACTTACCGGTGACACGCGGCCGTCACCGCGCGCGGCGAACTTGACGCCTCCGCAGCCGGTGACCTTCATGCCCGCGCCCGTCTCGCCCACGCTCTGGAACGCGCTTGACCGCGCCCGTGCGGCGCTCGAGCGCGCCCCCGATGCGCTACCACCCCGGACGCCCGTCCGGTTCCGCCTCGTCGGCGCGCGCGCAGCGCCTCCAGAGACCCCGCTCGACGCACTGCTGGGTTTCCTCGCGGCGCACCCGGACCGTCTCGTGCAGTCCTCTGACGGGCTGCGCCTGCGTCACGCGCATTGCGTGCCGGCGCTGGCGGCGGCCCTGTCGGAGCATTCCGAGGCGGTTGCGCTCTGGTACCGGCTCCGCGATACGCCTGCGGCGCATGTGGCCGCGCGGCTCTGCCACCCGGGCTGGAGCGCCGCCACACGCCTGCACGCGCTCTGGTTCGTCGGTGCGTTCGCGCCCCCGCCGGCATCCTGGATGCTCGATGGCGCCCGGCGGGTGCACGACGTCGCGCGCTACCGGGCCTCCGTCGCCGAGCGGCTCGCAGCCGGACCAGACGTGGCCGGCGCATGCGGCGTGGCCGACGAGCTCGCACTGCTCTTCGCGCGTTACGGCGCACCCGCGAGCGCGGCGCTCTCCGGCCGCGATCTCCCCGCACGCTCGGCCGGGTCGCTCGGGCGTGCCGCCTGAGCGGCGCACCCGCGCGGCATGCAGCGCTCACCGGGGACGGCGGCGTAATTTGCGGCACCTCTCGCATCCGCCTTTCTTAACGAGCCTGCGTCATGTCGCCCGCCCGCGTAGACTTTCTCGACCTCTCTCCGCTCTCCGAAGAGCAGCGCCTCGCCTTCTACGGCGCCCTCTTCGCCATGTCTGCCGCCGACCGCGACATGGACGAATCCGAGGACGACCGCATCTTCGAGTCGCTCGACCTCGAGCAGCTCTCGCTGGACGCGCGCAAGCGCGTTTTCCAGCAGGCCATCAACCCGCCGCCGCTCGAGCGCTGCCTGCTCGCGCTCAAGGACGCCCCGCACGACATCCGCCGGGGGCTCATGCTCAACCTGATCGACGTGGTGCTGGCCGACGAGCTCATCGAGCCGGGCGAGCACATCGGGCTGCACCAGGCGCGCCAGGTGCTCGGGCTCAGCCGCGACGAGGTCGCCGAGTTGCACGACCTCGCGTTTGCCGTGCAACAAGAGGCCAGAGACACGCTGCGCCGGCCCATCCGCCCGGCCGTCTGAGCGCGGCCGCCCGGGCGCGCCGTTCAGATCGGCGGCCGGCATCTCCGTACCCCAGGCCGCTCAGTAGCGCGCGGGGGGCCGCGGACGCGCCAGCGGATGCACCCTGTCCCCGGCCGCCGTCGCCTTGCCTCCGGCCTCTCCGATCGGCCCGGAGCCGAAGCGGGCGGACCACGCCTGCGTGAACTCGGCGCCGACAAGCACAATCAGCGCCGAGTAGTAGATCCAGATCAGGATCAGCGCGAGCGATCCGGCCGCGCCGAAGGCCGAGCCGGGATTGGCCGTGCCCAGGTAAAGCCCGATGAGCGACTTGCCGATCGTGAAGAGCAGCGCCGTCACGAGGGCCCCCACCCACACGTCCCGCCAGGCAATGCGCACGTCCGGCAGGTACCGGAAGAGCAGCGCGAAAAGCAGCGTGATCACGCCGATCGACACGACGAAGTTGGCCACCTGAAGTCCGAAGCGGACCAGTTCGCTCGGCGCGACGGCCTCGGTCGCGTTTCCCAGCGCCGAGAGAACCGCGCTCACGGCCAGCGAGACGAGCAGCAAGAAGCCGATCGTGAGCACCATGCCGAAGGAGAAGAGGCGCTTCACGATGACGGCCTTCAAGCCTTCGCCGCGGCCGCCCTCCACCTCCCAGGCCCGGTTCAGCGCCGTCTGCAACTGCCCGAACGCGCCCGAGGCGCCGAAGAGCAGAATCGCCACCCCGGCGATGCGCGCGCCGATCCCTCCTGCCACTGCGTCCGTGTTCTCGAGCATGGCTGCGATCGCCTCCGCGCCATCCGGCCCGATGAGGTCGTCTACCTGCCCGAAGAGCGCGTCGCGCACCGCCTCTCCGCCGAACACCGCACCGGCAAGCGCGAGCGTGAGGACGAGCAGCGGCGGCAGCGAAAAGATCGTGTAGTACGCGATGGCCGCGCTCATGCTGGGCACGTCGTCGCTGAGCGACTCGCGCACGGTTTCGGTAGCGAGCGCGCGCGCGTGCTGTAAAAACGACATCTGCAGAGAGGGATCGTGGGCGAGAAAGGCACGTTCTGAACTCACATTCCGGCAGTCGGTTGCAGGGGCGGCAGCTGCAGGGGCGGC
>JBKBRC010000013.1:11237-26277 GCA_046292345.1 Rubricoccaceae bacterium
GCGCGTGCTGTAAAAACGACATCTGCAGAGAGGGATCGTGGGCGAGAAAGGCACGTTCTGAACTCACATTCCGGCAGTCGGTTGCAGGGGCGGCAGCTGCAGGGGCGGCAGCTGCAGGGGCGGCCGGTGGGGAAGGCGCTCGTAGCTTCACGGAGCGCTCCGCCCCGGACCCATGCCCCGCCCCTCGCTCTCCGACGACGGCCAGACGGTCGTGCTGGACCTGCACGGCGCGACCGTAGCCGAGGCCGAGCGGCTGCTCGTCCGCGTCGTCTCGCTCGCAGCCGACCGGGGCCGCTCGGTCGTGCGCGTCGTGCACGGACACTCGACGACAGACGCACAGGGAGGCGCGCAGACCATCAAACGGCGCGTGCACGCGCTCCTGGACGAGGGCCGGCTCGCGCACTACGTCACGAGCGCGCTCCGCGCCGAGGGCCATGCGCTGCTCGGCCTCGCCGTCACCGGGCGCCGCAACCCTCGCCGGCTCACGACCGCGGACCTCCGCCTCGCCGGCTGACTCGCCCGCTGATCCCCATGTCCCTGCCCACGATAGGCGTCACCACGTCGCTCAACGACGACGAACAGCGGCTCGCGCACGCCTACGTGCGCGCTGTCGAGCGCGCCGGCGGGCTGCCCCTCATCGTCCCGATGCTGCGCCGTCGAGACGCGCGCGAGCGGCTGCTCGGCCTCCTCGACGGCCTGGTCGTCACCGGCGGCCCCGCCGTCACCGACGGCCTGATCGGCACGTGCCCGCCCGACCTGTCCCGGACCGCGCCGCTGCGCGCCGAGACCGACCGGTGGCTTCTCGGCGCGTTTCTCGCAACAGGCCGGCCCGTGCTCGGAATCTGCTATGGCATGCAGCTGGCGAGCGCGCTCCTCGGCGGCACGCTCTACGCCGACGTGGAGGCGCAGTGCGACGGGGCAGGCGTGCACAGCGCCGACCGCGGCGGCACGACGCACCCGGTCCGCGTCGTACCGGGTACGCACCTCGCACGGATCCTCGGCGTCGGCGCACAGGCCGAGGAGCGCGTCGTCAACACGCGGCACGTGCAGGCGCTGGCCGAGCCCGGCCGCGGGCTGCGGGTCTCGGCTACGGCGCCCGACGGCGTGATCGAAGCCGTCGAGTCGGAGGACGGCCGCTTCATCGGCGTGCAGTTCCACCCCGAGGCGACCGATCCTCCCCTGGACGCGCTCTTCGAAGACCTCGTCGCGCGCGCGCGCAGGCTAAAGCAGGCGTGATTTTTGTTTATCTCTGTGAAGGCTCCGTGCTGCGGCTCGCGTCTGCCCGGCTAGCTCCGTGCTAGGATGAGGCGCGTGTGAAGCCGTAGCTTCGTCTCACCCGCCGCCGCCCGCCGCCGCATGCCGACCGATCCGCGCCAGACGCCCGTTGCCCCCGAGACGCCCGCCGGCCTCGAGGGGGCGTCCGGCCCTGCGGCCGACCGGCCGCTGCCGCCGGAGGCCCTGCCGTTTGTGCCGACCGAGACGCCTGACAACGCCGCGCCCCCAGACCTCACCGGGACCGACGTCGAGGGCGTGCTCCTCGGCGCCGACGCGGTCCGGCGCCGCCACGTACGCCTGCAGGCTATGCGCGTGCCCCTCGTCGCGGCCGGGTCCATGATGCTCTTGGCGCTGGTGGCCATCTTCGTCGCGCGGCCCAGCCTGATCGCCTTCGCTCAGGACGGCTTCACGGCCAGCACCGCTCTGCCTGAGGACGACCCGCTGCCCATCGTCGCGTTCAACCCTACCGATCCGTTCTCGTTCAGCAGCCTCGACATCCACCCGGACCGGCTCCACAGCGACTACTTCGCCGGCGCCTTCCTGCTCGACGCCGACCGCACCGGCCTCGACTCGCTCCGGGCGGCCCACCTCGCGGACTTCCGCTGGCGGCTCGACATGTACCGTGACACGTACGGGCAGGACTCCAACTTCAGCATCCGCGTTTACGACGAGCGCGACGGCCGCACGCTCGAGGTGTTCACGCTGCACGAGCTCGAGGCGCGCCATAACGCGCTCGGCGCGTCCAACTGGGATGAGGTGGACCGGGCGCGCCGTGCCGCCACGACCGCCCTTCGCCAGAAGTGGGAGGCCGCGGGTATCCCCCGCGACCGCATCGTTGTCCGCTGGGGGCGCGCCAACCAGACCCTCGAGGCGCGGGAGCGCGAGCGGCCGTTCGTCGAGTACGAGATCCAGCTTGCGCGCCAGCTTGGCCTGAGCCTGCTCGCCACCGAGATCGGGACGGTGGAGACGTTCAACCAAGACCACCTGGTCTCGAGCGCAGGCGCGCGCAGCCGCTACCAGATGATGCCCGACATCATGCGGCTGTTCAACGTGGAGACCTACCGTCTGCCCAGCGCCAGCGGCGGCACGGTCGAGGTGCGGGAGGAGCGCCACCCGCTGCTGACGCTCGAGCCCTCGATGATGCTCGTCCGCGCCTACTCCAATGCCGTCGGGCACGAGCTGCCGGGCGTCTCGGCCTACCACACCGGGCCTGGCAACATTTTTCGCCTCTACCGCGAGTACCTGCGCGCGCACCCGACGGCCGCACGCCGGCAGCAGCACGTCTCGGACGCCTACATGTGGGGCGTGACCGAGGGCTTCGAGCGCGTGCGCGCCGGCTCAAGCTTCGGCCCGGAGTCGCGTGCGTACGTGCTCAAGGCCTACGGCGCGCTGCGCGCCACCGAGCACCTGCCGGTCGATCCGGCCGAGACGGACCGCGTCGAGCGCGTGCGGCTGCGCGCGGGCGAGTCGGTCACGCTCGCGCGCCTGCTCGAGGCGCTCGAGCCGCACGAGGGCCGCCTCGCTTGGGGCCGCACCGCGTCTATGCCCAATCTCTACGACCGCTTCGCGGCGCTCAACCCGCACATTCTGCTGCCGGCCGCCGGGCCCGGCGGCGGCATCCCGGCCGCGGGCAACGTGCGCCTCATGGCCTCGGTAGACAACAAGCCGGTGCGCTTCTTCCTCCCGGCCGGCGCCGACGAGGTGCTCCGGCGCGTCGGGCTGGACGTGCTCGGGACCGTCTTTCCCTTCAACGAGCAGACGTACCGCGTGGAAGCGAGCGAGGTCACGGCCGCCGACCGCGACTACGCCGCGCTCGTGCGCGACATCGGGCAGTTCGGCTTCTCCCACGCCAGCAAGCGCCGCCTGGACGTGCTCTTCGAGCGCATGCAGGACCTCGCGCGTCAGCAGCCCGAGTCTCGCTACCGGCAGGCGCAGGCGCGCATCATCCGCATCCACCGCTCGGTCTGGAGCACGGCCGCGTTCAACGACCTCGCCGCCACGACGGCGACGCTGCTCTCGCTCAGCCCGCAAGCCCTCGCCGAGCAGGACTCGGTCGCCTACGCGCCGCCGCCGCTGACGGGCACGGCGGCGCCGCGTCCGCCCGTGACGCTGCCAACCTACTGAGGCCGCGATCTGCCGAGGACGCGACCTGCCGAGGACGCGATCTGCCGAGGCCGCGATCTGCCGAGGACGCGACCTGCAGCCGGTCCTCTATCCGCCCGACGCTACGCCCCCTCGAAGCGGGCCCGGACGTAGTAGTTGGGGTCGAGCTCGAGCCCGGCCTCTCCCGGGAGCGGCGAGCCCGGGAGCACCGTTTCCTGCCATGCGGCTGTGGGCGTGAGCAGCACCGCCTGCCCACCGGCGAAGACCCGGACGGGCATTGCGAAGCCCTCCACGACGTCGGTCCAGCGGTAGCGAAGGCGCGCGCCCTCGCGCTGCACGTGCAGGGTCGGGATGTCGGTCGTCGTGAGATACTGGCGGAAGACGGCGTCAAGGTCGAGCCCTGTCGCTGCGCTCATGTAGCGCTGCACGTCAGCCCCCGTCACAACCTGATGGCGGAACGTCTCGTTGAGGCCGCGCAGCGTCGCGCGCCAGCGCGCGTCGTCGCCGACGAGCTGCCGGATCGTGTGCAGCATGTTGCCGCCCTTGTTGTACATGTCGGCCGAGCCGCGGCGGTTGACGCCGTACGGCCCGATGATGGGGATGTCGTTCCGGATGCTCGCCCGCAGGCCGATCACGTACTCGGCGCCGGCCTCGGCGCCTTGCTGGCACTCCACGTAGAGGTTCTCGGCGTAGTTGGCGAACGCCTCGTGCACCCACATGTCGGCGATGTCTGCCGTGGTGATGTTGTTGCCCCACCACTCGTGCGCCATCTCGTGCGCGAGGATGAAGTCCCATGAGAGCCCCCGCCCCGTGCCCGAGAGGTCGCGCCCGAGGTATCCCTGGCGGTAACGGTTGCCGTACGCGTTGGCCGACTGGTGCTCCATGCCGAGGTGCGGCGTCTCGACGACCTGGAAGCCGTCGGCGTACCACGGGAACGGCCCGAACCAGTGCTCGAAGCACGCAATCATGTGCGGCACCTGCCGGAACTGCACGCGGGCGAGCGGCTCGTTGTAGGCCAGCGGCCAGAACGTGAGCGTGAGCGGGCCGGCCTCGCCCTCCATCGTGTCCTGAAAGCGCGCGTAGCGCCCAGCGTTGACGGCCACGTTGTAGTTGTTGATCGGATAGGAGACGAACCACTCGTAGGTCGTCGTGCCGTCGCCGTTGGGCGTGACGCTACGCAGACGGCCGTTGGAGACGTTGACGAGGGGATCGGGCACGGTGACGGCGACGCGCTGGCTGTCGGGCTGGTCCGCCTGCGTGTCCTTGACCGGCCACCAGGCGCTTGCGCCGAGGCCCTGCACGGCCGTCGCGACCCAGGGCGCGCCGTCCCGGTCGGTCTGCCACACCACCCCGCCGTCCCAGGGCGCGTTAGGCGCCACGCGCGGCGCCCCCTCGAAGTAGAGCGTGACCGTCTGGAGCGAGCCCGCGTCCTGCCCGGCCGCGGGCGAGACGTACCACACGTCCCCGTCGCGCCGCACGGGGAGCGCCCGCCCGGCCTGCTCGGCCCGCGTGAGCCGCATCGGCGCCTGGAGGTCGATCTGGAGGTCGCGCGCCGGGCCGGTCACGCGGTACGTGACGCCGTTGCGGCCCTCAAACCGGCGCGCCTCGGGGTCGACGCGGACGTGCAGGTCGTAGAACACGACGTCCCACCAGGCGCGCTCGGGCGTGATCGAGCCGCGCAGCGTGTCGGCGCGCGTGAGCGGCTGCGCCTGCGACAGCGCGGGCAACGCCGCGAGGCCGAAAGCGAGAGCGAGGCGTAGGAGCGTGAGCGGCGCAGGACGAAGCATGAGCGGCGCAGGACGAAGCATGAGCGGCGCAGGACGAAGCATGAGCGGCGCAGGACGAAGCGTGGACGTGCCGGCGAGACGGACAAAGCTAGGCTACCGCGCGAACGCAGCGCCCCGCCCCCTGCGCCAGAGAGCGGGGCGCGCCAGAGCATCTGCACAGGCGGCGCCGCGGCGCAGCGCCCGAGCGCTGCTCAGGAAGCAGCGTATTTCACCGAGCAGCCGTAGGGCTGCGTACGCGCCGTCGGGACGGGGCGGCCGGAGAGCACGGCCTCGAGCGCCTCCGAGACATAGTTGCGCGCACCCTCCACGTCCGCCTGCGCCGACGTCGGGCGGTCGTCGATGGCGCCGTTGTAGACGATCTGGCCCTGCGGGTTGATCACGTACATGTGCGGCGTCGTGCGGGCGCCGTAGGCGCGCCCGACCTGACCCGTCGGGTCGAGCAGGACCGCCGTCGCCCGGCCGTTCTGCTCGCGCGTGCGACGGTTCATCTCCGTGGCCGAGAAGTAACCCTGCTCGCCAGGCGCAGACGAGACGACGGCCAGCCACACCACGTCGCGGCCCGTGTAGGTCGCCTGCAGGCGCTGCATGTTGCCCGTCGCGTAGTGCTTGCGCACGAACGGGCAGTCGTAGTTGAGCCACTCCAGCACAACCGTCTTGCCCCGATAGTCGATGAGGCGGTGCGTGTTGCCGTTGGTGTCGGTCAGCGTGAAGCCGGGGGCGGTATCGGGCGTCTGCGCCGAAGCCGAGCCGGACGCAGCGAGAAGCCCGGCGACGAGCGCCAGGCCAAGGATGCGGAGAGGGCGCATGAGCGTAGAGGTCAGCGTAGCGGTTGGTGGGGAACGTGAGCGGAAAGCCGTCAGCGCCGGGCCACAGCCCCGGGCACCTGCCCGACGGCCTCGAGCACGGCTTGCGGCGTGAGGACCTCAGGGAGCACCAGCGGGGGTCGCCCGCCGCCAGGATAGAAAAGGTAGAACGGCACGCCCGAGCGGCCGTGCGCGTCGAGGATGGCCGAGATCGCCGGGTCGCGGTTGGTCCAGTCGGCGCGCACGCGAACGACGCCGGCCTCCGCGAACGCCTCTTCCACGCGGGCCGTACCCAGCGTGGTGCGCTTGTTGACCTGGCACGTCAGGCACCATGCGGCCGTGAAGTCGATGAAGACCGGTCGCCCCTCGGCCACGAGCGCCTCGAGGCGCTCGGGCGAGAAAGCCTCCCAGCCGTCGCCAGCGGCTGCCGTGTCGGGCACGGGGGGCTGCTGCTGCGTCGCGACGAGCGTGGCGAGTGCGGCCGCGCCCAGCATCGCGAGCGCGATCGCACGCGTGGCCACGAGCACGCCGCCCGCCGTGCGGTAGCGCGGCCAGCGCCCGACGAGCCACGCCGCCACGGCGAGCGCGACGATCGCCAGCAGCAGCAGCGCGGCGCCGTCGACGCCCGTCTGACGCCCGAAGACCCACACGAGCCAGACCGCCGTCGCGAGCAGCGGGAAGGCCAGTGCCTGCCTGAGCGTCTCCATCCAAGGCCCAGGCGCGGGCAACCGCTCGATCCACTGCGGGAAGAGCGCCAGGAGCACGTACGGCAGAGCCATGCCCACCCCGAGCGCCGTGAACACCAGCAGGGCGACCGCCGCCGGCTGCGCGAGCGCGAATCCCAGCGCCGCCCCCATGAACGGCGCCGTGCACGGCGTCGCCACGATGACGGCGAGCACGCCCGAGAGGAACGCCCCGCTCGTGCCGCTGCGCCGGTCCATCTGCCCCGCCACTGACGCCAGGCGCCCCCCGACCTCGAACACGCCGAGCAGGTTGAGCGCGAGCACCACCATCAGCAGTGCAAGCGCCGCCACGAGCCACGGGCTCTGAAGCTGGAAGCCCCAGCCCAGCCCCATGCCGGCCGCCCGCAGCGCGATCAGCAGGCCCGCGAGTACCCAGAACGAGACGAGCACGCCCGCCCCGAACGCCCCGCCCTGCGCGCGCATCGCCGCGCGCGTGGTGCCCCGTCCCTGCGCGAACCCGAGCAGCTTGATGCTCAGGATCGGGAAGACGCACGGCATCAGGTTGAGCAGGAGCCCGCCGCCGAGTGCGAGCACGAGCGCGAGCGCTAGCCCGAGCGGCGCCGGCCCGGCGGCCGCGTCGCCGGACGCGCCGAGCCGCGCGCCCGCCACCGGTGCCTCGAGCGCGAGCGCCACGACGGCTCCGTCGGCGTCGAAGGTGGTGCCCGGCGGACCGACGAGCACGCCCTCGAGCGCCTCGGGCGTGCCCTGCGCGAAGTCCGAGCGCTGAAGGTCGAGCACGAAGTCGGCGCCGTCGCGGACGAACAGCTGCGGCGGCGCGTAGTTGAGCACGGCGCCCTCGGCAACGAAGAACTGCCCGCCCTCGAGCGTGCCGCTCCAGCCGGCGGGCGGCGTCAGACGCAGACGGTAGCCGAGGTCGGTCGTCTCAGCGCGGGCCTGCCAGCCCGGAACGGCCGCGGGCAGGCGCGCGCGCGCGCGCGCGACGAGCGCCGCCCCGGCCGCATCGGGAACGGGCGGGCCGGCGCGCACCGGGAGCGTAAGCGAGACCGTCGCCTCGGCGGGCAGGCACACGTCCTCGCACACGAGCCACGTGGCCTGCCCGCGCAGCTCGAGCGCCTCGGCTGCGAACGCCGACGGCACGCGGATCTCGGCGAGCAAGACTACCTCGTCCTCGAACGCGTACGAGACGAGGCCCGCCACGTCCAGCCGCTCGGGCGCGGGGAAGCGCAGCGGCCCCGCCTCGACGCCTGGCGGGAGCTCCCACGCGATGCGCACCGGCAGCCCGGAGTCCCCGGGGTTGATCCAGTACGTGTGCCAGTGCGGATCGAGCTCGATGCGCAGCCCGACGTCGAGCGTGCTGCCCGGCGCCACGCTCGCCTGCGGAGCGACGAGGCTGGCGCGGGAGTGCGGACTGCCCTCGGTGCCGAGCGTCTGCGCGGCCAGCGGCCGTATGCCGAGCGGTAGCGCGAGCACGCTCAGCAGAAAAGCGCAGGCGAGACGAGGGCGAACCATGGAGGCAGCACGGAACAGCGAACGGGGACCTGGCCATGCAACGCGCCAGACACGGGCGGCCGTGTGAGGAGCCGTATCCGGCTGCGACACAGCGTGCTCGCCTGCCCAATCTACGTCGCTCCCGAACAGGCAGGCGACGAGGGCGTTCCACCGCGCCCTCTTCCGCTACCGCATGCCTCCCCCCGATCCCCTTCGCGCCCGCCTGCGCGTCCAGATCCTCGACGTCCTCCGTAGCGACGGCCAGCGCGCCTTCCGGCCCAAGGAGATCGCGCGCCAGCTCGGGCTGAGCGACCAGAAACGCTTCGCGCTCTTCCGGGACGTCCTGGCCGAGCTGCAGGAGAAGGATGAAGTCGCCACCGTTCGGGGGGGGCGCGTGCAGCACAGACCGGCCCGGCAGCCCGGCGGGCACCTGGCTGAGGGCGTGCTCTCGGTCCTCGCGCAGGGCAACGGCTTCGTCCGCCTCGACGACGGCTCCGAGGCCTTCGTCCGGCAGAACCGGATGCGTACCGCCCTCCACGGCGACCGCGTCCGCGTGGCGCTCGCCGCCGAGCCCCGCGGCGGACGGCCGCCCGACATGCTGCGCGAGGCCGAGGTCCTCGAGGTGCTCGCGCGCGGGCGCACCGAGACCGTGGGCACGTTCACGCAGACCGGGCGCGCCGGGTGGGTCCGCCCAGACGACACGCGCCTGACGCACGACGTCTACGTGCCACGCGACGCCTGGAACGGCGCCCGGCCCGGCGACAAGGTCGTCGTCTCGATCGACGCCTTCGACGATCCCAAGGCGGCGCCCGAGGGGCGCGTCCTCTCGGTGCTCGGCCCGGCCGACGCGCCGGGCGTGGACGTGCTCGCCGTCGCGATGGCGCACGGCACGCGCGCCGCGTTCCCGCCCGAGGTCGAGCGCGAGGCCGAGGCTATCCCGCTCGCGCTGCCCGAAGCCGAGATCGCACGGCGACTCGACCTGCGGGCCTACCCCATCTTCACCATCGACCCGGCCGACGCCAAGGACTTCGACGACGCCATCCACACGCGCGCGCTCCCCGACGGCACGCTCGAGGTCGGCGTGCACGTCGCCGACGTGAGCGCCTACGTGCCCGAGGGCTCCGCGCTCGACGACGAGGCCTACGCCCGCGCGACGAGCACCTACCTCGTGGACCGCGTCATCCCGATGCTGCCCGAGGCCCTCTCCAACGGCGTCTGCTCGCTGCGCCCGCACGAGGACAAGCTCGCCTACTCGTGCCTGCTCACGCTCCGGCCCGACGGCGAAGTCCTCTCGGCGCGCCTGGCCGAGACGGTCATCCACTCGCACGCCCGCCTGACGTACGAGCAGGCGCAGGCCGTGCTCGACGGCGCCGCGCACCCGCTCGCCGACGAGATCCGACGCGCCGGCCGCCTCGCCGAGCGCCTCACCGCGCGACGCCTGGCCGCCGGCGCCATCGACTTCGACGTCCCGGAGGTGCGCGTCGTGCTCGGCCCCGACGGGAAGCCGCTCGACGTCGTGCGCAAAGACCGCATCCCGGCCAACCGGCTCATTGAGGAGTTCATGCTGCTGGCCAACCGGGCCGTGGCCGAGGAGGCCGCCCGGCGCGGACGGCCGCTCGTCTACCGCGTGCACGACAAGCCCGACCGCGAGCGCATCCGCGCCCTCGCCGACTACGTGCGGCCGTTCGGGCTCTCGCTCCCGAACCAGGAGGGAGCCGTCACGCGCGAGGCGCTCAACCGGCTGCTGCGCGAGGTCAAGGGGCGCCCCGAGGCGCCGGTCGTCGAGCAGGCCGCCATCCGCGCGATGGCGAAGGCCGTCTACTCGCCCGAGAACATCGGGCACTACGGCCTCGGCTTCGCGCACTACACGCATTTCACGAGCCCCATCCGCCGCTACCCGGACCTGATCGTGCACCGGCTCATGAAGGCCTACCACGCGTACGGCGAAGACGGCGGGCCGGTGCCCTCGACCGAGAAGCTGGCCGTGCAGGCGCGCCACTGCTCCGAGCGCGAGCAGGAGGCGACGCAGGCCGAGCGCGAGAGCGTGCGCCTGAAACAGGTCGAGTACGCCGAGCAGCACCTCGGCGAGGCGTTCGCGGGCGTCGTCGTCGGCGTGACCAAGTTCGGCGTCTTCGTCCAGATGACGGACCTGCTCACCGAGGGGCTCGTGCACGTGCGCGAGATGCAGGACGACTTCTGGGAGTACGACCCGCGCGCGTACGCGCTCGTCGGGCGCCACTCCGGCCGCCGCTACCGCACGGGCCTGCCCGTGCGCGTGCGCATCGTCTCGGCCGATCCCGAGAGCCGCCAGGTAGATCTCGTCTTCGTGGACTCGGACGGCGAGCCGGCGCAGCGTGCAGCGTCCGGTCTTGCCCGTCGCCGCCGCTCGTCTCGCCGCCCACGCTGAGCCCTTTCTCCCATGCCCATCGTCCAGCATGCCCATCATCCAGACTGTCCCGGCCAGCCCGTCTGACGGGCCCTCGGCAGCCCCGCCCGTCACGGAAGCGCGCCCTCCAAGCCCCGAGCCCCGCCGCGGAGACCTCGGGCCGTTCGCGCGGCGCGCGCTCGTCGTCATCGGGCTCGTTGCCCTTGTCGCTGTGGTGCTCTTCGGCGCCTACGCTCTCTTCGACGTGCTCCTGCTCACGTTCGGCGGCCTGCTCTTCGCCGTCTTTCTGGACGGCGTGGCGGGCTTCCTGCGCGACAAAACGGGCATGCCCCGCCCCGCCGCGCTCGGCGTGACGCTGGCCGGCATCGTTGCGCTACTCGTCGGAGCGGGCTGGCTGCTCGGGCCCGACCTGGTCGAGCAGGGCGCCGAGCTCGGCAACGCGCTCGCGAGCGGCTACGAGGAACTGCGACGCACGCTCGAGGAATCGGACCTGGCGCCCCTGGCCGACCAGCTCCCGACGGGCCAGGAGATGGCCGAGCGGGCCGGCGCGCTCGCCAACGAGATTCCGGGCCTCGTCTCCTCGATCGTGGGCGGTCTCTCGACGCTCTTCGTGGTGATCATCGTGGGCATCTACTTCACGCTCAAGCCCTCGCTCTACGTGCGCGGCGTCGTCGCGCTCGTGCCCATCAGCAAGCGCGAGCGCGCCCACGAGGTGCTCCAGCGCGTCGGCGTGGCGCTCAAGAAGTGGCTCGTCGGGCAGTTCATTCTGATGGCGTTTGTCGGCACGCTCATCACGATCGGCCTGTTTCTGCTGGGCATCCCGCTCGCGTTCGCCCTCGGTTTTCTGGCCTTCCTGCTGGACTTCATCCCGATCATCGGGCCGTTCATCGCAGCCGCCCCCGCCATTCTGGTAGCGTTCCTCGTCGGGCCCGAGCAGGCGCTCTACGTGGCGCTGCTCTACTTCGGCGTGCAGCAGGTGGAGAGCTATCTGCTCGCACCCAAGGTGCAGGAGCGCGTCGTAGATCTCCCCCCGGTGGTGCTCATCCTGGCACAGGTGCTCATGGGCGGCGTGGCCGGCCTGCTTGGCATCACGCTCGCGACGCCGCTCGCGGTCGCGGTGATCGTGCTGATCCAGATGCTCTACGTCGAAGACACGCTCGGCGACCACTCGGTAGACGTGCTGGGCTCGCGCGACGCGGCCGAGGAGGACCAGGAGGCGGAGCAGGAGAAGCGCCGCGCCGGCCTGCCGCCACCCAGGGAGTGAGCAGTGCGCCGCCTCAGGCCGCCTGGCGGCGCTGGGCCCGCGTCCGGCGCAGCGCTGCCAGGCGGCTTCCCCGCCGGACGCGGTTCACCTCGGTGCCGGCAAACACGGCCGAGGCCACCACGAGCGGGATCAGGTAGTAGAGCAGACGGAACGCGAGCAGGCTGCCGAGCAGCACGTCGAGCGGCAGCAGCTCACCCAGCACGAGCACGATCACGCCGTCGAACACGCCCAGGCCACCGGGCACCTGGCTCACCGCGCCCGCGATGAGCGCCAGCAGGTACGTCCCGAGCACGAGCGGAAACGCGACGGGCACCGGAATGAGCAGCCACAGGATCAGGCCGGCGAGGAACAGGTCTGTCGCGGCCACCGTGGCCTGCGTGAGCGCCAGCGGCAGGCGGGGGGCGTAGAGCGAGAAGCGGCCCAGGCGCAGCGGCCCCCGCCCCGACGCGGCCAGCCCGAAGTAGCCGGCCAGAAGCGCCAGCAGCCCCAGGCCGAGCACGCGCGGCGAGAACCCGAGCGCGCCCGCCGCCTCGGGCGGCGCGAGCGTGAACACGAGCCCGCCGAGCAGCAGGAAGCCGACCCAGAAGGCTACGCCCACGAACACGATGAGCCGCGCCACGTCTTCAACGGACACACCCCACGACGTGTAGAGCCGGTAGCGGACGCCCCCGCCGGTCAGCACGGCATGGCCCAGCCCGGTCGAGAAGGCAAACCCCAGCATGCCGGCCAGCGCCGTCCGCCGAAGCGGGACCTTCCGGCGCAGGTACTGCACCCCGAGCGTGTCGTAGAGTCCCAGCACGGCGTAGTTGGCCAGCAGCGCCAGCACGGCCAGGCCGATGCGCCACCGGGGCAGGCCCGCCAGCGCCCCGGCCACGTCGGCCGCGTCGACGGCGCGGACCTCGTTGTAGAGCAGCCACGCGGCGGCCGAGAACACGCCGAGCACGACCAGGGGCGCGAGCACGCGCAGCCACCGCGCCCGCCTCCCAGGACCGGGCGCGGGGCGGCCAGGACGATCCGGCTCCGTAGCGGCACGGGCGCTCATCGCTGGAGGCTAGAGGGGAGTACCCGGATCTACCCGGCGGTAGATCGCGCGCAACCACGGCGCGCCGTCGAGGATCTCGGGGGCAGGCGGCTCGGCCACGGCGAGCCCCGCGCCGGCCGCGAGCCGGTCGAGGCCGTCGGCCGCGTCGGGCAGGGCGGAGACGGCCAGCACGAGCCAGCCGCCGGGCGCGAGCACGCGGCGCGCCTCCTCGAGCGCACCGTGCAGCGCAGCGGGCGCGAGTGCCCCGGCCCGCAGCACGGCCCAGTCCGCGAACGCGTCGGGGTAGCCGAGCGCTTCCGGCCGCGCCGGCGTGACGCGCCGCTGCGCCTCGGCCGCGCCGAGCACCACGCCGAGCGCGGCCCGCGCCGCGCCCACATCGGCCTCGGCTTCGGCGCAGGCCCACACGTCGAGGCCCAGACGCGCCAGCAGCGCGAGCCGGCCGCCGTCGTCGCACGCCAGGTCCACGACGCGCGTAGCCGGAGGCACCGCGGCGAGCGTCCGGAGCAGATGATTCAGCAGCGGGTCGGTCATCCGGCAGCCGAGACGGTCTCCTCGGGCACCGGCACGTGCACCGCCGGCTCGAAGCTCCAGTCGCACGCGTCGACGGCGAGCGGGCAGCGCGCGCAGCGCGCCGAGCGACCGGCCGCCGGCAGGCGCGGCAGGGCGACGATCGCCGACGGAAGCGCCACCCCGATGCCGTCGCCCTGCGACGAGGCGGCGGGCGCCTCGACCTGTGCGGCCACGCACTCGGCGAGCGCCTCGATGAAGAGCGGATGGCAGTTGAGGCCGCTCGTCACCTCGAAGTGCTCGATCCCGGCGTGGAGCGCTCTCTCGCGCAGGCGGATGTCGAGCGTGTAGGCCGTCTGCATGTGGTCCGACACGAACGAGACCGGCACGACGAGCACGCCCGGGTGACCTTCGTCGGCCAGGCGCTCGATCGTAGCCGCGGTGCGCGGCTCGAGGCCGCGGATCAGGCTGTGCTCGAGGAACGAGGCGTGGTAGCACCGCCCGGGGTCGTGCGCCTCGCGGAAGCGCGTCACCTGCTCGACCGTCGTATGCACGAGGCAGCAGTACGGGTCGCGGCGCTCGACGAGGTCGCGCGCCGGCGTGCCGTCGGCGCAGAAGACGACCTGCACACGGTCGCGGACGTCGCGCGGGAAGCGCTGCAGCGCCTCGTCCATGCGCTCGCTGAGCGCCTGCACGAGCTTCGGATGCGCCGCGTATTCGTGCACGTAGGTCGTCGGGCACGAGGGCACCTCGCCCGCCTCGGCCATCGCGTGCCAGTAGTGCAGCACCGAGCCGGACGTGCTCTTGGCGTACTGCGGGTAGAGCGGCAGCAGCACGACGTGCGTGACCCCGTCGGCCTGCATGTGCGCAGCCACGGCGTCGTATGACGGGTCTCCGTGGCGCATGCCCACGTAGACGTGGAACGACGCCTCCGTCGCCGGGCCGAAGCGCGCGTTGAGGCGGCGTTGCAGCGCCGCCGCCTGGTCACGCGCGTGCCGGTTGAGCGGGCTGGCGCCGCCCACCTCCTGGTACTTGGGCCGGTGCGCGCGTGCGATCTGACGGGCGAGCGCGCGGCTGAACAAGTCGCGTGCAAGGCACGGCAGCGGCAGGTCCAGCCCGACGGGGTCCATGAAGCGGCGGTAGAGGTAGTCCTCGACCTCGCTCGCACTGGCCGGCCCCCCGTGGTTGAGCAGCACCACGCCCACGCGCGCGCCCTTCCCGACCGAGATCGGCTGCGGGTCGAACAGCCCGCCCGTCACCAGGCGCTCGTCGTATCGGTAGCGGGAGAGGTACTCTCGGGCGGTCATGAGATCGGGGCCGGAGGGGAGCCGTGCGAGCGACGGGGAGCTGCCCGCACACCTGCAATAAAGGCTATGCCCTCCGGCAGGGCTTCCCCGATCCGTTGAAGTTTCCGCGCACGCGCGCGCTTTTAACCCGGCCTGAACAGGACGCAGAAGCACGCACGGAGATGCGCGCAGGATTGCAGCTCAATCATGCCGCGTCGCGGCAACACATAAGTTACATCAGCACAGGACCCGCTCCGCCGCGCCGCCCGCCCCACGGGCCGGCTTCCTCCGGGCCGGCTTCCTCCGGGCCGGCTTCCTCCGGGCCGGCTTCCTCCGGGCTGGCCGTCAGATGGCAGCCGCCACCTCGGCCAGCAGGCTCCTGAGCTCGGGCGCGA
>JBKBRC010000013.1:26377-66505 GCA_046292345.1 Rubricoccaceae bacterium
CGGGCCGGCTTCCTCCGGGCCGGCTTCCTCCGGGCCGGCTTCCTCCGGGCCGGCTTCCTCCGGGCTGGCCGTCAGATGGCAGCCGCCACCTCGGCCAGCAGGCTCCTGAGCTCGGGCGCGAGCAGGACCGCGAGCGCTGGCCGAAGGTCCGGAAGCATGCCGCGGCGCCGCGCCTCGCGGTCAATCCGGGCTGCCTCCGCCTCGGCCCGCTCGAGGTGCGCCGCCGCGACACGGACAGGCCCCGTGCTTGCGTGCTCCGCCAGGCCCAGTACGTAGTGCAGCCCCGCGCACGCCACGACGAGGTGATATGCCGCCTCGGCCGGGTCGGCGAGATCGGACAGCGCCTCGGCTGAGTCGAACGTGCGGACTTCCTCGTAGCGGGCCCAGAGTGCCGTCGCGAGCACGTGCCGCAGGCGGGTCGGGCCGGGGCGGGCGTCGGCCTCACCGACGAGGTCGTCGGCCGGGCGCGCGAGCGCGGCCAGCGCTGCGTCTGAGCGCAGGAAAGCCAGGACGGCGGCCAGGCCAGAGCGGAGCGCTGACACGGCCGCCCCCGGGAGCACCTCCGGCGCAGCACCGGGGGCCGCCGTGGGGGCCGCCGTGGGGGCCGCATCGAGGGCAGCGGCGAGCGCGGTGTCGAGACGGCGGGCGAGTGGACGCAGCGCTGTACGTACGCGCAAGCCCAACCGGTCTGGCACCGCCGGCGCGAAGACGTCCAGGGCCAGACGGATACGGTGGACGGCGAGCAGCGCCCGGCGCAGCCGCGCCGGCTCCGGCCCGCCGGCGAGCGCAGCCACGGCTTGCTCGAACTGCGCCTGCTGGTAGGCGAGTACGGCCCGGGCGGCCTCGGGCAGAAGTTCGTCGCCGCTCAGGCGCGGCCGCCGGGGGGACGCGGCGGCCGCGTGCGCGGGCGCCTCGCTGCGCTCTCTGGCTTCGGCGGCCGGAGACGCTTCGTTTGTGGCAACCGCGGGTTCCGGTCCATGGCGCTCAGCGGCAGGGAGTGCGTGGGCACCCGGCTCCTCGCGTGGCACGGCCTCCGGCGCGCGCGCCGCCTCCAGCTCCAGCGCCCTGTTGCCAACGGTCTCGGCCGGGGCGTCGTCCAGCACGGGCGTATCCGTGGTGCCCGGCTGAAACAGCTCGAGGAGCGCGTCGAGGTCTTTTACCTCAGAGTCAGCGGCGGCGGAGCCGGCGGCGGCAGAGTCGGTGGCGGAGTCGGCGGCGGCGGAGTCGGCGGCGGCGGAGTCGGCGGTCTCTGCCGCCTCGTCGTCGGGATGGACGAGCGGACGGACGGCGTAGGCGCCGGCCGAGGCGTCCTCTGCGGGCGGGGCCTCCGCGGGCGGGACCTCTGCAGGCGGGACCTCCGCAGGCGACCCCGCGTCGAGCGCAGGCGGCACGGAAGCGGGCAGTCCGTCTCCCTCGACCGGGGTGCTTGCGGGAGCACCGTGCTCCCTTGCAAGTGCTCCCGCGGCGCTGCCGCGCTCTGTTTCGGGCGCGGCCGGGGGTGCGGCCGGGGACGCAGGCGGGGACGCAGGCGGCCGCGTGCCCCCGACGAGCTCGGAGACGCGGTACTGCGGCATCGCCGGACGCCCGGCAAGCGCCTGAGGTTGTTCCTCGGCGAAGATGCCCAGCCGGTGCTCGCGGAAGAGTTGCTTCCAGTGGCGCACGCGGGCCACGCTCAGGCCCGTCTGCGCGGCGATCGTGGTGGCGCGGAAGCCGCGCGCGTCGAGCAGCACGACGCGCGCGCGGCGGCGGAGCATGGGCGAGCCGTTTTCGAGCAGCGCCTCGATGGTTGCACGCTCGTCGGGGAGCAGGAGCAGCGGCTGCTCGAGCGAGCGCGGCACGTGAAGCAGCCCGCGCTCGTACTTGGTGTAGGCGACCGGCTCGAGCCCGTGCTCCCGGAGCACCGGATCGAGCCGGAGCAGGTCCGTGTCCCGCCCGTCGCGCGCGCGCTCGATCTCGAGCTCGTGCGAGACGTGGCGGGCGCCCCCCTCGACCTCGTAGACGACGACGTCGAACGAGAACAGCCCCACCAGACGTGAGCCGTCGTAGGCCAGGCGCGGCGTGCGGTACTGCCGGAGCCCGAGGAGGGACACGAGCACGTCTTCGGGGCGCAGCAGCCGCGCGAGGATGTCGGCGAGCGGCCCATCGGGGACGCGGAAGCGGCCGTCGGCGGGGGCGGCCGAGAGGGCCGCCTCGGCCTCGGCGCCAGGCTGCGCGGCCCCGTCGCGGAGCGAGCGGAGCGAGGCGTGCAGCGTCTCGCCCTGCTCGCGCACGCGGAGCGCGAGTCCTTGCCGGAGCAGTTCCCCGTCCTCGGTATCGAAGTACCGGTCGCGCACGCTGCGGGGCGGCAGCGGATCCAGCAGAAACCCGGCCAGGTCGGGCGCCTGGATGAGCGCGGCGAACGGCCCGGGGCGCTGGGCGACGTACGTGGTAGGGAGCATGGACGGGGAGGAGCAGGCCGGCGCGGCCGGTCGCGCGGTGCGACCAGTCGCGCAAGGTAGCGCCGCGCCTGGAGTTGCGCAGCCCCGGCGGGTCAACCTGCGAGGGCCTCGGCCTCGGCCACGAGCGCCTCGATGTGCCCCAGCCCCTGCTGCCAGAACGCGGGGTCCTCGAGATCAATGCCCAGCCGGCCGACGAGCACGTGCGGCCAGTCCGAGCCGCCGGCGGCAAGCAGGTCGCGGTAGCGCGGTGGGAAGGCGGCTCCCTCGTCCTGGTAGCGCGCGTAGAGCGCGAGCACGAGCAGTTCGCCGAACGCGTAAGCGTAGACGTAGCCGGGCGTGTGCACGAAGTGCGGGATGTAGCTCCACCAGTGCCGGTAGCCCGGCGTAAGCGTGACCGCGTCGCCGTACATGGCGCGCTGCGTCTCCGTCCAGTGGCGCGCGAAGTCGTCGGCCGAGAGCTCACCCTCGGTGCGGCGGTGCGTGTGGATGCGCTCCTCGAAGCGGTTCATCGTGATCTGCCGGAAGACCGTGGCCATCGAGTCGTCGATCTTGCCGACGAGCAGCGCGAGCCGGTCTGCGGGCCGCTCGAGCGCGCCGAGCAGGCGCTGGAACGTGAGCATCTCGCCAAAGACCGAAGCCGTCTCGGCAGTCGTGAGCGGCGTGTCGGCGTGAAAGAGGCCCTGCTCGCGTGCAAGGAACTGGTGCACGCCGTGGCCGAGCTCGTGCGCGAGCGTCTGCACGTCGCGCACCTTGCCGGTATAGTTCAGGAGCACGTAGGGATGCGCGCCTGGCACGGCGCCGTGGCTGAAGGCGCCCCCGCGCTTACCGGCCACGGGCGGCGCGTCGATCCAGCGCTCGTCGAAGAAGCGGCCGGCGATGCGGCCCATCTCCGGGTGGAAGTCCGTGTAGGCTTCGAGCACGGTCTGCCGCGCCTCGTCCCACGAGAACGTGCGCTCGGCCTCGCCGAGGGGCGCGTAGCGGTCGTAGTCGTACAGCGTGCCGAGCCCGAGCAGGCGCTGCTTGAGGCGGTAGAAGCGCGCCACGAGATCGTAGCGCGACGTGACGGCCTCGACGAGCGCCTCGACGCTCTCCGGGCGGATCTCGTTGGCCTCGTTGCGCGCTGCAATCCACGAGCCGTAGCCGCGGAGCCGGTCCGAGGCGGCCTTATCCGCCAGGACGGTGTTGAACACGAACGTGAGCGGGCGCGCGAGCCCCTCGAGCCCCTCGGTAAGGGCCGCGTGCGCGTCGCGGCGGAGGGCGCGGTCGGCGTCGTGGAGGTACGCTAGGGCCTGCTGCAGCGGCAGCGCCTGGCCGCGCACCGCGAAGCGCGCCGCGCCGAGTGTCTCGTCGAAGAAGCGCGTCCACGCGCCGCGGCCGGTGACGTCCTTCTCGGCAACGATGCGCTCCTCGGGCTCCGAGAGCACGTGTTCGCGCGCGTCGAGCTTGAGCTCGAGCGCGTGGCGATAGCGCGCGAGCGCGGGCGCCTCGAGCAGCGCCCGCGCGGCCGACTCGTCGGCCCGCGCCCACTCGACGTCGAAGAAGAGCAGGTGCTGGCTCGCGCGCGTGCAGGCTTCCCGGACGCGCTGGAGCAGCGCTCCCCGGCGCGCGTCCTCCGTGTCGGTAGACCAGTCGAGGTAGGCGTAGGTGTAGGCACGGCCGGTGCGCTCGTGCACGGCCTCGATCTGCGCCAGCAGCGCTGCGAGAGCCTCGGCGTCGGCCGCGCCGACGTAGGTGCCGACGCGCCCGCGATGCGCGGCGGCGAGTGCCTCGGCGGCGGCCTCCGCCCGCTCGAGGTCCGCGTCGAGCGCGGCGGTGTCCGGGTAGAGGTCGGAGAGGTTCCAGCGGACGTCTTCGGCTCCGGTGGGCGTCACGGTAAGCATGGCGGGGAGGGGCGGGGAACGGGCCTTTTATTTTATCGGGGAGCGCCTCGAGCGGCCTGGGGCAGGCCTATTTTGCCTTTGCGAGGGCGCCAAGCTAGCCCTTGCGTGGATCTGGCGGCACGTACGCGCCGCCCCCCTCGGTCTGGCCGGCGGCTTCCCTGGCCTCGGCGCAGCGCCTTCGCCTCTTTTCTTTCCCGTCCCGCCTCTTCGCACGCCATGGCCCGCGTCGCCGAGCTCGTCCGCCCTGAAGACTTTCAGTCCGCCCTCGACGCCTCGCAGGAGGGTCCGGTCGCCCTGCTCAAGCACAGCATCGCCTGCCCGATCTCGGCTCGCGGGCAGGAGCAGTTCGTCGGGCTCGAGGCCGAGGGCGACCCGCCGCTCTACTGCGTCGTCGTGCAGTACGCCCGGCCGCTCTCGCAGCACATCGCCGAGACGCTGGGCGTCAAGCACGAGACGCCGCAGGCGCTCATCCTGCGCCGTGGCAAAGCCGTGGCCGTCTTCAACCACCGCGAGATCACTACTGCGGGCCTCCGCGAAGCCGCCCGCGCCGCGGCCCGCGAAGCCGCCTGAACCGCTCCGCTGCGCCCCCCCCCGACGCGGCTCGTCTTCTTCTTATGCGCCTCGCGCCCTCGCTGTCCGTCCTCGCCTTCCTGCTGCTCAGCGCCTGCGCGCCCGAGCCCTCTCAGCCGGCCGACCCCTTCGACGGGGACGCCGCGGCGCCGGCGGCGCCGGCCTTCGTGCTCGAAGGCCCCTCGGGCGTGCTCACCACCACCGACGTAGCCGGGAGCACCGTCGTCCTGCTCTTCGCCGAGGCCGGGGACGACGCGTGGCAGTACCTGGCCGAGGCGGCGCCGGACCTGCTCGCCGCGGGCGCTCTCGTTGCGGGCGCCGCCACGGACGGCCCGACGCCGGAGGGCGCGCCCTTTCTGACGTACGACGACCCGCACGCTCAGACCGCGCGCCGCTTCGGCTATGCCGGCGCACCGCTGCTCGTCGTGCTCGGCGCCGACGGGACGCTCCGCGCGCACTCGGTCGCGCTTCGCTCGGCCGGCGACGTGCTCGCCGCCGCGGCCCCCTCGCTGCTCGAGGCCGAGCCGGCCCCGCGCCCGAACGAACTGGCCGCCGGCCGCGTCGACGCGGCGCAGGCCCGCGCGCTCGTCGCGGAGGGCGCCGCGCTCGTAGACCTGCGCCCGGCCGAGATGGTGCGCGTCGAGGGGCCGATCGCGCACGCCGTCCGCCCGGCCACGCCGCTTGCGGCGCAGGCGCTCCCGGCCAACCTCGCCGCGCCCGTCGTCATCGTCGGGCCGGGGGCCATGCAGGCGGCGGCCCGCGCCAGGAGTTGGGGCTACACGCGCGTCTACCACCTGACCGACGCCTCCGACCTCGCCGACTCGGACGCGGCGCCGCTCGTCTACCCGGCGCAGAAAAACGGACGCGGCACCAGCGACGAAGGCCCGACCATGGCTCCGGGGCGCGTCCGCGGCTGAGGCCATCGCGCGGCCGGACCGGCGGGCCGCACGCTCGGGGCGCGCGGACAGGCTACCTTGTAGCCCGCCGCGCCGTGCCGGGAACGGGACTCGAACCCGTACGGGGCGCTGCCCCGGCGGATTTTAAGTCCGCTGCGTCTACCGTTTCGCCACCCCGGCGCACGCGCAAAATAGCCCCGCTCCCGCCCGAGGCGCCATGTCCGAGGCCCTTCGCGCCATCGCCCAGTTCGCCGCCGACCATGCCTACGCGCCCTACTCCAGGGCTCCGGCCGCCGTCGCGCTCCTGCTCTCGGACGGGACCGTTGTGACGGGCGCGCGCATGGAGAACGCCTCGTACCCGCTCACGATTCCGGCTCTGCAGGCGGCCTGGGCGCGCGCGCGCGCCGCTGGCCGGCAGGACTTCGTGGCCGCCGCCGCCAGCCGCCCCTTCGAGCCGGCCGAGCTGGCGTTCCTGCGCGAGACCTCGCGCCGCGACTGGACGGCCACGGGCTTCGGCTTGGCCACGGTGCAGGGCCTCGCCGCACCCGAGCCCTCCGCGCTGCTCTCACCGTTCATGGACCGCACCCGGCCCGCGTCCGATGCGGCCGGGCTCGCGCTCGCGCTCGAGGCCGCCTCGCGGGCCGCGGCCGTCGTCTCGCGCTTCCCCGTCGGCTGCGTGCTCGAGCTCGCCGACGGGCGCCTCGTCGCCGGGGCCAACGTGGAGCATCCGTCCGACTGGACGCGCGGGCTCTGCGCCGAGCGTGTCGCGCTCAGCGCTGCCCTGGTCGGGCACGCCGAGGCGCTGCGCCGCATCTACCTCGCGTGCCCGCACGCGCCCGGCGCCACGCCCTGCGGCGGCTGCCGGCAGGTACTCGCCGAGCGCGCCCCCGGCGTGCCGGTCGTGCTCTGGCAGGGCGAGGGCCACGCGCCCGTGCAGACCACGCCCGAGGCGCTCCTGCCAGGCGCCTTCGCCGGCGCCGACCTCCGCCGCGCCCCCGCCTGAGACGCCCGAGCGGCCCGCGGCAGGCACGCGTTAGCTTGGCCCAACGCCATGGACCTCGCCCTCGCCTACCCGCCCGCTCTGCTCGTCGCCAGCGGGCTCGCCGCCGCGGCGTTCGCCTGGTGGAGCTACGGACGGATGCAGCCCCGCGTGGGCCGGGCGCGGCGCGCCGGGCTCGCCACGCTCCGCTTCGCGGCGCTCTTCGCCGTGCTGCTGCTGCTCTTCGAGCCGGCCTGGACGCGCCTGACGCGCACCGCCGAGCCGCCGCTCCTGGTCCTGCTCGTCGACACGAGCGAGAGCGTCACGCTCGGCGACGGGCCGCCGAGCCGGCGCGTGGTCGACGCGCTGCGGGCGCTCCCGGATGACCCGGCCCTGCGCCTCTACGCCTTCGACACGGACGCCCGGCCCGCCCGCCGCGACAGCCTCGCCTTCACGGGCGAGCGGACCGACATCTCGGGCGCGCTCGAGCGCGTCGAGCAGGACTTTGCCGGGCGCAACCTGCGCGCTGTCATCCTGGTCACCGACGGGCGCTTCAACGCCGGGCGCAACCCGGCCTACCTCGCCGAGCGCTTCGCCGTGCCCATCCACGCGGTTCCGGCCGGCGACAGCCTCTCGGCGCGCGACGTCCGCGCCGTGCGCGTGGTCACCAACGAGGTCGCCTACACGGGTGCCGAGCTGCCTTTCCGCCTGGCCGTCCGCGCGACAGGTTTTGCCGGGCAGGCGACGCGCGTGACGCTCAGTCAGGGCGGACGCGTGCTCGCCTCGGCACCGCTCACCCTGCCGCCCGATGGCGTCGAGGCCGAGGTGGAGCTCGCCGCCGTGCCCACCGCGCCGGGGCCGGCCCGCTTCACACTCTCGGTGACGCCCCTCACGGGCGAGGCGACCACGCGCAACAACACCCTCACGGCCGACGTGCGCGTGCTCGAAGACCGCCGCCGCGTACTCGTCGTCGCCGCCGCGCCGGGCCCGGACCTGCCGGCGCTCCGCGCCGCGCTCGAGGCCGACCGCAGCCTGGACGTGACGCTGCGAACGCAGCGCGCGCCGGGGACGTTCTACGAAGGCCCGCTACCGGACGACCTCGGCCGCTTCGACCTGCTCGTGCTGGCTGGCTACCCCGGCCGCGCCGCCGACGAGCCCACAGCCGCGCGCCTCGCGGCCGCCGCGGCCCGGGGCCTGCCGGTCCTCTTCGTGCTCTCGGCGCAGACCAACCTGACCGCGCTCGGACGGCTCTTCGGCGAGGCGCTCCCCGTCATGCCAGCCCTCCCGCGCCCGAGCCTCGCCGAGGCGACCGCCGCCCCGACGGCAACGGGCCGCGCGCACCCCGTGCTCGAAGGCGCCGGCGTCTCGCCGGACGCCCTGGCGCGCCTGCCGCCCGTGCTCGCGAGCGAGACGCGGTGGGCGCTCCAGCCCGGCGCGCAGACGCTGCTCGCCGTCCGCCGCGGGGGGCAAACGCTCGAGGCGCCCCTGCTGGTCGTTCGGCAGGACGGCACGCGCCGCGCCGCCGCGCTGCTCGGCGCCGGCACGTGGCGCTGGCAGGCCCTCCCCGAAGACCTCGCCGATCTCGGCGCCGCCTACAGCAGCCTGGTAAGCGCGCTCGTGCGCTGGACAACCTCCCGCCAGGACCGGCGCCCGGTGCGCGTCCGCGCCGACCGCGCGCTCTTCGGCGAGCGCGAGCGCGTCACCTTCAGCGGGCAGGTCTACGACGAGAACCTGCGCCCGCTCGACGGCGCCGAGATACGCCTGAGCGTCCGGGGCCCCGCCGGGCGCGCGCAGACGCTCGCCATGCGCGCCGTCGGCGCGGGGCGCTTCGTGGCCGATGCCGGCCCGCTCCCGCCGGGCGCCTACACCTTCACGGCCGAGGCTACCCGCGACGGCGCCCGTCTCGGAGAGGACCGGGGGACGTTCGGCGTGGGACGCCTCGCGGCCGAGTTTCAGGAGCCCGGCACCGACCTGCCGCTGCTCCGGCAGGTGGCCGCGCGCTCGGGCGGCGCCCTCGTGCCACTCGACAGCCTGCCGGCGTTCGTGCGCGGCCTCCGCGCCGACGGCCGGCTCGAGCCGCGCCTGACCGAGCAGCGGGCCGAGACGCCGCTGCTCCACCTGCCGTGGCTGCTTGGGCTCGTCGTGCTGCTGCTCGCCGCCGAGTGGGTGCTCCGCAAGCGGAGCGGGATGGTCTGAGCGCAGAAGCAGGATGGTCTGAGCGCAGAAGCAGGATGGTCTGAGCGCTGGAGCAGGACGGGCGTGTCTGGTCTGCGTAGGCAGGCTAGCTTCCCGCGCACCCTCGCGCCCCCCCGCGCGCCCCCATGGCCACGCTCTCGCCCGGACTCTCACCCACCGGCCAGCCGTACCGTCGCCGCACCGTCTGGGCGTGGTCGCTCTACGACTTCGCCAACTCGACGTTCACGACGCTCGTCGTGACGTTCATCTACGCGACGTACTTCACGCAGGCCATCGCCGCTGACGAGATCCGGGGCACCGAGCTGTGGACGCGCGGCGTCTCGCTCACCGCGCTCTTCGTGATCGTGCTCTCGCCCTTCCTGGGCGCCTACGCCGATCGCACGGGCGCGCGCAAGCGCTTCCTGCTCTTCACGACCGTCGTGTGCATCCTGGCCACGGCCGGCCTGTTCTTCCCGGGCCCGGGCGAGGTGCTGCTCGCGCTCACGCTCTTCGTGATCGCCAACGTGGCCTACGAGCTCAGCTTCGTCTTCTACAACGCCTACCTCCCTGAGATCGCCCCGCCGGACAAGATCGGGCGGGTCTCGGGCTACGGATGGGCACTTGGCTACGTGGGTGGGCTGCTCGCGCTCGTCGTCGCGCTCGTCGTACTCGTGCAGCCCGAGACGGCGCCGTTCGGGCTGGACCAGGCGACGGGGGAGCACATTCGCGCCACCAATCTGCTCGTCGCCGGGTGGTTCGCGCTCTTCTCCGTCCCCACGTTTCTCGTGCTGCGCGAGAGCGCGCCGGCCGCGCCGCCGCAGGAGCGCTCGGCGCGCTCGGCGTTCAGCCTCGCCTTCTCCGAGCTGCGCCGCACGTTCGGCGAGATCCGGCGCTACCGGCAGATCGTGCGCCTGCTCGCCGCGCGCCTGTTCTACAACGACGGCCTGACGACGGTCTTCCAGTTCGGCGGCATCTACGCCGCCGGCACGTTCGGCTTCTCGTTCGAGCAGATCCTGTTCTTCGGCATCACGCTCAACGTGGCCGCGGGCGTGGGCGCGTTCCTGTTCGGCTTCGTCGACGACCGCATCGGAGGGCGCCGGACGATCATGATCTCGCTTGGCCTGCTGGCCTCGGCGACGGCGCTGGCCGTGTTCGCGCAGTCCGAGTGGCAGCTCTGGGTGGCCGGCATCCTGATTGGCGTCGCCTCCGGCCCGAACCAGGCGGCGAGCCGCTCGCTCATGGGCCGCTTCGTGCCGCCCAACAAGGAGAACGAGTTCTACGGGTTTTTCTCGTTCTCGGGCAAGCTGGCGGCGTTCTTCGGCCCCATCGTGTTCGGCCTGGCCACGGCCGCGTTCGCGTCGCAGCGCGCCGGCGTAGCCTCGATCTTGCTCTTCTTCGTCGCCGGCGCGCTGCTGCTGCTGCGCGTGGACGAGGCCGAGGGGATCCGCCTGGCCCGCGCCGGCACGACCGAAGCCTGACAGGTACGGCCAGACACAACCGGTACGACCAGAAGACGACCTGCCATGCCGACCGTCCGAGACCTCGCCCGCGCCCTCGACGCCCGCGCCCCCGAAGGCCAGAAGGCCGGCTTCGACCGCGTGGGCCTGCACGTGGGCGACCCCGAGGCGCCGCTCACGGGCGTGCTCGTCGCGCTCGACCTGACGGCCGACGTCGTCGCCGAGGCCGAGGCCGCGCGTGCCTCGGCCATCGTGACGCATCATCCGCTGCTGTTCCGCCCCGTCGGGCGCGTCACGGCCGACGACGCCGTGGGCGGGCTCGTGTGGCGCCTGGCGCGCGCCGGCATCGCCCACGTGGCTGTGCACACCAACCTCGACGCGGCGCCGGACGGCGTCTCGGTCGCGCTCGCGGCCGCGCTCGGGCTCGGCGACGTGCGCGTGCTCGCGCCGCTCGACGCGCAGAGCGGCCCCGAGGGCGGTCCGATGCGCCTCGTCGTGACGTACGCGCCGCCCGCGGCTGCCGCGGCCGTGCGCGACGCGCTCGCGGCCGCCGGCGCCGGCGCCATCGGCGACTACCGCGGGTGCTCGTTCTCGTCCGATGGGACGGGCCGCTTCGTGCCGCAGGAGGGCGCGCAGCCGCACACGGGGACGGTCGGCGAGGCCGAGGCGGCCCCGGAGGAGCGCATCGAGGCCGTCGTGCCGGCCTGGCGCGCGCGCGCGGCTGTCGCCGCGGCACGCCGCGCACACCCGTACGAGGAGCCGGTCGTGCTCGTGCAGCCCGTCGAGGGCGTCGCGCCGCGCGAGGGCTACGGCGCCATCGGGACGCTGCCGGCACCGCTCGCGGCGGAGGCCTTCCTCGAGCACGTGGCGACCCGGCTGGGCACACCGGCGCTGCGGCATACGGCCGGCCCGGCCGAGATCCGCCGCGTGGCCGTCTGCGGCGGCGCCGGGCTCGTGTTCCTACCGGCCGCGCGCGCCGCCGGCGCCGACGCCTTCGTCACGGCCGACGTCACGTACCACCGCTTCTTCGAGGCGCTCGCGCCCGACGGCCGCCCGCACCTGCTGCTCGTCGATGCGGGGCACTACGAGACCGAGGCCGTCGCCGAGGCCCTGCTTGCCGAGGCCGTCGCGGCGGCGTTCCCGGGCGTACCGGTGGCACGCACGCGCAGCCGCACGTCGGCCATGCACACGTTCGTGGCTTCCGCCCCTGCCTAGCCTGGCGTCTTCAGCATCGGCCCTGCGTTTGGCACCGGCCCTGCCTTCGGCACCGGCCTCGTGTTCTGCGCGCGCAGGTTGTTTGAATTCCCGCGGCGCGCCTGCATCTGTGCCGCCGGTGCACTTACTTGCACCCCCTTGTTCTGTCCACCCCCCTGCCTGGCCGAATGGCAACCGAAACCTCAACCAGCATCGAAGATCAGCTGCGCGCCCTGGTGCGCCTGCAGACGATCGACAGCAAGATCGACCAGCTCAACAAGCTCCGCGGCGATCTGCCCGAGGAAATCCGCGACCTCGAGGACGAGCGGGCCGGCCTCGAGACCCGCCTGCGCCAGATCAAGCAGGACGCCAAGGACGGCGAGGTCCAGCGCAAGAAGCTCAAGCTGGACATCGCCGAGTCAGAGGGCCTGATCCGCAAGTATGAGGAGCAGCAGCTTCAGGTGCGGAACAACCGCGAGTACGACGCGCTCACGAAGGAGATCGAGGGGCACCGCCAGCGCATCACGGCGGCGACGGAGCAGATCCTCGCCATGGAGGAACGCGACACGGAGTCCGAGGCCCTGCTCAGCACGGCCGACGAGCGCCTCGCCGACCTGGAGGCGCAGCTCGAGCAGAAGCGCGCCGAGCTCGAGCGCGTGGTCGAGGAGACGCGCGCCGAGCAGGAGGCGCTCGAGGCGCGCCGCGCCGACGCGCAGCAGCATATCGACGAGCGCTACCTGCGCGCCTACGAGCGCCTGCGCCGGCGCATGCGCGACGGCCGGGCCGTCGTGCCGCTCGAGCGCGGCGCCGCGGCCGGCTTTGTCGTGCCCCCGCAGCGGCAGGTCGAGATCCGCCAGCGCAACCGCATCATCGTCTCCGAGCACGACGGCCGCATCATCGTCGACGACCAGCTCTTCCGCGAAACGGTCGAGTCGCTCGACTGAGCGGACCGCCCGTACCGGCGCGGGTACGGATTCCCCGCGCCCGTACGTTCCTCTTTCTCTAGGGCGGCTCCCGCCCACCGATCCGACCTGCGCGCCGGCCGGATCGCCGCTTCGCCCCCCGGCTTCGGCCGAGGCGGGCGGGGAGGAAAGTCCGAACACCGCAGGGCACCGTGCTTCCTAACGGGAAGGCGCCATCGGCTCCGGCCGGCGGCGACGGCACGTGCAACAGAAAGCAGACCAGCCGATGGGCGCGCCTCCGGGCGCGTCACAGGTGATGGGTGAAATGGTGGGGTAAGAGCCCACCGGCGTCCCTGGCGACAGGGGCGGCCAGGTAAACCCCACGGGGTGCAAGGCCAAACAGTCCCGCCCGGCTCTCGGGCCACCCCGCGGCCCGCGGGGAGCGACCACCGCTGGCGGGACGGGTAGGCTGCTCGAGGCCGCCGGTGACGGCGGTCCCAGATAGATGGCGGTCGCCCCGCCCGTCCGATGGCGACGCGGCGGCGGGGGCACAGAATTCGGCTTACAGGCCGGCGCGCGTCGCCCGAGGCCGCGTCCTTCTTCGGAGGGACGCGGCCCTCGTCGTTTTTCGGGAACTCCGGCGCTGGACTCCGGCGCTCGAGCGCTCAAGCGCGCGTGCAGACAAAAGGCGCCCCGAACGGCCGACGCCCCGAACGGCCGACGCCCCGAACGGCGGGCGTCCGGGGCGTCGGGCGGTGCTGCGAGACGGGCGGCTACTGCGCCGGCTGCACCGGCGCGGGCGCCGGCGCGACGGGCGTCTCGCTGCTCGGCGCCTGCTCGGCCTGCTCGCCGGGCTGGAACGGGCTGACGGGATTCGTCTGCGGCGCCTCAACGGGCGGCACGCCGGCCGGAAGCTCGACCACGCCGCGCTGCTGCAGGATCGAGCGCTGCTCGTCGTTGAGTGAGCCGTGGAAGAACGAAGCCACGATGCACAGCGCGAGGAAGGCGCTGCCGAGCGTCCACGTGGCCTTCTCGAGGAAGTCAGGCGCCTGCCGCGCGCCGAGGATCTGCTGCGTCTGGCCACCGGAGGCGATGCCGGCAAGCCCTCCGCCCTGCCCGCTCTGGAGCAGCACGACGAGAGTGATGAGCACGGCGACGAGCAGGATCAGGACGATGAAGAGGGTGAACAGCATCGGTCAGGCGAACGCGTTGGGAGAAGCGCCGGAAGGACACAAGCGCCGGAGGGCAAGCGCCGGGGCGGCAGCGGGTCAAGCTACGGCCGCGCGCCTCCCGGGGCCAAGCGCAGCGTCGGCAAGATGGGCCGGAGCGCATGAAATCACGGAGCGAAACACGTGCTGACGCAGCGGGCGCGGCCCCGCAGGGCCGGGCGCGCTCCTGCAGGACTGGGCCGGGGTACCTACCCGGAGCGCCGCGCGACGTGCGCCTCGGCCAGCAGTAGCGCCGTGCACGTCTTGGCATCGGGAAATCCGCCCTGCCGGGCGCGCTCGGCAGCCTCTGCGAGCGGGATCAGAAAGGGCTCCACGAACTCGTCCGGCTCCGGAGCGGCCTCGGCCGCGCTCCGAAGCGACTCGGCGAGAAACAGGTGGATCACCTCGTCCGAGTAGCCGATGGCAGGGTACGTCACGCCCAGGGGCGTCCACTGCGCGGCCTCGAGGCCGGTTTCCTCCAGCAGTTCCCGGCGGGCGGCGTCGCGCGGGTCCTCTCCGTGCGCGTCGAGCTTACCGGCGGGGACTTCCTCGAACAGGCGCCGGGGCGCGTAGCGGAACTGCCGCAGCAGCATCACGCGCCGGTCCGCGAACAGCGGCACGACGGCAGCGGCGCCGGGGTGGCGGATCCACTCGCGCGCCGAGGTCTCGCCGCTGGGAAGCCGGACGCGGTCGCGGTAGACCTGCAGCAGCGCGCCGTCGTAGACGCGCACGCTGCCGAGCGCGTGCTCGGTGAGGTCCGGGGACTGTTCGGAGGGGTCTTGTGACCGTTCGGTGAAGTCCGATGACATGGGGCTGGTTCAGAGGCCGAGCGAGACGCCGAGGTGCAGCTTGCCGCGCGCGAGCGGGAGATCGGGGTTGAGAGCGTAGGTGGCCGACACGAGGCCAGCCGGCGTGCCGAGCAGCACGCCGAGGCCGTAGCCGGGGAGCCACGCGCGCGCGCGCGGCAGGCTCGGAAGATCGGGCCGCGACACGAAGCCAAGGTCCGCAAAGGCGAACGCGAGCGAGCGAGCGTCGAGCGGCACGCGGTACTCCGCGAGGGCGCGCCCGACGGCCTGCCCGAGGAAGGCCTCCTCGTCATAGCCGCGCAGCGACGCCGCGCCGCCGATGCGGAACAGCTCGGCCTCGTCGTAGCGGGAGCGCCCCTCGGCCGGGCGCGCGCCGAGCACGACGCGCGCGTCCAGCCCGAGCGCGAGCGCGTGCGTCGCCGGTGCCGGCACGTAGGCCCGCACCGAAGCCGCGAGGCGCTCGCGCGCGGCCCGAGCGGTCGCCTCGCCCGGGCCGGTACTCCGCACGCGCTGCCCACGCTCGACGAGCACGTCCGCCGCGAAGCCCCGGCGCGGCCTGCGGGACGCGTCCACGCGCCGCGCGCGCAGCCCGAGGCCCGCCCAGAGCGCCTCGGCGCGCGCCACGCGCGGCGTACCGTCCACGAGCGCAGCCCCGGCCCGCCCGGGCTGCACAGCCTCGCGCGAGACGACGGCCTCCACCTCCAGTCCCGACGCGACGCGGAGGCTCGCCTCGGCGCGGTAGCGCTGCCGGGCGTACAGCGAGTCCTGCGCGAGGCCGGCAAACGCCCCCCCCACACGCAGCGGCGTCCCGAACACGAACGGCACGGCCGCCTCCAGGTCGAGCGAAGACACGAGGCCGGGCGAGCGCACGAGCGCCACGCGCGCCACGCGCCCGGCGCCAGAGAGGTTGCGCAGCGCCAGTTCCCCCGCACCGACGAGCTGCCCCGGCGCCCCGAGGGCGGGCGGGAGGTAGCCGAGCACGAGATCGAACGCACCGGGCGGAGCATCCTCGACCGGCACGACGAGGACGACGGCCGCGGGATCGGCCGGGTCGGCCGCCAGTTCGGGTTCGCCGACGGACGCGAAGAGGCCCGTCGCGTCGAGCTCGCGGCGGAGCGCGGCGCGGTCGAGCGCCCCGAGCGGCACGCCCGTCGGCAGGCCCGCGGCGCGCGCGGCGAAGACGGCGTCGGTGCGCGAGCGGCGTCCGCCGGCGCGCAGCTCGAGGCGCGAGAGCACAGGCCGGGCGCCCTCGTCGACGCGGAGCGTCAGACGCGCTCCGGCGGTCGGCCCGGCGGTCGGCCCGGCGGGCGTGGGCAGCAGCGTCACCTCTGGCGTGATACGCGCCCGCGGCAGGCCCGCCTCCGCGTAGCGCGCGAGCGCGAGCGCGAGGTCAGCGGCGAGCGCGGCCGAGTCCAGCGGCGCGCCGGGACGCGTCTGCCAGCCCTCGCGCAGCGCGGCCTCCGGCAGCGCGAACACCCCCACGGCCTCGATGCCGGCCACGACGACACGTGGCCCGGCCGTCGCAAAGAGCGTCGGCCCCGGCCCGGCCGAGTCCACGCGCGCAAACGCGTAGCCTCGCTGGCGCAGCGTGGCCAGCGCGCGCCGCGCCGCGCCCTCGGCGTCCGAGGCCCGCACCACGGCGAGCGTGTCGGCGGGCGTGCCGGCGAGCGTGTCGGTGCGCGCGACGACCGTCCAGCCCGTAGCCGGCTGCGCCGCGGCGGACGTCGCCGTGACGGACGTCGCTGCGGCGAGCACGAGCGCGCACACGATGCCCGCGCGCGCGCGCGCCGGCCAGCCTCCGGCAGCGGCGTCCACCCCGCTGGCGGGCGCGCCGGCGAGCACGCGTATCTTCGCCTGGTCCGAATGGCTTTTCCCGATGCGTCTCATCCCGATGCGTTTCATTCCGGTACGTCTTGCGTCCGTGCGTCTGCTCGCCCCCGCGGCTGTGCTGCTGCTTCTGGCACCCGGCTTCGCCGCGCAGCCCGCCCTGCCCGAACGTACGGCCGACGCCGGTGCGCGCCCGGCCCCCGCCGCGGCCGAGACGCTCCGCGTGAGCGTGCGAGCCGGGCAGCCACTCATCACGAGCCTGCCTGACCGCTACCGCGGCGCCGAGGCGCGCTACCGCGCGCTGCGCGCGCCGGCGCTGAGCTGGCTCGTGGACCGCTCGTTCTTCTACCAAACGCAGCCGGGCGAGCGCGGCGACCTGCCCGTCCTCTTCGAGCGTTCCGCCGGGGACACCGTCGCCGACACGCTCGTGCTCGTGGTCTCGATCACCGACTGACGCGCGCGCCGATCCGCTGCCGCTCATGCCTGCTCCGCCTGCGGTGTCCCTGACGGAGCGCGTCACGCCGGCGCATGCGCGCGCCTTTCGCGATGCGCTCGGCGCCTGGTTCGAGGCGCACCGCCGGCCGATGCCGTGGCGCGAGACGGACGCCGCCGGGCGGCGCGACCCCTACCGGGTGTGGCTCTCGGAGGTCATGCTCCAGCAGACGCGCGTCGACCAGGCGATGCCCTACTACGAGCGCTTCGTGGCGGCTTTCCCCACGGTCGGCGCGCTCGCAGACGCTCCGCCCGACGAAGTCCTCAAGCGGTGGGAGGGGCTCGGGTACTACTCCCGGGCACGCAACCTGCAGCGCGCCGCGCAGGTCGTCATGGCCGAGCACGACGGCGTGTTCCCCTCTGACCCCGAGGCGGTGCGCGCGCTGCCCGGCGTGGGCGACTACACGGCCGCGGCTATCCTCTCCCTCGCTTTCGGGCAGCCGTTCGCAGTGCTCGACGGCAACGTGGTCCGCGTGCTCGCGCGCGTCTTCGCCGTCGAGGCCGACACGCGGCAGGGCGCGACGCGGCGGGCGCTGCAGCACCTCGCCGACGCCCTGCTGGACCGCGAGGCGCCGGGGCGCTTCAACGAGTCGCTGATGGAGCTCGGCGCAACCGTGTGCACGCCGTCTGCGCCGGCCTGCCCGGTCTGCCCGCTCGCCCCCGTCTGCGCCGCGCACGCCTCGGGCTCGCCGACGGCCTTCCCGGTCGTTTCCCGGAGAGCACGCGCGCCGCATCACGTCGTCGCCGTAGGTCTGGTATCGGACGAGGCAGGGCGCCTGCTCGTGCAGCGCCGTCCGGAGGCGGCCATGCTCGGCGGGCTGTGGGAATTCCCGGGCGGTAAGCAGGAGCCAGGCGAGACGCTGCCCGAGGCCGTCCGACGCGAGCTACGCGAAGAGCTCAGCATCGCCGTCGCCGTCGGCCCGGAGGCTGGCCGCGTGCGCCACGCCTACTCGCACTTCTCGATCACCCTCATCGCGTTCACGTGCCGCCTCGAGCACGGCGAGCCCATACACCACGCCGGCGAGCCCGTCCGGTGGGCGTCGCCCGAGGAACTCGGCGCACTCGCCATGCCCCGCGCAAGCCGCAAGCTGCTCGAGGTGCTGCGTGCGCCGGGCGCGCAGGCATCCCTGTTCTGAGCTCTCGGACTCCGGGTCCCCAGGCAACCGCGCACCTCCGCGCGCGTCTATGCCCCTCATCCTGCACCGCCGCCGTGGAATCGTTCTACGACCTTCTTCCGCTTCTCTTCCTGCTCGTCTACTTCCTGCTTGGCCGGCGGCGGCGGCCGCAGGGGCCCGTCGAGGCGCCGCCGCCCGAGACCGGCGAGCCGCGTTCGGCCACGACGTTCGAGGACTTCGTCCGCCAGATCGAAGAGTCGATGCGCGAGCAGGCCGAGCGCCAGGCCGAGCGCCAGGCCGAGCGCCAGGCCGAGCGCCAGGCCGAGGAAGCGCCCAGACCGGAGCGCCGGCGCCCCAGGCCTGCGGCGCTCGAACTCCCCGAGCGTCCGGTCCCGCGCGAGCGGCAGCGTCTCGAGCGGCAGCGTCCCGAGCGGCAGCGTCTCGAGCGCCCGCGCCCCGCACCGGCCCACCCTGAGCGCCGCACGCCGACGCCCGCGTCTCCGGCGGTCACGCCTCCGGCGGCCGACTCATCGGCCCTTTACGCCCCCCCACCAACCCCGGCGTCCACGGCCCCCCTGGCGCTCTCAGGCACTGCTCCGACCAGCCTGCCACGCGCCACGCGCTGGGCGGCCCGCCTCCGGCAGCCCGGGACCGTCCGCGAGGCGATCGTCCTCAAAGCCATCTTCGACGGTCCCTGGCAGCCGCGCCGGGCCGGGCGTCGCTGAGCGCGAGCACCATCGCAGACCGTGCCGCAGCGCCGTCTGCGAAGCATGTCAGGCCTCCTCCGCGCGCGGGCCGCGCTTGAGGATCGCTGCCGCCACGGCCCCGGCCACCGCGCCAACCACGGCCGCAATGGCTACCGAGACGATCATTCCCACAGGGCCCTGCATGGCCATCGCCATATCCAGCGCCCCCTCGATCTGCTCGGACGGGATGCCCTGCTCAAGCAGCTGCTGCCGCGCCGCCTCCAGCATCTGGTCGTTGGAAGGGTAGACGCCGGCGGCCTGCAGCGCGACCTGCGCGCCGTAGGCCAGCAGGCCGCCGAGCGCGATCGCCGCTGCGCCCATGCCCGCACCGGCGCCAGGGCGCAGGGACACACCGTGGGTGTTTACGTAGTGCCACACGGCCAGCGCGGGCACCAGCAGCGCCGCGACGCAGCTCAGGCCGCCAGCCCACATCTGCGCACCGGGATTGACGGCAAGGAGGTAACCGAGGCCGAGCGAGACGACTACGTAGACGACGGCCGCCAGGCCGATCGAGGGAAAACGGGGAGCCATGAGCAGAGATGGAGTGGGATGAGGGAAGGCGGCTACGGTACAAGCCGCGCCTTCGTTACGCGAAGCACGACCGCATCGTCTTCCGGAGCACCCTCGTAGCCCGCATGCGCTTCCGCATGCGCTTCCGCGCGCGTGCGGCCGAGCGCCTCGGCCAGTACGAGCCCGGCGTAAGCGCCGAAGAGGGCACCGGTGAGCACGCGCGAGAGCGGCGTGTTGGTCCAGAGGCCGGCCGCCCCAAGCGCCCAGTCCACCACCAGCGGCGCCAGCGCGAGCGCGCCGAGCAGCCGCGCGCGCCGGCGCGAGCCCGACAGGCTCGGGCGGCGCGCGAGCGGGTACCCTAGAAGGCCCAGCCCGAGCCCCAGCACGAGCCCTGTGCAGCGGTGGCACAGCGCGGCCACCCTCCCTCCTGAGGCCAACGACCGTTCAGGCAGCTGATGACACAAGAGGTGAAACGCGCCGCGAAGCGCTTCGGCCGGGCCGGCCGGGAGAACGAGCGGCAGCAGCGCCATCGCAAGCAGTCCCCAGGCGGCGCAGAGGGCAAGCAGCCAGCCCGAGACCGGGCGAGAAGGAGCAGGCAGACGTGCGGGCATGAGTCAATCTAGCATGTGGGGCCAGATGGGGGACGTCTCGCTTTACAGACTCTTAACTGCTGGCCGCGAATCCGGCACGCTCGCCATGCGTGCCACACTGGCACTCTCCCATCAAGAGTGCTAACTTCTGCCCGATCCTCCCGCGGGTCTCCCCCGCACCCCTTTCAGACCCAACCCCATTTCAGTCATGCCAACCACCCTGCAACCGCTTGCCGACCGCGTGGTCGTGCGTCCGTGCGCGGCCGAGGAGCAGACGGCCGGCGGCCTCTTCATCCCCGACACGGCCAAGGAGAAGCCGCAGCGCGGCACCGTGATCGCTGTCGGCCCCGGCAAGGTCGAGAACGGCACCAAGGTAGACATGACCGTCAAGGAGGGTGACACGGTGCTCTACGGCAAGTACGCCGGCACCGAGGTCACCGTCGGCGACGAGGACGTGCTCATCATGCGCGAGTCCGACATCCTCGGCGTCGTCAACGAGTGAGCGCGCCGCGCCACACCCCCCTCCCGCATACACACTCCCAGAGAGAGACATGGCTAAGATGATCATTTTCGACGCCGAGGCCCGCGAAGGCCTCAAGAGCGGCGTCGACGCGCTTGCAAACGCGGTCAAGGTGACGCTCGGGCCCAAGGGCCGCAACGTCATCATCGAGAAGAAGTTCGGCGCCCCGACCGTCACCAAGGACGGCGTGACCGTCGCCAAGGAGATCGAGCTCGAGGACAAGATTGCCAACGTCGGCGCGCAGATGGTCAAGGAGGTTGCCTCCAAGACGAGCGACGTGGCCGGTGACGGCACCACGACGGCGACCGTGCTCGCGCAGGCGATCATGAACGCCGGCCTGCGCAACGTCACCAGCGGGGCAAACCCGATGGACCTCAAGCGCGGCATCGACAAGGCCGTCGCGGCCGTCGTGAAAGAGCTCAAGACGATCAGCCGCGAGGTCGGTGGCAAGAACGAGATCGCCCAGGTCGGCGCCATCTCGGCCAACAACGACCAGGAGATCGGCAACCTCATCGCCGACGCGATGGAGAAGGTTGGCAAGGACGGCGTGATCACGGTCGAGGAGGCCAAGGGCACCGACACGACGCTCGACGTCGTCGAGGGCATGCAGTTCGACCGCGGCTACCTCTCGCCCTACTTCGTCACCAACCCGGACAGCATGGAGGTCGTCCTCGAGGACGCCTACGTGCTCATCCACGACAAGAAGATCTCGGCGATGAAGGACCTTCTCCCGATCCTGGAGAAGATCGCGCAGATGGGCGCCCCGCTGCTCATCGTCGCTGAGGATGTCGAGGGCGAGGCGCTCGCCACGCTCGTCGTCAACAAGCTGCGCGGCGCGCTCAAGGTGGCCGCCGTCAAGGCCCCCGGCTTCGGCGACCGCCGCAAGGCGATGCTCGAGGACATCGCCGTTCTGACCGGCGGCACGACGATCTCCGAGGAGAAGGGCTACCGCCTCGAGAACGCCACGCTCGACTACCTCGGCCGCGTCAAGCGCGTCGTGATCGATAAGGACAACACGACGCTCGTCGACGGTGCCGGCTCGGACGACCAGATCAAGGCGCGCGTCAACCAGATCCGCGCCCAGATCGAGACCACCACGTCTGACTACGACCGCGAGAAGCTCCAGGAGCGCCTGGCCAAGCTCTCCGGCGGCGTCGCCGTGATCAAGATCGGCGCCTCGACCGAGGTCGAGATGAAGGAGAAGAAGGCCCGCGTCGAGGACGCGCTGCACGCCACGCGTGCGGCCGTTGAGGAGGGCATCGTGCCCGGCGGCGGTGTCGCGCTTGTGCGCGCGCTCCCGGTCCTCGACAACCTCGAGCTCGAGAACGACGACCAGCGCATCGGCGCCACGATCGTGCGCCGCGCGCTCGAGGAGCCGCTCCGCACGATCGTCAACAACGCCGGCCTCGAGGGCTCGGTCGTCGTGCAGAAGGTCAAGGAGGGCAAGGGCGCCTTCGGCTTCAACGCCCGCACGGAGGAGTACGGCGACCTGATCGAGCAGGGCGTCGTGGACCCGACGAAGGTCACGCGCACGGCGCTCGAGAACGCGGCCTCGGTGGCCGGCCTGCTCCTGACGACCGAGAGCGTCATCGCCGACCGCCCGGAGAAGACCCCGGCCCCGGCCGGCGCCCCGGGCATGGGCGGTATGGGGGACATGGACTTCTGATCCCTCGGGCGAGGCCCGGTCCCCCTGGCTCACCGCAGCCCAGACACGGGGCGGCCTCCCTTGGCGGAGGCCGCCCCTTTTGTTTTGCAGAAGCAGCTTTTGCAGAAGCAGCTTTTTTCTTTTGCAGAAGCAGCTTTTGCAGAAGCAGCTTTTTTCGCGGGTCGGGCTGATGCGGACATCCCGGCCTCCTCGTGTGAACAGGGCGGGCGTTACGTTGCCCTCGCCAGGCACGGCCGTCTGGCCAAGACGGCATCCATGTGCCGTCCTCCCTCCACCTGCTCCCCGCTCCAACAAGCTCAGCCCGATGAAGCTATTTGCCTTCCTTCTCGTCTGCACGGCCACGGCGCCTGCTGCCGTCGCCCAGACGCCCATCACGCCCGGCCAGACCGTTCAGGGCACGCTCTCGGCCACCGACCGCATGCTCGACGACGGCTCTTACGCCGACGTGTACACGATGCAGGCCGAGCCCGGACAGGCCTACACGGTCACGCTCCGCTCCGCAGACTTCGACGCGTTCGTCGGCGTCTCCTATCGCCCGGAGGGCGCCTTCCAGGCCGGGGACGACGACAGCGGCGGGGGCACTGATGCCTCGCTCGTGTTTGCTTATCTCGGCGGCGGCACGGTCTACATCTACGCCAACAGCCTCGGAGAGGGCGAGACGGGCGCCTACAGGCTCACCGTCCTCCGCGGTGGCAGCGATCCGCAATACCTCGACTGGGAGGAGCAGTTCGCCGGCGACGACTGGGAGGTCGAACACGAGGACGCGTACTTCGAGGACATGGCCGACTACGCCGGGGCGCCCCTGCTCACGCGCGGCCAGACCGTGAACGGCCATCTCGGCACGGCCTCCGATCTTTTCTCCGACGGCTCGCTCTTCGATCCGTACCGCATCCAGCTCCGCCGTGGCCAGACCGTCACGGTCACGATGCGCTCGTCAGACTTCGACACGTTCCTCATGGTCGGCCGCCTCGACGGGAGCGTCGTCACTGAAGAGCTCGGCAGCGACGACGACAGCGGCGGTGGCACGGACGCGCGCCTCTCGTTCACGGCCGATCGCGACGGCGTCTACATCATCCGTGCTAACGCGCTCTACGAGGGCGTGGGCGGCACGTACCGGCTGACTGTCGAGTAAGCGAGACCGAGTAAGCGAGACCGAGTAAGCGAGACGCTGACATCACGCCCTGCCGCCTTCTCCAGGCGAGGGCGGCGCGGGATAGCCCGTGCCGCCCTCGCTGCGTTTCGGCCTCCGGCCGTCTTGAGTCTCCGGCGAAGACGCCCACCCGCCCGGAACTGCGCCCACGGATTCGCCTACCTTGCCCGTGCCCGAACCGCTGCCGAGCATCGTGCCGAAGCGCTCGACGGCCTCGCCGGAAGCCGCCATGCTGCATCCCCGCCCCATCACCGACGGCGCGCGCCGCTTTGTGCGCCTGGCCTGGGCTACGACTGCCTACACGCTCTTCGTGATCGTCTGGGGTGGCTTTGTGCGCGCGTCAGGCTCCGGGGCCGGCTGCGGCGACCACTGGCCGCTGTGCAACGGGCAGGTGGTCCCGCGGACGCCGGCCATGAGCACGCTCATCGAGTTCGGACACCGGCTTACGAGCGGGCTCCTGATCCTGCTCATCGGCTACCTGGCCTACCTGGCCTGGAGGACGTTCGCCAAAGGCCACCCGGCGCGCAGAGCGACCGGCTTCGTCGTCCTTTTCGTGCTCACCGAGGCGCTCATCGGCGCGGGCCTCGTGCTCTTTGAGTACGTCGCCTACAACGCCTCGTTCGCGCGGGCCTACTGGATGGCAGCGCACCTGACGAACACGCTCCTGCTGCTCGGCGCGCTCACGCTCACCATCTGGTACGGCGCCGGCGGCGGGCGCCTGCGCTGGCGGCGCGGCGCGGGCACGCTCGCGGCCGCGCTCGCAGGCACGACCATCCTCGGCGCCGGCGGCGCCGTTACGGCGCTCGGCGACACGCTCGTCCTCGGCGGCGGTATCGATCCGGAGACCGACCCGGTCGTGGCAACGCTCATCGCAGCACGCATCTACCACCCAACGATGGCTTTCGTCGCGCTTGCGCTCGTCGCCTGGGCGGTCCTTGCCGGGCGGCGGGCGGCCCCGGCGGCCGGGTCCCTCGGCCTCGTCGTGCTCGGCCTGTACCTGGCGCAGATGCTCATCGGAGCCGTCAACGTGTGGCTCATGGCGCCGGTGTGGATCCAGATGGTGCACCTGCTCATGACGGACTTTATCTGGATGGGCCTGATATTCTTCGCTGCGCAGGTGCTCTCGTGCACGCCGGTCACGAAGCGGCCGGCCGAGCAGCTCTCGCTGGCCACCGCCTGACCCCTGCGCCGCGCTGCATGTGCGTTCTCTTCCTCGCGCTCGGCGCGCACCCGCGGCACCGCGTCGTCTTGGCCGCCAACCGTGACGAGACGCACACCCGCCCGACGGCGCCGGCGCACCGCTGGCCGGAGACGGCGCCAGACGGCACGGCGCTCTTCGGTGGGCGCGACGAGGTAGCCGGTGGCACGTGGTTCGGCGTGAGCGCAAACGGGCAGCGCTGGGCGGCCGTCACCAACGTGCGCGACGCGCAGGCCGTTGCCGAGGCGCGCAGCGGTGCCCCCCCCGACCGCCCCTCGCGCGGCGAACTCCCGCTGGGCTACCTCACCTCGGGTGCCTCGCCTGAAGCGTACGCGTGCGACGTGTTCGCCCGCCGCAGCGCCTACGCCGGGTTCAACCTCTTGCTCGGCGACGGCGACACCGTCTGGTACGTCTCGACGCACACCGACGCGCCCGAGCAACTCGCGCCGGGCGTCTACGGCCTCTCCAACGCCACGCTCGGCGTGCGCTGGCCGAAGGTCTCGCGCGGCCTGCGCCTCTTCCGCCGCCGCCTGCGGAGCAGCCACGAGCCGCTCGACGAGCTCCTCCCGCTCTGGAGCCTCCTCGAAGACGAAGAGCGGCCGGGCGACAGCGTCCTGCCAGACACCGGGGTCGGTCTGGAGATGGAGCGCTTCCTCTCGCCCATCTTCATCCGCGGCGAGGCTTACGGCACGCGGGCCAGCCTCGTCTTCCTGCGCGACGCAGACGGACGCGGCCTCTACGCCGAGAAGCGCTTCGGCCCGGCCGGCGCGCCGCTCGAGACCACGCTCTTTCGCCTCGGCTAGCGCAGCACCGCCGGCCTCGCCCGAGGCTGCGCGCTCCGGAGCCCCGTCCCCGAAGCCGCACGCGGCTCAGGCGAGCACCTCGGCCTTGAAGCGCTCCGCGAGCGCCGTGGCCGCCTCGGGCGAGGCCGCCTCAGCGTAGACGCGCAGGATGGGCTCGGTGTTGGAGGCGCGCACGTGCACCCAGCCCTCCGGCAGATCCACCTTCACGCCGTCGGCCGTCGAGACGCGAGCGCCCTCGGCACCGTCATAGCGCGACGCAAGCGCGGCGAGCAGCGCGCCTGCCTCCATGTTCTCGGCCAGGTCGATGCGGTGCTTGGCAAGGTGATACACGGGCCAGTCGGCGCGGAGCTCAGCGAGCGAGCGGCCCGTCTCGGCCAGGTGCTGCAGCACGAGCGCCACGCCCACGAGCGCGTCGCGGCCGTAGTGGAGGTCGGGCAGGATGACGCCGCCGTTGCCCTCGCCGCCGATCACTGCCCCCTCGCGCTGCATCACGCGCACGACGTGGATCTCGCCAACGGGCGCGCGGTGCACCGTCTGGCCGTGCCGCGCGGCGACGTCCTCGAGCAGCCGGCTCGACGACAGGTTGGTCGCGACCGGCCCCGCTCTCTTGCCCAGCAGGAAGTCCGCCGCCGCCACCTGCGTGCGCTCTTCGCCGAAGAACGCGCCGCCGTTCTCGACGAAGGCGAGGCGGTCCACGTCCGGATCGACGACAATGCCGAGGTCGGCGCCAGTCTCCCGGACACGCGCCATGACCTCCCCGAGATGCTCCGGCAGCGGCTCCGGGTTGTGCGCGAAGCGGCCCGTGACGTCTCCGTTGAGCACCTCGTACGAGACGCCGAGGGCGTCGAGGAGCGGCGGCAGCGCGAGCGCCCCGACCGAGTTGACGGCATCTACGACGACGCGGAAGCCGCGCGCGGCAATGGCGCCGGCGTCCACGTACGGCAGCGCGAGGATCTGCGCGACGTGGTACGGCAGCAGATCAGCGCGGCGGTACGTGCCGATGCGCTCGTACGAGACTGTGTGGGCACCGGCGTCGTGCTCGGCGAGCGTGAGCACCTGGGCTGCCTCCTCGGGCCCCAGGAACTCGCCGCGTGCGTCGAGCAGCTTGAGCGCGTTCCACTGCGCCGGGTTGTGGCTGGCCGAGAGGATCACGCCGCCCTGCGCCGCGTGCTCGAGCACCCCCATGGCCACCGTGGGCGTACTTGCCAGGTCGCCGTCGATCACGTCGCAGCCGGCCGCCTGGAGCGTAGCCGTGACGAGCCGAAGGCAGAGCTCGCCCGTCACGCGCCCGTCGCGCCCGACGACGACGCGCGGCGCGGCAGCGCGCTCGCCGTCGTGCCCGCCGTCGCGCTCGCCGCCGTACCGGGCGCGCACCCACGCGCCGTAGGCGGCGGCGTAGCGCACGATCACAGCCGGGTCGAGCCCGTCGCCAAAAACACCGCGGATTCCCGATACCGACGCGATCAGAGGCATGTCGAAAACGTGCTGGGTTGGAGCGTTCCAGGTGGAAGCGCCGCGAAGTTGACCGCCTGGAGGCGCCAAGTCAACGCATCGGCACGCTGCAGCCGTTAAGCTTGGGTGTGGAGTGCCGCTGCCAGCGCGCGCGGCGTGCCGGCCCTGGCGCCCGCAGCGCGTGCGTTCTTGCGCCTTCTTGACGGAACGGCACCCTCCCCTCGCTGTTGATTTCGTCACCGACGCGCTGATCCGTATGAGGTCGTTCCCCGCTCCGCTCGCCGCCACACTCCCGGCCGATGCTGCCCTCGGCGACGACGCGCTGCGTGCCCGCCTCGCGGACTTCAAGGAACTGCTCAAGCCGGGCATCACGGCCTTCGTGGTTGTCATGGCGGCGGCCGGCTACCTCCTCGCTGCCGACGGCCCTGTCTCCTGGACGGTCCTGCTCGGCCTCATGGGCGGAACCGGGCTCACCGCCGGGGGCGCCGCCGCCTTCAACCACGTCGCCGAGCGGCGCTTCGACGCGCTCATGGTCCGCACGGCCGCACGGCCGATGCCCGCCGGACGGCTCGGCGTGGGCGTGGCCTTGCTCTACGCGCTCACGTGCGTCGTGCTGGGCGCCGCCGTGCTGCTGCTCACGACGAACGGCCTCACGACGGCGCTCTCGCTGCTGACGGTCGTGCTCTACGTGGCTGTGTACACCCCGCTGAAGCGGCACACGGTGCACAACACGCTCATCGGCGCCGTTCCGGGCGCGCTCCCGGCGCTCGGCGGCGTCACGGCGGCCACGGGCGCGCTCACGGCCACGGGCGGCGCCCTCTTCGCGATCCTGTACCTCTGGCAGCTGCCGCATTTTTTCGCGCTCGCGTGGCTGCTGCGCGACGACTACGCGCGCGGCGGCTTCCGCATGCTCCCCTCGGCGCCGGGCGGCGAGCGGGCCACGGCTGCGCTCGTGCTCGGCGCCGCGCTGCTACTGCTCGTCGCGGGGATGCTCCCGGCCGCCTTCGGCGCGGCGGGCATGCCGTACCTGATCGGTATGGCCGCGCTCGGGACGGGCTTCACGCTCCCGGCGTTCGCATTCTTCACCGGGCCCGACGACGCGCGCGCCCGGCGCCTGCTGCGCGCCTCGATCGTCTACGTGCCGGTGTTCTTCGTCCTCGTCGTCCTGGACTTCCTCCTCCGGTGACGCCCTCCACGCCCGCCGGCGCCGCGCCGCCGGCTCTCGCCGCCGAGGCGCTCACGCACCGCTACGGCGACACGCTCGCCCTCGACAGCCTGTCGCTCGAGGTGCACGCCGGTGAGCGGCTCGGCCTGCTCGGCCCCAACGGGAGCGGCAAGACGACGCTCTTCCGTGCGTTCTGCACGCTGCTACGCCCCTCCGGCGGACGCGTCGCCGTACTCGGCCATGACCCGACGCGGGCGCCGGCGGCCGTCCGACGCGTGCTCGGCGTTGTATTTCAGCACCACGCCCTCGACGGCGAGCTGACCGTGCGCGAGAACCTCGCCGTGCAGGCGGCGCTCTCAGACGTGCCCCGCCGCGAACGCGGCACGCGCGTACGCGAGGCGCTCGAGGCCGTCGGCCTGGCCGAGCGGGCCGGCGACCGCGTGCGGACACTCTCGGGAGGGCTCGCTCGCCGGGCCGACCTCGCCCGCGTGCTCGTGCACCGCCCCGCCGTGCTGCTGCTCGACGAGCCCACGACGGGCCTCGATCCGCTCGCTCGCCGGGCGTTCTGGGACGCGCTCGACCGCCTCCGCCCGGACACGACGCAGCTCGTGGCGACGCACCTCATGGAGGAAGCCGCCCGGTGCGACCGCGTCGCCGTGCTCGACGGCGGACGGCTCGTAGCGCTCGGCGCGCCGGAGGCGCTCACGGACGCGCTCGGGGCGGCGGCGCTCTACCTGCGCAGCCGGGAGGTTGCCGCGCTGCGCGCGCTGCTTGCGGCGCGCGGCCTCGACGTCCGCAGCGCCGGGGGCGCCCTGCTCGTGGTGCATCCGCGCCCGGCCGAGCTGCTCGCGAACCTCTACGCCGACGGCGTGCCTCTGACCGAGGCTACCATCCGACGCCCGTCGCTCGAAGACGTCTTCGTCGCCGCCACGGGCCGCGCCTTCGGCCCGGCAGAGGCGGAGCTGGAATCGCAATAACGGTACTCACGTGATCACGGTATTCCGATGATCGACGCCGTCCGCGCGCTCTGGTGGCGCGAGATCGCCAAGTTCCTCCGAGACCGCAGCCGCATCGCCGGCGCGCTCGGGCAGCCGCTCGCCTTCTGGGTCCTGCTCGGCTTCGGCTTCAGCGGCACGTTCGCGCTGCCGGGTGGCGGCCCGGACGTGCCCTACCTGACGTACCTCTTCCCCGGCATCGTCGCGCTGATCCTCCTCTTCACGGCCATCTTCTCCACGATTGCGGTCGTCGAGGAGCGGCAGAGCGGCTTTCTGCAGGCCGCGCTCGTAGCGCCGCAGCCGCGGCTCGCGCTCGTGCTCGGCGTCGTACTCGGCGGGACGACGCTCGCTGTCGGACAGGCGATGCTCTTCCTGCTGCTCGCGCCCCTGGCCGGCCTCTCGCCCGGTCTTGCCGGCGCGGCGGTCGTGCTGCTGGCCAGCACGCTGACGGCGCTCGCGTTCACGTCGCTCGGCTTCCTGCTCGCCTGGCGGCTCCGCACCACGCGAGGCTTCCATGCGGTGATGAACCTGTTTCTGCTCCCGCTCTGGTTTCTCTCGGGCGCGTTCTTCCCGGCCGAGGGCGCCCCACCGGCGCTCCAGGTACTGATGCAGGTCAACCCGGCCTTCTACGGCGTGGCGGCCCTTCGGCACGGCCTCCACGGGCTTGGCGAGGCCCCTGGCACGAGCGTCCCGCTCGGCGTCGCGCTCGGCGTCTCGGCCGCGTTTGCGGCGCTGCTGCTCTGGCTCGCCGCCCGCGTCGTCCGCCGCCCGCTCTTTGCCGGCGACGCCTGAGCGGGAGCGGACGCGCCGCCCGGGCGTCTGAGTCTTCCGGCCAGACGTCCCCCCGATGCGCCTCTCGCTCCCCCCGATGCGCCTCTCGCTCCCCCCGGTGCGCCTCTCACTTCTTGCCCTGCTTTTCCTTGCAGCCCCCGGCGCCGCGTCGCAGTCGCGCCTCAGCCTCGACGCTACGAGCCTGCACGCCGGCGGCACGCGCTACGCGCTCAGCGGGACGCCGCTCGCGGCCGAGCGCTTCGAGGGAATGCGGCTCCGCATCCCCGGACAGGGCGACTTCCTGGTCCTCGATCGTCCGTTTCCCGGCGCGCGGCAGGCCGGCGCGTTCGAAGCCGGGGGCCTGTTCTTCGTCGCCGAGGGCGTTTCCGTGCGCCTTGCCACCGCTGCGCCCATCCTCCCCGATACACCCGCACGGCTCGCGTACGTCCGTCCGGCCGGCCCCCCACCCCCCGAGCGCAGCCTACTCGCCCGCGTCGCCCTGACCCCGATCCAGACGTCCGAACTCCCGGCGCGCGCAGACGGGTCGTCTCTGGCCCATGCGATGCCGACGTCGCCGCAGGGTCTGCTCGACGAGGCGCGGATCGCGGCGCTCACGCAGGAGCGCGACCGCCTGCTGGCACGCCTCGCAGAGGTGCAGGACGAACTGCTCGTGCTCCTGAACGCTGCCCCCGGGCCGCAGGCCTCCACATGGAAGCACGCCGCGCCGGGCGCCCCCTCATTCGACGTGCCTGACGCGCAGCGCCTGCGCAACGCCGACGCGGCGCAGCAGGCGCTGCACCGGCTCAACCGGGCCGCCGGCGTGCCCGCACCCTACACCGCCGATGTGCTGCTCGTCGCCGACGCGTCCGGGCGCGTCGAGACGGCCGTCGTCGCGCAGCGCCAGGACGCGCGCGTGGACGCGCTCATCGAGGACTTCGCGCGCGGCCTTCGTCTCGAGCCACCGCTCGTGCACGGGCTGCCCGCCATCGTGCGGACGCAGGTGCGGGTGCGCCTGGTACCGCAGCTATGAAATGGTACCGCAGCTATGAAATGGTACCGCAGCTATGAAAAAAATCGGCCGGGGACGGTTACGTCTGACGCCGCGCCGGTTCTTGGCCGACGTACCCCCGAGCCCGTGCCTGGCGCGACCGGCAGAGGGGTATGCCGGTGCAGAGGGTCTGTGGTGGGATCGCGCTGCACCGGCCTTCCAACGCCTGTGGGAAGGCGGAGGAACGTGCTCCGAGGCGCGGCTGAGCGAGGTGTAGTTTTCCTCCTCGCTCGCCGCGCCTCTCGTGCACCTGCCTGCCCCGGCTCTCCCCCGCGTCTCCGTCGTCATCGTGACGTGGAACGGCCGCACGCTACTCGAGCGCTTCCTCCCGTCCGTGCTCGCGACCGACTACCCGGACCTCGAGGTGGTCGTCGCCGACAACGCCTCCACGGACGGCACCGCGGCCTGGCTGGCCGAGACGCATCCGGGCGTCGTCGTCGTCCGGCACCCGCGTAACCTGCTCTTCGCCGAGGGCAACAACGCCGCACTTCCGGCCTCGACCGGCCCGCTCGTCTGCTTTCTCAACAACGACGTCGAGGTGCCGCCCGGCTGGCTGCGCCCGCTCGTGGACGCGCTCGCCGACCCGTCGGTGGCCGCCGTCCAGCCGAAACTGCTCCAGCACGACCGCCGCGACCATTTCGAGTACGCCGGCGGCTCGGGTGGCTTCCTCGACCGGTACGGCTTCCCGTTCACGCGCGGGCGCGTGTTCGATACGGTGGAGCCTGACGACGGACAGTACGACGACGCGCGCGACGTCTTCTGGGCGACCGGCGCCGCGCTGCTCCTCCGGCGCGACGCGTTCGAGCGCGCCGGCGGCTTCGACGCACGCTTCGGCATGCACATGGAAGAGATCGACCTGTGCTGGCGGCTGTGGCGGCAGGGCGGACGCGTGCGCGTCGAGCCGGCCGCGGAGGTCTACCACCTCGGCGGGGCCTCGCTTCCGCAGGGCAACCCGCGCAAGGCATACTACAACTTCCGCAACAGCCTGCTGATGCTCCGCAAGAACCTGCCCTCGGCAGCCTTCGGGCGCGCGCTTCGCGCCCGCCGCGCGCTCGACGGCCTTGCCGCAGCGCGGGCGCTAGCCGCCGGCCGCGCGGCCGAGGCCACCGCCATCGCCCGCGCGCACCGCGACGCGGGCCGCCTGTTCAGCAGTTATGCGTCCCCGGACCCGGCCGCGCCGGTCGTCCTGCCGCCTTACGAGGGCAGCATCGTCGCAGACTACTTCCTCCGGGGCCGCCGCACGTTCGCCGCGCTCCCCACCGACCGGTTCCGTCCCCTCCCCTGATCCGGCAGACGCCGAGCCGGGGCGCGCAAAAACACGGTAGCGATCGAGGCCAGCACGACACCCATACCCGCGAGCGCCAGTGGCGGAGGCACTTCGCCGAACAGCACGAGCGCCAGGGCGGAGGCCAGCAGCGGCTCGGCCAGCGTGAGCAGGCCCAGTACCGCCGTCGGCACGAAGCGTACGGCGTAGTTGAACGCGCCGTGTCCCAACAGCCCGGGCCCGAGGGCCATCGCGAGGCAGAGCAGCAGGATCGGCGTCGGCTGGGCGAGCTCGGCGCCGCGCCCGAGGGCGATCAGCGCCGCCACACCGGCCGCGAAGGCGTTGAGCGGGAAGAAGTAGGCCAGAAACGACACGCGCTGCCGCACCACGCGCCCGATCAGCAGGTACACCGAGACGACGAACGCCGCTCCGAGTGCGAGCGCGTTCCCCAGCGCAGGGTTCGCGAACGCCCCCTCGGCCGCGTCCGCCAGGCCGATCATGGCCGCGCCCGTCACGCCCGCACCGACGGCCGCAGCCGTACGCCGCGTCAGGCGCTCGCCCAGCACGACAAAGCCCAGCACGGCGATGAAGAGCGGGCTCAGCGTCACCAGAACCGACGCGCTCGCGACGCTCGTCAGGTACAGCGACTCGACGTAGGCGAGGAAGTGCACGCCCAGCAGCGAGCCCGAAAGGCCGATCAGCACCCAGTCGCGCTGCCCGAGCGCGCGCCACTCGTCCCGGCAACGCGCGAAGGCCAGCGGCGCCAGCACGAGCACGACAAATGCCGTGCGCCACACGACGAGCGTGGCGCCCGGGGCCGCGCTTGCAAAGCGTACCAGAATCGCCGATGAGCCGAAGGCAAGCAGCCCGAGCCCGAGCAGCACCCAGACGTGCAGCGGAGCGCCTGCGGCCGGCGTCGCGTCGCGGTTCAGCGGAGGCGGTCCATGGAACGGACCAGGTCGACGTCTTTCTGCACGCCGCGCCGCGCCATGCGGAGCGACAGGTAGGCCCCCAGCGGCAGCAGGCTCACCAGGTAGCGCGCCTCGGCGCCCGGCGTCGGCGCGCGCTGCGCAAGGAACAGGCCCACTGCCACCACAAGCACGAGCGCGAGCACCATCCACATCGCCACGCCGATCACGGTGCGCTGCCGCTCGCGCGTCTTGTACAGAAACACTGCACCGAGCGAGACGACGGCCGAGGCCGTGGCGAGCACGTACGCGAGCACGCCCAGCGCCGGCGCGGCGGCCGAGGCGGCATCGGCCCAGGCGCCCGAGAGCGCAAAGAACAGCACGAGCAGAAAGGCCCCGATCAGAAGGTAGAGCGTTTGCGGGCGTTGGATCATCGGAGAGAGGAGCAGGAAGAGACGGGCAGCGAAAGCCTAGCGGCGGGAGAGCCGGGCGACGCGGTCCGCGAGCGCATCGCTGAACGACTGCGTCGTCGCCTCCCCGCCGAGGTCAGGGGTGAGCATGGCCTTCTCGGCGTAGGCCTCGCGGAGGGCCTGCGCGACGACGTCTGCCGCGGCCTGCTCGCCGAGGTAGCGCAGCATCATCTCGCCCGAGCGGATGACGGCCGTCGGGTTGGCGATGCCGCGCCCGGCGATGTCCGGCGCCGAGCCGTGCACGGCCTCAAAGATGGCGCAGTCGTCGCCGATGTTGGCCGAGCCGGTCACGCCGAGCCCCCCGACGAGGCCGGCCATCAGGTCCGAGAGGATGTCCCCGAAGAGGTTCGTCGTCACGATCGCCTCGAACTGCTGCGGCGCCATCACGAGCTGCATCGCCATGTTGTCCACGATGCGGTCGTCGAACGCCATCTCGGGGTATTCGGCCGCGAGCGCCCTGCCAACGCGAAGGAACAGGCCACCGGACTCCTTGAGGATGTTTGCCTTGTGCACGAGCGTGAGGCGGCGGCACCCGCGGCGCCTGGCGTCCTCGAACGCGAAGCGGACGATGCGCTCGCTGCCCCGCCGCGTGATGCGGTTGATGGAGTCGGCGATCTGGTTGCGCTCGTCAAAGTACTCGATGCCGGCGTAGAGGCCCTCGGTGTTCTCGCGGTAGAGTACCAGGTCGATGCCCTCGAACAGGCTGCGCGTGTTGGGCAGCGACTGGCACGGCCGCACGTTCGCGTAGAGGTCGAAGTACTGCCGCAGGCGCACGTTGACGCTGCGGAAGCCCGTGCCGACGGGCGTCGTGAGCGGCCCCTTGAGCGCGAGGCGTGTCCGCCCGATCGAGTCGAGCGTCTGCTCCGGGAGCGGGTCGCCGCACGTCTCGAGGGCGATGAGCCCCGCAGGCTGCTCGTCCCAGTCGATCGAGATGCCGGTGGCGTCGAGAACCTTGACGGCGGCGCGGATCACTTCGGGGCCGATGCCGTCGCCGGGGAGCAGAGTTGCCTGGTAGGCCATCGCGGAACGCGTGGATGGGGAGCGGGATAGAGCGTGAAAGCTACGGGGCTCGCTTCAGAGCCCCTCGTGGAGAGCCGTGTAAGAGTGGAGCACGGGGCGAAGGCTGCGGGAGAAGGCCGCGGGTGGAACGCGCGTCGCGCCCGCGCGGCCGGAAAACGGCACGCGGCCCCGGCGGAGGTGCCGGGGCCGCGTGCCAACGTCCTGGGGCGAAGTGCTACCGGGGCGAAGTGCTACCGGGACAGAGCGCCAGGGGCAACGGCTTACTCGGCCAGGCGCGCGGTCGAGTAGTTGACGCGGAGCGCCTCAGACTCGCGCAGTTCCTGCTGCACGTCGTAGAGCAGCCCGGTCTCGACCGAGCGGTCCACGCGCATCGAGACGATCGTGCGCGGCTCCGCGATCATGCGCGCGTAGATCACGTTGCGGATGTCGTTCAGGTTGCGCACGATGTCGTCGTCTATCTGCACGGCCGGCTCACCCAGGCCACCCGTCTCGAGCCGCTCGGGGCCGATGTAGATGAACTGCACCAGGCGCTTCTGCTCGATCTTCTCGATGGCCCGGGCCGAGGGCACCGACGTCTGCACCTTCAACTCGGTCTCACGGAGCACCGTGGTGACCATGAAGAAGATGAGCAGCATGAAGATGATGTCCGGCAGCGAGGCAGTCGGGATGCCCTGAGACGTCTTGCTTTTCTTTTTGAACTTGGCCGACATGGAGGCGGAGGCTAGGCGTGGTAGAGGGCGCGGAGCAGCCGCGGATCAGCCGGGATCGGGCTCGGCGAGGGAGATCTTGACGGGGTAGCGCGCGGCCACCTCGTCCACGTCGTCCTCGCCCAGACGTGCGCGGTAGGTCGCGTAGTCCACGCCGGCCAGCGTGCGCGCGTAGTTGTCGCGGATGTCGTTGTAGGCCGAGCGGATCTCGTCGAGCACGCGGATATAGGTGGCGTAGTCGAGGCCGCGCTCGGTTTTGAACGACACGACGGCGTCCTGCGGGCTGACCGAGAACTGCGGGAGCTGGCCCTCGTTCGTCACGTGCGTGATGACGGTCTGCCGGATCTGGCCGATGTTGGTGATCTCGCCGTCCAGGAGCACCGTGCCGTCCTGCGCCACGAGCACGTTGAGCAGGTTGCGCGCGTTGATGTCGGGCGGCGGGTTGTTCTCATCCAGCTTGGGCGGAAGCTGCATGTAGATGCCCGCGTCGACGTCGATCGTCGTGGTGACGAGGAAGAAGATGAGCAGGAGGAACGCGATGTCCGCCATCGAGGACGTCGGGACTTCCGCCTCGCGCGAAGTGCGCCGCTTGAGCAGGGGCATAGGAGTTCAGGGGGAAGCGGGCCGGACGGATCCGGCGCACGTCGGGGAAACGCAACCCGGGAGAAACGCGACCCGAGGGAAACGCGACCCGAGGGAAACGCGACCCGGCCGGCCAGGGGTATGCGCCCCCGGCCGGGCGCGGGGGCACAAGTCAGCCCTGTACCAGGCCGCGCACGCCCGAGATGAGCAGGGCCAGCAAGCCCGAGGCGGCCATCACGACGGCCGTCACGATGAAGGCCGCCTCCCAGCGGCCGTCGACCGCGTAGGCGATGACGAGCACCAGGACAGGCAGCACGAACGCGGCGATGGCCAGCTTGCTCTCGCCGCGCACGCGCGCGAAGCCGTTGCGGAGGCCAAAGCCGACCATCATCAGCAGCGAGAGCGCGATCAGGGCCAGCGAGAGGTAGATCAGAGCGGTCAGCATGGGGGTGCGAAGCGTGGAGGATAGCGCCGGGCGGGAGAGCAGCGCCGCGCGGGAGAGTAGCGCCGGGCGAGCGCGCCCGCCCGGCGGAGGCGGCGCTCCGGCCGGGCGGGGCGGTCAGCCGACCGGGGTCAGGCCGCGGGGGTGCTGCCCGTGCTCGGCGGGATCGCCGCGGCGGCCTTCCGGCCACCGACCGAGCGGATCGGCCGGCCAGCGCTCATCATCGCGAGCGCGTCGATGAGCTCGACCGAGGCCTCCTCCATGTCGGCCGTGATGCGGTCGACCTTGGAGACCGAGTAGTTGTAGAACACCTGCAGGATCATGGCCACGATCAGACCGAACACGGTCGTGAGGAGGGCCACCTTGATACCGCCGGCCACGAGGCTCGGCGAGATGTCGCCGGCCTGCTCGATCGCGTCGAACGCCTGCACCATGCCGATAACCGTGCCGAGGAAGCCGAGCATCGGCGCGATCGTGATGAAGAGGCTGAGCCAGATCAGGCCGCGCTCGAGGAAGCTCATCTCGATGGAGCCGTACGAGACGACGGCCTTCTCGACGGCGTCCATGCCCTCGTCAAAGCGGAGCAGGCCTGCCTGCACGACGGCCGCCACGGGGCCGCGCGTCTTGGCGCACTCCTCCTCGGCCGCGGCCACGCCGCCCGACTGCAGCGCGTCCTTGACGCGCGTCATGAACGCAGTCGCGTTGATGTCGGCGCGGTTGAGCGACAGGATGCGCTCGAAGGCGATGGCGAGACCGATGATGAGTGCGATCAGGATGGGCCACATCCAGTCGCCGCCTTCGTTGAAGCGCCGGACGAGCTCGTTGGCGAAGCCGTCGTTGGCCGCGGCCTCCTGCATCAGCAGCAGGGCATAAAGCTTCATGGGGTGTTACCTCGTGGAGGGAAAGTGAGAATCAGGGTGGGGCGCGGAGGCGCAGAAGGGGCGCGGAAAGCGCGAAACAGGGTTGCCGGCGGGCGGCCGACGGGCGGGGGCGAATATCCCCACGCCACGAGGGAATGTCAACGCGCTGTGCACACCCTGCAAGGGTAACGTGAACCTGAGGTAACGTGAACCTGCTGAGGCGGCCGCGCCCGACCCGGCCGGCCGCGCCCGACCCGGCCGGCCGGGGCCGAGCCAGACGGCCCACTTCAGCGCCGGCGCTGCGGCGCGCGCGCGGCCGAGGCCTGCGCGAGCGCCTGCGCGGAGTCCCACAGCGTGACGGCCTGCACGAGCGTGCGGTCGAGCTGCCCGATGACCGGGTAGAACGCGTCGACGCCGTAGAGACGGCGCGCCATGAAGGCCTTGATGCGCAGCTCAATGTCGGCGCGGGCGGCCTCGGCCTCGCTGCGCACGAGCACTGTCTCGCGGCTGGCGCCCGAGCGCGCGTTCACGACCGGCACGCCGTGGTCGGCGGCGTAGGCCAGGAAGGCCTCGAATGCGGCATCGTCGAGCCGGTACGAGCGCACGAAGGCGTCTTGGCGGCCCGTCCACTCGCGGCGGAAGCGCTCGCCGAGCTGCTCGAGGCGCACGCGCGCGAACTCGTTGTCGAGCCCGCGTCCGATCACCGTGCGCAGGGCTGCGCTGAGCGAGTCGGCCGGGACGAGGTAGTCCGGCAGGATGCCGCCGCCGCCGTAGACCTGCCGGCCGCCGTCGGTGCGGAAGATCAGCGAGTCGGGCAGGCCCTGCCCGGCGCGCGCCGCGTCGACGAAGCCGCCGCCGGGCGCCAGGCGCGCGTCGAGGCTGTCGCGGAGGGCGCGCTTGCCGGCGGCGTACGCCTCCTCGCCGCCGCCGAGCGTGTACGGCGTCTGGATGAGGCGCCCCACGGGCGTGTAGTAGCGCGAGACGGTCATCTGGACCACGCTGCCGTCGGAGAGCGGGAACTGCTGCTGCACGAGCCCCTTGCCGAACGAGCGCCGCCCGACGATGAGCGCGCGGTCGTGGTCCTGCAGCGCGCCGGCCACGATCTCGCTGGCCGAAGCCGAGTTCTCGTTGAGCAGCACGATCAGCGCCCCCTGCTCGAAGGCGCCGCCGCCGGTGGAGACGAACTGCCGGCGGTTGCGGGCGTGGCGGCTGTCAGTGTAGACAATCATCTGCCCGGCCGGCAGGAACTCGTCGGCGATCGAGAAGGCCTGGTCGAGCAGTCCGCCGGCGTTGTCGCGCAGGTCGAGCACGAGGCGCTGCATGCCCTGGGCGCGCAGGCTGGCGATGGAGGCGCGCACCTCCTCGGCGCTCGTGCGCGCGAAGCGCTGCAGGCGCACGTAGCCCGTCTGCTCGTCGATCATGTAGGTCGCGATGACCGTGTTGAGCGGGATGCGGTCGCGCGTGATCGTGAAGTCGAGCGGCTGGCGGAAGCCGGGGCGGCGCACCTGCAGGCGCACCTGCGTCCCGCGCGGGCCTTTGAGCGAGCGCTGCACCTGCTCGGCCGAGATGCCGATGGCGGGCGTGCCGTCGATCTCGACGATGCGGTCGCCGGCCTCGAGGCCGGCCTCCTCGCTCGGGCCGCCGGCGATAGGCATCAGCACGACGAGCGTGTCACGCCCGGACGCGCCCTCGACAAACTCGAAGTAGATCCCGATGCCGTCGAACGTCGCGTTGAAGCTCTCGCGCACGGCGTTCATCTCCTCGGCCGAGACGTAGACCGAGTGCGGGTCGAGCCCCTTGAGCATGCCCTCGATGGCATCGGCGGCGAGCTGCGCCGAGTCCACACGCTCGACGTACTCGCGCGTGATGATGGCGTACGCCTCCTCGATCTTGCGCAGCTGCTGCACGTCGTCGCTGCCCGAGAAGGCGTCGCTGACGTGCACGCCGAGGATGAGCGCGGTGGCGAGGAGTCCGGCGCCGACGAACGGCGCGAGGCGGGAGCGGAGCATGGGCGGGAAAGGGCCTGGGTGGAGCCGGAACGGAGGCCTCGCGGTGGTTCGTGCCCGCCGCGCGCTTCCTGCACGCCCGAGAGCGGTACGAGTTCGCCCGCGTCTCGAGAGTGTGCGAAGATAGGCGGCACGCGGCCCCGACGCGCAGTTTGCCGGTCCCCGCGCGCCCCGCGGCCCGCTATCATGCGCCACGTCCGCCACGTCCGCCGCACCATGACTAACAAAGCCCTTGCCCGGCACCTCAAGCTCGCTGCCGACCTGATCGAGCTCTCCGGTGGCAACCCCTTCCGCGCGCGCGCCTACGCCTCGGCCGCGCGCGCCGTCGAGCGCCTCGAGGTGCCGCTGGCCGACGTGCCCGACCCCACGGCCATCCCGGGCATCGGCAAGGGACTCGCGGCTGAGCTGCGCGGTCTCGTCGCCACGGGCCGCCTCGAGGCCGCCGACGCGCTCCTGGACGCGCTCCCGCCCGGCCTGCCTGGCCTGCTCCGCGTGCGCGGGCTCGGCGCCAGGAAGGTGCGCGCGCTCTGGCAGCGGCTCGGCGTCACGTCGCTCGACGAGCTCGAGGCCGCGGCCGTCTCCGGGCGCGTGGCAGCGCTCGAGGGCTTCGGCGCGCGCTCGGCCGAGAACCTCCTCGAGCAGGTGGCGCTGCTGCGCGCCTACGAGGGCCGCATGCACTTCGCACGCGTGCTCCCGGAGGCGCTCGCCGTGCGTGAGGCCCTGCGCGCAGCCCCCGGCCTCGTCCGCGCCGACCTCGCCGGCGCGCTCCGCCGGCAGCTGGAAACCCTCGACCGCGCCGACTTCGTGGCCGCCGGCCCCGCCGAGGTCGCCGCGCAGGCCCTCCGCGACGCCGGTCTCGCCGACGTAACGGTCTCGGCCGAGGCCACCGGAGGCGGCGTTGCCGGAGGCGGCGTTGCCGGAGGCGGCGCTGCCGGAGGCGTCTTCGTGACGGCCCGTCTGGCCTCGGGGCTGCCCGCACGCGTCGCGCTGGCCTCCGAGGCGTCCTACGGGCGCGTGCTCTTCGAGGCGACGGGCAGCGAGGCGCACGTGGCCGCCTTCCGCGCCGCGCACGGCGCCCCGGCCGACGTGCCCGACGAGGACGCCGTCTACGCCGCCGCCGGGCTCTCGCCCGTCCCGCCCCCCCTCCGCGAGGACACCGGCGAGCTGGCGCGCGCCGCGCGCGGCCCGTTCCCGCCGCTCGTCCGCGCCGCCGACCTCCGCGGCGCCCTCCACAACCACACCACGGCGAGCGACGGCGCGCACACGCTCGCCGAGATGGCCGAGGGCGCGCGCGCCCGCGGCCGCGGCGACTTCGG
>JBKBRC010000014.1:0-6523 GCA_046292345.1 Rubricoccaceae bacterium
CGGGTACGCCGCCGCGGCCCGCGGGCGCGCCGCGTGCTCGCGGCGGCCGCGGTGGCTGCCGTGCTGCTCGGCGCCTGGGTGTGGACGCGCACGCTGCCCGTGCGCGCCGTCGAGGTCGTGGGCTACGCGCACGCCCACCCGGATGCGCTGCGCACGCTCGCGGCCGTCGTGCCCGGCGAGGCGGCGCTCTACGCCCTGCGCCCGGCTGAGGTCGCCGCGCGCGTCGAGCGCCACCCGTGGGTGGCCCGCGCGGCCGTGAGCCGCTACCCGACGGGCCGCCTGCGCATCCGCGTCGAGGAGCGCGAGCCGGTCGCGCTCGTGCTCGCCCCCGACGGCCGCCCGGGCTACTACCTCGACGCCGCCGGCTATGCCATGCCCACGGCCACGGCGAGCGGCGGCAGCGCCTTCGACGTGCCCCTGCTGCGCGGCGCCGTGCCGCCCTACACCGAGACGGGTCCCGTCGCCGATGGCGCGCTGCGGGCGCTGCTTGCGGCTCTGGCCGCGGCCCACCCGGCCGAGCACGCGCTCGTCTCTGAGGTCGAGCTCGGCCCCGGCGGCGCGCTCACGCTCTACACCACCCCGGCCGGCGCGCACGGGCCCATACGGGTCGCCCTCAGCCCGACAGACCTGCCGGACCAGCTCGCGCGCCTGCGTGCCTTTTTCGCGCAGGCCGTGCTGCCCCAGCCCGCGCGCACGTTCCACCTCGTGGACCTGCGCTTCAGCGGCCAGATCGTCACGCGCGAGGACGGCCCCGAGCGGCCCTTCCCCGCGCCCTCCGTCCCGGATTCGCTCCGCCTGCGCGACGCCGTCGAGGTTGCGCCGGACGTCCCGGCAGCCCTCTAGCGCCGGCTCCCTGCCGGCTCCTCGCTCTCCGAACCCCCACTCCCCAAGCTCCCCGAACCCATGCAGAACGAACGCATCGTGGTCGGCGTCGACATCGGCACGACCAAGATCTGCGCCGTCGTAGCGTCCACCGACGACCTGGGCCGCGTCAACATCCGCGGCGTGGGCGTGGCCGAGTCCGAAGGCCTCAACCGCGGCGTGGTCATCAACATCGACCGCACCGTCGAGGCCGTGCGCAGGGCCGTCGGCGAGGCCGAGCGTGCGGCGGGCGTGCGCACCGAGGCCGTCGTGGTGGGCATCGCCGGCGACCACATCCAGTCGTTCCAGAGCCGCGGCGTGATCACCGTCTCGGGCGGCGAGATCACCGCCGACGACGTGGCCCGCCTGCTCGAGGACACGCGCCACGTGGCCATGCCGGCCGACCGCGAGATCCTGCACGTGCTGCCGCAGGAGTTCATCGTGGACGGGCAGGACGGGGTCGCTGACCCCGTCGGCATGTCCGGCGTGCGCCTCGAGGCCAACGTGCACATCATCACGGGCCTCGTCTCGGCGGCCAAGAACATCTACCGCTGCATCGAGAAGGCCGGCTACGCCACGACCGACATCGTGCTCGAGCCGCTCGCCTCGGCGCACGCCGTGCTGCATGCCGACGAGAAGGAGGTCGGCGTGGCCCTCGTCGACATCGGCGGCGGCACGACCGACATCGCCGTGTTCGAGGACAAGACGATCCGCCACACGGCCGTCGTGGCCGTGGCCGGCAACAAGGTCACCGACGACATCCGCAAGGGACTCGGCATCCTGCACGACCAGGCCGAGCGCCTCAAGCACCAGTTCGGCGTGGCCTTTGTTGACATGCTCGACGAGGATCAGCTCATCTCGATCCCTGGCATCGGCGGGCGGCCCGAGAAGACGATCAACCAGAGTGCGCTCGCGCAGATCATCCAGCCGCGCCTCGAGGAGATCCTCGAGATCGTCGGCATCGAGATCAAGCGCTCCGGCTACGCGCAGCGCCTCTCGGCGGGCGTCGTGCTCACCGGCGGCGGCGCGCTCATCCCCGGCACGGCCGAGCTCGCCGCCGACGTGCTCGGGCTCGAGGCGCGCATCGGCCTGCCCATCGGGCTCGGCGGCGGGCTGACCGAGGAGGTGGCCAGCCCCAAGTTCGCCACCGGCGTCGGGCTCGTGCTGCACGGCCTGCGCACCGGCACCAGCGGCGCGGCGCTCCTGCCGGCCGAGGCCGAGGCGCCGGCCCCGCGGGAGGACGCCGCCGGCGACGGCTACGCCGGGCAGCCGGACAGCCTCCGCGCCCGCATCGCTGACTCGATGCGGCGCTGGTTCAACGAGCTCTGACGCGCTCCCGCTGCGGCGGCTCGCCGGCGCGCGCGGCGCGACCGGTGGCGGAGGCCGCCGCACACCTGTTTTCCACATCCCCGGCGGCGCGAGCCGTCTTCCCGTGCGCAGCCCCGGCGGCGCGGCTAGATTGCCGCCCCGTTTGGGGCTCCCACTCCCTCACAATCCTGGCGCTACTCTTTCCCGGAGGGACCTTCCCATGATCTCTGACCACACGACTCGATTCGCCTTTGACGACGCGGCCCCGGAGGAGGCCACGATCCGCGTCATCGGCGTGGGCGGCGGGGGCGGCAACGCCGTCAACAACATGCTCGCCAAAGGCATTCAAGGCGTCGACTTCGTCGCCATCAACACCGACGCGCAGGCGCTCAGCAGCAACGGCGCGCCCGTGCGCATCCAGATCGGGCGCGAGCTCACCAAGGGCCTCGGCGCCGGCGCCCGCCCGCAGGTGGGCGCCGAGGCGGCGCAGGAGAGCCACCGCGACATCGAGGCCGCCCTCGACGGCGCCGACATGGTGTTCGTCACCGCGGGCATGGGCGGGGGCACCGGCACCGGCGCCGCGCCGGTCGTGGCCGCGATCGCCAAGAAGATGGGCATCCTCACGGTCGCCGTCGTGACGCGGCCGTTCGAGTTCGAGGCCCGCCCGCGCCAGCTGGCCGCCGAGCAGGGCATCCGGCACCTGCGCGAGGTCGTCGACACGCTCATCATCATCCCGAACGAGCGCCTCAACGACATCGCCGACGAAGACACCTCGCTCATCGATGCGTTCCGCATGGCCGACGACGTGCTCTACAACGCCACGCGCGGCATCTCGGACCTGATCACGCAGAACGGCCTGATCAACCTCGACTTCGCCGACGTCCGCACGACGATGCAGGACGGCGGGACGGCGCTCATGGGCGCGGCCGTGGCCTCGGGCGAGCGCCGCGCCGAGCGCGCGGCGCAGGACGCCATCTCGAGCCCGCTGCTCGACGGCGTCTCGATCCGCGGCGCGCGCAACCTGCTCATCAACTTCACCGCCGGCCCCAGCCTCTCCATCCGCGAGACGACGCAGGCGATGAAGGTGATCAAGGAGGAGGCCGGCGAGGACGTGGAGGTCATCTTCGGGACCGTCATCGATGAGGCGATGGGCGACGAGCTCCGCGTGACGGTCATCGCGACCGGCTTCGACCGGCAGGCCGAGACCGCCGCGCCGCGCGCAGCCGCCCCCGCACCGGAGCCGCGTCGCCGCCGCACCGTCAGCCTCGACGGGCCCGGTGCCGTCGTCAACTACAAGGGCGAGGACAACCTGCGCCAGCTCGACGAGCCGGCGTTCGTGCGCCGCTCGCCCGCGCTCCCGCCGCGCGAGATCGAGGAGACGCGCGGGGAGACGCCCGCCAACGTGCGCCGCATGCCCACCGGTGCCCCGCGGCCCGAGCGTCCGCCCAAGGAAAACCCTGACATGCCGGCATTCCTGAAGCGCATGATGGACTGAGCCGGGGCGCGCGGCTTCCGGCGTCGCACGAATGCGCGGGCAAGCGGCTGCGCGGGCAAGCGGTATCGCCGCCGCCGCCCGTGACGCGCCGCTGACACCGGAGCCGCCGTACCCTGCCCGCGTTCCCCCCGGACAACTTTCGCCAGGGTTGTCCTGAGGCCCTGCCGGTCCCTCCGCCCGGCAGGGCCTCGTCTCTTTTCTCGCCGCGCCGCCCGGACGCGCCGCCCGGACGCGCCGCCCGGATGCCGTACTCAGACGGCCTCGCCCCGAAAGCTCCGGGCTTTCAGGGCTAGCTTTCCCGCGCGGCGACAGGCGCCGCGCCCGACGTGCCCGCTGCCGCGTGTCCGCTGCCGTGTCCCGAACTCCGCTGCCGCTCCTGCTCGTGCTGCTCGGTCTGCTGGCCGTCGCTCTGCCCGGGCAGGCCGCCGCCCAGCAGGCCGCCGCCCAGCGCGCCGACACGACGGGCGTCCGGGCTGCTCCGGCACTCCCTACGACGGCTCCACCAGAGCCCTCCCCCCGGGTGGCGTCCTCTGCCGATCCGCTCGCACGCGTGCGGGCCGCCGCCGCGGCGCTCGGTCCGGCCCCGGGGCCCTACCCGCCGCTCGACCCCCGCCTCGCAGGCGTCGTCTGGCAGCCTCCGGCCGCGCGCGACGCCGCGCTCTCGGACCTCGTCGCGATGCGCCGGGCGGGCGTGCGTGCCGTGCGTACGCCGCTGCTCGAAGACGAAACCCTCCTCGCCGCGGGCGACCTGCTCGGCCTCGCGTTCTACCAGGACCTCCCGCCCGTGGACCTGCCGGCGGCGGTGCTCCGGGCGCAGGCGCCTGCTATGGAGGCCCTCCTGGCCGAGGCGCTCGTGCGCGCGCGGCCCTACGCCTCGGCGCGTCACTTCGGCCTCGCGCGCGGCAGCGATACCTCGACCCCGGCAGCGCGGCCCTACTTCGAGCGCCTCGCGCGGCGCGCCCGCGCCGACGGCGCCGAAGGCACACGCGTCTACTACGTGACGCGCTTCCCGCAGGACGACCGCTGCCACGAAACGGTGGACTTCGTGCTGCTCGACGCGCGAGACGCCGACCCGGTGGCGCTGCTGCTCCGCTGGCGCGAGCGGCACGGCACGCCGGCCGGCCTGGCGTCGTTCGGTGTGGGGGTGGTCCCGGGACGCGTGGGGGGATGGCGCACGCCGGGTACCGAGGCCGCGCAGGCGCGCGCGCTCGAGAACGAACTCGGCGCGCTGCTCGCGCTGGACGAGCCGCCCGTGGTGGCGTTCGCCTTCCGCTGGCAGGACGCCGCCGGCGCCGACGCCGAGCGCGACCCGCAGGCCGAGACGGCAGGTCTCGTCTACGGCTGGCACGACGCCGAAGGCCGCCCGCGTCCGGCGCGTGCGGTCGCCGAGGGGTTCTTCACCGGCACGCAGCGCGTCTTCGCCTTCGACGCCGGGCGCGAGCGCGCCACCGGCCCCGGTGCCTCGCCGCTCATCCTGACGGGCTGGCTGCTCGCGCTCGCGCTCGGCTTGCTCTACGCCGGCGTGCCGCGCTTCAGCACGCTCGTACCGCGCGTACTCGCCCGGCGCGACCTCTACCGCGAGGCCGTGCAGCGCGGCTACGACCTGCCGGCCAACATGACGGCCGCGCTCGCCGCCGTCGTGGCGCTCAGCGCCGGCATCGTGGGCGCAGGCGTGCTGGGCACGCTCGCCCAGACCGACGCGCTCTCACTTGCGACGGCCTCGTGGAGCCTCGAGGACCGCCTCCGCCTGGCCGCGCTCATGGGGCGCCCCCTGCTACTCGCGGCCGGGGTGGCCGCACTGTACGTGGCCTGGCTCGTGCTCAACGTGGCCTGGCTCTACGCCCTCTCGGGCCGGCGGCGCCTGCGGAGCGGGCAGGCGCTCTCGCTCGTCGTGTGGAGCCGCTGGGGGTGGATCCCGCTCATGGCGGCCGCGACAATCCTGGCCACGCTGCCGCTCGCATGGGCGACCGTGCTTGCGCCCGTGCTGCTCTTCGGAGGACTGGGGCTCGAGGTGATCGCGAGCTACCGGATGCTCTACGACTTCAGCATGGTGCTGCGCGTGCCGCCCGTGCGCGCGCTCGGGCTCGGCTTTCTGGTGCCGCTGGGGCTGCTCGGGGCGGGGCTGGCCGCGCTATTCCTCGCCGCGCAGGCCGAGACCGAGTTTCTGTGGCACCTCGCCACGCGGCGCTGAGGCGCCGGGGGGAGCGGCCTCAGGCGACCGGCAGCCCGGCGCGCCGCATGATCACAAGCGCGTTCGTGGTGGGACAGGGGCCCTCGCGGAGCCGGTAGTCGAACACCAGTGTGTCGCCCTCGGCCTCCTCGCGGAAGTGCGCGTTGCGGAAGCGGGGGTCGCCCTCGGCCAGGTCGGCCAGCGCGAGGTCGTGCGTGGCCACGAGCGCCGCGCCCGGCCCGCCGGCGAGCGCGCGCGCGATCGCCTGCCCACCAGCGAGACGCTCGCGGTTGTTCGTCCCACGCAGCATCTCGTCGATGAGCACGAGCGCGGGGGGCGCCTCCGTGGCGGCGGCGTCGAGAAGGGCGCGGAGGCGCCGGACCTCGGCGTAGAACGTCGAGAGTCCTTCCTGCACCGCGTCACCGACACGCATCGAGGTGAACACGCGCAGCGGGCGCAGGCGCAGCGCGCGCGCCGGCACGGCGCTGCCCGCCCAGGCAAGCACGACCGCCAGGCCCGCCGCGCGCAAGAACGTGCTCTTGCCCGACATGTTGGAGCCGGTCACGAGGACGACCTCGCCGGGCGCGAGCGCGAGCGGATTGGCCACGGCCACCCCGGCCGCCAGCAGCGGATGCCGCAGCGCATCCGCCTCGAAGAGCAGCGCGTCGCCCGGGGCGTCGCCCGGGGCG
>JBKBRC010000014.1:6623-59258 GCA_046292345.1 Rubricoccaceae bacterium
GACGACCTCGCCGGGCGCGAGCGCGAGCGGATTGGCCACGGCCACCCCGGCCGCCAGCAGCGGATGCCGCAGCGCATCCGCCTCGAAGAGCAGCGCGTCGCCCGGGGCGTCGCCCGGGGCGTCGCCCGGGGCGGGGCCGAGGAGGTCCGGGAAGGTGACGGCCCCTGCGCGGAAGTCCGCGTAGGCGGCCAGTGCCGCGAGCGCCTCCGTTTCCGCGTACGCCTCGAGCCAGGCTGGCAGCACGCCCGCGAGGCCCCCGCGCAGCCGTGCGAGCGCGCGCGTGAGTAGCAGGTCGTAGGGCAGGAGCGCGTTGAGCACGACGCGCCCGAAGTCGTTGCGCGAGAGCGCGGCCAGCTCGGTCAGCCGCCGCAGCCGCCGCAGGTGCGCCGAGGGCGCCGCCACCCCGTCGAAGGGCGCGAGCAGGTCGGCGAGTGCTGTGGCGCGCTCGCCCTCGGCGGCGCGCTCGAGCCGTGCCAGCGCGGGCGCAACCTCGGCGAGCGCCCGCTGCAGGTCGTACGCCAGGTCGAACGTGCGCGCGAACTGCCCGTAGCGCCACAAGTAGAGCGCGACGTACGTCAGGAACGAGAGGCGCCAGAGCGGCGGCGCGGCGCCGGCGAAGGAGAGCGCGAGTAGCGTGGCCGTGAGCGCGGCGAGACCGGTGAGCACGAGCGTCCAGCGCCGGAGCACGGCGTCCGGGGGTGGGGCGTCGAGCCAGGCCCGCACGGGCGCGTCGGACCAGCGCGCCGCGAAGTCCGGGGCGGCGGCGCGGGCGGCCTCGAGCCCGCACAGGGCGAGGCGGTCGCGGAAGCGGCGCTGTGGCACGAGCGCGCGGACCCGCGCCTGCCGCTTGCAGGCCCCCGGGGCCGGCGTCTCGGCGAGCAGCCAGGCGCGCAGACGCGCGTGCCCCGCCTCAGTGGTCGTCGTGTCGAGCAGGTGGAGCAGCGAGCGCGGACCGGCCACGTCGAGGTCGGCGGCGAAGGCGTGGCCGGGGGGCGCGAGCGCGGGCGGCGGCCCGAGTGCGGGCCAGTCCAGGCGGAGGCGGGCAGCGTGCCGCTGCTGGAGGGCGCGGAAGCGCGCCAAGCGGGCGCGGGCGCGCTCGAGGCGCTCGTGCGCGCGGGCGAGCGCCGCGAAGAGCAGCGCGACCGCGAGCGCCGCGCTCCAGCCCCACCCTGCGCCGGCGGTGCCGCCGAGCATGAGCGCAAGGGCTCCGCCGCCGAGGGCGAGCGCCAGGCGCGCGCGCGAAAACGCGAGGCTTCGCCGGCGCAGCCGCCCGTCGCGTCCGTCGAGTCGGCGTACGAGCGCGTCGAGGCGGGCGAGGGCGTCGGCGTGCGGCGAGGCGTCTTGCATGGGCGCGGAGGCGGGGCAGGCAAAGATCGCCCCGCCCGAGGCCGGGGGCCGGCGGCTAGCGCCGGCGACGTGGCGAGCGCGTCGTCGCCGTCTGCGTCGTCGCCGTCTGCGTCGTCGCCGTCTGCGTCGTCGCCGTCTGCGTCGTCGCCGGGTGGGGTGGCACAGACGCGGCGGCCGGTGGCGGCGAGAAGCCCGGGTAGGGCGCGAGCGCCAGGCGCCGTCCGGTGAACTTCTCGATCGCGTGCAGCGCGCTCTCCTCCTCCGGCGCGACGAACGTGAGCGCGTCGCCGGTCGCTTCGGCGCGGCCCGTGCGCCCGATGCGGTGCACGTAGTCCTCCGGCTGCCCCGGCGTGTCGAAGTTGACCACGAGCGCGAGGCCGTCCACGTCGATGCCGCGCGCGGCGATGTCGGTGGCGACGAGCACGCGCAGGGCGCCGTCTTTGAACTGCGCGAGCGCGCGCTGGCGCTGGTTCTGCGAGCGATCGGAGTGGAGCGCGGCGGCGGGCACGCCGGCGCGGCCGAGCTTCCTGGTGAGGCGGTCGGCGCGGTGCTTGGTGCGCGTGAACACGAGTGCCGTCTCGGGGCGTGCGCGGGCGAGCACGTGCAGGAGCAGGTCCGTCTTGTGCTCTTGCGGGACGGCGTAGACGTGCTGCGCCACCGTCGCCGCCGCGTCGCGCCGGGCGCCGACCTCGACGAGGGCCGGGTCGTGCTGCACGCTGCGCGCGAGCGCCTCGATGGGCGGCGGCATCGTGGCCGAGAACAGGAGCGTCTGGCGGCGCGCCGGGACCGCGGCGACGATGCGGCGCACGTCTTTGACGAAGCCCATGTCGAACATGCGGTCGGCCTCGTCGAGCACGAGCACCTCCACGGCGTCGAGGCGGAGCGCGCCCGCGCCGAGGTGGTCCAGGAGGCGCCCGGGCGTGGCCACGAGCACGTCCACGCCGCGCCGGAACGCCTCGAGCTGCGCGCCCGTCCCGACGCCGCCGAAGACGGCTGCGCTGCGCAGGCCCGTGTGACGGCCGTAGACGCGCACGCTCTCCTCGACCTGCAGAGCAAGCTCACGGGTAGGCGTGACGACGAGCGCGCGCACCGGGCGCCGCCCTCGGGGGACGGGCGTGCGAAGCAGGCGGTGGAGGAGCGGCAGCACGAAGGCGGCCGTCTTGCCTGTGCCGGTCTGCGCGCAGCCGGTCAGGTCGCGCCCGGCGAGGGCGACCGGGATGGCCTGCTGCTGAATGGGCGTTGGGGCGTCGTAGCCCTCTTCGGTGAGGGCGCGCAGGAGGGGCTCGGCGAGGCCGAGCGAAGCAAACGAAGGCATAGCAGTAAGGCCGCCGAGCAGCGCCAGGCGGCCGGAAGGGCGAAAAACGCGTCCGGTAGGATACCTCGCCGGGCCGCCCGCGCCACCGGCGGCGGGCGGTATGCGCACAATGCGCACGCAGGGCAAGCCCGGCAGGGAGGCGCCCTGCTCGACCGGTGGCCCTGCGGGACCGCGGCGGCGACCGGCCGGGCGGGTCTGGCCTCGGAGCTCGGACGGATGGCGCCGGGCGCGTGGGCTCAGCCGGCCGGGCGCGCGGCGGCCTGCTTGCGGAGCGCGCGGCAGGCGCCCACCCACCAGTCGGCATCGCGCGTGGCCTGCGCCACCGTCACGTCCGCGAAGCGCGGCACGAGCCCGACGAGCAGAGCCGGCACCTCGGCCCATCGGTCGGCGAGGATGCGCGCCTCGAGCGCGTCGGCGGTGCGGGCGGCCCAGCGGTAATCGGCGCGGAGCTGCTCAGACTTTTTCCAGTAGTTGCGGTCGTCCCAGGCCTGCGCGCTCTGCTCGATCGTCTCGGCGATACCGCGCAGGTTGAACACGAGGAACGCCGTCAGGTCCTGCGCCTCCTCGTCGAACGCGCCGGCGGCAAGGCTCGGGCGGAGCGCGAGCAAGCGGAGCGCCTCGGCGCACGAGCGGCTGTGCGCGCGGCGGCGCTTGGCGGCGGTGTCGCCAGTCTGGATCACACGGCTCATCGGGAGAGAGCGGGGCGGAGCACGGGTGGGCGGGACGAGCCCAAGCTACGCCCGGGCGCAAGGCCGCTCTGGAGAAGGCGCCGCCGAGGAGGCACTGCTGTGAAGGCACGACCGGCCGCGTCCTACCGGGGGCCAAACCGGCGCGTGGGCGTAAAAGCGCGCCCGGTCACATTTCCGCCGCTATGTCTCGCCCGACCCTTCTCGCGCTGCTGCTCTCGGCGACGCTCGCGCAGGTGCCCGCGTGTCCGCTCACGCAGGGTCCGCGTAGCGTCGCCTACCCCGCTGACCCTGAGGCCGGCGAGGTTGCGTTCCGCTTCGAGGGGCCGGGCGAGGCGGCGCTCACGGTGCCGGTCGAGATCAACGGGGCCGGGCCGTTCGCGTTCGTGCTCGACACGGGCGCGACGCTGACATGCGTGGACCAGGCGCTCGCAGACTCGCTCGCCCTGCCGGTGCAGCGCGGCGCCGTAGGCGCGGGAGCCACCGTGGGCGGGAGCGGCGCGGTCCGCCTCGTCCGCCTCGACTCGCTCCGCCTCGGCGGGGCCTCGGCCGAGGGCCTGCCGGCGTGCGTGCTCGACCTGGCCCACATCGGCGACATGGGTGTGCAGGTGGACGGGCTGCTCGGGCTGAACTTCCTCCGCCGCTTCGACCTCGCGCTCGACTTCCGGCGCAACGTGCTCACGCTCGCCGCGCCGGACGCTCCCGCCGCGCCGGCGCCCTGACGCCCTCCGCCACCGCTTTGGCGCCCTCCGCCACCGATATGAACCCTTCCCGTTCCCGGCACGTCGTGCTCGTTGCCGGCGCCTCGTCCGGTATCGGGCAGGCAGCGGCGCGCGTGCTAGCCCTGCGCGGGCACACCGTCTTCGGCACGAGCCGGGATGCGGCGCGCGTGAGCGTCCCCGGCGTGCGCCCGCTCGCGCTCGACGTGACCGACGCTGCCTCCGTCGAGGCGTGCGTGGCCGCTGTCGATGCCGCCGCTGGCCGGCTCGACGCGCTCGTCTACAGCGCCGGCTTTTACGTAGCCGGCGCCGTCGAGGAGGTGCCGTACGAGCAGGCGCTGGCGCAGTTCGAGGCATACTTCTTCGGAGCGCACCGTCTGACGCGGACCGTGCTGCCGGGCATGCGCGCGCGGCGCTTCGGGCGGCTGGTGTACCTCAGCTCGAGCGCGGGCGTGACGCCGATCCCGTACCACGCGCTGTACTCGGCCAGCAAGGCGGCGCTCGAGCACTACTGCCGCGGACTGCGCTACGAGGTGGAGCCGCTCGGGGTGGGCGTGAGCTACCTCCAGGCGGGACCGGTGCGCACGGGCGCGCCCGAGGCGGCGCGCCCGCCCGAGGCGCCGCTCGCGGCGTACACGCCTGTGCGCGAGCGCGCGGCGGCACGTTTCCGGGAGGCGATCCGTGGGGGCCTCGCGCCGTCGGCGATGGGGCGCGCGGCGGCGCGGGCCGTCGAGGCGGCGGCGCCCCGGCCCGTCTACCGCGTGGGCGTTCCGGGGCGGCTACTCCCGCTGGCCGAGGCCCTGCTGCCCGAGGCGGTGCTGCGCGCGCAGATGCGGCGCGTGTTTGGTCTCCGGCCGCCGGCAGGCCGAGGGCGGTCGCGGCGCTAGGCCGCCGGGAGGGCCGGCTGCGGCTGCGCGAGGTGGCGCAGCATCTCAGCGAGACGGAGGGCCTCGTCAGCGGGCAGGTCGTGCACGGTCGGTCCGTCGCCGCCGGCGGTGTCGGCAAAGACAGAGGCGAGGCCGCGTCGCGCCTGGAAGACGGTGGCGCGCACGTCTACGGTGTGGAGGCGGTGCACGCGCACGTGCTGCTGCTCGCGCCAGAACGCGCCCGTCTGCACAACGAGCGCAGGCGCGCCCGCGGCGTCGCGCGTGAGAGCGTAGCCGTGCGCGCGGCCCTGGGCGCGCGCCAGGAGCACGCCGAGCGGCACGCCGGCGAGGGCCGCCGTGCCCCACGCGCTGAACGGGAGCGCGAGCACGGCGGCGGCGGCGGCGGCGGCGGCGTAGCGCAGCGCTCGTCGCCGCACGAACAGCGGCGAAACGGGCGCGAGCGCGTCTGCGACGGCGTGGCCGAGCAGCTCGCGCGCGAGTGCCGAGGCGTCGGCGCGGCGCGCGAGCGGAACGAGAATCTCCTCGCCGCTGCCGTCGGTCCCCGCACCCATGGTGCGGACCGCGAGGCGCGCGTAGCCGAAGCGCAGCATGACCGGGTTGGCCGTAAACACAACCGCCTGCACGCGCGCGCGCGGCACGGCGTGCTCGTAGCGTGCGCCCAGCCCGCGCTCGGTGTAGAGCCGCCGCGCATCGGTGCGGAGCGTGAAGCCCCAGAAGCGCGCGACGGTCGTGACGAGGCCGGCCAGCCACGACAGCGCAAGCGCGACGACCCCCGTCACGCCGAGCGCAAGCACGGGCGACGCGGCCAGCGCCGGCAGGCGCTCGGCGAGGCGGAGCCGTCCGACCAGGCCGACGAGATCCTCAGGCGAGAACTGCGTGAACTGAAGGGCCGAGAACGCGAGCGCGATGTAGACGAGCGAAAAGCGCATCGCCCCGGCGCGCAGCAGAAGCCCGGGCGAGAGCGTAAACACGACGCGCGGCTCGGCGTCGGGGCCCGTTCCGGCGTCGGGCGTCACCTGGTCCGGTGTCCTGGCCTCGTGCCCGGGGGGCGCGGGGTCGGCGGCCTGAAGGCGGCGCACATCGGCGCGGAGCGCGAGCGCATCGGCCAGGCTCACGTAGGCGAGCGAGGCGTCGGCGCCGGCCCCGCCGCCGGTCATCAGGCGCACGCTGGCCGTGCCGAACAGCCGCGCCAGCAGCGGCCGGTCGATCTCGACGCGCTGCACGCGGTGCACGGGGATGCTGCGAAACTCGCGCGCGAGCACGCCGCGCCGGATCTGGACCTCCGTGGCCGTGAGGCGGTAGCGGAAGCGGAGGTAGCCGATCACGGCGCCGGGCACGCTCAGCACGCCGAGCCCAAGCGCGAGCACGAGCGCCACGCGGCCGAAGTTGCTGCCGGCCAGGCTGAGCGCCGGCGCGAGCGCGAGCAGGAAGCCCGGCGCTCGGCCGAGCACGGTCTGGGCGAGCGTTGCCGGGTGCAGCCGTCGGAACGGCGGGTCGCCCGGAGGGGCCGGCGCTGCAGGACGCTCCGGGCTCCGCGCGGGCTCATCCGCCGCAGGCTCGCCGGGCGCGGGCGACGGAGGGAGAGGACCGGAGGCAGGCTCGCTCACGGCGCGTCACGGTCGGCGAGCAGGGTACGGATGCGGTCGCGGAGGTGCTCGGCGTGCGCGCGCTGCAGGCCCGGCACCACGACCGAGTAGTTGTGCGTGCCGGCCGTGTGCACGACGAGTCGGCTCAGGCCGAGGGCGCGTTCGACGACGCCGTCGCGCACGTCGAGGTGCTGGATGCGCCCGAGCGGTACGACGGTGCGGACGCGCGTGAGCAGCCCGCGCTCGGCGAAGAGGGCCTCCTCGGTCACGGCGTAGCGCCAGCGGCGGTACCACGCGCCGGGAAGCAGGGCCGCGCCGGCAGCCACGAGCACGAACACGCCGCCGGTGAGCGCACCCGGCGGCAGGGCTGGCAGAAAGCGCGCCGCGACGAAGAAGTCCAGCGCGGCGCTCAGACCGAGCAGGATCAGGCCCTGCACGACCTGCTCGGCCATCCACACCAGGCGCACGCGCCCCTCGAGGCGCGTCCACGGGGGATCGGTCGCAGGGCCGGGAGCGGCCCACGCCGCAGCAGGGAGCGGAGCGGCAGGCTCGGTCACGGGTTCGGGCGGAGAAGCGGGGGCGTGCGCGCGGAGCCGAACGTACGCTCCGCACGCTACGCAGGTTACCGCGCCTCCGGCGCGGGAGCGAGGCATGCCCGGAGGGCCTCGAGCCCCTGCACCAGACGCGGCCCGGGGCGTGAGACGAGGTCGGCCTCGAGGCCGCAGACGTGCCCACCCGCGACGGCCGGCAGGCCGCGCCAGGTCGGGTGCCGGGCTACGAGCCGAGCCGGGTCGTAACCGGCGCCGCCGAGAACGACGATCCGCTCGGGCTGCGCCTCAAGCACGAACTCGCTCGAGAGGGTCACGCCCTCACCGGGGAAGCGCGCCGTGAGGCTCTCGCCACCGGCCAGGCGCACCATCTCGTGCACGTAGCTGGCCCCGCCGAAGGCGTAGAGCACGTCGTCGGAGATGAGCACGAGCGTGCGTGGAGGTGCGCCCGGCCGCGCCGCCGCCGCGTGGCGCGCCACGGCGTCCTCGAACGCGCGTGCGCCCTGCTCGGCCGTGGCCTCGGTGCCCAGCAGCGTCCCCATGCGGCGAAGCACACGCGGCACGTCCGAGAGGCTCGTGAAGCGGAAATAGACTGCCGGCACGCCCAGCCGTGCCAGGTCATCCCCCTCGGCGGGATTGTTGACCTGGTCCGTGCCGACGACGAGGTCGGCGCCGAGCGCGAGCAGGGCCTCCCGGTCAAGGGGATATGTGCTCACGCGAGGCAGGGCGAGGGCCTCCGGCGGGTACGAGTCGTAGGGCGAGACGGCCGCGAGGCGGCCGAGGCCCCCGGCGGCGGCGAGCATCTCGGTCAGGCTTGGCGCGAGCGGCACGATGCGCGCCGGCGCGGCGGGCACCTCGACCGTGCGCCCGAGGTCGTCCTCGAACATGACACGGGCCGGAGGGGCCGGAGTCTCCGGTGCGCGGCAGGCGCCGGCGAGCAGGCCGAGCGCGAGCAGGCCGAGCGCGAGCAAGCCGTGCGACGCGAGCGGGGCGCGGAGGCAGAAGGAGGTCACGACGGATCGGAGGAGGAATCGGGGACAGGGCGGGCGAGCCAGAAGCCGCTCTGCAGAACAGCCGGTTGGGTGCGAACGCGTAGCGGACGGTCGAAGGGAGGGCCGCCCTGGGCGAACGTGTGAAACTCGCCGTACTCGCCGCACGGATCGCAGCCGGACGGGAGAGCTTCCAGGAACGCAGCGTCGTAGGCTGCGCCGGCGGCCTCGGAGCCGAAGAGGCGCGCGTCGGCCGCGGCGACGGTGGCGCGCAGGCCGGCCCGCAGCATCGCGCGGGCGAGGGCGGCCGTGCCGCCGGGCGGCGCCCAGAGGGGGAACAGCGGCTCGAGGCCGGCCGCACGCACGAGCGCTTCGCGCCAGGCGCGCACGTCTTCCAGGAGCAGGTCGCCGAAGGCGACGTGCGTCGTGCCGGCTTCGCGGGCCGCGTGCAGGGCCTGGGCGAAGCGAGCCCGGTAGGTTGCATCGGGGCACGGCCAGGGCAGAGGCACCGTGCGGAGCGGAAGGCCGAGCGCCTCGGACTGGGCTTGCACGAGCCCGAGAGGCACGTCGTGAACGGGCACGCGTCCGGCGCGCTCGTCCGCCGTCGTGAGCAGGCCGGATACGGGCACGCCGCGTGCCCGGAGCGTATGGAGGGCCCAGGCCGCGTCCTTGCCCGAACTCCAGGAGAGCAGCACGCGCATCAGAGCGGTCGGTTGAGGTAGACGAGGCCCGGCGGGGAAAGCCGGAGCGTGGTGAGCGCGGCGTGGTGCACGTCCAGGCGGAAGGCATGGGCGGCCTCGAGGCCGAGCACGTGCACGAGTGCGGCGCGAATCGTGCCGGCGTGCGCGACCGCGACGACGTCGCCCCGCACGTGTGCCGCGAGCTCGTCCAGCCAGGCCGCCACGCGTGCGCGCACGTCCGAGAAAGCTTCGCCGCCGGGCGCCGGCGCGCGCGTCCAATCCTCCATCCAGGCCCGGAGCGTCTCCCCGTCGCCGGCCTCGATGTCAGCCCAGGCGTGGCCCTCCCAGCGTCCGAAGTCGATCTCGGCCAGGCGGTCGTCGGTCTCGAGCGGGAGGTTCCAGGCGAGGGCGAGCGGCTCGGCCGAGGCGCGGGCGCGACGGAGGGGGCTTGCGACGAGCCGGGCCGGCCGCGCGAGCGGCCAGCGCGCCGCCACGCCCTCGAAAGCGGCGTGCCCCTCGGGGGCGAGCGGCGCGTCGGTCCGGCCGACGCACCGGCCGTCGGTCTCGGCGGCGAGGCCATGGCGGAGGAGGTGGACGCGCGGCGTCACGGCGCGAGCGCGGTCAGGCGCGCGGCAGCTCCGGCCCAGTCGCCGAGGAGGACGAGGTAGACGGCGAGCTCGGCGAGCTGGTTGGCGGCCCCGAGGCAGTCGCCGGTCATGCCGCCGAGGCGGGCGCGGAAGTAGGCGCCGGCCACGAGCGTAACGCCGAGCACGGTCGCGATGGCCGGGACGGCCGCCCCGCCCAGCGCGAGCGCGGCCGCCCCGCCCGCGAGCGCGCTCCCCGCGGCGAGGCGGGCAGGCGTCACGCTCGCGGCGAAAGGCTTGCCGGTGCCGTGCTCGCGGACGTACGGCAGCCACAGGATCAGCGGGAGGGCCGTCCAGCGGCCGAGGGCGTGGGCGGCTACGAGCGCGGCGGCCACCCCGGCCGGCCCCCCCGCGGCGCCGATCGTCGCGAGCGCGCCCCAGCGCGCGCCGAGCGTGAGCACGAGCGCGACCGTGCCGTAGGTGCCCATGCGGCTGTCGCGCATGATGCGCAGCACCTCTTCGCGTGTCCAGCCGCCGCCGAGGCCGTCGAAGGTGTCGCCGAGGGCGTCCTCGTGGAAGGCGCCGGTGAGCCAGACCGTTGCGGCGAGCGCGGCGGCGGCGGCGAGCCACGGCGGGAAGGCGAGGCCGACCAGCCCGTAGAACGCGGCGCCGAAGAGGCCCACGAGCACGCCCACGGCCGGGAAGTACGGCGAGGCGCGCGAGAGCGTCGGCGCGTCATGCCCGACCCAGCGCGGGACGGGCAGGCGCGTCAGGAACATCACGGCGGTCAGGAAGACGCGCAGCGCGTCGCCGAGCGGCCCGCGCGGGGCGCCCGGCGGCACGGGGAGGTCGTGGGCGCTCGGCTCGCGGCTCATGTGCTGGCCGCCGCCGAGGGCGTCGCGGGCGCCGCTTCGGGACCGGAGACGCCTGCGCCCTCGAAGGTGGCCATCTCGCAGAGCATGGCGCAGGCGGCACGCACGAGCGGCACAGCGAGTACGGCGCCGGTGCCCTCGCCGAGGCGCATCCCGAGGTCCAGCAGCGGCTCGGCACCGAGCGCGTGCAGCGCCGCCGCGTGCCCGGCGTCGGCCGAGCGGTGAGCGAAGACGAGGGCACCGGCCGTGGAAGGCTCGGCGCGCACCGCCACGAGGGCCGCGGCCGTGGCAATGACGCCGTCGACGAGTACGAGCATGCGGTGCGCGGGGGCCTCGAGCATCGCCCCCACGAGCGCCGCGATCTCGAGGCCGCCGAGGCGGGCGAGGGTGGCGAGGGGGCCTGCGGGGCGGTCGGGAGGGACGCCCTCGCCGCGGGCGAGAGCGGTTTGCACGGCCGCCACCTTGCGCGCGAGGCCTGCCGCGTCTACGCCCGTGCCGCGCCCGACGGCCGCCTCGGGGGGGACGCCCGTGAGCGCGGCCACGAGCGCCGCGGCGGCCGTCGTGTTGCCGATGCCCATCTCGCCGAGCGCGAGCGTGCGCACGCCCGCGCGCGCGGCGCGGCGCGCGGCCTCGCGGCCCACCTCGCGGGCGGCGGCGCACTCAGCCTCCGTCATGGCGGGCTCGCGCGTCAGGTCGCGCGTGCCGCGCCGGACGACCGCCTGCTGTACCCCCGCGAAGCCCGACGTATCCGAGGCCACGCCGACGTCCACCACCTCCACGCTTGCGCCGACGCTGCGGGCGAGCACGCTCACGGCCGCGCCGCCAGAGGCGGCCACGGCTACCATCTGCGCCGTCACCTCGGCCGGATAGGCACTGACGCCGCGTGCAGCGACGCCGTGGTCGGCCGCGAAAACGACGACGCGGGCGGGGTCGGCCTCGGGGGCGAGCGTTCCCTGCACGCGTGCCGCCTGCGCGGCGAGCGTCTCGAGGCGCCCGAGCGCGCCCGGCGGCTTGGTCTTCGCGTCGAGCGCGGCCTGGATGGCGTGCGCCGTGGGAGCGCTGGATAGCGCCGGCAGGGGGGCGTCGGGCATGGCGGGGGAAAAGGGGCGCCCGGCCCGGCCGGCATCGGCAGGCGGGTCACGCCCCGTGCAGCGCGGGGAGGAGGGTGACCTGCAGCACGCCGGGCATTCGGGCTGTGACCTCCGGGAGGGGGCGGAGGCGGACCGTTGCGCGACAGCGCCGGGATTCCACCGGCTTCCCCCGCCGCAGCGCCCTCGGGGGGCGCCGCGGCCTGCCCGCCAGAGCGGGCAGGGCGTGCTGCGCGCCGAAGCTACACGGTCCGCCCGACAGGCGCAACGCGGGCCGCTGCCGGCTCGGCCTCGCAGGGGCAACCGCCGCTCAGCGCGCGGCCGTCTGCCCGGGCTCGAGGAAGCGGTTCAGCCAGCCGTAGAACTCGCGGTGCCAGAAGAGGCTGTTCTGCGGGCGGTTGATCCAGTGGCCCTCGTTCGGGAAGTAGACGAAGCGGCTTTCGATGCCCTGCCGCCGCAGCGCCGTGAACGCCTGCAGGCCCTCAGTGACAGGCACGCGGAAGTCGAGCTCGCCGTGCGTGATGAGCATCGGTGTGTCCCAGCGGTCCACGAAGCGGTGGGGCGAGAAGCGGTCGTAGCTCGCGGGGCGGCGGGCGCCCCAGAACGGCCCGCCGAGGTCGTGCTCGACGAAGAAGAGCTCCTCGGTCGTGCCGTACATGCTCTCGAGGTTGAACACGCCGGCGTGCGCCACGAACGTCTTGAAGCGGCCCTCGTGGTGCCCGGCGAGCCAGAACGCCGAGTAGCCGCCGAAGCTGGCCCCGACGGCCCCGAGCCGCGCCGCGTCCACGTAGGGCTCGCGGGCCACGTCGTCGATGGCCGTCAGGAGGTCCGTCATGGCCTGCCCGCCCCAGTCCTGCGAGATCTGCTCGTTCCAGGCCGTCCCGTGCCCGGGCATGCCGCGCCGGTTGGGCGCCACGACGACGTAGCCCTGCGCGGCGAGCGCGTGGAAGTTCCAGCGGTAGGAGAAGAACTGGCTCAGCGCCGACTGGGGGCCGCCCTGCATGTAGAGGATGGCCGGATAGCGCCGCGTGGGGTCGAAGCCGGGCGGGCGGATCTCCCAGACGAGCATCGTCTGGCCGTCGGAGGTGGGCACGCGCCGGGCGTGCACGCTCGGCAGGGCCAGCCCGCTGAGGCGCTCGGCGTTAGCGGCCGTGAGCGCCGTCATCGCGCCCGAGGCGAGGTCCACGCGGTAGAGGTCGGTCGGGAGGATCATGGACTGGCGCTCGGCCACGAGCACGGGCGCGCCCGCCGGCCCGCCGAGCGAGAACGCGCCCACGTTGTGCACGCCGGCCGTGATGGCCCGCGGTGCCCCGCCCTGTACCGGCAGCGCGAAGAGCTGCACCGTGCCGTCGGTCTCGGTGGTGACGTAGAGCGTGCGGCCGTCGGGCGCCCACTGCGGGTGGTTGGCGTTGCGGTCGAAGCCAGCCGTGAGCTCGCGGCGCGCGCCCGAGGCGAGCTCGAGTACGAAGACGCGGTTGCGGTCAGCCTCGTAGCCGGGCGTCTGCATGGAGTTCCAGGCGACGAAGCGGCCATCGGGCGAGAAGGCCGGCTCGGTGTCGTAGCCGAGGTTTCCGGCGGTCAGGTTGATCGTCTCGCCGGTGCGGAGGTCGTAGAGGAAAACGTCCGAGTCGGTGCTTGTGGCGTAGGCCGTGCCGCGCGTGAGCTTGGCCGTGTAGGCGATGCGGCGGCCGTCCGGGTGCCAGGCGATCTGCTCAGCCCCGCCGAAAGGCGCCAGCGGCGTCGAGACGCGCTGGCCTTCGAGGAGGTCGGTGGCCTCGCCGAGGCGGCCGTCCTGGTAGGGCGCGACGAAGAGGTGGCTGTAGGTGCCGTCGGCCCAGGTGTCCCAGTGGCGGTACATGAGGTCATCGAAGACGCGGACGTCGGCCTCCGGGAGGTCCGGGTAGCGTGCCGCGGCGGGCTCGTCGAGGCGCACGCGGCGCGTGAAGGCGACGTAGTCGCCCGTGGGCGCGTACTGCACGTGGGCGAGACCTCCGGGGACCTCGGTCACCTGGCGCAGGTCGGTCCCGTCCGGCCGGATCTCCCAGAACTGCGCCGTGCCGGACTGATTGGACACGAAGCCGATGCGCTGCCCGTCGGGGCGCCACACAGGCGCGGCGTTGCGGCCCTCGTGCGTCGTCAGTCGGACGGCCGGACCGCCGCCGGTGGGCACGCGCCACAGGTGCGTGACCATGCGGTTGCGCCCGACGTCGGGCGTGGTGACGGTGTAGACGACGTGGCGTCCGTCGGGCGAGACGGCCGGGCTGCCGACGCGCTCGAGTTGCCACAGCCGCTCGGGCGTCAGCGTGGCCTGCTGCGCGGCCAGCGGCGGCGCGGCGAGCAGCGCGGCGAGCAGCGCGGCGAGCGGGAGCAAGGAGGCGAAGGCGGGTCGGCGCAGCATGGAGGCGGGAGCGGTGGTAAGGCAAGGATAACGCTGCGCGGCGGCTTTCCGCGCGTGCGGGACCGTCCGTAGCCGCGCCGTGCCGTAGACTCCCTTGCCCCCACGCTCTGCGCCCCCGATGCGCCTCGCCTCTGCTTTCCGTCTCGCGCTCGGCCTCGCGCTCGGCCCCTGGCTCGCGTACGCCGCGCCGGCCTCGGCCCAGCTTCCCGGCCTGCCCTGGACCGAGCGCACCGACCTCGGCCTGCCGTCCTCGATCCGCGTCTACGAGGCCGACCTCGGCACGCCGTGGTTCGTGCGCGCCGCGTACGTCCGCGCGGACCTCTCGGACCCCTCGTGGGAGCTCGTGGCACGCCTCTCGGAGGCGGGCTCCGGCGTCGAGACGCTCGCCTCGTTCCACGCCGCGCCGGGCGCGCTGCTGACCGTCAACGGCGGCTACTTCGGCGGCGGGCAGTCGGTGAGCGTGGTCGTCGAGGGCGGGCAGCTGCTCTCGCCCGGCCTGTTCGCCGTCCCGCGCGACGGGCAGACGTTCTATCCCACGCGCGGCGCCTTCGGCCTCCGGCCGGACCGCTCGCCGGACGTAGCCTGGGTCTACCCAACCGATGCGGGCCTCTACGCCTATCCGGTGCCTAACGCCAACCGCGAGGGCGCCCCGCAGCCCCGCCCGACGCCCTCGTTCCCGGCCGGCGGCGCGCCGTGGGGTGTGCGGACCGCCATCGGCGGCGGGCCCGTGCTGGTCGAGAACGGGCGGGTCCGGGTGACCTGGACCGAAGAGGTGTTCTTCGGCGGCTCTGGCATCGACACGACGTCTACGCGCGCGCGCACCGTGGCCGGCTACGACGCCCAGGGGCGCCTCCTGCTGCTTGTCGTGCGCGAGAGCCGCGGCATGACGCTGCGCGAGGCCGCGCTCGAGATGATCCGCCTGGGAGCCGTCGAGGCCGTCAACCTCGACGGTGGCGGCTCCTCCGGCCTGATCGCCGGCAGCCAGACGCTCGTGCCCACCTCGAGGCAGGTCGCCTCGGTCTTCCAGATCCGCGCTGTGCAGACGGCGCCCGAGGTGTTCCTGGACACAGGCGACGCCTGCTGCTATCGCGAGCAGGGCGCGTGGTTCGAGAGCGCTAACACGCCCTGGTTTGGCGAGACGCGCTCGCGCCTCCACGCCGTCGGGGTGGCCGGCGCGCGGGCCACGTTCCTTGTGCCGCCCGAGGCGCCTGCAGGGCCCTACGAGGTGGCCGCGTGGTGGGTGCCGAGCAGCAACCGCGCGGCCGACACGCCCTATGCGGTCTATCAGGCCGGCCAGCCGTCAACGGTGCGCGTGGACCAGCGCGCGCCGGCCTCGGCCGGGCGCTGGAACGTACTCGGCACGTTCACGCTCGCCCCCGGCGACTCGGTCGTCGTGACGACGGACGCGCAGGGCGCGACGAGCCCGGCCTACGTCTCTGTAGACGCAGTCCGGCTGCGCGCGCTCGGCGCGTCGGCGGCCGAGGCGGAGCCGGCGCGCGCGCCGGCGTTCGCCCTGTGGCCCAATCCGGCCTCGGGCGCGCTCACGCTTCGCCTCGCGCTCGGCGCGCCCGGCACCGTGCGCGTACGCCTGCGCGACGCGCTCGGGCGAACCCTCCTCGCAGACGAGGCGGCGTGGCCGGCAGGCGAGCGCGCGCACCGGCTCTCGCTTCCGGCGCTTCCGGCGGGCGTCTACTTCGTGCATGTCGAGACGCCCGAGGGAGCCGCGGCGCGGCCGGTGACCGTCGTGCGCTGAGGCGCGGGCGGGCGGCCCGTGCGGGCTGCCCGTGCGGGCCGCCCGGGACCGGGCCGCATGGGGCGGCGCTAGTTTTGGGGCTTCCGCTTCCGCCGAGGCCCGATGCCCGACCGCCCCGACGACACGCCGCCCCGCGGCTCTGCCGACCTCCCGCACGACCCGCGCCTGGACGCGCCGCCGGGCGAGCCGGAGATGCCCTCGCTCCCGGCCGGCGCGCCTGACCCGCCGCTCGAGACGTCTGAGGCAGCGCCGGACGCGCCCGCCGGCGACGAGCCGGCGCCGCCGAGCGGGCTCTTCGCGCGCTTTCTGGCGGGCGTCGAGTGGCTGGGCAACCTGCTGCCGCACCCGGTCACGCTCTTCGCGCTCTTCGCGCTCGGCGTCGTGCTCGCGAGCGGCGTCGCTGGCTGGCTCGGGCTCTCCGTGCCCGACCCGCGCCCCGAGGGCGCAGCCGGGCGCTCCGCGGACGGGGTCATCCGCGCCGTCTCGCTCATGAACGGCGAGGGGCTGCGGCGCGTCGTCGAGGGGCTCGTGACCAACTTCACGAGCTTCGTGCCGCTCGGGACGGTCCTCGTGGCGCTGCTCGGTGTGGGCGTGGCCGAGGCGTCCGGGCTGATCAGCGCGGCCATCCGCGGGCTCGTGCTGCGCGCGCCCAAAAACCTGATCACCGTCGCCGTCGTCTTCGGCGGCGTGATCTCGAACACGGCGAGTGAGATGGGCTACGTCGTGCTGGTGCCGCTGGCGGCGGTCATCTTCTACTCCCTCGGGCGGCACCCGCTCGCCGGGCTGGCGGCGGCGTTCGCGGGCGTCTCGGGCGGCTACTCGGCCAACCTGCTCATCGGCACCGTGGACCCGCTGCTGGCCGGCATCACCGAGGAGGCCGCCCGCCTGATCGACCCGGCCTACGAGGTGCACGCGGCCGTCAACTGGTACTTCATGATCGTTTCCACCTTCCTCATCACGGGCCTGGGCACGCTCGTGACGACCCGGATCGTGGAGCCGCGCCTGGGCCGCTACGACGACCGCTATGCCGACGAGGCAGCGCGCGACACGTCGTCTATGGCGCCGCTGACCGACGCCGAGCGGCGCGGCCTGCGCTGGGCAGGCGTCTCGGCGCTCGCCGTGGCGGCTGTCGTGGCCCTGCTCGTCGTGCCCGCCTGGGGGCCGCTGCGCACGCCCGAGGCGACCGACACCATCGCCGCGCTCGGGCCGTTCCTGCGCGGCATCGTCGCCATCATCTTCGTGTTCTTCCTCGTGCCCGGCATCGTGTACGGCCGCGTGACAGGCTCGATGAAGACCGACCGCGACGTGATCGAGGGCATGTCGTCGGCCATGTCGTCGCTCGGGCTCTACATCGTGCTCGTCTTCTTTGCCGCGCAGTTCGTCGCCTTCTTCGGCTGGACCAACCTGGGGGCCATCCTCGCCGTGGCCGGCGCAGACCTGCTCGAGACGCTGCGCCTGACCGGGCCGCTCGTGTTCATCCCGTTCATCCTCATGTGCTGCTTCGTCAACCTGATGCTCGGCTCGGCCAGCGCGCAGTGGGCCGTCACGGCACCCATCTTCGTACCCATGCTGATGCTCGTCGGATTCAGCCCGGAGGTGATCCAGGCCGCCTACCGCATCGGCGACTCGACGACCAACATCATCACGCCCATGATGAGCTACTTCGGGCTCATCCTCGCCTTCGCGGCGCGCTACGACCGGCGGCTCGGCATCGGCACGATCGTCGCCACGATGCTGCCCTACACGCTCGCGTTCATCGTCGGCTGGATCGTGCTCTTCTACGTGTGGGTGTTCGGGCTCGGGCTGCCCGTCGGCCCGGCCGCGCCCACGTACTACGTCCCGACCACGCTCCCCTGACTGCCGGCCATGACGGACGCTTTCCTCGCCCTCTCGGGCACGACGCAGGCGCTCGTCGCGGGCCTGTTCACGTGGGGCATGACGGCCGCCGGCGCGGGGCTCGTCTTCTTCATGCGCAGCCTGAGCCACCGCCTGCTGGCCGTCATGCTTGGCTTCGCCGCGGGCATCATGACGGCGGCGAGCTTCTTCAGCCTGCTCCTGCCGGGCATCGAGATGGCGGAGGCGCAGGGCGCCGTGCCCTGGGTGCCGGCCGTAGTGGGCTTCGCGCTGGGCGGGCTCACGCTGCGCGCGGCCGACCTGGCGCTGCCGCATCTGCACGCGCGCCGCGGGCGCCTCGAGGGCATGTCGTCGTCGTGGCGGCGCACGACGCTGCTCGTCTCGGCGGTGACGCTGCACAACATCCCCGAAGGGCTTGCCGTAGGGGTGGCCTTCGGGGCGGCGGCCTACGGGTTGGAGGGCGCGAGCCTGGCCGGCGCGCTCGCGCTCGCGCTGGGCATCGGCCTGCAGAACTTTCCGGAGGGCGCGGCCGTTTCGATGCCGCTGCGGGGCGAGGGCTTCAGCCGGCGCAAGAGCTTCTGGTACGGGCAGCTCTCGGGCTCGGTGGAGCCCGTGTCGGCCGTTGCCGGCGCGGCGGCGGTGCTGCTCGTCGAGCCGCTGCTGCCGTATGCGCTCGCGTTCGCGGCCGGGGCGATGATCTTCGTCGTGTTCGAGGAGCTCGTGCCCGAGTCGCAGGCGCGTGAGGAGCACGGCGACCTGGCCACGATGGCGGCGCTTGGCGGCTTCACGCTCATGATGGCGCTCGACGTGGCGCTCGGCTGAGGCGCGTCCGCATCCCCCGTATCCCATGTCTGCTCCAGACCACGACCCGATTGCCGAACGCGCGGCCGCGCTCGTCGAGGAGTTCGCGCTCTTCGACGACTGGATGGACCGCTACGCGCACCTCGTCGAGATGGGCCGCGCGCTCCCGCCCCTCGACGACGCCTACAAGACCGACGCCTACCGCGTGCGCGGCTGCCAGTCGCAGGTGTGGCTGCGCAGCTTCCGCGAGGCGACGCCCGAGGGCGCGCGCCTCCGCTTCGAGGCAGACTCGGACGCGCTCGTCACGAAGGGGCTCGCGGCGGTGCTCGTGCGCGTGCTCGACCGGCAGCCACCCGCCGCCGTCGCGGCGGCCGACCTCTCGTTCCTCGACGCCATCGGGCTGCGCGAGCACCTCTCGCCCAGCCGCGCGAACGGACTCGCGGCCATGGCCGCGCGAATGCGCGCCGCTGCGCAAAGCGAGGCCTGACGCGTCAGGCCTCGTCCGTGCGGGTCGGCCTGCCGGCCGGGCCCGTGGGCGTGCGCGCGTCCGCCGTGAGGGCGCTGGCCGAGCCCGGCGGGAGGTCTGCGACGCCGGCGAGCGTGGCTGGTGCCGGCGCCCCGGCCGCGGCTGTGTCGGGAGGCGCGGCGGCGTCCGGTGTGGCGATCTGGCGCGAGGCGGCGAGGAGGACGGCGCGGGCCTGGGCGGGGGTGGCGGCGTTTGCGAGCGCGCTGAGGGTGTGCTCGGTACGGACGAGCTGCGCCGCGAGTGCGAGCAGGTGGAGGTAGCGCTCGAACGAGAGCGTGCGCGGCGCGAGCAGCGCGAGCACGACGCGCGCCGGGTGGCTGGCGCGCGGCACCGGTGTGCCCTCGCCGGCGACCGTGCCGACGAGCAGCGCCGGCTCTTCCACGGCGTCGGTGTAGGTGTGGTAGAGCACGACGCCCGGCGTGATCTCAGGACTCTCGTCCGGGTCGGGCGTGACGAAGCGCCCGAGCACGTCTGAGCGGTCGGGTAGGCGGAGCGCAACCAGGCGCGCGAGGAGACGCCCGGGGTCCCGCTCGTCAAGGCCGAGCGCAATGTGCCGCTCGTCGATGAGCGCACCGAGCGAGGCGCTCCCGTCGCGGCCGAGCGCGTCCGCGACCGACTGCGCGAGGTCGGCCTCGGAGAGGTAGGCCGTAATGAAGTCGTGCAGGGGAAAGCGTGCGGCGATGAGGCGGGGCAGGCGGAGTAGCCCCGGCCGCCAGGCGACCGTGCCGCGGCGCACGCTGACGAGCGCGATCAGGTCGTCCGGGAGGACGCTGGCCGCGAGCGCATCCATCAGGTCGGACCAGGAGGGCAGCGCCAGCGTCGTCAGCGGCACGTCGGGCCGGATGCTCTTGAGGCGGGCCTGCACGTCCGGCACGGCGCTGGCGACCGTGACGAGCACGAGCGGCGAGCCGACGCGGCTGGCGAGCGTCTTGAGGTCGGTTGCGGTCTCGAGAAAGCCCGGCTCGCGCTCGGCGAACGGCGGCACGAGCAGCAGCACGCGGCCTGTCGCCGTGAGCGGGTGCACGAGGCGGCAGACGAAGACGCCGGCGGCGGACTCGTCGAGGAACTGGTCGAGGACGCTGCCGAAGACGAGCGCGCGCGCCGAGCTCTCGCCGTTCCAGCCGATGACGACCGTCGAGGCGCGGCGCTCGCGCACGGCGCGGCTCATGCCGCGCGCGACGTTGTAGTCCACGCGCGTCAGCGGGACGACGGGTACGTTGGCCGCGGCGGCGTGCACGACGGCGTGCGCGAGTAGCTTCTCGCCGCGTGCGACGGCGTCGGCCTCGCCGGGGCCTTCCATGACGACGGTGAGCGGGTAGACGGGCTGCTCGAGGCGGTCGTTGCGGATGGCGAGCGCCACGTCCATCAGCGCCGGGGCCGTCTCGGGGTTGGCCAGCGGCACGAGGATGCGCTGCGGGCGCTCGCCCTCGGGGCGGGGGTCCTGCGCAAGCTGCATCGCCAGGCGGCGTCCGGCGCGCTCGGCAACGGCCGGCCCGAGGATGCAGGTGACGAGGATCATGACGATGGTGCCGTTGAGCACGTTGTCGTCGAAGATGCCGAGGTCGTAGCCGACGAGCGCGGCGGCGAGCGTAGCGGCGGCCTGCGGGATTGTCAGGCCGAACGTGAGCAGGACGTCGGTGGCGGTGTAGCCCCCGAGCGGGCGCATCGCGAGCGAGGCGAGGAACTTGGCCGTGATGACGGTGGCGAGCATGGAGCCGGCGACGACCCAGGCGCCCGCGCCGGCGGTGAGCACGTCCAGGTCCACGATCATCCCGGTCGAGATGAGGAAGAACGGGATGAAGAGCGCCTCGCCTACAAACACGATCCGCTGCATGAGCGGCCCGGTCTCGGGGACGAGCCGGTTCAGGGCCAGCCCGGCCAGGAACGCGCCGATGATGGCCTCGACACCGGCCACCTCGGCCAGGAACGAGACGAGGAAGACGGCCGCCAGGATGAACACGAAGTCCGGCACGTCCCCTGCGCGTACGGTGCGAAAGAACCAGCGCCCGATACGGGGCAGCCCCCACAGGACGGCGAGCACGTAGATGGCCAGGAAGCCGAAGAGCTGCCCCAGGAAAAGCGGGCTCAGGCCGCCGCGCCAGGCGCCGGCCACGATGGCCAGCACGAGCAGCGCCGCCGTGTCCGTGATGATCGTCGCGCCGACGCCCGTCGTGACGGCGGGCTGGCGCGAGAGCCCCATGCGGCTCACGATGGGGTATGCCAGAAGAGTATGGCTTGCAAAGAGGCTGCCCAGCAGGAGGGCCGCTCCCCAGTCGAAGCCGAGCACGAAGCGGGCCATAAGCAGGCCCATCGTCTGCGGGAAAAAGAACGTGAGCGCGCCGAACTGAATGCTCTGCCGCCGGTGCCGGGCGAACTCGTTGAGGTCCACCTCGAGGCCGGCCAGGAACATGATGTAGAGCAGGCCGATGGTGCCGAGCACCTGGATCGTCCCTTCGCGCTCGAGCAGCCCGAGCGCGTGCGGCCCGATGACGACGCCCGCCACGAGGAGGCCGATGAGCCCCGGAACGCGCAGCCGCGAGAACAGCAGCGGCGCAAGGAGCACGACGCTCATGACCAGCGCGATGATCAGAACTGGGTCGGAGAAGGGGAGGGACCAGTCGATGTGCATGGTCGGGGCCGGCGACGGGCGGAGCAGCATACGTCGCAGCGGGGAGCGGCCGCGCCGCTCGGCCGCCAGCCTTGCCTGCAGGATGCCACCTGCGTCTCGAGCAGGGGCTGCGTCCGGGGGCTGCGTCCGGGGGCTGCGTCCGGGGCTGTGTCCAGGGGCTACGTCTGAGGGCTACGTCTCGAGCAGAGGAGCCTTCTGTTCAGACGGGTACGCGGGCAGAGGGCGGTCTTCGGAAATGGCCTGTCGGGCGCCCTCGAGCAGCAGCGCGCGTGCGTTTTCGGGCGAGTCGGCAGCCAGCAGGGCCTCAACAGCCTCGGGACGCCGCAGGATGCGTGCTGTGAGAGCAAGCTGGCGCAGGTAGCTCTCGGCCGGCATGGACGCCGGTACGAGCAAAAGGAGCACGACGCGGATCAGCCCGCCGGTATCCGGCATCGGTACGCCGTCCGGGAACGTGGCGGCGAACACCATGGGACGCACGACTTCGTCGGTGTGGAGGTGGTAGAAGGCTACGCCGGGCATGACCTCGGGCGGGTGCCCCTGAGCGTGGGCGAGCAACTCGTCTGCGAGGCGCGCCGCGCGCCGCGGCTCGTCGCGGAACCGGCTCAGCAAGATGCGCCGCAGCACCGAGGCGGGCGGTCCGGGATCGAGCCTGAGCGCGATATGCCCGACCGGGAAGTCGAACGCGCCCTGGTCGGCGGGGACGGTGGACTCCGGGAGTGCGACGCCTTCCTCGGGGAGGTAGACGAGGAGCAGGTCTGTCTGCGCGAAGCGGCGCGCGAGCAGCCGCGGCAGCCGCTCGAGGGCCGGGCGCCATGCCACCGCGCCCTTGCGCACGTTGAGGAGCGTCACGAGGTCTCCCGGCGTCACCAGATCCCGCAGGGTCCCCAGCAGGTGGCTCCAGCCTGGCAACGGGCTGACGGTCAGCGGGACCTCCGGGCGGAGGCGCTCGAAGAACGCGCGCGCCTCGTCGGCTTCGTCCTCAGCGAGGACCAGCGTGAGCGCGTGGCCCTGCTTCGCGGCCATCGTCTTGACAGCCTGCACGCCGGCCGCCGCGCCGGGCTCGTGGATCATGCGCGGCGGCACGAGCACCAGCGCACGTCGCGCCGTGCCGATGGGGTGCACCAGGCGGGCGACGACGACCATCTCACGGGCGCTCGCGAGCACCCCGTCGAGGACACTGCCGAAGACGAACGAGCCGGCCGAGGCGTCGGCGCTCCAGCCGGCCACGAGCGTCGAGGCGCGCAGCTCACGCACGCCGCGCAGGATGCCCTCGGCCGGATTCTCGTCGATGCGTACCGTGGGGACGCAGGGGACGTCTGCCGCGGCGGCGTGCAGCACGGCCCGCTCCATGAGGCGCTCCGCCTGCGCGACGGCTTGCCGCTCCCCGTGCTCTCCCCTCGCGATAGCCAGGGGGAAAACCGGCTCGCTGCTCTTGGGGTCGCGCAGGAGCAGGGCCAGCTCGACGAGATCTTCGGCCGTCTCCGGGTTGGAGAGCGGGATGGCGATGCGCTGCGGCGCGCTGCCGGCGGCCTCGGGGGCCTGGCGGTCGGCCAGGGCGAGCGTGCGCCCGAAGCGGCCCACCAGGCTCGGGCCGATCAGGCATGTCAGCACGATCAGGAGCACGACCGCATTGACGGCCACCTGCGAAAACAGCCCGATGTCGAAGCCAATGAGTGTCACCGCGAGAGTGGCCGCCGCCTGCGGCATCGTCAGGCCGGCTACGACAGCGCTCTCGGTGGCGGAGAAGCGGAACAGCGGACGCGAGAGAAGCGCCGCTGCGCCCTTGCCTATGACCACGAGCGCCGTGAAGGCGAGCGCGATCAGCCACACCTCGGCCGAGCCGAGCACGCGCACGTCGACGAGCAGGCCGACCGAGACAAGGAAGAACGGGATGAAGACCGCCTCCCCGACGAAGCGCAGGCGCGTCATGAGGGGGCCGCCCGCCGGCACGAGCCGGTTCAGGGCCAGCCCGGCCAGGAACGCGCCGATGATGGGTGCCAGCCCGACAAGGCTGGCCAGCCACGCCGTCACGAACACGACGGCGAACAGGAACGCGAAGGCCGTGTCCGCCTCCCGGCGCACGCGGCGGAAGAATGTCCTTGCCAGGCGCGGCACGATCAGGATCACACCAGCTGCCCAGAGAATGGCCAGTCCGGCAAAGCGGACCCAGAACCAGACGTCTGAGGCGCCGCCCACGAGGGCCGTCACGACCGCCAGCACAACCAGCGAGAGCACGTCGGTGACGAGCGTGGCGCCTGTGGCCGCGACGACCGCGCGGTTCTTGACGATACCGAGGCGCCCGGCCAGCGGCAGCGCCAGCAGCGTGTGGCTCCCCACGATGGCGCCGAGCAGTGCCGCGGCGGTGAAGTTGTAGCCGAGCAGGAGCGGTCCGGAAATCAGCGCCAGCCCCATCGGCAGCCCGAACGAGAGCACGCCGAAGCCGACACTGACCCCGCGCTGCCGGGTGAACTCGTTGAGGTCGAGCGTAACGCCGGCCAGAAACATCAGGTACAGAAGCCCGAACGTGCCGAGCAGCTCGAACGTGGCGTCGCGCGCGATCAGGCCGAGCACGCTCGGCCCGACGAGCGCGCCGAGCGCGATCAGGCCGACGAGCCCCGGCATGCGCAGCCGCTCGAAGAGCAAGGGACCGATGAGCAGAATGCCCATCGTGATAGCGACGATCAGGACGGGGTCTGTAACGGGGAGCGTCATGCGACGGCGAGAGGGGAGGCGCGGGGCGAGAGCAAAGGTAGGCGCGCTCAGCGCTCCGGCAGGGCATCGGGCGGCACGAGCCAGCGCAGCCGCGCGGCCGAGGGCGTCCCGGCGAGCGAAACGTCGGCCCACCGCGGGGCGCTGGCATCGATGCAGGCAAGCGTGCCGGGGGGGAAATGAGCCGCCGCGCCGGTCAGGCGGCGCACGAGCTGCGAGAGCCCCGGCTCGTGCGCAACGAGGAGCAGAGGGCGCTCGGGGCCGGCTGCGGTGTGGCCCTCGGCCTCGAGGCGAGCGAGCGCGTCGTCGGCGGCGGACAGGAGGGCGTCCGGGTGGGCGTGGTAGAGCGCGTCGGAGAAATGGGGCGCCGGGAGCGTGCCGGCCGCCTCGGCATGCGCTGCGGCCAGCCCGTCCCACGTCTCGCGTGTGCGCCGGGCTGTGGAGACGAGCACGCGCGCCGGGACGAGGCCGGTGCCGGCCAGGAAGCGCCCCGTGCGCGCGGCCTCGCGGTGCCCGCGCTCGGCGAGCGGGCGCGCGTGGTCGCCGTCGGGGTGGTCTGGGACGGCCTTGGCATGGCGGAGCAGCAGCAGCGTCGGCATGGGATCGGGCGCGTGTGAGGACGGGGGTGGGGAAGGGGGAAGTTCTCGTAAAGCGCGCCCAAACGCTCGGCTTCGCGCGCCGGGTTGCGCGCGTGCGGCGTTTCGTTCCCGTACTTTTCAGGCAAGGCTGAAAGCGCGGCCCTGTATGCCGCCGGGCCTTGCCGGTTCTCAACTATAGATGGGCCTGAAATGATTGGCGTTGCCGGAGAGTTCGCGCTGCTGTTCGCCTTCGTGGCGACGCTCGTGGCGGGGGTGTCGTTCTTGCTGGCCACCGGCGAGCGCGCCGGGGCCGAAATCTGGGGCCGGACGGGCCGCTGGGCCTGGGCCGCTATGAGCGCGGCGCTCGTCGTGGCCTCGGTGCTGCTATGGGTGCTGCTCTTCGGGCGGCGCTTCGAGTACGCGTACGTCTACCAGCAGACGTCGCACGCGATGCCGTGGCACTTCACGTTCTCGTCGTTCTGGGCCGGGCAGGAGGGCTCGTTCCTGCTGTGGGCGCTCATGTCCGCCGGGGCCGGCGGGCTGCTCATCCTGTGGTGGCAGCAGCGCAAGGGGCTCGGGCCGGCCGCGCTCGAGGCGCGCGCCACGTTCGGCGCGCCCGCGATGGCCGTCGTCGCGCTCTGCCACGGCTTCATGCTCTCGATGCTGCTCGGGCTGCGCCTGGGGCCGCTCACGATCGGCGCGAGCCCGTTCCTGCGCCTGGCCGACAAGTTCCCCGACGCGCCGATGCTTCAGGTGCCCGGCTTCGTGCCGGCCGACGGGCAGGGCCTCAACGACCTGCTCCAGAACCCGTGGATGGTCATCCACCCGCCGACGCTCTTCGTCGGGTTCACGCTGCTGATGGTGCCGTTCGCGTTCGCCGTGGCGGGGCTGTGGCTGCGGCGCTACACGCAGTGGGTGCGCCCGGCGCTGCCGTGGTCGCTCGTGGGGGTGGGCGTGCTCGGGCTGGGCATCATGATGGGCGGCTTCTGGGCGTACGAGACGCTCTCGTTCGGGGGCTGGTGGGCGTGGGACCCGGTCGAGAACTCGAGCCTCGTGCCGTGGCTGCTCGGCGTGGCCGCGCTGCACGCGATGGTCGTCCAGAAGAAGACCGCCGCCGGGCACAAGGCGGCGCTCTGGCTGAGCGTGGTCACGTTCCAGTTCGTGATCTACTCGACGTTCCTGACGCGCTCGGGCGTGCTGGGCGACGTGTCCGTCCACTCGTTCGTAGACCTCGGGCTCTACAACCAACTCCTGCTCTGGATCGTCAGCGTCGGCGTGCTCGGCTTCGGGCTGTTTGCGCTCCGCTACCGCGAGCTACCGGCGCCGGCCACGCCGCCGGCCGTGCTCAGCCGCGAGAGCATGATCTTCACGGGCACGCTGCTGCTGGCCATGACGGGGCTGGTGATCATCCTCGGCACGAGCGCGCCCATCCTGGGCAAGCTGTTCCGCAACAACCCGAGCGCCGTGCCGGTCGCGTTCTACAACACGTGGACGCTGCCGCTGGCCGTCGGCTCGGCCTTCCTGATGGGCATCGGGCAGCTGTTCTGGTGGCGCACGATGCGCGTCGAGGACGTCAACCGGGTGCTGCTGCGCCCGCTCGCGCTCACGGTCGCCTCGACGGCCGCCGTGCTGCTGCTGACGCCGTTCGTGCGCGAGACCGTGCAGGCGCCGCCGGCGCCGGCGACGGCGCAGGCCGCCGCGCCGGCCACGGAGGCGGCCTTCGTGCCGGTCGCCGGCTTCTTCGCCACGCACGGCACGAGCCTGCTGCTGCTCCTGTTCGTGTTCGCCTCGTTCCTGGCGCTCTACAGCAACGCGCTCGTGCTGTGGCGCGTCGCGCGCGGCAACCTCAAGATGATCGGCGGCTCGCTCAGCCACGTCGGCTTCGCGATGATGCTGCTGGGCATTTTCGCCTCGGCCGTCTTCAACGACCCCATCTCGGACGGCACGGGTACTAACATGCAGGGCAGCCGCGACAACTTTGTCGTGCCCAAGGGCCAGACCGTGCAGGTAGACGGCTACACGGTCACCTACCACGGCCAGGAGCCGGACGCGCTCGGGCGCCCGGTCTACCTCATGACGATGACCGACCGTCGCGGGCGCACCATCCAGACGCGCAACCTGGTCTACAAGGATTCGCGTGACCAGTGGATCCAGCACCCGTACGTGCGCGAGGGCTTTACGCGCGACCTCTACGTGGCCGTCTTCCCGTCGGCGATGAGCCAGCAGCGCCCCGAGGCCGCTGGCGAGCCGCAGGAGGTGCTCATGCAGCGTGGCGAGGAGCGCACGCTCGCACGGGGCGGGCAGGACGCCTTCCGCGTCCGCTTCGCCGACTACGACCTCAGCGTGGACCTCGAGACGGTCGGGCTCGACGAGGCCGACGTGGACCTGGCCGTCGCGGCGCGCCTCGAGGTGACCGATCTGGCCTCGGGCGAGACGCGCACCCTCCGCCCGGTCTACGTCATCACGCAGGAGCGCGAGCAGCAGTTCGTGCAGACACGCGCCAGCGACTGGGGGCTGGGCGTGGCGTTCGTCGGGATGAAGGTGGAGGACAACGCCGTCCGCCTCCTCTTCGACGGTGCCGAGCCGCCCTCGGACGAGTGGGTCGTCGTGCAGGCCTACGAGAAGCCGTTCATGTCGCTGCTCTGGCTCGGCACGATCCTGCTCACGATCGGGTTCGGCATCTCGGCCTATCGCCGCTTCTCGGAGAACCGCTGACCGGTCCGCGCCGGCGATCTCGGCCGTAGGTTGCGCGTCCTCCTGCCCGCCTGACCCCCGATGCGCACGCCCCTGCTCGCTGCCGCGCTCGCCCTGGCCCTTGCGGCGTGCGGCGCTGAGACCGCGCCCGAGACGCCTCCCGATGCCGCCGGCACGGACGCGGCCGACGGGCCGCCTCGTGCGGCGTTCCCGGATACGCTCCGCCCCGGAGACCTGCTCCTCACCGGGCTCCCGGCGTTCCAGCACGACTACCGGCTCGACATGCTCGAGCCGCAGCGGCTCTACGTCGGCGTGCTCGAGGTGCGCTACGCGCCCGATGCCGCCGCCGGGCGGGCCGTGTACGCGCTCACCAACGCCGGCGGCCCCTCCGGCATCATCCAGATCGACTCGGTCGAGGCGCGCTACCCGTCGCTGGCGCCGCTGCGGCACGTGGGCACGGGCGGGCAGCGCACGGCCGAGTACCGCTACGAGGCCGGCGGCGTGCGCGGCACGCGCACGCCGGTCGACGGCGAGACGCAGGCGCTCGACGTGGCGCTCGGCGAGCCGGCCTTCGACGGGGCCAGCCTGATGCTCGTCGCCACGGCGATGCCGCTGCGCGAGGGCTACGCGCCCGTCGTGCCGGTCTTCCTGCCCGAAGAGGGCCTCGTCCACTACGCGTTCCGCGTCGAGGCGCTCGCAGACGAGCCCGGCGCGTGGCGCGTCGAGGCGGCCCGGCCCGGGGGGACGACGACGACGTTCGAGGTGCTCGAGCGCCCCCGGCGTGTCCTGCGGGCCGAGTACGTGCTGCCCTCCGGCGCGCGCGTCGAGCTCTCGCCGCTGCGCGACCGTCCGGCGCGCTAGGCGCCGCGCTTAGTGCGTTGCGCCGCGGCTGCCAGGCGCGCGGCCGCTAGCCGAACAGCTGGCGCACGCGCGCGAGGCCGTCCACGAGCGCATCCACCTCGTCGCGCGTGGAGTAGAGCGCGAACGAGGCGCGGACGGTGCCGGGCACGCCGAGGCGGTCCATGACGGGCTGCGCGCAGTGGTGCCCGGTGCGCACCGCGATGCCGAGCCGGTCCAGGACGGTGCCGGCATCGTAGGGGTGGATGCCCTCGAGCAGGAACGAGACCGCGCCGGCGCGCCGGGCCGGCGTGCCGACGAGGCGGAGCCCCTCGACGCGCGCGAGACGCGCGACAGCGTAGCCGAGCACGTCCGCCTCGTGCGCAGCGACGGCCTCCATGCCCAGCCGCTCGAGGTACGCGACGGCCTCGCCGAGCCCGATGCCGGCTGCGATCGGCGGCGTGCCGGCCTCGAACTTGAACGGGAGCGCGTTGTAGGTTGTCCGCTCGAACGAGACCTCGTCGATCATGTCGCCGCCGCCGAGAAACGGCGGCATGCGCTCGAGCCAGCGCTCACGGCCGTAGAGCACGCCGATGCCCGTCGGGGCGTACATCTTGTGGCCGGAGCAGGTGAAGAAGTCGCAGCCGAGCGCCTGCACGTCTACGGGTGCGTGCGGGGCGGCCTGCGCGCCGTCGACGAGTACGGGGATGTCGCGGGCATGCGCGGCGGCGATGATGCGCCCGAGCGGCACGACGGTGCCGAGCGCGTTCGAGGTGTGGGTGACGGCCACGAGGCGCGTGCGCTCGGAGAGGAGCGCGTCGAGGTCGTCGAGGACGAGCTCGCCCGCGTCGTCCATCGGGATCACGCGCAGGCGGGCGCGCTGCCGCTCGCAGAGCATCTGCCACGGGACGATGTTGGCGTGGTGCTCGAGCGCCGAGACGAGGATCTCGTCGCCGGCGCGCACGAACGCCTCGCCGAACGCGCGCGCGACGAGGTTGATGGCCTCGGTCGTGCCGTGCGTGAAGACGATCTCGTGCGCATGCGCGGCGCCGAGGAAGCGCTGCACGGCGCGGCGGGCGTCCTCGTAGAGGTCCGTCCCGAGCTGGCTCAGGTAGTGCACACCCCGGTGGATGTTGGCGTTTTCCTCGGCGTAGTAGCGGGCCACGCGCTCGAGCACGGTACGGGGCTTCTGCGTCGTGGCCGCGTTGTCGAGGTAGACGAGGGGCCGGCCGTGGACCTGGCGGTGCAGGATCGGAAAGTCCTCGCGGAGGGCGGCGACGTCGAGGGGTAGGGCGACGTCGAGGGGTGGGGCGACGTCGGGCAGGCGGGCGGCGGACATGTCGGGAGCGGTCGGTTGACCGAGAGGGTACGAACACGCGCCGCGCAGGGCTCCGGGCGGCGAGCGGTCGGTTTGCCGGGGCATTTTGGGAGGACGCTCAGTTTCGGGAGGACGCTCAGAAGTCGAAGCCGAGCGAGAGGTACGTCCGCGCCGGCCCGAAGCGCGCGCCGTCGAAGGCCCACGCGCGGTCGAGGCGGAGCGGGTAGCCGAGCACCTGCGCGCGCAGCCCGAGGCCGAGGCCGAGGAGCAGGTCGTCGAGCACGCGGCCCCCGTCGGCGGTGTCGCGGACGAGCACGGGCCGGCCCTGGGCGATCAGGCCCACGTCGGTAAAGCCGACCACGCGCAGGTCGTAGAGCGGCGCGAGCGGGAGCGGGCCAGGCACGAGAGCCGCCGCGAGCGGCGCCCGGAGCTCGCCGTTGAGGAGGACGAAGCGGTCGCCGCGGGCCTCGTCATAGCCGAAGCCGCGCAGGGGGAGCACGGGCGTGGCGAATACGAAGTCGTCCGGGCCGTCCACGGGCAAGCTTTCGAACGAGGCGCCGATCCACGTCTGCACGCCAGCGGCGAAGAAGCGCTGCGGATCCGGCCCGGCCGAGAGGCCCGCCGAGGCGCGAAAGGCAAGCGAGGCACCGCTGCCGAGCGCGCGGTAGAGGCGGCCGTCGGCGAGGAGCGTCGCGAAGCGGACCGAGGGCCCGGGCGTGCCCGAGAGGCTGACCGCGTAGCGCCCGCCACCGGAGGGGCCGGCCCGTCCGGGGCGGGTGTAGTCGGCGGTGTAGGTCAGGCGGGGGGCCGGGAAGAGGCGCGTGCGCGGACGCGCGCCGAGGTCGCCGAGGTCGGCCAGGGAGACGCCGAGAAGGGCGGCCTCGGCGTCGAGGCGCTGAAACTTGTCGAGCGGGTAGCGGGCCTGCGTCACGAGGCCGAAGTTGCGGTAGCGGTAGACGGTCGCGCCGGCGAAGTCGGGCAGCTCGCGCGCGAGGTGGAAGCCCTCGAGGAGGACGTCGGCCCGGCGGGCGAGGTAGGCGTAGCGGAGCTGGTAGTCGGCGTTGCGCAGGTCGAGGACGAGGTTGGTCCCGATCGCGATGCGGTGGTTGCCGAGCAGGTCCGAGAAGAGCAGCTGCGTGAGCGTCTGCACGCCGTAGACGGTGTCGAAGTCGCCGGAGGCGTAGACGAGGTCGGGGGAGAAGGTGAGACGGTAGCGGTAGAGGCGGAGGGCGCCGTCGGGGAGAGGCGTGCCGGGCAGGGGCCGTCCCGGCGTGCGGGGGGGCTCGAAGGCGAGCGAACCGGGAAGGAAGAGCGAGTCGGGGAGGGCGCGTGGGGGCGTCCCCGTCGGCCCGAGCAGAGCCGCCAGCAGCGAGTCGAGGTCGACGTCCGGCCGGATGCCGGCGGCATCAGGGAGGCCCGCCGGCCCGGGGCGCGCCGGGCGTCCCTCGGCGGCGGCACGCAGGAAGGGGTTGCGGCGGCGCTGCCCCTCGGCCGCCACGCGGAGCGCGGGCGCCTGGGCGGCGGCCGGGAGCGCCGGGTCGGCACGTGCGGCGCGCTGCGCCCACACGGTCGGGGCGGGCGTGGCGGGGGCATCGGTACGCGTGGCCGGATCGCGGAGGAGGAAGACGCCCGGCACGCCGTCGTCGAGCACGAGCAGGGCGGCGGTGCGCCCGTCGGCGGCGAGCGAGGCGTCGAGGACGCCGCCGGCGAAGTCGGTGCGGGCGCGGACGCTCCCGCTGCGGAGGTCGAGCGAGTAGAGGTTAGGGATGCCGGAGCGGTCGGAGACGAAGACGAGCGTCGAGTCGGAGGCGAAGGCGGGGCGCGTGTCGTCGCCCGGGTGGTCTCCGGTAGGAAGCGGCTCCGGCGGCGCGGCGGCGCGGCCGTCGGGCCCGACGGCGAGGCGGTAGAGGCGGTGCGGCTGCCCGGTGCGCGCGAGCAGCGCTGCCGGGCCGCCGCCGCCGCCGCCGGCGAGCGTGGCCGCCTGCAGCGGCGGCGCATCGCCGCGGTCCGAGTGGAAGACGAGGCTGCGCCCGTCGGGCGCCCAGGCTGGCGCGTGGGCCGTGAGCACGTCGTCGGTCAGGCGTGCCAGGCGCCCGGCGCCGAGGTCGTAGAGGAAGAGGTCAGGCTGCCCGCCGGCCGTCGCGGCGAGGGCGAGCCAGCGTCCGTCGGGGCTCCAGGCGAGCGCGTTGACGGCGTCGAGGCCGGGCAGGCGCAGCGAGCGCCGCGCGCCCGAGACGGTGTTGACGAGCACGACGGCCTCGTCCGGTCCGGACGAGACGGCCACGGCGAGGCGTTCGCCGTCGGGGCTCCAGGCGAGGCCAGGCGAGGTCAGGCGCAGGCTCTCGACCTCGCGGCTGGTCTGGCCCTCGAGCAGGCGCGCCGGCGCGCCTGCGCCGTTGGTCGGCGCCACGAACACGTCGAAGAGGCCATCGGAAGAGGCGATGTAGGCAACGCGGTCGGCGAGGGGCGCCAGCGCGGGGCTGGCGTGGTAGGCCGCGCCGGCGGTGGCGACGGGGCGCGTGGCGGCGGCGAGGTCCTCGCGCGCGGCCGCCTCGGGATAGTAGACGGCGCGCAGCGCGCGGTGCCACTGCGCCGAGAGCTGTGCCGTCGTCAGGCCCGTCGCCTGCACGAAGCCGGCCTCGACGCTGCGGCTCAGGCGGACATAGTCGAGGATCTCGGTGACCTTCTCGGGGCCGTAGGCTTCGGCCACGTAGTCCCACACGCCCTGTCCGCCACGGTAGGCGAGGTAGCCGCGCAGCTGCCCGATGGGGGGCAGGTAGCCGTTGAGCACGGCGTCGCGCAGCCACAGGTCGGCCGAGGGACTCCAGCCGAGCGCGCTATACTCGGCGAGGCCTTCGTTGAACCACAGCGGCAGCACCGGCCGGGCGCCCTGCTGCAGCAGCGACTGCACCGAGCCGCCCCGGAAGGCGTCGTTGACGACGGCGTGGACCAGCTCGTGGTGCAGCACGTCGCGGAACTGCCGCCAGTCGCCCGTGAACGGCACCGCCACCCGGTTCTTGAACAGCTCGGTCACGCCACCGATGCCCTCGGGATAGTCGCCGAGGTCGGCGGCGTTGGTGACGGCGAAGGCGCGGTGGCTCGGGTAGACGAGGATCGGGACCCGTCGCGTGAGGTCGTAGTCGAGCAGCTCGGCGATTTCGGCGTAGGCCTGCTCAGCGGCGTGGGCGGCGAAGAGCGCGAGCAGGCGCCCGCTGCCCGTTTCGGCGCCCCGTGCCGAGCGCTCGTAGTAGTAGACGTCCACGTGCGGCGCGCGCACGAAGCGCCACTGCGGCGTCTCGTACTGCACGCGGTTCTTGCCGAACGGGAAGTACTGCGCGGCGGCCGGGCCGCCCGCGGCGGAGGCGAGCAGGGCCAGGAGCAGAAACGGAAGAGCGCGGCGCGTCATCGTACCCGGAAGGTCGGGCAGAACGAGGCGCCGCGCTCTGGGCGTGTGCAGCGAGGGCGCGGCGCGCGGTGCCGTCAGAAGCGGTACGAAACGCGCGCCGGGATGGGCGCGAAGCCGATCGCGCTCCCGTCGCCGATGGCGAGGAAGCCTATCACGTCGAAGGAGAAGTTGTTGCCGAAGAAGCGCACGCCGGGGAGGAAGAGCACGCCCGACACGCCGGCCTCGATGGGAATGAGCGCCTCGCCAATCAGCTTGACGCCGTTGTTGAGCTGCACGTCGCCGCCGAGGCCGAGCAGGACGCCGTTTGCGATCTCGACATCGTCTTGTCCGAAGCGGCCCACGAGTCCGGCCATGCCTGCGTGGAACGCGCGCGTCTCGTCGCCGAGGGAGACGACGGCGTACGGGATCGACAGAAAGTCTCCTGTGTTGCCTCCACCGATGGGGATGACCGCGTTGAACCCGGCTGCGAAGGCCACCGACTCGTTCTGGAACAGCTGCGCCTTGAGCCCCAGCTGCGGCGTGACGACGAAGTCTGACCCGGCGACGAGGAAGCCGTTCGTGGTGAAGTCCAGGCGGTCGGTGAGGCCGACCGTTACGCCCGGCCCGAGCGCAGAGGCCTGGAGGCGCGCGTTGCCGCGGCCCTGCGTGCGGGCCGTCGGGGCGACGACGAGGCTGGTACCGACGGGATCGGTCCGGAAAAAGCGCCCGCGGACGAGCGGCGTGATCTGGGCGACCCGGGCGGCCTGGAACTGGCGGCGCACGCCGTCGGAGCCGATGACCACGACGGGATCTGCATTTTCGTCTTCTACCACGCCTGCGAAGGTGCGGCCATCGGTGAGCACGATGCGGCGGAGTTCGCCGGGCTGCTGCGCCAGGGCAGGGGCAGCGGAGAGGAGGGCGAGCAGAAGCGTGCCCAGAAGCCGGGAGAGAATCCCACGGGTAGCGAAGGACATGAGGTTGAAGGCTGGGTGGTTGCTGCGAAGCCGCCACGTACGCGCAGCGCGTCACACGGGGCAAGGACAAGGCCGGGGCGCGGCGTGCGCCTCAGGCGGTGCGGAGGATACGCCCTGCGTCCACGTTGCCTGCACGGCGGTCTGCCTGTGAGTCTGCTCGTGCTGCAGCGACGCGGCAGGCAGGGCGCTCGGACGGCCTCAGGCCGCGCGCAGCCAGCGCCAGAGCTCGCGCAGGCTCGCGCGCTTGCCGTACATCAGCATCCCGACGCGGTAGATGCGCGCTGCAAGGGCGATCATGACGGTGAACGTCGCTGCGAGCAGAGCGAACGAGAGCGTCACCTGCCACACGGGCACGTCCGCGACGGCCATGCGGACGACCATGAGCGTGGGCGAGGAGAGCGGGAAGAGGGAGAGAAAAACCGAGAGCGGGGCCTCGGGACGATCCAGCACGTAGGGCAGGAAGAAGAGCGGAACGATGATGGGCAGCAGGATGGGCACCTGCAGCGTCTGCGCGTCCGCCTCCTGGTCCACCGCGCTCCCGACGGCCGCGAACAGCGAGGCGAAGAGAAGGAATCCGCCCAGGAAGAAGAGCACGAAGGCTACGAGCAGGCCGGGCGAGAGCAGCAGCGGCAGGGCCGAGAGGTCGAGGGGGAACTCGTCCACGTCGGCGCCGGCGGCGCCGGCGAGCAGCAGCGCGAGCAGCGGTCCGGCGGCGGCACTCATGCCGACGAGTAGCAGGCCCCACGCGGCCAGTTGCGTCAGGCCCACCGCCCCGATGCCGAGCACCTTGCCCATGAGCAACTCGAACGGGCGCACGCTCGAGGCCATCACCTCGACGATGCGGCCTGCCTTCTCCTCGATCACGCCGCGCATGACCATGGCGCCGTAGAGCAGCACGGCCATGTAGATGAGCAGCCCGAGCAGGTTGGCGAGCACCGTCGAGGCGATAGCGCCCTCGGGTGCCTCGCCGCGGTCGCCGAGCGTGACGGCGCGGATGGGGGCGCCTTCGCGCAGCAGCCCGATGAGCTCGGGCGGGGCGCCGGACGCCTGCACGCGCGCCTCGCGCACGGCCTCGCGCACGGCCGCGCGTAGCACGGCGTGCTGCGTCAGACCGCCGCCGCTGCGGCTGAGCAGGAGCGCCTCGGCCGAGCCGTCGAGCAGGCCTGCAGGAAGCACGAGGGCCGTCTGGAGCAGCCCGGAGCGTACGGCCGCGCGCAGCGAGTCTTCGGAGCGGGCGGTCTCGAACAGGTCGTAACCCTCGGGCGGGTTTGCCAGGAGCGCCGGCGCGAGCACGCCCGTCTCGTCGCGCACGGCCACGCGGCGCGGCGCGTCCTCGCCGAGCGAGAGCACGAACGCCGGGATGAGCATCACGACGAGCGTGAGCACGGGCGCGAGCAGGGTCGTCCCGATGAACCACCACGAGCGCACGCGCCGCAGGTACTCGCTCCGGGCGATGAGCCAGATGGGCATGAGGGTCAGGAGGCGGTGCGGGCGGGCGGCTCGGCCGGAGCTCCGGCGGCGGCCCCGACGGCCATGCGGAAGATCTCGGCCAGCGAAGGCGCGTGGACGTCGAAGCGGTCCAGGGCGGGCGTGCCGGCGAGCGCGGCCTCGAGCAGGCGCCGCGGCGGGGTGCCGCCGAGAAGGCGCACCTCGGCTTGCCCCTCGGCGCGCGAGAGCACGCGCAGGGCGCCCTCGGCCTCGAGCGGCGCGAGCCAGTCCGGTGGCCCCTCGAAGGCAAGCGAGACCGTGTCTCGCCCGAAGCGCTGCTTGACCTCGCGCAGCGTGCCGGCGAGCATCACGCGCCCGCCGGCCAGCAGGCATACGTCGTCGCAGAGCTGCTCGACTTGCTCCATGCGGTGCGAGGCGAAGAGGACCGTGCGCCCGGCGGCGCGTAGCTCGCCGATGATCTCGGTGAGCAGGTCCGCGTTGAGCGGATCGAGCCCGGAGAACGGCTCGTCGAGGATGACGAGCGCCGGCTCGTGCACGACGGTGGCGATGAACTGCACCTTCTGCTGCATGCCCTTACTGAGCTCTTCGGTGCGACGGCCGTACCAGGCGTCGGCGTCGAAGCGGGCAAGCCAGCGGCGCACGGCGGCCTCGGCGGCGCGGGCTTCGAGGCCTTTGAGGCGGGCGAGGTAGACGAGCTGCTCGCCCACGCGCAGCTTGCGGTAGAGGCCGCGCTCCTCGGGCAGGTAGCCCATCCGGCGCTGCGTCTCACGCCCGACGGGCACGCCGCCGAGCAAGATCGTGCCCCGGTCGGGGCGCGTGATCCCCGCAACCATGCGGATCGTGGTGGTCTTTCCGGCCCCGTTGGGCCCGAGCAGCCCGAAAAGCCGCCCCGGTGTAGCCGTGAGCGAGACGTCGTCCACGGCGCGCGTCGCTCCGAAATGCTTCGAGACGCGGTCTAGGACGAGGCCGTCAGGGACGGGGGCAAGGGGCATGCGGTGGGCAGGGGCGGGCCGGAGGGTGCGCGGCAGCCTGGAAGGCATGCGGCGGCCCGCAAGGTACGCGGCGGCCCAGGATACGGCGTGGGAACCTGCGCGGCCCGGACACGGCGGGTGCCCCGGGGCCGCGGTGTCCGGAGCGGCGTCGTCAGAGCAGGCCCATCCGGTCGGGCGGGACGGGCAGCACGTACTGGCGCTCCATCGTCTCCTCGTGCACCGCGAACTGGCCCGTGCCGCGGAAGTCCACGCGCACGAAGCGCTCCGTTGCGTCGATCACCTCGCCGATGCCGTAGTAGGTCGGCGCGGGGCCGTAGTAGACCAGCTCGCCGACGGCCACGCGCGCGCGCCGTGCGCGGCGGAAGTACGGCGGCACGACCGGCAGCAGCTCCAGCCGGTAGGCCGGACGCGGGTTCGGAAAGTCCGCAGCGTCGGTGAGGGGGGCGGTCTGGGGCATAGGGGCGAGGGCGCTCGGGGGCGGCCGCCGCGGCCGGTGGGCTTGAACTCGGCGAGCAGCGTGGTAGTATACGCTCCGCTCCTTCCTGTTTCGTGCTTCTCCCTGTTTCGTCGTGCCCGTTGCCATGCGCTTCGAACGTAAAATCGTGGACCGCCAGGTGGGGCGTAACGCGCAGCTGCTGGCCGAGGCGATCGCGTCGCTCGGCGGTGAGGAAGCGCGCTACCCGTATCTCCGCATCCTCGTCTCGCTTATCGAGTACGCGCATCCGGAGTGGAACCAGGCGCCGCAGAAGGACCGCCAGATCGCTGAGCTGGTGAGCGAGCTGAGCGGCGGCACGCTCGAGACTGACGAGGTGGCGGCCGTCGTGCGCGTGCGCGACGAGGAGCGCGGCTACGTCTCTGCCTGATGCCCCTCCCGACCTGTCCGGCCGCGCCTGCATGCCGCACCTGACCGTCAACGGCACTACGTACTTCTACACCGTCGAGGGCGAGGGGCCGGAGACGCTCGTGCTCGGGCACGGGCTGCTGCTCACGCACCGGCTGTGGGACGCGCAGGTGGCCGCGCTGCGCGACCGCTACCGCTGCGTCCGGTTCGACTGGCGCGGGCAGGGGCGCAGCGCCGTCCCGCCGCTCGGCTATGACCCGTGGGTGCTCGCCGCCGACGTGCTACGCCTCGCCGACGCGCTCGGCACGCGGCGCTTCCACTACGCGGGGCACGGCATGGGCGGGCACGTCGGGCTGCGTGTGGCGCTGCGCGCGCCCGAGCGCGTGGCCACGCTCGTGCTGGTGGGCAGCGGCGCCGCCGCCGCCTCCGATGCCGAGCGCGCCTGCGCTCGCCTGATCGGCCTCGGCGCGCGTACGCTCGGCCTGCGCGCCGTGCTGCCGCGCCTCGCGCCGTACTACTTTGGCCCGCGCCTGCGCAAGGACGCGGCCCGCCATGCCGACCATGCGGCCGCGCGCCGCCTGCTCACCTCGAGCACGCGCACGGGCGCGCTCCGCGCCACGCGGGCACTGCTCGCCCGCGACGACCTTCGCGGACGCCTCCGCGCGCTCGCGCAGCCGGTCCTCATCCTCGCCGGTGAGCTCGACGCCCTCCACCCGCCGGCCGAGGCGCGAGGCCTGGCCGCTCGCCTCCCGCACGCGGAGCTCACGGTGCTCTCCGAGACCGGGCACACGCCGCCGCTCGAGCGCCCGCAGACCACGTCCCGCCTCCTCACCGATTTCCTGGGCCGGCGCCCGATCCGCTGACGACACTCCCTCCATGCCACTCCCTGACCACTACGCTACGCTCGGCGTTTCCGAGGACGCCTCGCAGACAGAGATCAAGAAGGCGTACCGGCGCCTTGCCCGCGAACTCCATCCAGACAAGAACCCGGGTGACAAGCGGGCCGAGGAGCGGTTCAAGGAGGTGCAGGCGGCTTACGACACGCTCGGCGACGAGGCCAAGCGCAAGGCCTACGACCGGCAGCGCCTCGATCCCTACGCCGGCAGCGGCTCGCCCTTCGACGGCTTCGGGCCGGGGCGTGAGGGGCGCTTCTACCGCGCGCCGGACGGGACCTACGTACGTGTCGATGCCACCGGCGCCGGGCCTGAGGGGGACTTCATTTTCGAGGGCGGCGGCCTCGGCGACATCCTCGGGCAGATGTTCGGCGGGAGCGGGGGCTTCGGGCGCAGCGGGCAGAGCGGTGCGCGCTTCACGCGCCCGCGGCCGGCCGGCGGGCGCGACATCGAGGCCACGCTCGCACTCTCGTTCGAGGAAGCCCTCGCCGGGGGCAAGCGTGAGGTGACGCTCCCGACGGGGGAGACGGTGCGGATAGACGTGCCACAGGGCGCGCGCGACGGCCTCCGGATCCGCCTGCGCGGCCGCGGCGAGGCCGGCGCGGGCGGGCAGCGCGGCGACCTCTACCTCACGTTCTCGGTCGCGCCGAGCGCGCGCTTCTCGCGTGAGGGTGACGACCTCGTCGTTACCGAGACCGTCTCGGCCATTGAGGCCATGCTCGGCGCGACGCGTGAGGTGCAGACGCCCTATGGGGAGCGCGTGCGCGTGCGCGTCCCGGCGGGCACGCAGCCCGGCACGCGCCTGCGCCTGCGCGGCCAGGGCGTGCGTACGCGCGGCGGCGCTGGCGATCTGTACGTGGACGTGGCCGTACGCGTGCCGGCGCTCGGCGAGGAGGCGCGCGAGGGCCTGCGCGCCTGGGCGCGGCAGCACGGCCTGCTCGGCTGACGCCGCCCCCGGCCCTCGCTGGGCGCGGCACCGGGGGCCTCGGGGCCTCAGGCGACGGCCGGCTCGGCCTCAAGCGCGGCCTGCGCGGTGCGACGGGCCTCGGCGAAGGCGGCAGCTACGGGCTGTCGGGCCTCGCTCAGGTCTACGGGTTCGCCGCGGCGGAGGGCGGTCTCGAGCGCGGCGGCGGCCTCTCTGGCGGCGGTAAAACCGAGCGCGCTGGCACTCCCTTTGAGCGCGTGCGCGGCCGCGAGCGCCTGCGGCGCGGCCGAGGCCGCCTCGAGCGCCGCGAGCAGCTCGGCCGTCGAGGCGAGGAAGCTGCGCGCCATGTCGGCCACGAACGCGTCGTCCTCCTCGCCGATCTGCTCGAAAAGATGCGTGCGCAGAGCCTGCACGTCCTCGCGGCCCGCGCTCGGCCGTGCTTCCAGCGCGGAGGGCTGGGCACGCCGCCCGGGGAGCGAGACGGCCTGCAGCGCCTCCCGCAGCCGCTCCAGGTCTATGGGCTTGGCCAGATACGCGTCGGCGCCGGCGCCGAGGCAGCGCTCGCGGTCGCCCTGCATGGCGTTGGCCGTGAGCGCGAGCACGTAAGGCTGGCGCTCGGGCGGGAGTGTCTCGCGGATGCGGCGCGTGGCCTCGAGGCCGTCCATGACCGGCATCTGGACGTCCATCAGGACGAGGTCGTAGGGTTGCCGCGCGAGCGCCTCGAGCGCCTCGAGGCCGTTGGCGGCCAGATCGCCGCGCAGGCCCAGGCGCGCGAGCAGGCGCAGGGCCACCTTCTGGTTGACGACATTGTCCTCGGCGAGCAGCACGCGCATCGGCGGCAGGTCGCCCTCCGCGTCGCCCTTCGCGTCGCCCTGCGAGCCGGCCGCCTCCGGGGAGTTCGCCGCGCGCGCCGCCGCGCCGTCTCCGTCGAAGGCCGTCACGAGGACGTCGTAGAGCTGCGAGGGCTTGGTGGGCTTGTAGAGCACCTCGTCCACGCCGGCTGCGAGCAGGTTGGCGCGCAGCGCCGTGTCCTGATTGATGGAAGTGAGCACGATGACGTGCCGGCCGGGATCGGGCATTTGCTGGAGGCCGCGCGCGACCTCGAGGCCGTCCATGCCGGGCATCTGCATGTCGAGCAGGACGGCGTGATAAGGCTGCCCGGCCGTCTGGGCGAGAGCGACCGCATCGAGCGCCGCCGGACCGTCCTCGACGGCGTCGACGGCCATCTGCCAGCGCGTGGCCAGGCGGGTGAGGATCTCGCGGTTGACCGGGTGGTCGTCCACGACGAGCACGCGCCGGCCGGCGAGCGTGGGCTGGTCGGCGCGCAGGAAGACGCGGCGCTCGCCCGGCGCCACGTCGGCGTGGAGGGCGAACGTGAAGACCGAGCCCACGCCGGGCGTGCTCCGCACCGAGAGGTCGCCGCCCATCATGGTGGCGAGGCGGCGGCAGATGGCGAGCCCGAGGCCTGTCCCGCCGTACTTGCGCGTCACTGAGGCGTCTGCCTGGCTGAAGCTCTCGAACACGAGCGCCTGCTTGTCCTCCGGGATGCCGATGCCGGTGTCTTCTACGGCAAACTCGAGGCGCACGCGGCAGGCCGGGCCGCTGGGGGCGGCATGCGCCCCCACGCGCACGACGACGCCGCCTTCGTGCGTGAACTTGACGGCGTTGGAGAGCAGGTTGACGAGCACCTGGCGCACGCGCGTCACGTCGCCGCGCACGTAGCCCGGCACGCCGTCCTCGATCAGGTAGGCGAGCTCGATGCGCTTCTCGGCAGCGGCCGGCGCGACGAGATCGAGCGCGCCCTCGACGCATGCGCGCACGTCGAAGGGCTGCACCTCGAGCGTGAGCATGTCGGCCTCGATCTTGGAGAAGTCGAGGATGTCGTTGATGAGCGTGAGCAGCGTGTCGGCCGAGGTGCGGATCGTCTCCACGAAGTCGCGCTGGTCGCGCGAGAGCGGCGTGTCGAGCAGCAGGCTCGTCATGCCGACGACGCCGTTCATGGGCGTGCGGATCTCGTGGCTCATGTTGGCCAAGAACTCGCTCTTGGCACGTGTGGCAGCTTCGGCGGCCTCGCGCGCCTCGACGAGCCGGGCCTCGGCGGCCTTCTGCTCGCGCAGGTCGCGGACGTACATCACGAACTGCGTCTCGCCGTCGGGGAGACGAATCGGGCGGAACGCGACGTCGGCCGGGATCTCTTCACCAGAGCGGAGCAGCACGGGCTGCTCGGAGGGCTGGCCGGTCGACTCGGCGTTCCCGGCCTCGGCGTTCCCGGCCTCGGCGTCGCGGCGCAGTTTGGCACGGTGCTCGTCGCGGAGGCGCTCGGGCAGGATGAGGTCGGCGAGGCGCTGCCCGACGAACTCGGCGGCGGGGCGCTCGAAGAGCGCCTCGGCAGCCGGGTTGACGTCGAGCACGACGTCGTCGGCGGAGAGCGTGACGAAGGCGTCCGGCGCTGCGTCGAGGACCGAGCGCATACGCGCCTTGCTCAGGCGGAGCGCCGCCTCGGTCTCCTGCTGCGCCGACACGTCGCGCGAGATGCCGACGAAGCCGGAAACGCGCCCGTGGGCATCGGTGATGGGCACCTTGGAGGTCCGCAGCCAGCGCATGCGGCCGGCCAACTCGGCCCGCTCGATCCGGTCGAGGATCGGCTTGCCGGTGCGTATGACGTACTGCTCGTCGCGCCAGAAGCCGTCGGCCTGCTCCTTGGGGAGCATGTCGTAGACTGTCTCGCCGGCCGCTTCCTCGGGCGTGGCGTAGCCGAAGGCGCGGGCGCTCGAGAGGTTGCGTGTAATGCAACGTCCGGCGGTGTCCTTGGCGTAGATCCAGTCCGGAATGGCATCGATGATGGTGCGCAGGAGACGCTCCTGCGCCTCGAGCGCGTCGCGCTTGGCGCGGAAGGCGTTCACGGTGCGGATGCGCGCCTCGCCGGCGATGTACATGCCGAGCGTGGCCAGGGCGACGTAGGCCACGAAGAACGCGTTGGGGCCGTCGCCGCCGGCGAGCAGTACGGCCGCCACCGTGCTGGCCACGACGACGAGCAGCCCCGCGCCCAGCCGGCGGGGCGTACGGGCGTAGAGCGAGAGCGAGAGGCCACTTGCGAGCAGCGCCGCGCTGGCGCCCATGACCCACGGCGCGTCGAGCCCGTTGCGCGCGGCCAGCCACGTGAAGTACGCCTGCAGGACGAGCGGGTAGCCTATGCCCCAGGCCGCGGCCGTGCGGCGGTCCGGGCGGCGTACGTAGGAGTGCAGCAGAAGCGCGAGTGCTACGCCGCTGAAGAACAGGCGCAGTCCGAGTGGGTCGAAGTAGCCCGGGTCGACCTGGCGGTAGCCTATCCAGAAGGCAAGGTTGGCCGCCGCCGTAAGAGCCATCAGCAGCCGGTAGGCCGCGATGGCCGATTGGCGAATCTGGTGTCGAGTGTCGGGCATACGGATGCGGGCAGACGACGATGGTATCGCCCGCCCGCAAGCGGCATTAAGCCGGTGCTCGCCGCAAGCGTCTGGTCCGGGCGCCTTTAGACCCTCGCGTGACACATAAAAATGTTTGTGCGACGCATCGGCGTTGCCATATGCCGCATCGATGCTGCGAGTCGTGCACGATCAGGGGAGGCACAGCGCTGGTGCTCGGGACGCGGGCGCAGGGCGGGAGAAGGAAGGCTCTGCTGCTGCGGATCGGCCACGCGGTGCGAGCCGTCACGCCACGCGCGGCCTTTTCGGGTGTTCGTGGCGGGTTGCGCGAAGCCGGCTGCCCGGGCTTCGTCTGCGCTGGAGGGAGCCGGGGCGGAGGGAGCCGATCTCGGGGCTTCGGTCTCCGGAGCGCGGCGGGGCGCAACGGGGAGCGTCAGCGTGAAGCAGGCGCCGCCGTCGGGCGCTGCGCTGGCTACGAGACGCCCGCCGTGCCCGACGGCGATGTCGTGCGCGAGCGAGAGCCCGAGGCCGGTGCCTTTGCCCGGGGGCCTGGTCGTGAAGAAGGAATCGAAGACGCGCGGCAGAATGTCCGGCGGGATACCAGTCCCGTTGTCCTCCACCACGATCCCGGCGAGCTCGTCCCCGCCGGGTGCCCTGCGCGGCCGCGTGCGCAACAGGACGGTGGGCACATAGTCCGGCCCGGCCGTCTCGGCGCGCTGCTGCACCGCCTGCACGGCGTTCTCGACCAGGTTGATCACCAGGCGCGACAGCGCCGACGGCACGCCGCGCAGCACGAGTCCGTCGAGCGCCGGCGCGTAGTCCCGCTCGAGGCGCAAGTCGCGGTGGCCGGAGGGCCCGAGTGCCTGCTCGGTCGCCTCGTCGAGCAGCGCGTGCAGGTCTACGGACACGCGCTCGCCGCTCATGCCGCGCGCATGCACGAGCATGCTGCGCACGACGCCGTCGGCGCGGCGGCCGTGCGTGCAGATCCTGCCAGCGTTGGTGGCCACGTCGGCGAGGAGCTCCCCGGCCTCGGTGACGTGGCCGGCCGCGAGCGCGTCCCGGGCTTCGGAGGCCATCTCCTCGGCCAGCTGCGCAAAGTTGGTGATGAAGTTGAGCGGGTTCATGAGCTCGTGCGCGACGCCGGCCGTGAGCCGCCCGAGCGAGGCGAGCTTCTCCTGCTGCACGAGCTGTTCTTGCATCGCGCGTACGCGCGCCAGGGCGGCCTCGCGCTCGGCGAGGGCCTCGCTCAGGGCGTCGTTGGTGCAGCGGAGGTCGCGCGTGACGCGCTCGCGCGTGCGCAGGCTGCCTCGTGCGATGAGCGCCGTCGAGCCCAGCAGCAACAGCAGCAGCGCGTTGGCCAGGCCGATCGAGAGGAGCGCGCGCCGGCGTGAGCTCTCGGCCCGCGCCCGGCGTTCGTCCATCTTGGCGAGGGCTTGCTGCTCCATGGCGTGCAGGACGCTGCGAAGGGCGTCCATCTCGGCTCTGCCGGACCCAGCGCCGACGGCTGCGCGGGCGGCCTCGGGCCCCTGCTCGTCGTAGAGGGCGAGCACCCCGGCCATCTCGCGGCGCTTGCTCGCCACGTGCGCATGCATGACTGGCAGCAGGGGCTGCTTCCGGGGGGTGACTGCCGCGAGCGTCTCCAGGCGTGCCGCGAGCGAGTCCACGCGCTGCGCGGCGTCGTAGTACGGCTCGAGGAGGGGCTCCTGCCCGGTGAGAATGAAGTCCCGCTGGCCGGTCTCGGCGCCGAGCATGGCCGAGAGCAGCCGCTGCCGCGTCTGGAGCACGTCGTAGGACACCTCGAGCCGCGCGAAATCCGAGCGCAGGTTCTCAACGGCGCGGGCCGAGACGTAGAGGTTGACCAGCGTTGCCACAAGCAGCAGCACCGCGGCGAGGACGAGAACCCAGGGGCGAGCGTAGAAAGGCAAGCGAGGCGTCCGAAAGGGCAGGGGAAGTTCTGGCAGGACGGGGAGCATGGGAACGGGCGCCTGCGTAAAACGGCGACTAACCCGGTGGTCTTCGCGAACCTGGTGGCCTTTCGCGGGAGCCCGGGTCGGACGCGTCCGCTCGCGTCCAGCTTGCCGGGGCGCTGTTCGCCGCGCCCGCTCATGTCTCTACGCTCATGTCTCTACCTTGGCCACTCTTGGACCTGAACACGCACACTCTATGAACCTGAGCACCTTCACCGTCAAAGCGCAGGAGGCCGTCCAGGCGGCCCTCGAGGCGGCGCAGGCCGCCGGCAACCCGGCCCTCGAGCCGGCCCATCTGCTGCAGGCGCTGCTACGCGAGCCGGGCGGGCTCGCCGGCACGCTGCTCACCCGCGTGGGCGCCGAAGCGGGCGCCGTCGAGCGCGCCGTGGCCGAGGCCGTCGCCAAGCTGCCCAAGGCGACCGGCGCGAGCGTGCAGACGACGCTCGGCGGCGACGCCTCGCGCGTCTTCGACGCCGCGCGCCGCGAGGCCGACGCCTTCGGCGACACGTACGTAGCCACCGAGCACCTGCTGCTCGCCCTCGCCGGCGACACGACGGCCGCCGGACGCGCCCTCCGCGAGCAGGGCGTCACGCCCGAGCGCCTGCGCGACGCCCTCTCGGCCGTGCGCGGCAGCCAGCGCGCCGACGACCCCAACGCCGAGGACCGCTACGACGCGCTCGGGCGCTACGCGCGCGACCTCAACGACGCCGCCCGCCGTGGCAAGATCGACCCCGTCGTGGGGCGAGACGAGGAGATCCGCCGCGTGCTCCAGATCCTCTCCCGGCGCACCAAGAACAACCCCGTGCTCGTCGGCGAGCCGGGCGTGGGCAAGACGGCCATCGCTGAGGGGCTCGCCATCCGCATCGTGCAGGGCGACGTGCCGGAAGGCCTCAAGTCCCGCCGCATCCTCGCCCTCGACATGGGCGCGCTCATCGCCGGCGCCAAGTACCGCGGCGAATTTGAAGACCGCCTCAAGGCCGTCGTCAAGGAGGTCACCGAGGCCGAGGGCGAGATCATCCTCTTCATCGACGAGATCCACACGCTCGTGGGCGCCGGCGCGGCCGAGGGGGCCATGGACGCGGCCAACATCCTCAAGCCGGCGCTCGCGCGCGGCGAGCTGCGCGTGATCGGCGCCACCACGCTCGACGAATTCCAGAAGCACTTCGAGAAGGACAAGGCGCTCGAGCGGCGCTTCCAGATGGTGCTCGTCGGCGAGCCCTCGGTCGAGGACACGATCGGCATCCTGCGCGGCATCAAGGACCGCTACGAGGTCCACCACGGCGTGCGCATCACCGACGGCGCGCTCGTGGCCGCGGCCGAGCTCTCGGACCGCTACATCACCAACCGCTTCCTGCCTGACAAGGCCATCGACCTCGTCGACGAGGCGGCCGCGCGCCTGCGCCTCGAGATCGACTCGCTGCCCGAGGAGCTCGACACCCTCGAGCGGGAGATCCGGCAGACCGAGATCGCGCGCGAGGCCGTCCGCCGCGAGGGCGACACGCGGCGCGAGGAGGAGCTCTCGCGCCGCCTGGCCGACCTCGAGGAGGAGCGCGACCGCCTGCGCGCGCGCTGGAACCAGGAGCGCGAGCTCGTCGCGGCCATCAAGGAGGCCAAGGCCGAGATGGACCACCTGCGCACCGAGGCGGCCGACCTCGAGCGGCAGGGCGAGTTCGGGCGCGTGGCCGAGATCCGCTACGGGCGCCTGCCCGAGCTCGAGAAGACGATCGAGGAGGCGATGGCGCGCCTGGCCGAGGTCCAGAAGGACGGCGCCATGCTCAAAGAGGAGGTCGACGCCGAGGACATCGCGCAGGTGGTGAGCCGGTGGACGGGCATCCCGGTCGCGCGCATGCTCGAGACCGAGCGCGAAAAGCTGCTCAACCTCGAGAAAACGCTCAGCGCGCGCGTCGTCGGGCAGCCCGAGGCCGTCGAGGCGGTCGCCAACGCCGTCCGCCGCAGCCGCGCCGGGCTGCAAGACGCCGGGCGCCCGATCGGCAGCTTCATCTTCCTCGGCACGACGGGCGTGGGCAAGACCGAGCTGGCGCGCGCGCTCGCCGAGCAGCTCTTCGACGACGAGCACGCGATGGTGCGCATCGACATGTCGGAGTACCAGGAGCGGCACACCGTCAGCCGGCTCATCGGCGCGCCGCCCGGATACGTGGGCTACGACGAGGGCGGGCAGCTGACCGAGGCCGTCCGCCGCCGGCCCTACACGGTCGTCCTGCTCGACGAGTTCGAGAAGGCGCACCCGGAGGTGTTCAACGTGCTGCTGCAACTGCTCGACGACGGCCGCCTGACCGACTCGAAGGGCCGCACCGTCGACTTCTCGAACACCATCGTCATCATGACGAGCAACCTCGGCGCCGACCTCATCAAGCGCCGCATGGACCTGGCGGGGCCGGAGGGCCTGGCCGAGGCCGAGATGGAGGGCCTGCGCCGCGACCTCGGGCAGCGCCTGCGCGAGACGCTGCGCCCGGAGTTCCTCAACCGCATCGACGAGATCGTCGTCTTCCGCCCGCTCGGGCAGGCCGAGATCCGGCAGATCGTGGCGCTCCAGTTCGAGCGTACGCGCCGCCTGGCCGAGCGCAGCCACGGCCTGCGTCTCGTGCTGACCGACGCGGCCAAGGACGCGCTCGCGCGCGAGGGCTTCGACCCCGTCTTCGGCGCGCGGCCGCTCAAGCGCGTCATCCAGCGCCAGATCGCCAACCGGCTCGCCGAGCAGATCCTGGCCGGGCTCGTGCGCGAGGGCGACACGGTCGTCGTGGAGGCCGCGCCGGGCGGGGGCGTGCTGCTGCAGACCGTCCCTGCCGGCGAGCCGCTACCCGAAGGGGTGCGCTCGGAAGCCGACGCCCCGGCGACGCTTGGCGACGGCGCTCCGACGCCGATGGCGCCCGCCGGCGAAGCCTGACCTCCGGCCGGGCCGCCGGGCGGCGCTCCGCGACGGGGGGCGCCGCCCGGCACCGGGCCCGCCTTTCGCGGAGACCGGCTGCGAGCGGCCGTAGGTTATGGAGACCCTGCTTCCTGTCGTCATGCGCCGTCTGCTACCGCTTCTGCTCACCCTCGTCCTCGTTGCCGGCTGCGACACAACCGGCCCCGTCGACGAGGCGCTCGTAGGCACGTGGACGCTCGTCTCGACCGGCGCGACCGACCTGGTGACGGTCGCCGAGGCGCAGACCGTCACGGCGTACGACCGTCCGCCCCTCTCGGGCGCGCTCACGCTCTCGGGCGCCGTGACGGGCTCGCTGCGCCACGTGGGCGCGTTCCAGCGCTCGGGCGCGGGAGCGTTCGTGCGCCTGCAGTCGGTGCCGCAGGGGCAAGAGGGCCCCTCCACAGTGTCGGTCGTGCTGCAGTCGTCCGGCGGCGAGGGGGGGCTTTTCGCCGGCGACCGCTTCCTGCCGCTGTCGTCTTTCGAGGGCGATGCGCCGTTCGGACTCAGCCCGGGCGTGCTTGACGTCCCGCGCGTCACGTTCGCGGCCGGGGCCGAGGAGGCCGTCGCCTCGGGACGCCTGACCTTCGCCACACGCACGCTTGCGGCCAACCGTGAGACGGCCGTCGGGAGCGAGCGCGTGACGCCGACCGAGGCCGGTTACACGGTGCGCTACGCCTTTGAGGGCAACAACCGGCTCGTGGTCACGGAGACGGCCGGGCCGGAGCGCCGCGAGACGCGTGGGCGGTGGGACGTGGTCGGCGAGGGCGCCCTGCGCATCGTGCTCACCGAAGGCAACACGCGCACGTCGTTCATCCTCGGTTACACCCTCTCGGGCAATGATCTGACGCTGCTAGGCTACGAGGAGGAGTTCTGCCCGCCCGACTGCCAAGAAGCGATTGCGACTACCTACGGCCTGCGTGCAGAGTCGCTCCTGCGATACCGCGTCGAGCGGTCGTACCGGTTCACGCGCGCGTCGGCCCTCCGGCCTGCGCGCGTGCCGGCAGATGGTCTGCCGGCGACGCCCGGGCTGCGCCCGCATCCGCTCGCGCTGCCCGGCCGCGAAGTCCGCTAGGCCAGCCCGCCGGGTCCGGTTTGCCGGGTCCGGTTTGCCAGGTCCGGTTTGCCGGGTCAGGTGGCGCGCGCGGCGCCGAGTCCGGCAGCGCGGCCCGTGCTCCAGGCCCAGAAGAAGTTGTACCCGCCGATGGGCCCGAAGGCGTCGAGCAGTTCGCCGCAGAGGAAGAGTCCGGGGCGAGGGCGGCTCTCCATCGTGCGCGGATCGACCTCGCCGAGCGCGACGCCGCCGCCGGTGACCTCGGCCTTCTTGTAGCCTTCGTCGCCGGTCGTGGTGAGGGGGTAGTCGGCGAGGAGGCGCACGAGCGTGCGCCGCTCGTCGCGGCGCAGCTCGGCGCGGGTGCGGGCGGGTGGGAGGCCGGCCTCGGCCAGCAGCGCGTCGGCGAGGCGGGCGGGCAGGTGCGCGCGGAGGGTGGTGGCGACCAGGCCTGGCCCATCGGCCCGAAGGGCCTCCTCCCAGACGGCGGCGTCGCGGCCGGCCCACTGCACGCGCACGTCGGGTGCGGCGCCGGCGGCCCGCGCGCGAACGGCCACGTGCGAGACGTCCAGCACGGCCGGGCCGCTGTAGCCGCGGTGCGTGAAGAGAAAGCCGCCGCAGGCGACGGCGGCCTCGCGCCCCGCCCCGGCGCGGAGGCGCGCAGCGAGCGAGACGCCTGCGAGCGCGGCGTGCGGTGCTGGCACGGCCGTGAGCGGCGTCAGCGCCGGGTAGGTCGGGTGGACGGTATGCCCGAGGCGGGCCGCCTCGCGCAGCCCGAAGCCCTCCGAGCCGGTGGCCGGGACCGAGAGGCCGCCGGTGGCGAGCACGACGGCGTCGGCGCGGAGCGCCTCGGCGTGCCCGTCGAGGTACGCGGCCCAGCCGTGCGCCTCGGGCTCGAGGCGCGTGACGCGGCAGCGCATCTGGAAGCGCGCGCCGGCGGCCTGCGCCGCTCCCAGGAGGGCCTGGCGCACGTCGGCGGCGCGGCCGGAGGCGGGGAAGAGCTTTCCCGTCCCCGGCTCGAGCGCGAGCGGCAGCCCGAGCTCGTGCTCGAAGAAACGCTGCTGCGCCGGCTGCGGCCAGGCGCGGAGGATGCGCGCGAGCGTGCGCGGCGACGAGGCCGTCACGAAGCGGCGCGCGTCCACGGCCGAGGGCAGCACGTTGCAGCGCCCACCGCCGCTGACGACGATTTTCTTGCCGCCCTGGCGCGTCGTCTCGAGCACGGTCACGGCGGCGCCGGCACGCGCGGCGAACAGGGCCGCCATCATCCCGGCTGCTCCGGCGCCGACCACGAGCACGGACCGAGGGGGGAGGGCAGACACGGGCGGCGGCCGGGGGGGAGTGGGCGCAGGCAGGAGCTCCGGACAGCGCGCGGGCTCCAGACAGCGCGCGCCCCGCGCGGCGGGGCGCGGGGCGCGGCGGGGCGGAGAGGGAGGGATTCGAACCCTCGGTACCGGGTCAACCGGTACACGCGCTTTCCAGGCGCGCCCCTTCAGCCACTCGGGCACCTCTCCGGGGCAGAAAGGGCAAGCTACGGCGCGCCCGGCCGGCGGGCCGGTGCAGACACGGCAAAAAGTGGCCTGAGTGTGGAGCGCGGTGCCCGTCAGACCTGCAGATCCTGTCAGACCTGCATGATGTCGTGCTCCTTTTTCTGCAGCATGGCATCCACCTTGGCGATGTGTTCGTCGGTCAGCTTCTGCAGGCGCTCCTCGGCCTCGAAGCGCATGTCCTCGGAGAGCGACTCCTCCTGCACGGTCCGGCCGATAGCGTTTTTGGCGTCGCGGCGCACGTTGCGGATGGCCACCTTGGCCTCCTCGCCGCGCGCGCGCGCGGCCCTGGCGAGGTCGCGGCGGCGCTCCTCGGTCAGCGGCGGCACCGAGAGGCGGACCACGGAACCGTCGTTGGTGGGGTTGAGGCCGAGGTTGGCCGCCTGGATGCCCCGCTCGATGGCGCCGAGCGTGGAGCGGTCGTACGCGTTGATGACGATCAGGTCGGGCGAGGGCGTGCTGACCGAGGCGACCTGGTTGAGCGGCATCTGGCTCCCGTAGGCCTCCACGCGCACGCCGTCGAGCATGGCGGCGCTGGCGCGTCCGGCGCGGATCGTGTTGAGCTCGGCCGCGAGGTGCTCGAGCGACTTGTGCATCGTCTCGCGGGCGTCGTCTAGGAGGAGGGTGAGCGCGTCGTCGATCATGGCGAGAAGAAGGGGACCGGAGGGGCGCCGGGAATCAGGAAGCGACGGACGTCCCCGTGACAGGCGCCCCGGTGGCGGAGGGCCCGGAGGGAGCGGAGAAGACGGCCGAATCGGCGGCGCCGTCCCAGTGTACGAGCGTGCCGACGGGCTCGCCGCGGAGCAGGCGCAGCAGGTCGCCACGGCGGTTCATGTTGAACACGAGCAGCGGCAGGCCGCTCTCCTTGGCGAGCGTGATCGCCGTCAGGTCCATCACGCCGAGGCCGCGCGTGAGCACCTCGGTGCCGTGGATGGCCTCGAAGCGCTGCGCCGCGTCGTCGCGCTCGGGGTCGGCGGTGTAGACGCCGTCCACGCGTGTGCCCTTGATGATGACCTCGGCCCCGATCTCGGCCGCGCGCAGCGCCGCGGCGGTGTCGGTCGAGAAGTACGGGTGGCCGGTGCCGGCGCCGAAGACGACCACGCGGCCTTTCTCGAGGTGCCGGATGGCGCGGCGGCGGATGAACGGCTCGGCGATCTCGTTCATGTCGATGGCCGACATCAGGCGCGTGTGCAGGCCGGCCTGCTCGAGCGCGTCCTGGAGCGCCATGCCGTTGATGAGCGTGGCGAGCATGCCCATGTAGTCGGCGTGGGCGCGTGAGGAGATGCGGCGGCCCTGCGGCGAGACGCCGCGGAAGATGTTGCCCCCGCCGATGACGAGCGCGACCTCGGCGCCGGCGTGGACGGCCTCGCGCACGTCGGCCGCGTACTGCTCAAGCACGGCCGTGTCGATACCGAACTGCCGCTCGCCCATCAGGGCCTCGCCGCTGAGCTTGAGCAGGACGCGCCGGTAGCGCAGCGGAGCGAGGGGGGAGGCGTGGGCGGACATTGGGAGCGGAGGCGGGGCGCAGGCCAGAGCGGCCCGAAAGGTACGGTCCGGCGCCGGCGTGCGGCAACGCGCCCGCGGCGACGCGCCCGCGGATCCGGGGGGCAGCGTGCGGGTTACGGCCCCGGCCCGGCGCGCCAGACGCGATTCGAGCGAAACTCGCGTCCCTGCGCGTCCGTCCTGCCGGAGCTTTCCGCCCCTCCCATTCAGCCCCGCCCCCCGATGGCCCTGTTCGGGTTCAAACGCAAGGAAGAGCAGCGCGCCGCCGAGCAGCAGCGTCTCGAGGATGGTCTCGAGAAGACGCGCGTGGGCTTCTTCGGCAAGCTCAGCCGCGCCGTGGCCGGCAAAGACACCGTAGACGACGAGGTGCTCGACGACCTCGAGGACGTGCTCGTCACGTCGGACGTGGGCGTCAAGACCACCGTCGAGATCATCCGCCGCATCGAGGCGCGCGTGGCGCGCGACAAGTACGTCACCACGGCCGACCTGCAGAACCTCATCCGCGACGAGATCGCAGACCTGCTGCTCGGCTCCTCGCCCGAGCGCCCGGCCGACTTCGAGGCGCCGCTGCCCAACCGGCCGCACGTCATCATGGTCGTGGGCGTCAACGGGGTCGGCAAGACGACCTCGATCGGCAAGATGGCGCACCGCTACCGCGCCGCCGGCCGCCGCGTCGTGCTCGGCGCGGCCGACACGTTCCGCGCCGCCGCTACCGAACAGCTCCAGATCTGGGCCGACCGCGCCGGCGTCGAAATCGTCAAGCAGTACCAGGGCGCCGACCCCGCCGCTGTCGCCTTCGACACGCTCGCCGCTGCCAAGGCCCGCGGCGCCGACGTCGTCCTCATCGACACGGCCGGCCGGCTCCACAACCAGGTCGGGCTGATGGAGGAGCTCGCGAAGGTGCGCCGCGTGATGGACCGCCAGGTGCCCGGCGCGCCTCACGAGGTCCTGCTCGTGCTCGACGGCTCGACCGGCCAGAACGCGCTCCGCCAGGCCGAGGCCTTCACCAAGGCCGTAGACGTGACCGGGCTCGTGCTCACCAAGCTCGATGGCACCGCCAAGGGGGGCATCGTGATTGGTATTTCCAACGAGTTTCAGATCCCGGTAAAATACATCGGCGTAGGGGAGGGTATTGACGACCTGCAGGTGTTCGACCGGGCCGCGTTCGTGCGCGCGCTCTTCGCCTGACGGGCCGCCGGGCGCACCCCGCCGGCCGTTCGCGCGCGCCGTGCGCCCGTTCGCGGGCCGGGGCCTGCCGCGGGCGGACGCCTGCCGCACCTTTAGCCCTGCCGCACCTTTAGCACGGGGGCGCGCACGCCCCGATCCCTGCTCGCCCCCCCTTGCGTGCCGACCTGAGCCCTATGCGCGCACGACGTCTCTCGCCGCTCC
>JBKBRC010000014.1:59358-65307 GCA_046292345.1 Rubricoccaceae bacterium
CCTGCCGCACCTTTAGCCCTGCCGCACCTTTAGCACGGGGGCGCGCACGCCCCGATCCCTGCTCGCCCCCCCTTGCGTGCCGACCTGAGCCCTATGCGCGCACGACGTCTCTCGCCGCTCCGGCGGCTGGCCCTCGGGCTGGCCGCACTGCTCGTCGCGCTCGCCGCCGCGTCGCCGGTGGCTGTGCCGGCCGCGCAGGCGCAGGCGGCCTACCAGCCGGAGTTCGACCTCGACGTGGTCACGACGCGCGGCGAGCGCGGCCCGCAGGTGGATGTCTACACAGCCATCCCCTACCAGAACCTTCGCTTCCTGGCTCGCGCCGACGGTTTCGAGGCCACCTACGCCGTCACGGTGCAGCTCTACCGCACCGACGCACGCGGCCGGCAGGCCGGGCTCGCGCACAGCCGCACCTGGGAGCGCGCGCTCGCCGCGCCCACGTACGCCGCCACGCAGTCTCCCGAGACGGCCGACCGCGCCGTGCAGACGCTCGCGGTGGAGCCGGGGCGCTACAGCGTACAGGTGACCGTCGAGGACGGCAGCAGCCGGCGCACGTTCTCGCGCGAGGTGCCGCTCGTCGTGCGCGCCATGAGCGGCCCGGTGGCCATGAGCGACCCCCTGCTCCTCGAGCACTACGACGCCGACACGGGCCGCCTCGAGCCCAACGTGGGCGCCGCCATCGCCACGGACCAGGAGGCCTTCACGGTCTTCTACGAGATCTATGCCGAGGCGCCGGCGCGCCTCCAGGTGACGTACGTCGTCACGGAGCAGAACCGCGTGCAGGAGCGCCCGTCGTTCCGGGCGCTGCTCGGGCTCGCGCCGCGTCAGCAGGCGGAGATGGGCACGCCGCTGGCGCTCACCGAGACGCTCGACGTACCCGCCGGCACCACGCCCGCCACGCTCCGCGTGCCTACGGAGCGCTTATCAGTCGGCGACTACGTGCTCGCCGTGCGTCTCGAGCAGCCCGACGGCACGCTTGTCGCGGAGGCCGAGAAGCCGTTCGCCGTGCGCTGGCTCGGCCTCGAGGGGCAGATCTCAGACCTCGACGCGGCTATCGCGCAGCTGCGCTACATCGCCAAGGACCGCGAGATCCGCGCCATGCGCAACGCCCCCACGCAGGAGGAAAAGCTGCGCCTCTTCCGCGAGTTCTGGGCCCGCCGCGACCCCACGCCGGGCACGCGCCGCAACGAGCGCATGGAGGAGTACTACTACCGCGTCGCCTACGCCAATCAGCGCTACGGGCGCCTCCGCGACGCCGGCTGGAACACCGATCGCGGGGAGGTTTACATCCGCTTCGGCGAGCCGGACTTCATCGAGGACCACCCGTTCAACTACGGCACGCAGCCCTACCAGGTGTGGTTCTACAACCGCTTCGGGCGACGCTTCATCTTCGTCGACCAGACCGGCATGGGCGACTTCCGCCTGCTCGTGCCCATCTGGGACGAGCGCACGCGGATGTGAGGCGGCCCGGGCGCGGCTAGCTTGCCCGGCGTCCGTCTCACCCGCCGTCCTGCCGCCGTGTCCGAGCTCTCTCCGCCCCGGCTCGTTTTCATGGGCACGCCCGGTTTTGCCGTGCCCGCGCTCGAGGCGCTCGTCGCGGCCGGGCTGCCGCCTGCGCTCGTCGTCACCGCGCCCGACGGCACTGCCGGGCGCGGCAAGGCGCTCCGCCCGAGTGCCGTCAAGTTGGCCGCCGAGGCGCGCGGCCTGGCCGTCCGCCAGCCCGACGACCTGCGTGCCCCCGCCTTCGTCGCCGAGCTGCGCGCGCTCGGGCCAGACGTGATCGTGGTCGTCGCGTTCCGCATACTCCCGCCGGAGGTCTACCAGACGGCCCGCCTGGGGGCGTTCAACTTGCACGCCTCGCTGCTACCCGCCTACCGCGGGGCGGCGCCCATTCAGCGCGCGCTCATGGCTGGCGAGCGCGAGACCGGCGTGACGACGTTCCTGCTCCAGCCGAGCGTAGACACCGGCGCCATCCTGCGCCAGGAGCGCCTGTCGGTGGGGCCGGACGAAACCGGCGGCGAACTGCACGACCGCCTCGCCGCGCTCGGCGCCGCCCTCGTCGTCGAGACGGCGCAGGGGCTGCTCGCAGGCACGCTGCGCGCCACGCCGCAGGATGACACCCGCGCCAGCCGCGCGCCCAAGATCTTCCGCGACGACGCCCGCCTGGACTGGGCGCGCGCGGCGCGGGCCCTGCACAACCACGTGCGCGCGCTGGCCCCGGTGCCGGGAGCCTGGACCGCCTGGCGCGGCGAGACGCTCAAGGTGCTCGCCACGCAGGTCGCTCAGGAAGACGGGCGCTGCGGGACGCCGGGCGCGGTGCTCGAGGCCGGGCCGCGCCTCGTCGTCGCCTGCGGCGAGGGGGCGCTCGAGCTGCGCGCCGTGCAGCGCGAGGGCAAGCGCCGCGTAGAGGCCGCCGCGTTCCTCAACGGCGCCGGCCTGCGCCCGGGCGAGCACCTCGGCGAGCACCTCGGCGTGCTCGCCGGCGAGCGTGGCGCGACGCCGTGACGCCCGTGTATGCTGTGAACGCCCGTGTATACTGCCCCGTGCCCGCCGCGCACCCGGCCCCGCCGCCCGCTCCCGCCTGACCCATCCGCCTCCGCATGACCTCGCACGACGCCCCCGCCCGCGACACGGCCGACCTCGCCGCCCTCACCGATCATGTCGCAGAGGTGAGCGCGTTCGTGCCGCCGCTCCTGGCCGAGATCGGACGCGTCGTCGTGGGCCAGCCGCAGATGGTCGAGCGTCTGCTCGTGGGACTGCTCACCGGGGGGCACGTCCTGCTCGAGGGCGTACCGGGGCTCGCCAAGACGCTCGCCGTCTCGACGCTCGCGCAGACCATCCAGGCGCGCTTCCAACGCATCCAGTTCACGCCCGACTTGCTCCCGGCCGACCTCGTCGGCACGCTCGTCTTCAACCAGGCCGAGGGCGCGTTCCGCGTCAAGAAAGGTCCCATCTTCGCCAACGTCATCCTTGCCGACGAGGTCAACCGCGCGCCGGCCAAGGTGCAGAGCGCGCTGCTCGAGGCCATGCAGGAGCACCAGGTCACGATCGGCGAGACGACCTACGCGCTCCCGCGCCCCTTCCTCGTCCTGGCCACGCAGAACCCCATCGAGCAGGAGGGCACGTACCCGCTGCCCGAGGCGCAGGTAGACCGCTTCATGCTCAAGGTCCTCGTCTCCTACCCCACGCGCGAGGAGGAACTGGCCATCATGCGCCGGATGGCCCGCACCGAGGGGCCGCCGCCCGTGCGCGCGATCGTCTCGCCCGAGCAGATCCTGGCCGCGCGCCGCACCATAGACCGCCTCTACATCGACGCGCGCGTCGAGGAGTACGTGGTAGACCTCGTGCTGGCCACGCGCGCGCCCGAGCGCTATGGCCTGCCCGACCTGCGCGGCCTCGTCGCCTACGGCGCCTCGCCGCGGGCCACGCTCGCGCTCAGCCTCGCCGCGCGCGCGCACGCCTTCCTCGCCGGCCGGCCCTACGCGACCCCCGACGACGTGCGCGCGCTTGCGCCGGACGTGCTCCGCCACCGCGTCGCCGTTACCTACGAGGCCGAGGCCGAGGAGGTCGCGCCCGAGCAGATCGTTGCACGCGTGCTCGAACGCGTGCCCGTTCCCTGACGCCGCCCGTGCCCTCCCTGCCCATGCGCAAACCTGAGCCCTTCAAGAAAGAGTCCATCACGGTCGGCTACCTCGCCGAGGCGCTGCGTGGCCGTCTCGGCATCGACCTCGAGCAGCTCTCGGCGGGAGACCTGGACGCGCGGCTGATCACCGAGGTCAACACGCACCGTCCCGGCCTCGTGCTCGCGGGGTACACCGAGCTGTTCACGTACCAGCGCGCGCAGGTGCTCGGCAACACCGAGTGCCGCTACCTCGCCTGGCTGCCCGAGGCCGAGCGCCTCACGGCGTTCGAACGCCTGATCGCCTTCGACGTGCCGTGCATCTTTCTCACGGCTGGCAACACGCTTCCGGCGCCGCTCGTGGCCGCGGCCGAGGCGCGCGGCGTGCCGCTTTTCCGCACGACCACGCCCACGGTCGTGTTCATCGCGCGCCTGCGCGACTACCTGGAAGACCAGTTCGCCGAGCAGATCACGCTGCACGGCTCGCTCGTGGACGTGTACGGCATCGGGCTGCTCATCACCGGGCGCGCCGGCATCGGCAAGTCCGAGATCGCCCTCGACCTCGTCGAGCGCGGCCATCGCCTCGTCGCCGACGACGTCGTCGTGGGCACGCGCAAGGCCGAGGGCATCCTGATGGGCTCTGGCACCGATCTGGCGCAGCACTTCATGGAGATCCGGGGCCTCGGCCTGATCGACGTGCGCGCCATGTTCGGCGTGCGCGCCATCCGCTACCAGAAGCGCATCGAGGTGATCGTGCAGATGCAGACGTGGGACGAGAACGAGGAGTACACCCGCATCGGGATGGTGGACCAGATGGAGCCCATTCTGGGCGTGGAGCTGCCGCTCGTGAAGCTGCCCATCGTGCCGGGCAAGAACGTGACCGTCATCTGCGAGGTGATCGCCATGAACCACCTGCTGCTCCACTACGGCTACGACCCGGCCGAGGTCTTCGCGCGCCGTCTGAGCGACCGCATCCGCGACCGCACGCGCGACGGACTCGAGCGGCGCTCCGTGCGCCGCGGCATCGAATGGTTCGAGCGCGACGTGGAGTGAGGCGCTCCCGCGCGGAGCGCCCTCGAAACGGCCCGTTTCGTGGAGAACCCGTGAGACGCGGCGGACCCGTGGCCAGGCAACGCAGCGCCCGCTAGCTTTTCCGGGGTTTACGCACCTCTGCTGCGCGTGCGGGCGAGGCGGCCACCACCGTGCGGGCGATGGTCCGGAGTTTGCCGGGGCCTGGCCCGCGCGCCGCCGTTTCGCGCCTGCCGCGCCTTTTTCATGCCGCGAAATCGCTTTTTCTACTACGACCACGAGCGCTGCGCCTTCGTCGAGGTCGAGCCGGACCGTAAGGGGCTGCTGCTCAGGGCCGGCGCCGTCGTCAGCCTCGCGCTTGTGCTCGCCGCGCTCGGCGTGGGGCTGCTGGCGCAGTTCGCCACCTCGCCCGTCGAGATCGCGCAGCGCGAGGAGATCGACGCGCTGCGCACGCAGCTCCAGACGGCCAACGCCAGGCTGACGGCGTTCTCGGCCCAGCTCAATGACCTCGCCGAGACCGACCGCGAGCTCTACCGCACCGTCTTCAACGCCGAGCCGATCTCCGAAGACGAGTTCCGGATGGGCGTCGGCGGCGCCGAGCGCGACGACTACGCGCGCTACTCAACGCCCACGAGCGCGCTGCTGCGCCAGACCAGCGCCACCTTCGACCGGCTCGAGCGGCAGCTGAGCCTGCAGTCGCGCTCGTACGAGGAGCTCCGCGCGCTGGCCGGGCAGCGCGACGCCGTGCTCCGGCAGCAGCCGGCCATCCTGCCGCTCAAGGACGCCCGCCTGACGTCGGGCTTCGGCATGCGCTACCACCCCATCTTGCACACGATGCGCATGCACGCCGGCGTCGACTTCCCCGCGCCCGTCGGCACGCCCACCTACGCCACCGGAGACGGCGTGGTCAGCTTCATCGGCGACCGCGGCGGCTACGGCCTCACGCTCGAGATCGAGCACCCGCTCGCAGGCAAGATGACGCGCTACGCTCACCTCTCGGGCGTTGCGGCGGGGCTGCGCGTCGGCGCGGCCGTGCGGCGCGGGCAGACGGTCGCCTACACCGGCAACTCAGGCATCTCGACCGCGCCGCACCTGCACTACGAGGTGCGCGTGCTCAACGACGAGCAGACGCCCCTCAACCCGGTCACGACGTTCGTGCCGGGCGTGAGCCCGCGCGAGTACCAGGAACTGCTCCAGGCCTCGCGGCTCCAGACAGTCTCGTTCGACTGAGCCGCGCGTTGCCGGGTGACGTGCGGAAACAGTTGCGACGTGCGGAAACGGTTGCGACATGCGGAAACGGTTGC
>JBKBRC010000015.1:0-61129 GCA_046292345.1 Rubricoccaceae bacterium
CCGCGGCGAGCCCCGCTGAGGCGCCTCCGAGCGGCCCTGCGGCACCTGCGGCGCGGGCATCTGAAAGCGAAAGCGCCGGCCGCTTCCGAGGAAACGGCCGGCGCTTCGCGTCTGGCGACCCGGACGGGACTTGAACCCGCGACCTCCGGCGTGACAGGCCGGCGCTCTGACCAACTGAGCTACCGGGCCAGACAGGGCGCTGAAACTACGCACGGCCCATCGGGGCGCGCCACGCGCAGGCTTCCGCTTCCCCCGGTTTTCAAACAGCGCTTCCGGAGGGCGGCCCCGCCGGAGCGGGAGTGGCCGAGGGCGGACTCGAACCGCCGACACACGGATTTTCAGTCCGTTGCTCTACCAACTGAGCTACCCGGCCGCATGCGGGCGAGCCCGAATGCAAGGCTCGCAATATACGCCCGCCGGGGCGTGCCCCGCCAAGCGGAGCCTGTGTGAAGGGCGTCTGTGCCGCGACCCCCGCTACGAAAGGCGCCCGTGCCCGCCGTGGGTTGGCTCTGGCGGCACCTCCTCAAACTCGGCATCCTCAAACTCGGCATCGACGACGTCGGTAGCCGGGGCCCCCGGGGAGGAGGCTGCCGGGCGGCCGTACACGCCGCTCTGAGAGGGCGCCTTGGAAGGCGCGCGCTCGCCGAAGGGCCCTCCGGAGGCGTGGCCAGAGGGCATGCCGAAGGGACTGCCTGCCGCTCCTCCGAAAAAGCGTATGTGCCCCGTGCGTACGCCTGCCTGCAACCCCGCGCCGATCCGTGCGCGCAGCAGCGCCCGCGAGGGCGGCAGGAGGCCGAGCAGGCCCACGAAATCGGTCAGGAAGCCCGGCGTGAGCAGCAGCGCCCCCGAGAACAGGATGATCAGGCCGTCGATGAGCTCGGGGCCGGGAAGAGCGCCGGCAGCCAGCCGCGCCTGCACGCGGCGCACGGCTGCGAGGCCCTCGCGCCTCGCGAGCCACGCCCCGAGCAGCGCCGTCGCGACGACGAGCCCGACCGTCGGCCAGAAACCGAGCCGCCCGCCGAGGGTCACAAGCACAGACAGGTCCAGCAGCGGGACGACGAGGAAGAGCACGAACAACCAGCGCGTCATCAGCAGAAGGGCATACGATGAGTCGGAACAAGCACGGCCGCCACGCGGCGAGGACAGCAGGCGTGGCCCCCCCTGCCTACGCGCGGCCTGGCGCAGGGCTTCGCGCGCTCGCGGTTTTCACCGGGCTCGCGCTTGGAGTGGCCGCTGCGGCGTTCGCGCGTCCGGCCAAGGGCCAGGCTGTCCCGGCCGGGACGGGCGCCGTTCCGGCCAGCCCCGCTTCCGATGGGGTCCGGGAACTCTCGGCCGCCCTGCGCGCCGATCAGCAGGCGCACCTGCGGCGCGTTGGCGTGTGGGGGGCGACGAACGCGGCCAGCGGGCTGCTGCTCTGGGCGCTATCGGATGCCGAAACGGACCCCGGCCGCCGCGGCTTTGCCATGCAGACGGCGGCGTGGGGGGCCGTCAACACGGGCATCGCGGCAGCCGGGTTGTTGCGAGGGCCGGGCGAGACGACGGGCGAATGGGCGGCGGCCCACGCGTCGGAGAACGGCTACGCGGACGTGCTGCTCGTCAACCTCGGCCTCAACGTGGGGTATGCCGCCGTGGGCGGGACGCTGATCGCGGCGGCGGGGCGGGGCGTGCCCAACCCGGACGCGTGGCGCGGGCACGGCGCGGCGCTCGTCGTGCAGGGCGCCGGGTTGTTTGTGCTCGACGGCATCGCCTACCTCGCCTCGCGCCGGCGCATGAAAGGGCTCACCGGGCGCGTGGAGCAGGTCGCGCTCGGGCCTGCGCCCGACGGGGCTCGCCTGAGGGTACGCTTTTGAGCCGCGGCAGACCTGTGGGAGCGCCCGGCGAGCCGCCGATCCGGCGCCGCGGACGCTGGGCGCTCGCCGGGCTGATGGTGCTCGCCGGGATGGCCCATCTGGTTGCACCCGAGGTGTACCTGCCGGCGATGCCGCCTGCCTTTCCGGCGCCGCTTGCGCTGATCTACGTGAGCGGCCTCGCCGAGATCGCTGGGGGGGTGGGGCTCCTGGCACGGTCCCTGCCGCTTCGCCGGGCGGCCGGGTGGGGGCTCGCTCTGCTGCTCGTGGCGGTCTACCCGGCCAACGTTCACCTCGCCCTTTCGGCCCCGGGGACGACGCTCGCGGGACTGCTGCTGCTGCTACGCCTGCCCCTCCAGGGAGCGCTCATCGCATGGGCGCTCCGGGTGAGCGGTGTGGTACGGCCGGGTGGCGTGCCGCGAAAAGGCGACGCGCTCAGTACGCCGTGAACTCGCCCGGACAGGCCAGCTGCGCCAGCGCGCGGTCGTAGGGCGCGTAGTACGTGTAGACGATTTCGCGCGCGGGGGCATCGGCGCGGCGGAACGTGCACGTGGCGATGCGTCCCTCGGTAGGGCAGGGCTCAGCGCGGAACGAGCCCGTTGGCGCGCCGGCGCAGTGCTCGCGGGCCGTGCGGGGCGTCCAGCCCGTGCCGGAGTAGGTGAAGCAGAACTGCTCGGCCTCGCGCACGTCGCACGCGCCGGCCGGGCCGCTCGGGGCGGGCGCCGTGGGCGGCGGCTCGGGCGGCGGCGGCGGCGGCAGCGGCGCGATGGGAACGGCCGCCTCGGGCGCTTCGGGCGTCTCGGAGGTGTCGAACACGAACGGCGCGCCGCCGGGCGAGGGCGCCGGGAGGGCGGGCGCGGCTTCGGCGCGTACGGTCGTGTCGGCGGGTGTGGCCGGCGCGGCCGGCGGTGCCGAGGGCGCCTCGCGGCGACAGCCGCCTGCGAGAGCGAGCAGCAGGGCAGCGGCGGAGAGGAGGGGGACGCGGCAGCGCATGGAGGCTGTGACGGACCGCCGGAGCCGGCGGCCAGGCAGGCTACGCCGGTCCTGAGGGCGCCGCGTCGCGCGCGGCGCGCGGCGCGGCCGTCTGCGCGCAGGCGAGATCGATCCAGGATCGGTACGACGTCTGGACGGGGACGGGGTGGTAGCGCGCGATCCAGCGGCGGTCGGCGAAGTGCTTCATGCGGAGCCAGAGCGCGCCCTCGGCCCAGCGCGTGCCCTCGACGACGAGCGCGGTCGGCTCGCCGGTCGAGAGGATGAGCGGTGCGAGCGGATAGGGACGGAACCGGCGCAGGCGCGGCGCCTCGGGCGCGCGGCCCTCACGCAGCGCGCGCGCGGCGCGGAGCACGTTCGCCCGCAGCACCGGTCCCTGCTTGACGGCGTGCACGCCAATGCGCGCCAGGTGCTCGTAGCCTGCCACGGCCGCGGCGTCGCCGGCCACGAACAGGCGCGGATGGCCCTGCACGCGCAGCGCGCGATCGGTGCGGACGAAGCCCTGCTCGGTCACGGGCAGCCCCGCCGCGGCGTAAAACGGGGCCCCGCGCGAGCCCGTGGCCCAGAGCACGGCCTCAGCCGGGATGAAGCGTCCGTCTTCGAGAGCGAGGCCGGCCGGGGTCGCGGCCTGCGCCCGTGCGCCGAGATGCACCCGCGCGCCGCGTGCGGCCAGGCGCGCGTGCGCCCACTGCGACGCGCCCTCGGGCATGCCGCCGAGCAGGCGCGTCCCCGGCTCGACGATCTCGACCCGCAGACGCCCTGCGAGGTCTGGCCGCGCCGTCACGTTGAGCGCCACTTCCACGCCTGCCGCACCGCCGCCGACGATGGCGAGCGTCCGCTCCGGTCCGTGGGCGTGTGCCGTCTCGTCCAGAAATTCCGAGAGCGCCGCGATGTGGTGAAGCGGCTTGGTGCGGATGGCCGGCCCGGCCGCGTCGGTGTGCGGGTTGACAGCGCCCGTGTCGAAGGCGGCGAGGTCGTAGGGCAGGGCTTCGCCGCCGGCGGTGAGGATGCGGCGCGCGTCCGTGTCGAGGCCCACGACCGTGTCGGGCAGGAAGCGCGAGAGCGTGCGCTGCGCGATCGTCTGCACGTCCACGCGCGTCTCGGCACGCGTGTAGACGCCGCCGAGATGCTCAGGCGTCATGCCTGAGTACCAGAGGTGGCGGCGGTCGGAGACGAGCGTGACATGGAACGCGTCTGCGTCCAGGCGGGCGCAGGCCGTCGCGAGGGGCAGCATGGCGTGCCCCCCGCCCACGAGTACGATCCGGAGGGGGTTCATGGGCCGGAGGGAGCAGGCAAGGCCATCAGCGCTGCGCGAGCAGGCGCTCGATGACGTCCACGGCCGAGACGCCCTCGGCCTCGGCGTTGAAGTTGGTCACGATGCGGTGGCGTAGCACCGGCACGGCCATGCGGTCGACGTCCTCGGGGAGGGGGGTGAGGCGGCCGTCGAGCAGGGCACGCGCCTTGGCGCCGAGGACGAGGTACTGCGAGGCGCGCGGTCCGGCGCCGTAGGCGAGGAAGTCCGTCACGAAGTCCGGCGCGCCCTCGCGGCCGGGCCGGGTGCGCGCGGCCAGGCGCACGGCGTGCTCGATCACGTGGTCGGCGACGGGCGCGAGGCGCACGAGCTGCTGAAACGCGAGCAGGTCCTCGGCCGAGACGACTGGCTGCACGGGCTCCTGCCGCGCGCTCGTGGTGCCGCGCACGACGGCCACCTCGTCCTCGAACGGCGGGTAGTCGAGCCAGAGGTTGAGCATGAACCGGTCGAGCTGCGCCTCGGGCAGGGGGTAGGTGCCCTCCTGCTCGATGGGGTTCTGCGTGGCGAGCACGAAGAACGGCTCGGCGAGGCGGTGCGTCTCGCCGCCGGCCGTGACGTGGTGCTCCTGCATGGCCTCGAGGAGGGCCGCCTGCGTCTTGGGCGGCGTGCGGTTGACCTCGTCGGCGAGCACGAGGTGGGCGAAGAGCGGGCCGCGCACGAAGCGGAACTGGCGGCGGCCCGTGTGCGGGTCTTCCTCGATGACCTCCGTGCCGGTGATGTCGCCCGGCATCAGGTCCGGCGTGAACTGGATGCGGCTGAAGTCGAGCGCGAGGGCGCGGGCGAGCGTGCGGACGAGCAGCGTCTTGGCCAGCCCCGGCACGCCCACGAGCAGCGCGTGCCCGCGCGCGAGCAGCGCCACGACGAGCCCCTCGACGGCTTCGTCCTGCCCGACGATCACCTTGCCGATCTCGGCGCGCAGGCGGCGGTAGCTCTCGGCGAGCGCCCGGGCGGCGGCGGGGTCGGCGGGGTCGATGGGCATAGGGCGGGGCGGTGTCGCAGGGGCGGCGTGCGGTGGGATGTTACGGCCGGGCCGCCGCCTGCGCCGCCGCGTAGCGCGGGCTGCGCACGTCTATGTGGACAGTCTGGCGGAGGCGCCGCGCCCAGTCCTCGAGCGTCTGGGCGCGCTTTTCCTGGAGCGCGTAGTCGCTCAGGATGGCGTAGTCCTGCGCCATGTTGAGCCGGTGCGGCGGCGTGCGGCGCTGGAGGAGGACGATGTGATAGGCGCGCGTGCCGTCGAGGAGTTCAGCTTCTGCGGGCTGGCTGATCTCGCCCACCTGGAGGCCGCGCAGCGTGGCCTGCCAGCGCGGCCCGAGCGCCTCGGCGCGCAGGTCGCGCTCGCCCGTGCCCGGGTCCGAGACGTAGCCGCCGCGCGAGGACGAGAACGGGTCCTGCGAGTGGCGCCGGGCGAGCGCCTCGAACGGGACACCGTGCGTGAGCACCGAGTCGCGGTAGGCGAGCAGCTCAGCCCGGGCGAGGTCGGCGCCGGAGGCGTCGGCGGGGACGGCGCGCAGGATGTGGTTGAACGAGACGATGTCGCCCTGGCGGCTGTTGAGGCGCATCACGTGGAAGCCGAACGAGGTCTCGAAGACCTGCGAGACCTGGCCCGGCTGGAGCGAGGCGGCCACGACCGAGAACTCGGGCACGAGGTCGCGCAGGTTGAAGCCGTCGTAGCGCCCACCGGTGCGCTGCGAGCCGGGGTCCTCGGTGTGGCGTGTGGCCAGTTCCTCGATCGTCGCCTGTCCGGCCAGGACCGAGTCGCGCAGCGCCTCGACGAAGCGCCGCGTGCTCTGGCGGGCGGCCTCGCTCGGCTGCGGCTTGCGCACGATGTGCGCCACGCGCACGAGTTCGGGCACGAGCGGCAGCTCGGCGGGCGGAATGCGCTCGAACCAGGCGCGGACCTCGCCCGGCGTGACGGTCACGTCGCGCAGGCGGCGCTGCTGGAGCTGCTGCGCCATGAGCTGCTTGCGCACGTCCTCGCGGAAGAGCGCGCGCACGGCATCGATGGGGCGGTTGTAGTAGGCCGCGAGGGCGTCCTCGCCGCCGGCCTGCCGCGCCATCTGCGCGATCTGGGCATTGAGCCGCTGCTCGACCATGTCCTCGGAGACGCGGATCGTGGTGTCGCGCCGTGCCGCGACGACGAACACGCGCTGGTCGATGAGCTGGTCGAGGGCACGGCTCCAGAGCGCGTCCGTGACGGCCTGCTGGCCGGCGAGCTGCCGCGCGACGGCGTCGACCTCGGAGCGGAGGATCACCTCCTCGTCCACGATGGCCGCGATGCCGTCGAGGACGGTGCCGGCGGGGACGGCGCCGGCCGAGGAGACGGGCTGCTGCGCGCGCACGGGCGCAGCGGCGGCGAGGAGGGCAAGCAGAACGAGCGCGAGGCGCATGGGGGTGGGAGTCGGAAAATCGGGCGGGGGACGGCGCGGGGCGCGTCAGGGGGTGCGGAACGGACCGCGGGCGCGGGCTTCGGTGCGGAGGCGCTGCATGAGCTGCGCTTCGGCGTCGCGGCGCCACGAGATGGCGAGGCGCTCGGCGACCTCGTCGCGCACGAGTGCGAGCGGGGGGACGGTGCCGGCCGGCAGCCGGTCGGCCACCTGCACGACGTGGTACGTGGGCGGCGTACCCGTGGTGAGCGCGACCGGGGCGCCGCCGGGCGCGAGCGCGGCCAGACGCTGCCCGAGGGTTTCGTCGCGCGCGGCGAAGCGGCTCTCGGGCACGTACGTCGCAGCGAGGGCGACGGCGCCCTCGGGGTCGTCGGCGTACTCGCGTGCGATGAGGGCGAAGAGCGAGTCGGCATGGGCCGAGGCGAGCGCGCCGGCGAGCGCGGTACGGGCCTGCGCGGCACGCTCGGCCGAGGCCGCGCGCAGGTGGCGCACGCGCACGTAGGGCTCGCGCAAGGCGAGGCGCTCGCGGTGGGCCTCGTAGTAGGCCGCCACGTCGGCCTCCGAGATCGGCGCCGGGTTCTCGGTAAAGTAACGGTCGAGGAAGGCCGCCTGAAGCGTGGCGCGCTCCGAGTCGGCAAGCAGGCGCTGCACCTCGGGGTCGGTGTCGAGGCCCCGGCGGCGCGCCTCCTGCACGGCGAGTTCGCGCAGCAGCCACTGCTCGACGAGCTGCGCCCGCGCGGCGGCGCTGTCGAGACCGGGCCAGGCGGTGCCGAGCAGGGCGTCCAGATCAGCCTCGGTCAGCGTGGCCGCGCCCACCTGCGCCACGACGGGGCTGCCGGCACGGACGGCCTCGGGCGGGGCGTCCGCGCACGCGGCGAGCAGGGCGGCCGGCAGGGCGGCGGCCAGCAGACCGGTAGCCAGCAGACCGGTGGTCGTCAGGACAGGGCGCGGGAGCACGGTGGGGTGGGAGCGTAAAACGGTGCCCGGCCGCAGGGACCGGGCACCGGAGCTAGACGACGCGGGTGGGCCATTATTGCCCGCGGGCCGGTCAGCGCCGGGCGACCGTGGGCGTCTGTGCCGGGCGGCCCGGGGGCGGCTCGGCCGGGACGCGCTCGGGGAACGTGCGGGCGTTGTAGCGCGCGCGGAGGCGCGCCTCCCAGGCTCGCTCGAGCACGTCCTGGTAGGCCGTGATCAACTCGGCGCGGGCCTCGGCGAACGTTTTTTCGCGCGGGGCCTCGAGCCCGTCGAGGTAGAAGATGGCGAGGCGGTTGCGCTCGGGGAGCACGCCCGTGTGCTGGCCCGGCTGAAGGCTCAGCACGGCATCGAGCGGCGTCGTGGTGGCCTCGGCCACGAAGACGGTGTCGAGCGCGAGCGCGAAGCGCGCATCGCGGTAGCGCTCGAAGAGCGCCCGCGGGTGCGCGCCCGCGTCGAGCTGCGCAGAGAGAGCCTGCAGGAGCGAGTCGCTCGGCGTGCGCAGCGCGAGCACGCGGCGGCGCTCGGGCCAGCGGTACGCGGCGCGGCGCTCGGCGTGGAACGCGCGCAGCGCCGCCTCGTCGTCCTTGGCCGGCGTCCAGACGCTGTCCTCGGCCACGCGGAAGAGCAGCACGCCGTCGGCGTAGCTCTGGAAGACGCGGCGGAACTCGGGGTCGCGGTGCTCGAGCTGGCGCACGGCCTGCGCCACGGCCTCCTCGTTGAGGTAGCGCTCGGTGGTGGCCACGACCTGGTCCGGCGTCACGCCCGGACGCGCGGACGTGCGCCGCAGCACCGGCAGCAGCTGCCCGAACGTGTACGTCGCCGGGCCGATGGTCGCGATCGGCCGGTCGGCGTCGGCCGCGAAGGACTCGTCGCGGAGGCTCGGCCCGAGGTTCTCGGCGTACGGCGCCAGAATGGCGCGCAGCGCGGCCTCGTCGAACGTGCCGCCGGCCTCCTCGCGCAGGGCGCGCCCGAGGCGGTCCCGCTTGAGGGCTGTGCGCGGCAGCTGCTGCGCGAGCTGCCGGAGCTGGTCGTAGGACTCGTCGAACGCAGGCAGCGCGCGGCGCTCGGTGAGCTGGATCAGGTGGAAGCCAAACGACGTCTCGACGACCGGCGAGACGTCGCCGGGCTCGCGGAGGGCAAAGGCGGCTTCCTCGAACGGGCGGACCATGCGGCCGGTCCCGAAGAAGCCGAGGTCGCCGCCCCGCGTGGCCGAGCCGGGATCCTCCGAGTACTGCCGCGCGAGCGCCGCGAAGTCCTCGCCGGCGAGGATGCGGGCGCGGAGCGCCTCGGCGCGCTCGCGCGCCTCCTCGCGCTCGTCCGGGCTCTGCGGGCGGATCAGAATGTGCGCGGCGCGGATCTCGCCCTGCGCCGGGCGGCGGTCGGTGACGTAGACGAGGTGGTAGCCGTACTGCGAGCGCGCCGGCGCGGAGATCTGCCCGACGGGCGTGCCGTAGGCCGCGTTCTCGAACGCGAGCACGGTCCGCCCGCCCGTGATGTATCCGAGCGCGCCGCCGTTCGAGGCCGCCGAGGGGTCCTGCGAGTAGCGGCGCGCAGCCTCCTCGAACGTGTACGTCCCTGCGAGGATGGCCTCGCGGATTTCGTTGGCCCGGGCGAGCGCGGCGAGCGTATCGGCCGGCGGCGCGTCAGGCGGGAGCGCGAGCAGGAGGTGGCTGACCTCAATCTCCTCCTTGCGCTTCTCGTAGAGGTCGCGGACGATGTCGTCGAGGATCTGCTTGTCGGTGAAGTAGGGCCCGGCGAGCTGGTCGCGGTAGCCCTCGATCTCCTGGCGGTACGCCTCGTCCTGGTCGTAGCCGGCCTCGCGCGCGGCGAGCACCTTGAGGCGGAAGTTGACGTAGCGCTCGAGGAAGTCGCGGCGGCGCTCGGCGACGGTCTCGGGCGTCGTCTGCACGAGCCCATCCGCCTCGGCGTAGGCCTGTTCGAACGCGTCGAGCGAGAGCTGGTGGCCGGACCAGGTCGCCACGACGGGCGAGGCGGCTCCGGGAGCGGCGGTCTGCCAGCCGCCCCCGCAGCCGGCGGCGGCGAGGGCCACGGCCGCAAGCAGGGGCAGGGCGGTGCGCTGCAGGGCCGAGGCGCGGGCAAATCCAGGCATGGCGTCGGAAACGGGTGAAGTCGGAAGCAGGTGAACCTGAAAGGGGAACCGGCACGCCCGCCGGGAGGCGGGCTTCGTCAAGACTGCTCGAAGCTAACGCTTCGGCGCAGCGGCCTCGGGCGCGGCACGAGTCAAAGGGCTGCGAAGACGCCCGGGCGCCTGGCGCCCGCGGGCCCGTGCCAGGAGCGCGAGGGTGGCGCTAGCTTGGAAAGCGTACGCTCTCCGCTTTCTACGCTGCCCGATGGCCGACCCCGACGCTCCGCCCCCCCCCTCGCCCGTCCGCGTCCGCTTCGCGCCGAGCCCGACGGGCCTGCTCCACATCGGCGGGCTGCGCACGGCGCTCTACAACTACCTGCTCGCGCGGCAGACCGGCGGCGCGTTCGTGCTGCGCATCGAGGACACCGATCAGTCGCGCTTCGTGCCGGAGGCGGAGCAGGACATCCTGGACGCGCTCGCGTGGGCCGGCCTCGCGTTCGACGAGGGGCCGGGCGTGGGCGGGCCGCACGCGCCCTACTACCAGAGCCAGCGCACCGACCGCTACCGCGAGGCTGCTCGCCGCCTGCTCGAGGGCGGTCACGCCTACTACGCCTTCGATACCGAGGAGGAGATCGAGGCGATGCGCGCGCGGCGCGCGGCCGAGGGGGTCGCCATGCCGGCCTACGACGCGGCCGTGCGCGGCACGATGCGCAACAGCCTCACGCTCGCGCCCGAGGAGACCGAGCGCCTGCTCGCCGCCGGCGCCCCGCACGTGGTGCGCCTGAGGGTCTCGCCCGGCGAGACGGTCGCGTTCACGGACCGCGTGCGCGGCGAGGTCGCGTTCGAGACCGACGCCCTCGACGACCAGGTGCTCGTCAAGTCCGACGGCCTGCCGACGTACCACCTCGCCAACGTCGTGGACGACCACGAGATGGGCATCACGCACGTCATCCGGGGCGAGGAGTGGCTGCCCTCGACGCCCAAGCACGTCCTGCTCTACCGCGCGCTTGGCTGGACGCCGCCGCAGATGGCCCACTTGCCGCTCCTTCTCTCGCCCTCCGGCGGCAAGCTCTCGAAGCGCTCCGCCGATCGCCTCGGCATCCCGGTCAACGTCGCGCAGTACCGCGAGGCGGGCTACGAGCCGGCCGCGCTCGTCAATTTCCTGGCCTTCCTCGGCTGGAACCCGGGCACCGAGCAGGAGCTGTTCACGCTCGACGAGCTCGTCGCGGCGTTCGACCTGGGGCGCATCGGGCGCGCGGGCGTGCAGTTCGCGGTGGACAAGCTGAACTGGTACAACGGCCAGTTCCTGCGTCGCCTCTCGGTCGACGCGCTCGCCGAGCGCGCGCGGCCGTACGTGGAGGCTGCCGGCCTGCCCTGCGACGACGAGACGCTGCGCGCGGCGGCGGCGCTGATGCAGGAGCGCCTCGCGTTCGCGCGCGACCTCGCTACCGACGGCGCGTTCTTCTTCCGTGACCCCGAGACGTACGACGAGCGCGGCGTGGCGCGCAACTGGAAGCCGGACTCGGCGCCGCTGCTGCGCGAATATGCCGCCCGCCTCGAGGCGCTCGAGGCGTTTTCGGAGGAAACGGCCGAGGCCGCGCTGCGCGCGCTTGCCGAGGAGTGCCGCGTCGGCGCCGGCAGGATCATCCACCCGACGCGCCTGGCCGTCTCCGGGGTTTCGGGCGGGCCGAGCCTCTTCGCGATGCTCGCCGCGCTGGGGCGCGAGACGGTCGTGCGTCGCCTGCGCGCAGCCGCCGAGCGGCTCGGCTGAGGGGCCCGGCCGGGCGGCCAGGCCGGGCGGCCCGGCAGCGTCAGCGCGTGCGGTCAGCGCGTGCGGTCAGCGCGTGCGGTCAGCGCGTGCGGTCAGCGCGTGCGGTCAGCGCGGAAGCGTGCGCGTGCGCTCGCGCGCGCCGAGCAGCACGCCGCCCTCGTAGACGCGGAGCGCGAGCGCCGTGTCCGAGAGCACGACGACGAGGCTGCGCGCGTCCGGACGTCCGCCCGTGAAGTGGCCGATCCGGCCGGCGAGCGTGTCGCCGCCGGCCAGGGCGAGCCGCACGCCGTAGTCGCCGTCGCCGGCGTGCGCCGGGCGCAGGCGCCAGCGTTGCACCGTGCGTGCACCCGGGCCGAGGCGCCCGAGCCGGAGCGTGTCGCCGGCCGCGTCGAGCTCGGCCGAGAGTACGGGCTCGCGGGCGTCGTTCTGCGCCGCCACGTGCACCGACGGGCCGCGGCCGCACCCGGCTGTGAGTCCGGCAAGGGCAAAGAGGACGGGGAAGAGGCGGAGGGCCGGCACAGGACGAGGCAGACGAGGCGGGTGGGCTCGGGGGGCGCAGGCTAGACGCTGAGAAGCTCGCGCAGCAGTTCTTGCACGCGGCGGGCGTCGGCACCGCGGCCGGCGCGGCGCATGGCCTGTCCTGTCAGGAATCCGAGCAGGCGCGTCTCGCCGGCTCGAAAGCGCGCGGCCTCCTCGGGGTGCGTCGCGATCGCCTCCTCGACGGCCGGACGCAGCGCCGCGTCGTCGCGCACGGCGGCGAGGCCGTGGGCCTGCACGACGGCCGCGGCCGTGCCGCCCCCGGTGACGAGCGCCGCGACGGCCTCGCGCACGCCCTGCGCCGTGAGCGTGCCCTCGCGCTGAAGGCGGAGCACGTCGGCGAGCGCCTCGGGCGAGGCCTGCGAGGCGCCGAGGCCCTGCTCGGGCAGGGCCGGGCGGAGCGCGTGCACGATGAGCACGCCCGCCTCGCGCGGGCCCGCGCCCGCGATAGCCTCGAAGAGCGCCGCCAGGCCGTCGTCGGCGGCGAGCACGGCGGCTTCCTCTTCGCCCACCCCGCGGGCCACGAGCGCGTCGTAGCGCGCGCGCGCGGGCGCGGAGAGCGCGGCGGCCGGGTCGCGCGGCGGCGGCGCTGCCCGGGACTCCTGCCCCGGTTCCGGCCCCGGTTCCGGCCTCGGTTCCGGTTCCGGCCTCGGCGAGGAGCTGGCGGGCGCGACCTCGCGCGCGAAGCCGTCGCGCAGGGCGACGATGCGGTTGAACACGAGCGCGTCCGGGCGGCTGTCGACGGGGTCGGGCCAGAAGTAGCCCTGCCGCTCGAACTGGAAGCGCGTGCCGGGCGCCGCGTCGGCGGCCCAGGGTTCGACGAAGCCGGCTGTCTCGACGAGCGAGTCCGGGTTGAGCACCGCGAGGAAGTCCTCGCGCTCGTCCGGCGCGGGGTCGGTGAAGAGGCGGTCGTAGAGGCGGAAGCGCGCCGGGCGCGCCGTGCTGGCCGCGACCCAGTGGATCACGCCGCGCACGCGGCGGCCCTCGGGCTCGGCGCCGAGCGTGGCCAGGTCGGCCTCGGCCGTCAGGCCGGTGACGCGCCCGTCTGGCCCGCGCTCGACGCCGGTGCAGCGCACGACCGGTCCGTGGCGCAGGCGCACCTCGGCCCCTGGCGCGAGACGGCGCCAGCCCCGGGGCGGCGCCTCGGCGAAGTCGTCGGCTTCGATCCAGACCTCGCGCGCGAGCACGAGCGGGCGGGTGCGCGGTGCGTCCCTGGGCGGCGTGACGTCGTGCGGCCAGAGCGGCGCCTCCGGGAGCGTGCGGGGCGCGCCGAGGTTGGTGATCGTTAGGCGCAGCGGGCGCGCGACGGCCATCACGCGCGGCGCGACGGCGTTGAGGTCGTCGCGGAGCGCGTGCTCATACTGTGCCAGCTCGACGCGCCCGTTGACCTTCGTCACGCCGAGCCGGTCGAAGAAGGCCCGCAGCGCCTCCGGGCGGACGCCGCGCCGGCGCATGCCGGCAATGGTGGGCATGCGCGGGTCGTCCCAGCCGCTCACGCGGCCCTCCTCGACGAGCTGCCGCAGCCTGCGCTTGCTCGTGATGCCGTAGGCGAGGTTGAAGCGCGCGAACTCGTGCTGCCGCGGCCGGACCGGGTAGGCCGCGTTCGGGATGCCGAGCGCGTCGAGGTACCAGTCGTAGAGCGGGCGGTTGACGTCGAACTCGAGCGTGCAGACCGAGTGCGTGATGCCCTCGATGGCGTCGGACTGGCCGTGCGCCCAGTCGTAGAGCGGGTAGATGGCCCAGTCGGTGCCGCGGCGGTAGTGCGGCACGCCGCGCCGGATGCGGTACATGACCGGGTCGCGCAGCTTCATGTTGGGATGCGCCATCGGCCCGTGCTCGGTATCGATGCGGGCGCGGAGCACGTGCGCGCCGTCCGGGTGCTCGCCGCGGCGCATCTCCTCGAGCAGGCGGAGGCTCTCCTCGGGCGCGCGGTCCCGGAAGGGCGAGGGAGTGCCGGGCTCGGTGACCGTCCCGCGCCCGGCGCGGATGGCGTCCTCGGACTGGCTGTCCACGTATGCCAGGCCGCGTCGCACGAGGTCCTGCGCCCAGGCGTAGAGCTGCTCGAAGTAGTCCGACGCGAAGCGGATCTCGGCCGGCGCGAAGCCGAGCCAGCGCACGGCGTCCTCGAGCGCCTCGACGAACTCGTGGCGCTCGGTCTCGGGGTTGGTGTCGTCGTAGCGCAGCACGCACGTCCCTCCGAAGTCGGCCGCGAGGCCGAAGTTGAGGCAGATGCTCTGCGCGTGCCCGATGTGCGGGTAGCCGTTGGGCTCGGGCGGGAAGCGCGTCGCAACGCGTCCGCCGTCGCGGCGCTCGGCCACGTCGCGCGCGACGATCTCGCGGAGGAAGTGGGACGGGCGGGCCTCGGGGCGGTCTTCGGGCATGGGGGCGGGCAGAGGACGAACAGGGTACGATACCCCTTCCGCCGGGGCGGGAGTGGTTCGTTGTGCTTGAAGTCGTGGGCGTGGGCCGCTCGCGCCGCGCCGGCGCCGCGTAGCTTCCGCGCGCCCTGCTCCGCCCGCCGATGCCCGCCGAACCCGTCTCCGTCGTCTCCCCCGAAGCGCTGCCGGCCGTGCCGCGCCCCGGCCGCGTGCTCATGACCTCGCCCGAGCACTTCGAGGTCGCCTACGTCATCAACCCGCACATGGAGGGCAACCTCGGCGCCGTCGACCCGGCGCGCGCGCGCGCGCAATGGGCCGCGCTCCGCGACGCCTACGAGCGGCTCGGCTTCCCGGTCTCGGTCGTGCCCGGGCAGCCCGGCCTGCCCGACATGGTCTTCTGCGCCAACCAGACGCTGCCCTACCTGACGCCCGGCGGCGCGCGCGGCGTCGTGGCCAGCCGCATGCATGCGCCGCAGCGCGCGGGCGAGGTGCCCTACTTCGAGGCGTTCTTCGCCGGCGAGGGCTACGCCGTGCACACGCTCGACCCGGACCTGCCGGGCACGTTCGAGGGCATGGGCGATGCGCTGTGGCACCCCGGCCGCTACCTGCTCTGGGGCGGCTACGGCTACCGGACGAGCCGGCAGGTCTACGACCGCTTCGCCGAGAAGCTCGGCTTCCCCGTCGTCCCGCTCGCGCTCACCGACCCGGACTTCTACCACCTCGATACGTGCCTCTGCCCGCTCGACGAGCACACGGCGCTGCTCTTCCCCGGCGCCTTCGACGACGAGGGGCTCGCCACCATCCGCGCGCACTTCCGGCGCACGATCGAGGCGCCCGAGGACGAGGCGCGCCGCCTGTTCGCCTGCAACGCGCACAGCCCGGACGGGCGGCACGTGCTCATCCAGCGCGGCTGCGCGCGCACCAACGACCTGCTCCGCGCCGGCGGCTACGAGGTCGTGGAGGTCGACACGGACGAGTTCCTCAAGTCCGGCGGCTCCGTGTTCTGCATGAAGCTCATGTTCTGGTGAGCCTGCCCTGGCGAGTGGCCGCCCCCGGTGAGCCGCCTCGCGGAAGCCCCCGCCCGATGCTCGTTTCCATCATCATCCCGGCCCTGGACGAGGCCGCGCGCATCGCGGAGACCGTCGCCGCCGCGCACGCGCAGGACGGGCCGCTCGAGGTCATCGTCGCAGACGGGGCGTCTGGCGACGGCACGGCCGCGGTGGCGCAGGCCGCAGGCGCGCGCGTCGTGGCGGCGCCGCGCGGGAGAGCAGCGCAGATGAACGCCGGCGCCGCCGCGGCCTCGGGGGCAGCGTTCGTGTTCCTCCACGCCGACACGCGCCTGCCCCCGGACGGCCTCGCGCGCGTCCGGGCGGCGCTCGCGCGTCCGGGCGTGGCCGGCGGCTGCTTCCGCACCACGTTCGACGAGCGGCGCAGCGCGTGGCTGCGCCTGTTCGAGGCGCGCCTCTGGATGCGCTGGCACCGCCTCGCCTTCGGCGACCGGGCACTCTTCGCGCGCCGGGAGGCGTTCGCGGCCGTGGGCGGCTTCCCCGCGCAGCCCATCTTCGAGGACCTCGACTTCGTACGCGCGCTCCGCCGGCAGGGGCGCTTCGTCTTCCTGAACGCGCCCGTCGTGACGTCGGCGCGGCGCTTCGTGCGGCACGGCGCGCTGCGGCAGCAGGCGCGCAACCTCGCGCTGTGGCTTGCCTGGAACGCCGGCGCCGATCCGGCCCGTCTGAAGCGCTACTACCCGGACGCGCCCGGCGCGCGCGGCGACTGACCTCCGCCCTCAGGCGCCTCGCCCGAGGGCCGCTCGCCCGGGAGCCAGTTGGGCGCCCGGCGCAGCGCCTCGTCCGCGGAGGGCGCCTCGCCCGGCGGGGGCTCGGGCCTCGCCTCGGGCCTCGCCTCGTCTGCGGTCGGCGGCTCAGGCCCTTCGGGCGCCGCGGCGCCGGAGCGGGCGGGGCCGTCTTCGGTGCGCATGTAGACTGTGCGACGCGGGAACGGAATCTCGAGGCCGCGGGCGTCAAAGAATTCCTTGACCATACGCCGAAGGTCTCGCTCGGCCTGGAACTGCTCGCCGGGGCGGACCTGCACCACGATGCGCGCCGTCACGGCCGAGTCGGCCAGCGCCATCACGCCCTGCACGGAGGGCTTCTCCTCGAGCATCGCCGCGCGCGCGTGCTCGGTCTGCGCCCACGCCTCGGCGACGGCCTCGAGCGCCGCGAGCTCCTCGGCCAGGTCCTGCTCATACGACAGGCCCACCTCGACGATGGCGCGCGCGAACCCGACCGACTTGTTGCCGAACGTGCGCAACTCGCCCGCCGGGATCATGAGCAACTCGCCATCGAACTTGCGCACCTTGATCAGGCGCAGCCCAACGTACTCGACCGTGCCCGTCTGGTTCTGGAACGTGATCAGGTCGCCGCTGGCGAGCGTGTCGTCGAACAGCAGGAAGACGCCCGAGATGACGTCGCGCACGAGCGTCTGCGCGCCGAAGCCGATGGCGAGCCCGGCGATGCCGGCGCCGGCGATGAGCGGCGCCACGTCGAACTCGAGCTCCGAGAGGATGGCGATGACGGCCACCGTCCAGACGGCGTAGCGCATCACCGAGCCGAGCAGGTCGGCGACGGTGAGCACGCGCTGCCGCTTCTTGAGGCGCACCGTCTCGCGCATGGCGCGGGCCACCCAGCGCTTCTTGAGGCGCTGGGCGACGGCGAGCACGACGAGCGCCATCAGCACGACCAGCCCGACGCGCACGAAGCGCGTGGCCAGCCCGAGCCAGAACACGGGGTCGGCGATGGTGCCGGCGGTCTCGGAGGCCGCCTCGGTGACGCCCTCGAGCGCGGCCTGCAGGCTGTCAGCGAGCTGCATGGGTGCGTTGCATGCCGGGCGAGGTCCTGGCGCGCGTCAGCCGAGCACGGCCACGCCTGGGAGCGTCTTGCCCTCGAGGAACTCGAGCATGGCGCCGCCGCCCGTCGAGACGTGCGAGACGGCCTCCTCGAGGCCGGCCTGCGCCAGCGCGGCCACCGAGTCGCCGCCACCGACGATCGTGAGCGCCTCGCGCGTGCGCGTGGCCTCGGCGAGCGCCTTGGCCACGGCGAGCGTGCCCTCAGCGAAAGGCGCCATCTCGAAGACGCCCATGGGGCCGTTCCAGATCACGGTGCCGGCCGAGCCGATCTCGGCGGCGTACTGCGCGCGCGTGGCCGGGCCGATGTCGAGGCCCATCCAGCCGTCGGGGATCTCGCCCGTCACGACGCGGCGCTCGGCGTCGGGCGCGAAGCGGTCGGCGACGACGTGGTCGTGGGGCAGCAGCAGCTTGCCGCCAGCGCGCTCGTAGAGCCGGAAGGCCTCGTCGGTGCGGTCGGCCTCGACGAGCGAGTCGCCGGTCGCGTGCCCGAGCGCGGCTAGGAACGTGTAGGCCATCGCGCCGCCGACGAGCACGCGGTCGGCGCGCTCGAGCAGGGCCTCGACGACGCCGATCTTGTCCGACACCTTGGCCCCGCCGACGACGGCCACGAGCGGCCGGCGCGGGGCGTCGAGGGCACGTGCGAGGAAGTCGAGCTCGCGTGCGAGCAGGTGCCCGGCAGCCCGGTCGCGGACGTGCCGCGCGACGCCCTCGGTGGAGGCGTGCGCGCGGTGGACGGACCCGAACGCGTCCGAGACGAACACGTCGCCCAGGCGGGCCAGCTGCTGCGCGAGCGCGTCGTCGTTCTCGGTCTCGCCGGGCAGGAAGCGCGTGTTCTCGAGCAGCACGGCCGCGCCCCTGGGCGCCTCGGCGACGCAGCGCTCGGCGGCCTCGCCTACGGTCTCGTCGCAGAAGACGACGGGCGCGCCGAGCAGCTGCTCGAGCCGCGCGGCGACGGGGCGGAGGCTGTAGGCGGGGTCCGGGCCGCCCCTGGGCCGCCCGAGGTGACTCATCAGCACGGGCGTGCCGCCGGCGTCGAGGATGGCGCGGATCGTCGGGAGTGCGCCGCGGATGCGCGTGTCGTCGGTGATGCGGTCGCCGTCGAGGGGCACGTTGAAGTCCACGCGGACGAGCACGCGGCGTCCGGCGAGGTCGAGGTCGGAGAGCTGCTTCACAAGGGCGAGGGGCAAGCGGGTAAGACGGGGGAGCGGGGCGCCCGGCGCGCGTCCGGACGCCCCGCGGGGGCGCTCAGGCCAGCTTCAGGGCCAGGTCTACGGTGCGGTTGGCGTAGCCCCACTCGTTGTCGTACCACCCGACGACCTTGACGAGCGTGCCGTCGGCCGTCGTCGAGAGGGCGTCGAAGATGCACGAGTGCGGGTTGCCGACGATGTCGGTCGAGACGATCGGCTCCTCGGTATACTCGAGCAGGCCCTTGAGCGCGCCGGCGGCGGCCTCGCGGAAGGCGGCGTTGATCTGCTCGGCCGAGGCCTCGGTCTTGAGCACGGCCGTGAAGTCGGTCAGCGAGCCGTCGGGCACGGGCACGCGGAGCGCGAAGCCGTCGAGGCGGCCCTTGAGGTGGGGCAGCACGAGCCCGACGGCGCGCGCGGCGCCGGTCGTGGTGGGGATGATCGAGAGCGCGGCGGCGCGGGCGCGGCGGAGATCCCTGTGGGGCGCGTCCTGGAGGTTCTGGTCGGCCGTGTAGGCGTGCACGGTCGTCATGAAGCCCTGCTGCACGCCGAAGGCGTCATCAAGCACCTTGACCATCGGCGCGAGGCAGTTCGTGGTGCAGGACGCGTTGGAGACGATCGTCTCCTCGCCCGTGAGCGAGTCCTCGTTGACGCCGAGCACGACGGTCGGGACGCCGCCCTTGGCCGGGGCCGAGATGATCACCTTGCGCGCACCGCCCTTGAGGTGGAGGCCGGCGCTCTCGGCATCGGTAAAGCGGCCCGTGGACTCGACCACGACGTCGGCGCCGAGCTCGCCCCAGGGCAGGTTGGCCGGATCGCGCTCGGAGAGCACGCGCAGACGGTTGCCGTCGATGACCAGGTCCGAGCCGTCGGCCTCGACGGTGCCCTTGAAGAGGCCATGGACGGAGTCGTACTTGAAGAGGTGCGCCAGCGTCGGCGCGTCCGTGAGGTCGTTGACGGCAACGACGTCGACGTCGCCCGCGGCGCGCTCGAGGATGGAGCGGAACACGAGGCGTCCGATGCGGCCGAAGCCGTTGATCCCGATCTTGAGGGCCATGCTTGAGGAGGGGGCTGGGGTGGAAGGGCGCGCGCCGAGCGCGCGGGGCGTGCACGGCCGCAGGTTAGCAGGGGGCTTCGGCGCGTTCGGTGAATACGCTCGAAAAACCCGCGCCGCGCCGCGCCGCGCTCAATCTATCAGGCGATCGCGCGTTGCTCGCGCGTGCTGCCGGCAGCTACCTTTGCCGGCTCAGTCCCTCCCTCCCGGCCCGCAGCGGCCCCCCGGCCCGAGGGCCGGCGCTCCCATGGCTCAGATCAACCCGCCGAAGCCCCTCCGCTCGACGCAGAAGCACGAACTGCGCGAGGACCAGCTCACCACGGCCTATGCCCGCTCGGCCACGTTCTTCGAGCAGCACCGCACGGCCGTGATCGGGGCGGCCATCGGGCTCGTCGTGCTCGTCGCCGGCCTGGTCGGCTTCAGCGTGTACCGGAGCAACCAGGCCGAGCGCGCGCAGGAGGCGCTCGGCGCCATCCTGACGCAGTACGAGCAGGGCAACTACCAGGCCGCGCTCGAAGGCACGGACACCGCGCCGGGCCTGCTCGAGATCGCCGACCGCTACGGCTCGAGCACGGGCCAGCTGGCGACGTTCTTCGCGGCCGACGCACTCTACCAGCTCGGGCGCTACGACGAGGCGCTGCGCTACTTCGAGCGCGTCCGCACCGACGGCATCGTCGGCGCCTCGGCGCTGGCCGGGCAGGCCGCCGTCTACGAGCAGCGTGGCGACTACGCGCGCGCGGCCCGGCTCTACGAGCGTGCCGCCGGTGCCTACGACTCCGAGGCCACCGTGCCGGGCTACCTGATGGACGCGGGCCGCGCCTTCGAGGCGGCCGGCGACACCGAGGCCGCGCGTCGCGTCTATGCCCGCGTCGCAGACGAGTTCGCCGAGACGCCCGAGGGCGACTTCGCCGCCATCGCGCTCGCGCGCGTCGAGGCCGCCGCGGCGGCCAACTGACCCCGGACCCTCTCAGCCGCCGCCCGGTCTTTCCGGCCGCCGCTGCGGCCTGCGCAGAAGCCGTCCGGGATCGCTCTCCCGGACGGCTTCTGCGCGTCCGGCTCCGGCCCGTCCGTGATCGTCCAGCCGTCGCGATCGTCCATTCCGCCGGACGCCGTAGCTTTCCTGCTCCTCCGCTCCCTGCCCGTATGGCCACCATCCTCATTGCCGACGACGAGCCTAGCATCCGCCGCACGCTGCGTGAGATTCTCGAATACGAGGGCTACCAGATCGAGGAGGCGGCCGACGGCAACGAGGCGCTCGCCAGAGCCGGCGCCGGCGTCGACCTGATCCTGCTCGACGTCAAGATGCCCGGCCGCGATGGCATGGAAGTTCTGCAGGCCCTGGCCGAGGCCGAGTCGGCCGTGCCGGTCGTGATGATCTCGGGGCACGGCACGGTCGAGACGGCCGTCGAGGCGACGCGCCTGGGCGCGGCCGACTTCCTCGAAAAGCCGCCGGACCTGAACCGGTTGCTCGTGACCGTCCGCAACGCGCTCGACCGCGGCCGGCTTGTCGTGCAGAACAAGCGCATGCGCGAGGCCATCCGTGACGACGCCGCCGCGGACCTGACGCCCATCGTGGGCGAGAGCGCCGCCATCACGCGCGTCAAGGACACCATCGCGCGCGTGGCGCCGACCGAGGCGCGCATCCTCATCACGGGCGAGCCCGGCACCGGCAAGGAGCTCGTCGCGCGGTGGGTGCACGCGCAGAGCGCGCGGCAGAACGGCCCCCTCGTGGAGGTCAACTGCGCCGCGATCCCGTCCGAGCTGATCGAGTCCGAGCTGTTCGGGCACGAGAAGGGCTCGTTCACCGGCGCCACGCGGCAGCGCATCGGCAAGTTCGAGCAGGCCGACGGCGGCACGCTCTTCCTCGACGAGATCGGCGACATGTCGCTCGACGCGCAGGCGAAGGTGCTGCGCGCGCTCCAGGAGAGCCGCATCACGCGCGTCGGCGGCGACCGGGCGATCCCGGTGGACGTGCGCGTCGTCGCGGCCACCAACCGCGACCTGCTCGTCGCCGTCGACGAGCGGCAGTTTCGCGAGGACCTCTACCACCGCCTCTCGGTCATCCTGATCCACGTGCCGCCGCTGCGCGAGCGCCGGCAGGACATCCCGGCCATCGCCGAGTTCATCCTCGGCCAGGTCAGCCGCCGCAACGGCGTCGCGGGCGCCGACGGCCGCCCGGCCAAGACGTTCACGCCGGACGCGCTCGAGAGCCTGCAGCGCCTCGACTGGCGCGGCAACGTGCGCGAGCTGCGCAACGTCGTCGAGCGCCTGCTGATCCTCTCCGACGGCCCGGCCATCACCGCCGCCGACGTGGCGCTCTACGTCCGCCCCGGCGGCGGCGGGGACCCCGTCGCCGGCCTCATCGACCGCTACGACTCGTTCTCAGACTTCCGCGACATGGCCGAGAAGCTCTTCATCGAGCGCAAGCTCGAGGAGCACAACTGGAACGTCTCGCGCACGGCCGAGGTGATCGGCATTCAGCGCTCGCACCTCTACAACAAGCTGTCCAAGTACGGCATCGCGCGCGAGGAGGCATGACCGAGACGCCCTCCGGCCCTCCGACGCCGCCCGCCGGTGCGCCCCCGCACCTCTCCGAACGCGTGCAGCCCGAACGCGTGCAGCCCGAACGCGTGCAGCCCGAACGCGTGCAGCCCCGGGAGGCGGGACGCGAGGCGGCGGCGCGCGGTGGCTCGTCGGCGCAGGGCGAGGTCGTGCTCGAGGCGCGCGGCCTCGGCAAGCACTACCCGACGGCCGCCGGGCCGCTCACCGTGCTCTCCGGTCTCGATGTGGCCGTGCGCGCCGGCGAGATGGTGGCCGTCGTGGGCGAGAGCGGCACGGGCAAGAGCACGCTGCTGCACCTGCTCGGCGCGCTCGACCGGCCCTCCGAGGGCACGGTGCGCTTCCGCGGCGAAGACGTCTACGCCCGCCGCGACGAGGACCTGGCGGCGTTCCGCAACCGCGCCATCGGCTTCGTCTTCCAGTTCCACCACCTGCTGCCCGAGTTCTCGGCCCTCGAGAACGTGATGATGCCGGCCCTGATCGCCGGGCAGCCGGACCCCGCGCGGGCCCGCGAGCTGCTCGAGATGCTCGGCCTCGGCGCGCGGCTTGACCACCGCCCGAGCCAGCTCTCGGGCGGCGAGCAGCAGCGCGTCGCTATCGCGCGCGCGCTCATGAACCGCCCTGGCCTGGTTCTGATGGACGAGCCGACGGGCAACCTCGACACGGCCACCGCCGAGCGCCTCCACGACGAACTGCACCGCCTCAGCCGGGAGGGGCGCCAGGCGTTCGTCGTCGTCACGCACAACCCGGCCCTGGCCGCCCGCGCCGACCGCGTGCTCCGCCTCGAGGGCGGACGCCTGCATCCCGCCTGACGCCTGGCGCGTACGCCCGCCGCTCCTCGGCGCGTTGCCTCTCCGGTCTCCCGTTGCCTCCCAACGCTATGGACACGCTCGACCTGCCCACGCTCGACCCCGCCGAGATCGCGCGCGTCGGCTTCGTGAAAGACTTCGTCGACCCCGCGCTCGACCTGTTCGAGGAGATTGAGCGCCTCAAGCGCGAGAAAAACGCCGTCCTGCTCGCGCACTACTACCAGGAGGGCGACATCCAGGATATCGCGGACTTTATCGGGGACTCGCTCGGACTCGCCCGCGAGGCTGCCCGCACCGACGCCGAGATCATCGTCTTCGCCGGCGTCCACTTCATGGCCGAGACGGCCAAGATTCTCAACCCCGCCAAGAAGGTCCTCCTGCCAGACCTCCACGCCGGCTGCTCCCTGGCCGATTCGTGCCCGCCGGACGAGTTCGCGGCGTTCCGCGCGCAGCACCCGGATCACCTCGTGGTGTCCTACATCAACTGCTCGGCGGCGATCAAGGCGCAGACGGACGTCATCGTCACCTCGTCCAACGCCGAGCACATCGTCCGCCAGATCCCCGCGCATCAGCCCATCCTCTTCGCCCCCGACCGCAACCTCGGGCGCTACCTGAGCCAGGTCACCGGGCGCGACATGCTGCTCTGGGACGGCGCCTGCATCGTGCACGAGATTTTCTCCGAGCAGCAGCTCGTGCGGCTGAAAGCGCGGCATCCTAACGCTCTGGTCCTTGCCCACCCGGAGTGCGAGGCGCCGGTCCTGCGCCTCGCCGACCACATCGGCAGCACGTCCTCCATCCGCCGCTTCGCCGCCGAGCACCCGGCGACCGAGTTCATCGTGGCCACCGAGGCCGGCATCCTGCACCAGATGCAGAAGGACAGCCCGCACAAGACGTTCATCCCGGCCCCGCCGGACAACGGCTGCGCCTGCAACGACTGCCCCCACATGAAGCTCAACACGCTGGAAAAGCTGTACCTGTGCCTCAAGCACGAACAGCCCGAGCTGCACATGGACGAAGAGCTCCGCCTGGCCGCGCTCCGGCCCATCGAGCGGATGCTGGCCATGAGCGAGGGCGTGCGCTGAGAATCCGTAGCGGGCTGGGCGGCTGAGTTAATGAGCTGGGTCAAAACGTGCGAGGCGGCTCTCCTCGGAGAGCCGCCTCGCGGTCTGTAGCCGGCCTGTCCTCAGGTGAGGATGTCGCGGTCGGGAGCGGTGGTGCCGCTCTTGCCGCGGGGCTGGTTCTGAACCAGGGTGTCGCTGTCGGGAGCGGTGACGCCGGCCTTGCCGCTGGGCTGGTCCTGAGAGACGGCCACGGCCGCGAGGGCCGCGAGGGCGAGCGTGAGCGCGAGATGGCGAAGCTTCATGGTGGAGGAGAGGGGGTTGAGGGTGCCCCTAGTTACTCCGCCCTCTTGGTCATGTGCAAGTGACGTTTCTGAGACCTGAACGGCGTTCGGAGAGAGGCAGGCCCGAGAAGCCCGCGCCCTGGTGCGAGCAAACAGCGAACAGGGGCGCTGGCATGGAAGGAGTCCGCGAGCTTCGCGGAGTCCCTCCTGGCGCAAAGGCAGCGCCTCCCGAGTACCGGGCAGAGGCGCCGCCGCAGCGCAGGGACGGTCCGCCTGTGCGCGCTGCACCGCACATGCGGACCGCCCTGGTACGAGCCCGCTGGTACCCCACGAGCGGTTGCCCGCCCGAGGTGTCGCGCAAAAGTGCCCTGCACGCTTAACTGATCGGCGCATGCGCCGATACCGGCCGGGCACCACCACGCCGCCGTTGCGCCTCGCCTGCGCCCTCGCCCTCTGCCTGCTGGCCTTTCCGGCCGCCGCGCAGCCGCTCCCCTCGCCCGAGGAAGGGCGCGTGCTCTACCAGCAGCGCTACGGCTGGGCCGACTACGGGCAGCACAGCCAGAACTGGGCCGTTGCACAGGACCCTCGCGGCATCGTCTATGCCGGCAATACCTATGGCCTGATGGAGTACGACGGCGAGACGTGGCGCTTCATTGATCTGCCTGATACCGATGTACGTACAGTGCGCTCGATCGCCATCGCCTCCAGCGGCCGGGTCTTCCTGGGCGGTACCGGCGAGATCGGCGTGCTCGAGACGGACGACGCGGGTGAGCTGCGCTACCGGAGCCTGGTCGGGATGCTACCGGCCGCCGTCCGCGATTTCGGGGACGTGTGGACGGCCTTCGCCGATGGCGAGACCGTCTACTTCCAGACCTTCCGCTGGCTCGCGCGCTGGGACGGGCGGCACATGCGCGTCTGGCAGACGTCGCAGCGGTTCCACAAGGCCTTCCAGGCCAACGGCGCCGTTTACGTCCGCGAGGAGGGCATAGGCCTGCGCCGCGTCGAGGGCGACCGGCTTGCGCTCGTGCCGGGCGGGCGGGCGTTTGCCGAGCGCAGCCTGTTCGTGCTACTCGCGCATCCGCGCGGTCTTCTCGCCGCCGTGCGCGGCGAGGGGCTTTTGCTGCTTTCGCCCGGTGGTACCCTCGTCCCACTCGAGACCGACGCCTCGGCGCTGCTGCGGCAGTTTTCGCCCTACAACGGGGTCCTGGTAGATAGCCCGTACGGACCGGGTGCGCTCTCCGTGATCGGCACGCTGGGCGGCGGCGTCGTCGTAGCCGATGAGCAGGGGCGGCTCGTGCGGCGCTACGGCGAGGACGTCGGGATCACACCCGAGGATTACGTGCTGCACCTGGCGCCGGACGCGCAGGGCGGCCTGTGGATGGCGCTGCTCTCGGGCATCGTGCGGTTCGACCTGTTTCCGCGTCTGACCACGTTCGGGCAGGAGAACGGCCTCCCCGGAGCGATTTACGACATAGCGCGCTACGATGGGGCGCTCTATGTCGCTACGTCGAGCGGCGTGTACCGCCTGGTGGAGGGGACGCTCGGACGGGAACGCTACACAGAGTTCGAGCAGGTACTCGGGGGCGTGGAGCAGGTCTGGTCGTTGCTCCCCCTGGGAGCCGAACTGCTCATCGGGACCAATGTTGGCGTGTTCGAGCTCCGCAACGGAAACGCGCGCAAGGTATCGGATGCCAAAGCCTTCACCCTTCTGGTGTCGGAACACCACGAAGGGCGCATCTACGTAGGCGCAAAAGAAGGGCTGAGCTGGCTGGAGCGCAGCGAAGCAGGAGACTGGGTAGAGACGGAGCACACGGAGCAGCTGAGCGAGATCCGGTCGCTCGAGGAGGACGTGGCCGGCAACCTGTGGGTGGCGCCGTTGCAGGGCGGACTGCTGCGCCTGAGCCCTTCCGGGCACCTGGCTCGCCTGCCCTCTGGCAGCGGACTGCCTCGCGGCTCGGCTGCCCTCTTCCGCAAAGGCGAGGCGCTGCTGGTGGCAACCCGCAACAGCGTGCGACGCCTCGAACCGCGCGCGGGCGGCGTGGCCCTCCGTCCGCTGATGGGACTAACCAACCTGCCGGAGAACTATTTCGTCCATATCGCTCATACCGGGGACTTCTGGATCCACGACGGGGAGGCGCTGCGCCGGCTGCACCCGGAGCCAGGGGGCGCGCTGACCGACGTCACGCCGCCGGGCATCGCGCTGCGCGACACGCAGGTGAAAGCGTTCCTGGACGAAGGCAGCGGCGTCGTGTGGATCGGCACCGAGAACGGGCTGCTCCGCTACGACGAGCGCGTGCAGAAGCCGCCGCCCTACTTTCCGGCCTTCGTGCGCCGCGTCACCGACCGCCAGCGCAACACGCTCTACGGCGGCGCCTACGGCAAGGGGCAGGGCTACGCGCTCGAGCCCACCCCCCGCGACCTGCTCGTGCTGCCCTTCGACCGGCGCGGCCTGCGCTTCGAGTTCTCCTCGGCCTCGTTCGCCGATGCCGCCGAGACGCAGTACCAGATCATGCTCGACGGCTTCGATGAGGAGTGGACGCCCTGGGCGACCGACCACTACGCCGAGTTCACCAACCTCCCTGAGCGCTCCGCCTACCGCTTCCTCGTGCGCGCGCGCGACACGCAGGGCTTCTACAGCGAGATCGGCGTGTACACCTTCCGCGTGCTGCCGCCGTGGTACCGCACGTGGTGGGCCTACTCGCTCTATGTGCTCACGCTGCTCGCGGTCATCTGGGCCTTCAGCGCATGGCGCCTGCGCAAGCACCGCCGCAAGCTCGAGGCGCACCGCATCTTCTCGATGCGCCTCGACCGCCTCAACGCCCGCCTGCGCGACACGAACGCTCGCCTGCGCGACGCCGACCGCATGAAGGACGAACTGCTCGCCAACACGAGCCACGAGCTGCGCACGCCCCTCACGGCCATCCTCGGCTTCACCGAGATCCTGCTCGCCGAGGTTGGCGACGACCTGCGCGACGTGGCCGAGGCGGTCTACCGCGGCGGCCAGCGCCTGCTCGCGACCGTCAACGGGCTGCTCGACATGGCCAAGCTGCAGGCCGGCACGTACGAGACAGCCCCGGAGCGCCACGACGTGGACGCGCTCGTGCGCGGCGTCGCCGAGAGCCTGCAGCCGCTCGCGGCGCAGCGCGGCCTCTACCTGCACGTCTTCCCCGAGCCGACCGAGACCCCCGCCTTCCTCGACGCAAGCTGCCTCGAGCGCGTGCTGACCAACCTCATCGGCAACGCCATCAAGTTCACCGAGACCGGCGGCGTGTCGGTGCTCGTGGACGCAGACGGCGCGAACGTCCGCCTGACCGTCCGCGACACCGGGATCGGCATACCGGAGGAATTTCTGCCGCGGCTCTACCTGCCCTTCGAGCAGGCCTCGCAGGGCTACAGCCGCAGCCACGAGGGCACCGGCCTGGGGCTGGCCATCGTAAAGCAGACCGTGGACCTGATGGGCGGGCAGATCGAGGTGGCGAGCGATCTCGGCCACGGCACGACGTTCACGGTCACGCTGCCGCGCCAGGCCGACTTCGCCCGGGCCGCGCCGGGCTCGGCCGCCGACGCGGCTCGGGCGTCTGTGCTGGGCGGCGCGCGCGTGCTCGTGCTCCTGGCCGAGGACCGCGTGCACGCGTGCCTGCGCGGCGTCATCGAGCCCTATGGTCATGTCGTGACGGCCGAGACGCTCGGGCAGGCCGTCCGCCTGGCCCGCAAACAGGCCTTCGACATGATCGTGTTCGGTGGGATGCAGCCCGAGGCCGAGATGCGCTGGCTGCGCGTGCTGCGCGACGTGCCCGGCTACGCCGAGACGCGTATCGTGCGCGCCACGACTGCTCCGCCAGGATCACCCGGGGAAACCGCCCTGATGGCACGCGGCTTCTCGGACGTGCTGCACGTGCCCGTGGACGCGCCCACGCTGATCGGCATGCTGACGGAGGTGCTCACGCACGTTGAGGCGGAGCCCGAGTAGGAGCGGGCGCCGCCGTTCAGTAGCTCAGGCGCAGGCCGACGAGCGGCTCGAAGCGGCGCTCGATCAGAAACGCGCGCTCGTCTGCGGCGGGCACGTCTCCGGGAGGCAGGGCGTCGCGGAGCAGGCGGTAGCCGTAGCGCGAGCGCACGAACACGTAGCCAGGCCGTCCGAGCGGGCGCGCCACGTCGAGCACGAGCAGCTGCTCGTCGCTCGTGCGCCCGATCTGGCCGAGCAGGCTGCGAAAGCCCTGCCGCTCGAGCAGGAGCTCGGCGCGCGTGTCGCCGGCGAGGCGGGCGGCCAGGCGCAGGCCGTAGGCGCTCTGCCGCCCCGGCCCGACGTGCCGGCGCACGTGCTGGTACGCCTCGAACTGCCTGAAGCGCACCACGCGCACGTCGGCCACGAGCGCCAGGCCGGCGCGGGCCGCCTCGAGCGGCACGCCGGCGCGGACGCTTCGCGGCGCGGCCGGGTCGAAAAACGGATCGGCGGCGAGGATGCGGCTCGGGCCGCCGGCGACGCTGTAGAAAGGCCCGGCGTGCCCCGGCACGAAGCGCCGCGACGAGGCGAAGACGCCCACACGCGCCCGCGCGCCGAAGAGGTCCCCCCGGTGGCGGCCCCGGCCCCGCCGGCCGCCCCCGAGCCCCTGTCCGTGCCGGAGGTAGCGCGCGGCCGAGACGAACGGCCGTACGGCCGCCACGTCCTCGCGGAGCAGGTCGCCGCGCACGACGAGCTCGAGGCCCGTCAGCGACGAGTCGGGCGGCCGCGCGAAGTCGTGCACGCCCGCGAGGCTGACGCGCACGCCGCGAAGGCGCCCGGCGTCGCGCCGCGTGGCCACGTCGATCTCGGCGCCGGCAAGCGTGTTCAGGCGCACGTCGCCCGTGAAGGCGGCCAGGCGCACCGGCCCGAGCTCAGCCGCCGCCTCGGCACCCACCGTGCGCTCGTCCCACGCCGCGGCCGTTCCGTAGCGCCGCACCAGGTGCCCCACGCCGAGCTCGACCTGCTGCACGGGCCCGAGGCGCGCGTAGAGCCGCGACGTGGGGGTCGGGTTGAGGCGGGCGTAGCGCAGCACGCGCAGCGCGTCGTAGGGCGCGTCGAACTCGCCTCCGTAGAGCCCGCCCGCGGCCGGGTGGATCGCCTCGGCCACGCCCACGCTCACACGGCCGACCTGCGCCTCGGCCTCGGCCGCGAGCGCCACGCGCCAGCGGTTGCGCACGAACGCCGGCCCGGCATAGGCGCCGGCCCATACGCGCGGGCGTGCCTGGATGGGCTGGAGGTCGAGCTCGAGCGGGTCGTCGCCCGAGCCAAACGGGATGGGCTGCGCCAGCGCGCCCGGGGCGAGCAGCAGGAAGGCGGCGAGCGCCGCCAGCGGGGCGGGCAGAGCAGGAAGGGAGCGCACGAGAGGCAGAGGCCGGAGGGGCGGCTAAGGTAGGCCGGTCGCGTCCGCGTCTGCGCGGCGCTTCCACGAGGCCCCTCACGGGGCGCGTCCGCGCATACGCTCCACGGCACGAGGCGTGCCGGCGCGCGATCTTGCCGGCATGACCCGCCCCCCCGATCCGTTTGCCGACGCCCGCGCCGCGGCACGCGCCGCCTCGGGCGAGCCCGACCCGGTGGAGACCGTCGTGACGGTCCTGGTCCCGCCCGGCCAGCAGCCGGGCACCCGCCTGGACGTCTACCTGACGGCGCGGCTGCCCAACGCCACGCGCACGCGCGTGCAGCGCGGCATCCGCGAGGGGCGCGTATCGGTCAACGGGCGCGTCGAGGTGCGGCCGTCGTGGGCGGTGCAGCCGGGCGACGTGCTCGCGTGCCGCATCCTGCGCCCGCCGCCGCTCGAGATCGCGCCCGAGCCGATCCCGCTCGCCATCGTCTACGAAGACGACGCGCTGATCGTGCTCGACAAGCCCGCCGGGATGGTCGTCCACCCGGCCTACGGGCACCGCTCGGGCACGCTCGTCAACGCGCTGCTGCACCACGTCGGCGCCGGCCCGCTCACGGCCGACGCCCTGGCCGGGAGCGGCGGCGGCCCGGATGGGGACGACGAGCTCGGCGAAGGGGGCGATCCGGAGGGGGACGACGGGCCCGGGCTCGCCCTCGCCGGCGCCGGGCCGCGCTACGCCGGCGACCCGACCATCCGCCCGGGGCTCGTGCACCGGCTCGACAAGGACACGACCGGCCTGATGGTCGTCGCCAAGACCGACGCCGCGCTGGCCGCGCTCGGGGCGCAGTTCGCCGCGCGGACCATCCGCCGCGAGTACGTAGCCCTCGTGTGGGGCGTGCCCGACCCGCCCGAGGGGCGCCTCGAGACGTTCCTCGGGCGCGACCCGCGCGACCGCAAGCGCATCGCCGTCGTCCCCGAGGGGCGCGGCAAGCACGCCGCGACGACCTACGCCGTCGAAGAGGCCTTCCAGCACCTGGCGCTCGTGCGCTTCCGGCTCGAGACCGGGCGCACGCACCAGATCCGCGTCCACGCGCGCCACCTCGGGCACCCCGTCTTCGGCGACGCCACCTACGGCGGCGACCGCATCCGCTACGGGCCGGCCGTGGGGGCGCGGCGGCAATTTTTCGCCCACCTGCTGCGCCGTCTGCCCCGGCAGGCGCTGCACGCGCGCACGCTCGGCTTCCGCCACCCGGTGACAGGCGAGGCGCTGGACTTCGAGGCGCCCGTCCCGCGCGACATGGCCCTCGTGACCGATCGCATCCGGCGCGTCGAAGGGTAGCGGGCCGGGTATATTGCCCTGCTTCCACGCCCGAGCCCATGCCCGTCGCGCCCTCCCGCTCGCTCGCCTCCGTACTCGCCCCTGCGCGCGTGCGCGTCGGGCTGCACGCGGCCGACAAGGACGACCTGCTGCGCGCCATGGTCGCCCTCGTAGACGACGCGCCGGCCGTCCGCGACGCCGCGCGGCTGCTCGAGGACGTGCGCGCGCGGGAGACGCTCATGTCCACCGGCGTCGGGCACGGGCTGGCGCTGCCGCACGCCCGCACGCCCGCCGTGGTCGAGACCGTGGCCGCCTTCGCCACGCTGGCCGAGCCCGTCGCCTACGACGCGCTCGACGGCGAGCCGGTGCGCCTCGTGCTGCTGCTGGCCGGCCCCGAGGCCGACCGCCGCGACCACGTGCGCCTGCTCGGGCGCGTCTCGCGCCTGCTCGCCAGCGCCGACATGCTCGCCGCGCTCGCCGCCGCCCCCGACGCCGACGCCGTCTACGCGCTCTTCCGCGAGGCCGAGGGCAACCTCTGACGCGCCCGACGCCGTTAACCACTCTCCCGCATGGCCTTCCAGACCGTCCGCGGCACGTTCGACGTGCTTCCCGATGCCCACGAGACCGGCGGCGCGTCGATCGCCGGCAGCCCGGCCTGGCGCCACGTCGAGGCGGTCGTGCGCGAGACGATGCGGCGCTTCGGGTTCGAGGAGATCCGCACGCCGACGCTCGAGCCGCTCGAGCTCGTCGCGCGCGGCGTGGGCGGGACGACCGACATCGTGCAGAAGGAGATGTTCACCGTCTCGCGCGGCGACGAGGCGTACGTGCTGCGCCCCGAGGTGACGGCGCCGGTGATGCGCGCCTACCTCCAGCACCGGCTCGACGCGCGCGGCGGCGCGCGGCGGCTCTACTACCTCGGGCCGTGCTTCCGCGCCGAGCGCCCGCAGAAGGGCCGCTTCCGCCAGTTCCACCAGTTCGGCGTCGAACTGCTCGGCGCCGACGACCCCCGTGCCGACGCGGAGACGATCGCCGTGCTGCGCGCCGTCTACGACGCGTTCGGGCTCACCGGCACGCGCCTGCGCCTCAACACGCTCGGCGACGCGGCCGACCGCCCGCGCTACCGCGAGGCGCTGCGGGCCTACTTCGCACCCTACGCGGCCGACCTCTCCGAGACCAGCCGCGCGCGCCTCGAGTCCAACCCGCTCCGCCTGCTCGACACCAAGGACGAGCGCGAGCGCCGCCTGCTCGAGGACGCGCCCCGCCTCTCAGACTACGTGGGCGAGGCCGCGCGGGCGCACTACGAGGCCGTGCGCGGCTACCTCGACGACCTCGGCGTGCCCTACGCCGAGGACCCGCTGCTCGTGCGCGGGCTCGACTACTACACGCGCACCGTGTTCGAGCTCGAGTCCGACCGGCTCGGCGCGCAGGCGGCACTCGGCGCTGGCGGCCGTTACGACGGGCTCGCCGAGGCGCTCGGCAGCCGGCAGCCGGTCCCGGCCGTCGGCTTCGCGGCCGGCATCGAGCGCCTGCTGATCGCACTCGACGCGCAGGGCTACGCCTTCCCCGACGCGCCGCGTCCGGACGCGTTCCTGGCGACGCTCGGCGAGGCGGCCGATCGCGCCGGCTTCGCGCTCGCGCAGCGCCTCCGCGCCGCCGGCCTCGCCGTGGACTTCGCGCTCGCCGCGCCGGGGGCCGGCCGCTCGCTCAAGCGCTTGCTCAAGGCGCAGATAAAGGCCGCCTACGACGTCGGTGCCCGGTACGCCGTTCTCCTCGGCGACAACGAACTGGCCGCCGGGCAGGTGCTCGTGCGCGACCTCGCCACGCGCGAGCAGGCCACCGTACCGCTCGGCGCGCTCGAGGCGTTCCTGCTCGGCGCGCGCCCTGCGCCGGAGGCCGCCGCGAACACGGCCGCGCACCAACCACTCTAGCCGCCCGCCCGGCGCGCGCCCATGTACCCTCGCATCAGCGACCTCTTCGCGGACCTGTTCGGCCTCGAGCTGCCGATCACGCTCTACTCGTTCGGCCTTATGGTCGCCACGGCCATCGTGACGGCGACATGGCTGACGCGCCTCGAGCTGGACCGGATGTACGCCGCCGGCCTCGTAGGCCCGGTGCGCGTCGCCGAGCGCGACAAGAAGGGGCGCGTGCGACAGGTCCAGGCCAGTCCGTCCGTACTCGTGTGGACCATGATGGCCCTCGCGGCCGTCTTCGGCGTGGCCGGCTCGAAGCTCTTCCACATCATCGACTACTGGGAGCGCTTCGTGCAAGACCCTGTGGGGCTGCTCTTTTCGGGCTCCGGGCTGACGTTCTACGGCGGCCTCATCACGGCCGCGCTCGCCATCGCGTACTACGCGCACCGCAAGGGCATCCACGTGCCCCGCCTGGCCGACGCGACCGCGCCGGGCCTCATCCTCGCCTACGGCATCGGGCGCATCGGGTGCTACCTGGCCGGCGACGGCGACTGGGGCATCTGCTCGCGCCTGGCCGACAAGCCGGCCTGGGTGCCGGCCTGGCTCTGGTCCGAGACGTTCCCGCGCAACGTGATCGGGCCGGGAATGACGCCCGTGGATGTGATCCAGGACGCGCAGGCGAAAGCGATCGCGCTCGGCTTCCCCCCGGACGTGTGCGTCGGCGCCGACGGGGTCTACCCGACGATGCTCTACGAGTTCGCCATCTGCGCCGTCCTGGCGGGGGTGCTGTGGGCGCTGCGCAAGCATCCGTTCCGCGCCGGCTGGCTCTTCTCGCTCTACCTCGTGTTCACGGGAGTTGAGCGCTTCCTGATCGAGACGATCCGCCTCAACCCGGATCTCGTCTTCGGGCTGTCGCAGGCGCAGGTGATCTCGGTCGTGCTCGTCGTGCTTGGCGCGGCGGGGCTGGCCTACACTTCGCGCCGCGCGGCCGCTCCTCCGCACGCGCCGGCTGGCGCGCCGGCCGCGCCCACGCCGGCGGCATGAACGGACGCGTCTACCCGGACCCGACGGCGCTCGTCGCGCGCGCGCTCGCAAGCATCGACGCGTGGGAGGCCCGGCATCCGCCCTTTGCGCGGCACACGAGCCTGGCCGTGGACGAGGCCGCGCTCGCGGCGGCGCTCGACGAGTACCTCGTGCGTCTGACCGCCGCGCCCTCGGGCGAGGCGCCGGGCACGTATCCGTTCTTTCATCCGCGCTACGCGGGGCAGATGCTCAAGCCCCCGCATCCGGTCGCGCTTGCGGCCTACGCCGCCGCGCAGCGCCTCAACCCCAACAACCACGCGCTCGACGGCGGCCCGCCGACGGGGCAGATGGAGAAAGAGGTCGTGCGCGATCTGGGCGCAATGCTGGGCCTGCCAGAGGATGCCCTCGGGCACCTTACGGGGGGCGGGACGGTGGCCAACCTCGAGGCGCTCTTCGTCGCGCGCGAGCTGGCGCCCGGCCGGGCCATCGCTGTCTCCGAGGACGCCCACTACACGCACGCACGGATGGCCCACGTGCTCGGCGTCGAGGTCGTCACGGTCCCGGCGGACGACGCGGGGCGCATCCGTCTCGACGCGCTCGAGGACGTGCTGCGCGGCGGACGCGTCGGCACGGTCGTGCTGACGGCAGGTACGACGGGGCTCGGCGCCGTCGATCCGCTCGCCGAGGCCCTCCCGCTGGCGCGGCGCTACGGCGCGCGCGTCCACGTAGACGCGGCCTACGGCGGCTTCTTCACGCTGCTGGCGCAGCCCGGCGCGCCTGCCCTCGAGGGCTTCCCGGCCACGCACTTCCGCGCCATCGCCGACGCCGACTCGGTCGTCATCGATCCGCACAAGCACGGGCTGCAGCCCTACGGCTGCGGTGCCATCCTCTTCCGCGATCCGTCCGTAGGACGCTTCTACGCGCACGATTCGCCCTACACGTACTTCTCGTCTGACGCGCTGCACCTCGGCGAGATCAGCCTCGAGTGCAGCCGGCCCGGGGCGGCCGCCGGAGCGCTCTGGCTCACGCTGCGCGTGCTGCCCCTTACGCCGGCGGCCGGCGGCCTGGCCGACGTGCTCGCAGCCGGCCTGCGCGCAGCGCGTGCGTGGGCGGCGCTGATCCAGGCCGAGGATTCGCTTGCGCTCTGCGCTGCGCCTGAGACCGACATCGTGGCGTTCGCGCCACGGGCCGCGACAGCTTCGGGCGTGGACCAGGCCGCACAGGCAGTCTTCGATGCGGCCCTTGCGTCTGACGACCCGCTCTATCTCAGCCTGTACCGCCTCGCGTCCGAGCGCCTCGCGCGGCGCGTTTCCGGCCTCGCGGCCGACGTGCCGCAGGCGCGCGTGCTTCGCAGCGTGCTCATGAAGCCCGAGCACGAGGGCGCCGTCCCTGATCTCCACGCGCGCACCTGCGCGCTCGCCGCGCATGTCTCGTCCTGACCCCCCGGCCGTACTCGTGGGTCGCAACCCGGTGCGTGAAGCGCTCGAGCGTGCCGACGCGCGCATCGAGAAGGTGCTGCTCCGCACCGGCGTGCACGGCAGCGCCATCGACGCCATCCGGCGCGCGGCCCGTGCAGCCGGCGTGCCCGTGCAGGTCGTGCCCGAGCAGCGGCTGCGGCAACTCGCGCCGGAGGCCAACCACCAGGGCGTCGTGGCCGTCGTCGCGCCGGTGGCCTACCTCGGGCTCGACGCGATGCTCTCGGCCGTTGCGCCCTCGCTCGACGCCGTGCGCGCGGCGCGTCCGCTGCTCGTCGCCCTCGACGAGATCGCCGATCCGCACAACTTCGGCGCGATCCTGCGCAGCGCTGTCGCGGCGGGCGCGGCGGGCGCCGTCGTCCCCGACCGCAACATGGCGCCGCTCTCGGCAACGGCCGTAAAGGCAAGCGCGGGCACGGCCATGCGACTTCCCATCGCGCGCGTGGGCAACCTCGCCGAGGCGCTGCACCAGTGCAAGGAGCGCGGCTACTGGGTCGTCGGCCTGGCCGGCGACGCGCCCGAGACCGACGGGCCCGCGCAGACGACGGTGTGGGCGTACGACTGGAATCGGCCGGTCGTGCTCGTCGTCGGCTCCGAGGGCCGCGGCCTTCGGCCGCGCGTGCGGGGCGTCTGCGACGCGCTGGCCGCGATTCCCATGCGCGGCCCGGCCGAGAGTCTCAACGCCTCCGTGGCGGCGGGCATCGCGCTGTTCGCGGCCGTGCGCGAGCGCGCGGACTGATACAGGCGGCGAGGCCCTGGCGGAGGCCGCCGCCTCGCGGTGGCTCAGTGGCGGCGACGCAGGCCGTAGACGATCTTGCGGATCGTGTCGAACTGGAGGTACGGGTGGCGCTCGCGCAGCTCCTCGATGGCGTCGTTGGCGGGCACCCCCTCCTCACGCAACTCCCGGAACTGCTGGCGCAACTGGAAGTCGCGGATGCCCTTCTCGTTGAGCAGGCCGTTCTCGGAGAGGAACACGTAGAGGTCCTCCGGAATGAGGCCGCTGAGCGGGTTGGGGTTGAGCTGAAGCTGCATGGGATCGTGCGGCAGGTGAGCACAGTGAGGGTACGTCTGCGTGCCCTGGCAGGCCCTGCTGGTGTTCACGAATGGTTCATGCGGGAGCCCGAACGGACGGGCGCCCCGTCGAGCGGCTCAGGGGGCGGGGCAGCTCAGCGGTGCTGCCGGCCGGCGGCGGGCGCGCCGTCCGGGCGGAGGGGTGGTCCTGGGGGCGGCATGGGTGGGAGAGGGGGCGGGTCGTCCGGGTAGGTCTGCCCCGGCACGATGGCCTCGGCCGCCTCGAGCAGCGCTTCCGGCGCCTCGCGTACCGTTCCGGCCCAGTCCGTCGGCCGGAGCGTCGGTCGGCCATGCTCGGCCACGACGGCGCCACGCACGAGCAGCCGGTCGCCTATGCGCAGGCGCAGCGCCTCGCTCTGGTGCGGCCGGCGGAAGCGCACGCGGACGTACCCGGCGGCGTCGGCCAGCACGACGGCGCCGTCGGGCTCGAGGTCTGCGACGTACCCGGCCAGGGCGGCCGAGGCGCGCACGGCCCGCAGGTCGAGCGTGTCGAGCGCGGCCGTCGTCGTGGCGCCGAGCTCGAGCGGCGCGGGCGCGCGCAGCGGCGCCGGGCCGAAGCGGCGCGCCAGCACGACGAGCACGAGCACGGCCGCGAGGGCGAGCGCGGCCTTCGCCCAGCGTTTCATGCCGACGGTGCCGGGAGGGAGGGCGGCGCAGCCTCAGGTGCGGCGGCCTCGGGTGCGGCGGCCTCGCGTCGCAGCGCGCCGAGCGACGTGCCCAGCCAGAGCATCGCGAGCGCACCGCCGGCGGCATAGAACACGAGCTGCGCCGCGTGTGCCAGCAGCGCATACGTCGCCGCGGGCGACTCGGGCACGCCGAAGAGTAGCCCGAACGCCTGCACGGTCGCATAGTGGTACGATCCGGCACCGCCGGGCGAGGGGAGCGCCATCCCGATCGCGCCGACGTTCATGAGCGCCCACGCGTCGGTCAGGCCCAGCCCGAAGCGCTCGGTGAGACCGAGCAGGCGCAGCGGGAGCCACGCCATGAGCGCGTAGCAGCCCCAGATGGTCGCCGTCGAGGCGAAAAGGGCGCCGCGGCGGCGTATGCGCACGAGCGCGGCCAGCCCGTCGCGGAACGTCGCTGCGAGCGAGGCGAAGCGGCCGGCCAGGCGCGGCGTCTCGGCCGGGGCGGCTGCCCGCCGGGCCCGCCGGCGCCACCACGCCCACGCCGCAGCAGCGACCGCGAGGCCCCCCCCTCCGAGAGCGGCCGCCAGCGGCAGGTGCTGGCCGAGTGCCGCGACCTGCGGCGCGAAGGCCACCGCGAGCGCGGCCAGCCGCTCCGAGTAGAGCAGCGCTACGCTCACGAGCGCCACGCCGAGCGTGAGCACGTCCAGCACGCGCTCGGCGACGACCGTCCCCAGCACGCCCGCCAGGGGCAGCCGGCAGCGTGCCGCGACCGTCGAGGCGCGGGCGATCTCGCCCAAGCGCGGCGCGGCCAGGTTGACGAGGTAGCCCACGAGCACCGAGGCGTTCACGACGCCGAAACGGACAGCCTGGCGCTCGCCGCCGCGGCTGGCCGGTCGCGGCGCGGCGAGCGCGTCGAGCATCAGCTGCCACCGCCACGCGCGCGCGGCGACCGAGAGCAGCGAGACAGCGCCGAGCGGCGCGAGCCAGCCCCACTCGGCCGCACCGAGAGCTTCCCGGACGGCCTGCGCGTCCACGCCGCGCAGCGAGAGGTACAGCAGGCCGCCGGCCAGCACGAGGCTGCCGCCGAGGGCGAGGATCGTTTTCAGGCGGCGAGCCACGGGCACGAACGACGCGGAGCCACCGGGCCTGTCCCGGCGGCTCCGCAAAGTAACGGGCGAGTGGGGAGGCGAGGCGCGCAGAGTTGATGCAGGCTGCCGTTACCGGTACTGCGGACGGCCGTGCTGCGGACGGCCGTGCTGCGCACGGCCGTGCCGGTCAACTGCGCAGGTCTACGACGTCGGCGCCGCGCGGCGGCGTGAAGCGGAACGTGTCGGCGCTGAGGGCCGCGTTCAGGCGCACGTTCGAGAGGTCGAAGGCAAGCGTGCCGCCGCTGGTGTCGTGGACGCGTACGCGGGTCGGGATGGCGTCGGAAGAGCGCACAAAGAGCGTCGCGTCGCGGACGGCGGTGCCGGTCTGCCGGGGGCGCAGCGCGAGGACGTCGTGCCGCACGCCGCCGATGGTGGCCGTCGAGGCGCCTGTCACGCGGAACACGGCGAGGTAGTCTGTGAAGAGCTGTCCGATCGAGAAGCCGATCTGCGCGGGATCGTAAGTCTGGATGATCACCTGATGATCGGGGCGTGAGTACGACCACATCGTGCGCCCGTCGGTGACGAGCGTCTGGTCGGGCAAGTCGAGCCGGAACGCGTCGCCGCGGACGGCGAGCGTGCCGCGCATCTGCTGCCCGCCGGTCGTCTGCACGAAGTCGGCGGTGAGCGTCTGCACGGAGCGGTAGCGCTGCTGGAGGCGCTCGGCAACGGCCTGAGGCGCGGCCGCCGTCTGGGCCTCGGCCTGTCCACTCAGGAGGACGGTGGTGACGAGGGCGAGCACGCCGAGCAGCGGGGAAAGACGGCGAAGGGAGCGTCGGAGCATGAGCGTCACGGGCGGGGGAGGTGGTCCGTCAGAGGGCCAAACGCCGTGCCGCACGGCACGAGTGCCTCGGATGGCGCGAGTGCCTCGGATGGCGCGCGCCGGGCGCGGCTGCCCCCGGTTCGCGGTCAGGGCGCCTCGGCATCCGCGGCGTCGTCGAGGAAGCGCTCGCCGCGCCGGCGAAGGCCGCGGCCCGAGCGGGCGGCGTAGAGGTCCTCGCCGGCCTGCATCCGCCGGTAGGCCCGCCAGAACACGGCCCCGACGAGCAGCGCGCCGCCGATGACGCACACGATCACCGGGGTCCAGAAGGACCAGTCGAAGGGCGTGGCGGGATCGAGCCAGCGCGGGCGGCGGGCGCGCACGTCCGGGTTGCGGGCGGCCTGCACGAGCGTCCACGTGCCCGCGACGGCGATGAAGGCCCCGACGATGGCCAGGCCGCCGCGAATCATCCGGAGGCCGAACACGGCCCTGCCGTCCTGAGCCGGGGGCGAGGGTTCGGGTGAGAGCGGAGGCTCGGGGGCGCGGTTGCGGTCGAGGGGCGGGGTCATGCCGGCTCCGGGACGGGCCGCACGGGGAGGCCGGCGGCGGCGAGGTGAGCCTTGGCCTCGGCCAGGCTGACCTCGCGGAAGTGAAACATGGAGGCGGCAAGGACGGCGTCGGCGCGGCCCTCCCGGAGGCCGGCGCGCAGGTGGTCGAGCGTGCCGGCGCCGCCGGAGGCGATGACAGGGACGGAGACCGCGTCCGCCAGCGCCTGCAGGAGCTCGAGGTCGTAGCCGGCACGCGTGCCGTCGCGGTCCATGCTCGTCACGAGCAGCTCGCCGGCGCCGCGGGCTTCCGCTTCGGCCGCCCACGCGAGCGCGTCCGTGCCGGCCTCCGAGGCCGGGCGGCGTCCGCCGTGCGTGTATACCTCCCAGCCCGAGGGCGTGCGGCCGGTCCGCCGCGCGTCGATGGCGACGACCATGCACTGCGCACCGAAGGCCGCAGCCCCGCGCCCGATCAGCGCCGGGTCGGCGAGGGCGGCCGAGTTGAGCGAGACCTTGTCGGCGCCGGCGTCGAGCATCGCGCGGATGTCGTCGAGGGTGCGGATGCCGCCGCCGACGGTGAGCGGGATGAAGACCTGGTCGGCTGTGCGGCGGACGACCGCGCGCATCGTCTGCCGGCCTTCGTGCGTGGCCGAGATGTCCAGAAAGACGAGCTCGTCGGCGCCGGCGGCGTCGTAGAAGCGCGCCTGCTCGACCGGGTCGCCGGCGTCGACGAGGTTCACGAACTGCACGCCTTTGACGACGCGGCCCTCGTGGACGTCGAGGCAGGGGATGAGGCGCTTGGCGAGCATCGGCGGGGGCGCCTCAGGCGCAGTCAGTCGGGGAGGGCGCGGTGGGCGTGGTGGCGAGCGGCGCGGTCGAAAAGCGGTTCAGGTCCACGTCGTCCTTCTGGTGCCAGCACCAGAAGCGCTGGCAGGGGAAGCGGTTCTCGTAGAGCGCGCGCCCGACCACGACCGAGTCTACGCGCGTATCCGCGAGCGCTTGCAGCGCGAGGATGTCCGTGTAGCCCGAGACGCCCCCCGAGGCCGTGATGTGCGCGCGCGAGAGGTGCTGCCCGAGCTCGCGGTATGCCTCCACGTTGGGCCCGGCGAGCGTGCCGTCGCGGGCGATGTCGGTGTAGATGAAGCGGCGCACGCCGCGGCGCTCCATGTCCTGCGCAAGCGCGACCGCCGAAAGCCCCGAGCCGCGCTCCCAGCCCTCGGTGCGCACCTCGCCGTCGCGCGCGTCGATGCCGACGACGACGCGCGCGCAGCCGAAGCGGCGCACGGCCTCCTCGACGAGGTCGGGCTCGCGCACGGCGACCGTGCCGAGCACGACGCGGTAGACGCCGAGCGCGAGCATCGCCTCGATGTCCGCCATCGTGCGGATGCCGCCGCCGACTTCGACCGGGATGTCGAGCGCAGCAGCGATGCGCGCGATGGCGTCGCGGTTGTCGCCCTGCGCCTCGCCCGAGGCCGTGCGCGCCGCGTCCAGGTCTACGAGGTGCAGCACGCGCGCGTTCATGACGCGCCACAGTTTGGCCATGCGGACGGGGTCGTCGTAGTAGACGGTCTCGTCCTCGTAGCGGCCTTGCCGGAGGCGGACGCAGTGGCCGCCGCGCAAGTCGATGGCGGGGATGACGAGCAGGGGCATGGCAGTCGGAGGCTGTACGCGGGGCACGGGGGCCGGGCTCAGAGGCCCGCGGCCCGACCGAGGGGCTCGGCCCGACCGAGGGGCTCGGCCCGACCGAGGGGCTCGGCCCGACCGAGGGGCTCGGCCGGAGGGGCGCCGGCAGCGTCGTGCGCGAGGCCGGCGGGCCATGCGGCGAAGGCGCGGAGCAGGCGCAGCCCCGCCGCGTGGCTCTTTTCGGGGTGGAACTGCACGCCAGACACGTGGCCGCGCCCGACGACGGCGGGCACGTCCGCTCCGTAACGCGTCGTCGCGAGCACGTCGCGTGCGTCGGCCGGGGCGGCGTGGTACGAGTGGACGAAGTAGACGTAGGGCTGCGGTCCGAGCCCGGCGAGCAGCGGGTGCCCGGCGCCGGCGGGCGTGGGCGCGAGCGTGTTCCAGCCCATGTGGGGGACCTTGAGGCGGTCCGGCCCGGCCTCGAACGCCGGCCCGGCCAGGCGCACGACGCGCCCGGGCAGCAGGCCGAGGCCCTCGTGCGTGCCCATCTCTTCGCTCGTCTCGAACAGGAGCTGCATGCCGACGCATACGCCGAGCAGCGGCACGCCCTCCGCAACGCGCGCGCGCACGAGGCGGTCGAGCCCGCGGGCGCGCAGCGCGGCGGCGCACGCCCCGAAGGCGCCCACGCCGGGCAGCACGAGGCGCTCGGCGCCGGCGAGCACATCCGGGTCGGCGGTGCGCACGACGGGCGCGCCCGCGGCCTGGAAGGCCTTCTCGAGCGAGCGCAGGTTACCGATGCCGTAGTCGATGAGAGCCGTCACGTCAGCAGGGGAGGGGCAGGCACGAAGCGAGATGGGGGGGCGGGCGTCAGGTGGGGGGCCGGGCGTCAGGTGGGGAGGCGGCTCAGCTCGCCCGAGCGGCGCGTGGCCGTGGCCACGGCGTCGATGAGCATCGTACGCAGGCCATGCTTCTCGAGCTCGGCCACGGCGGCGATGCTCGTGCCGCCCGGCGTGGTGACCTCGTCGCGCAGGATGGCCGGGTGCTTACCCGTGTCGAGGACGAGCTTGGCCGCGCCGAAGACCGTCTGCGCGGCCAGGCGGAGGGCCGTCGGGCGGGGCAGGCCCTGCTTGACGCCGGCGTCGGTGAGGGCCTCGATGACCATGTAGACGTAGGCCGGGCCGGAGCCCGAGAGGCCCGTCACCGCGTCCATCAGGTACTCCGGCACGACCTCAACAAGCCCGACGGCCTCGAACATCTGCCGTACCGTGGCCAGGTGCTCTTCGGCAGCGTAGCGGCCGGGCGCGAGCGCCGTCGCCCCCTCGTCTACGAGCGCAGGCGTGTTGGGCATGGCGCGCACGACCGGCAGCGCCTGCCCGAGGGCCTCGGCGAGCGCATCCGTCGTGACGCCGGCGAGGGTCGAGACGACGAGCGTGTCCGGGGCGAGGTGCTCGCGCACCGAGGCCAGCACGGCCGCCGCGTTCTGCGGCTTGACGGCCACGAGCACCACGTCCGCGCCGCGCACGGCCTCGGCGTTGTCGGTCCCGCACGCGACGCCGGCGAAGCGCGCGGCCAGCTCCTCGAGGGCGAGCGGATTGCGGCGCGTTGCGCGGAGCTGCTCGGGGCGGACGTGCCCGCCGCGCAGCAGGCCGCCGAGCAGGGCGCGGCCGATGTTGCCGGCCCCGATGACGGCGATCGTGTGGCGCTGGAGCATGGCGAAGGGGAAAGGCGGAACCGCGGAAGACGAAGCCGCTCCGGAGAACGAAGCCGCAGCGAAGACCGCTATTGTGAAAGACGGAACCGCTATTGTATCCCGCCGCTGCGGAGCGGATCGCGAAGGCAGGACGAAATGGGACGGCATGCGGGGCCGTCAGAGGGCCTCCTTGGTTGAGGGCAGGCGGTCGCCCGCGGGGTCCCGCCGGACGGCCGCGCGGAGCGCGCGCGCGGCGGCCTTGAACAGCGCCTCGATGCGGTGGTGGTCGTTGCGCCCGGAGAGCACGGCCAGGTGGAGCGTGAGCGCGGCGTGCTCGGCGAAGCTGTACCAGAAATGCTCGACGAGCTCGGTGGCGAGGTCGCCGACGCGCTCGCGGTCGAAGCGTGCGTCGAAGACGAGGTGGTGCCGGCCGGAGAGGTCCACGACGGCCCGCGCGAGCGCCTCGTCCATCGGCACGTAGGCGTGCCCGTAGCGGGCGACGTAGGCCTTGTCTCCGAGGGCCTCGCGGAAGGCCTGGCCGAGCACGATGGCGACGTCCTCGGCCGTGTGGTGGTCGTCCACGTGCAGGTCGCCCTCGGCCTCGACGGTCAGCCCGAAGCCGCCGTGGCGGGCGAACAGGTCGAGCATGTGGTCGAGGAACCCGAGGCCGGTGCGGTGGCGGTAGGCGCCGCCGTCGAGGTCGAGCGTGACCACGACGTGCGTCTCGGCGGTCTTTCGCTCGACGCGCGCGCGGCGGGGGGGGAGGGGGGCAGCAGCATCGCTCATGCTGCCCAAGCTAGCGCCGGGCCTTCGGACGGGCGCACGCGCGCTGGCCTCCAGCGGTGCGTCGCCCGGCTTTGCGGGATTTCCGCACGGGAGCGCGCCATCGGGCGCTGCCGCCCGGCGTCGCTGCCCGGTGCCCGAGGCGGCCGGGGCAGCGACGGACCGGCGCTGTCGTGCCAGGCCACCCCGGGCGTCCCGGCGCAGGCCCCGCCCGTAGCTTGCCCGCATGAACCACTCCGCGCTGCCATCCACCGTCGCCGACGCGCTGCGCCGGTACTTCGGCTTCGAGGAGCTGCGGCCGGGCCAGGCGGCGGCGCTCGCGTCCGTGCTCGCGGGCCGCGACACGCTCGTCGTGATGCCAACGGGGGCGGGGAAGAGCCTGATCTACCAGCTGGCTGCGCTCGCGCGCCCGGAGATGCACCCGGAGGGCACCACGGTCGTCGTCTCGCCGCTGATCGCGCTGATGAAGGATCAGGTGGATGGCCTGCGCGCGCGCGGCATCGCGGCGGCCTACGTCAACTCGTCGCAAACGGCCGCCGAGCAGCGCGCCGCGCTCGAGGCTGTCCGTAGCGGACTCGTGCGTCTGGTCTACGTCGCCCCGGAGCGCCTCCGCGCGCGCGCGTTCGTGGCCGCGCTCGCGGAGGCCGGCGTGGCCCTCCTGGCCGTTGACGAGGCGCACTGCGTCAGCCAGTGGGGGCACGACTTCCGCCCGGACTACCGCGCTATCGGCCCGGCGCGCCGCCGCCTGGCGCCTGAGGGCGCGCCGCCGCCGCCGTGCGTCGCCCTGACGGCCACGGCCACGCCGGCCGTGCAGGACGACATCGCGCGCGCGCTCGGCCTGCGTGACCCGGCCCGCCTCGTGACGGGCTTCAACCGGCCCAACGTGCGCCTCGAGGTCCGCTCGACGCCCACCGCGCGCGACAAGCGCGCCGCGCTCGCCGCCTTCCTCGCTGAGCGCCCCGGCGAGGCCGGGCTCGTCTACGTGGCGACGCGCCGCGAGGGCGAGGCGCTCGCGCGCTACCTCGCCGACGAGGCCGGCCTCGCGTGCGGCCTCTACCACGCCGGCCTGCCTGACGCCGCTCGTGCCGACGTGCAGGAACGCTTCGTCTCGGGGCGGCTCGGTCTCGTCGTCGCCACGAACGCCTTCGGCATGGGCGTAGACCGGCCGGACGTGCGCTTCGTCGCGCACTGGGGCATTCCGCCCACGCTCGAGGCGTACTATCAGGAGGCGGGCCGCGCGGGCCGCGACGGGCGCCCCGCCGTGGCCGTGCTCTTCTATGCCCCGCAGGACCGGCAGCTGCGCGAGTGGTTCATCGAGCAGCAGGCGCCCGACGCGCACGCGCTCCACGAGGCGCACCGCGCGCTCGGCCGCCACGCCGACGCCGACGGCGTGGCGCGCGCCGTCCCGGATGCCGTGGCCGAGGAAGCCGGCCTGCACGCCGTCGGGGGGCGCGTGGCCGTCAGCCTGCTCGAGCGCGCCGGCCTCGCCGAGCGGCTCGACGACGAGGGCCCGCGCCGCGCGTGGCGCCTTGCGCCGTGGGACGCCGCCGCCGCCGCCGCCGTCCTCGCGGCGACCGAGCGCCTGCGCCAGGCCAGGGCCGACGCCCTCGCGGCCGTCGTGGCCTACGCGCAGGACGAGACGTGCCGCCGCGCACGCCTGCTCGCGCACTTCGGCGACGAGACGGCGCACGGCGTGCCGCCCGAGGCGTGCTGCGACGCCTGTGCCGCGCGCCTCCAGCTCCGCGAGCCGCCCGACGAGATCCCGCCCTGGGAGGCGCTGCCGGCGCCCGCGCGCCTCGCGCTCGGCCTGCTCGACTGCGTGCGCCGCACACCGTGGCCTGTCGGGCGGCGTACGCTCGCGCGTATCCTCGCCGGCTCGGAGGCACGGGGCATGGCGCGCTACGCGCGGCACCCCTACTTCGGGCGGCTCCGGGCGCTCGGGCAGGAACGCATCGATGCCCTCTACAAGCAGCTCCTCGTGCGTGGGCTGCTGCGCGTGGGCGGGGCCGAGTACCCGGTGGTCGAGCTGACGTCGCTCGGCGCGCAGGCGCTCGACCACCGCGAGGTCGTCGAACTCGACGGCGCCGACGACGCGCTGCGCGCGACGCGCCCGGGCACGCGCCACCAGGACGATGCCGCGCCGCTCGCGGACGGGGACGAGGCGCTGTTCGAGCGCCTGCGCGCCTGGCGCGCCGACGAGGCGCGCGCGCAGGCCGTGCCGCCCTACGTCGTCTTCTCGGACCGCACGCTGCGGGCGCTCGCAGCGCAGCGACCGGACTCCGAGGCGGGCCTGCTCGCCATCCCCGGCATCGGGCCGGCCAAGGCCGCGCAGTACGGCGAGGCCGTGCTGCGCCTTGTGGCCGAGGCTTGAAGCCGGGGCCTGGAGGCAGAGGCAAAAAAGCCGGGGCGCCCACGACGGACGCCCCGGCGCCGGCCAGCAAGAAGCGTCGCGCGCGCCTCAGCGGATGCCCGGCATGCCTTGCATGCCCTGGCCGCCCGGCTGGATGCCCTCGAGCGTGACCTCGAAGACGAGCGCCGTGTTGGGCGGGATGCTCACGCGGCCCTCGGGCGCGTTCACGCCCTGAAGGCCGTAGGCCTGGTTGGGCGGCAGGTAGAGCGTCCGCTTCTCGCCGACGCGCATCTGGAGCAGCGCCTCGGTCATGCCCGAGACGACGCCCTGCACGGGGATCTCGAGCGGCTGCCCGGGCTGCGACTCGTCGAAGACGGTCCCGTCGGGAAGCGCGCCGCGGTAGGAGATCTGCACGATGTCGTCGCGGCCGGGCGTGGCGCCGGAGCCGGCCCGGTCTACGGTGTAGCGCACGCCCGAGTTGGTGCGGCGGATGCCCGGGCGCGCGTCTACCTGGGCCAGGAAGGAGTCCGACCGGACGGCGTTGGCGCGGATCAGGTCGAGGCGCTGGCGCGCGCTGGGGTCTGTAGCTGCCCGCGCGCGGACCTCGCGCATCGTGAGCGTGTCCTGGAGCGCGCCTGAGAGGCGCATCAGGTCGTCGTCGGTCAGGCGGCTCTCGGCGCCCGGGCGGAGGCCTTCGCGGAAGGCCGCCAGGAAGATGTCCGGGTCGATGCGGATTGTGGTGTCGCGGCGAAGGCGGCTGCCGGCCTCGTAGCCTGCGATGTAGGCCAGCGCCGACGAGTCGCCGGCCAGGCCCTCGTTGAAACCGCGGCGGAACACGTCGAAGTCGAACTGGGCGAGCAGGGCCGAGTCCTGGCTGACCTGCTGCGCGGTCTGGAAGCCGGCCGCGTAGGCGTACTGGTCAAACACCGAGGCCGTCGTGATGCCGTCCAGGCTGGCGTCGCCGGCCGGGCCGGCAGTGCGGTTGCATCCGGCAACGACGAGGGCGCCGGCAGCGAGGACGGCGAGAAAGCGAGCGTTCATGCAGAGGGGGCGGGTGCGGGGGGCAGAGGCGCGGCGGCGCCGCGCCGGAGCCCGTGAAGCTACGCCCGGCCGGGCGCGCGAGGGGTGAGGGATCGGTGGAACGGCCCGGCGGCGCCCGTCCGTGTCTGGCCCCGCGCGGGGGCGCCCGGCCGGGGCAGGCAGGCGCCCGTAGCTTTGGACGCCTCCCTACCGCTGCCCATGTCCGACGCCCGCCCCGTCCTCGTAACGTCCGCGCTGCCCTACGCCAACGGCCCGCTCCACCTCGGCCACCTTGCCGGCGCCTACCTCCCGGCCGACCTCTACGTGCGCTACCTGCGCCTCAAGGGCCGCGACGTGGTCTACGTGTGCGGCTCCGACGAGCACGGCGTGGCCATCCTGATCCGCGCGATGCAGGAGGGCACGAGCCCGCAGGCCGTCGTAGACCGCTACCACGCGCAGATCGCCGAGGCATTCGCGCGCCTCGGCATCGCCTTCGACCACTACGGGCGCACGTCCGACGCCGTGCACCACGAGACGAGCCAGGCCATGTTCACCGCGCTGGCACGGGCGGGCGTGTTCACGCGGCGCACCGAGGAGCAGCTCTTCGACCCCGAGGCCGGCCTCTTCCTCGCCGACCGCTTCGTGCGCGGCACCTGCCCGGTCTGCGGGTACGAGGAGGCGTATGGCGACCAGTGCGAGCGCTGCGGCACGGCGCTCTCGCCCGACGAGCTTGTCGCGCCGCGCAGCGCGCTCTCGGGCGCCGTGCCCGAGCGGCGCGCCTCCACGCACTGGTACCTGCCGCTCGGCGCGATGCAGCCCCGCCTCGAGGCGTGGATCGGCACGCGCGAGGGCTGGAAAGCCAACGTGCTCGGGCAGGTCCGTTCCTGGTTCGCCGACGGCCTCGCCGACCGCGCCATGACGCGCGACCTGCCCTGGGGCGTGCCCGTGCCACCGGAGGCGCTCGCCGAGACGGGCGAGGCCGAAGGCAAGGTGCTCTACGTCTGGTTCGAGGCGCCCATCGGCTACGTCTCGATCACGCGCGACTGGGCCGCGCGCACCGGCGATCCTGAGCGCTGGCGGCGCTACTGGCAGGTCCACGAAGACGGCACCGAGCCGGCGCTCGTCCACTTCATCGGCAAGGACAACATCGTCTTCCACACGCTCATCTTCCCGGCGCTCCTGATGGCGATGGCCGACGCCGAGCCCGGCGCGCGCTACGTGCTCCCCGAGAACGTGCCCGCCAACGAGTTCCTGAACCTGGAGGGGCAGAAGCTCTCGACCAGCCGCGGCTGGGCCGTGTGGGTCCACGAGGCGCTCGACGCGTTCCCGCCCGACGTGCTCCGCTACGGCCTCGCGGCCACACTCCCCGAGACCAGAGACGCCGACTTCTCGTGGGCCGAGTTCCAGGCGCGCGTCAACGGCGAGCTGGCCGACGTGCTCGGCAACTTCGTCCACCGCGCGCTCACGTTCGCGCAGCGCTTCTCGGGCGGCGCCGTGCCGCCGCTGCGGCGTCCCACGGAGGCCGACCGCGAGGCGCTCGCGGCCATGGAGACGGCCACGCGCCGCGCCGGCGAGGCGTACGAACGCTTCCGCCTCCGCGAGGCCGTGCAGGAGACGATGAACCTGGCGCGCGTCGGCAACAAGCACTTCAACGACGCCGAGCCGTGGAAGACGCGCACGAGCGACCCGGAGGCATGCGCCGGCACGATCCACGTCGCGCTCCAGCTCTGCGCCAGCCTCGCGGTGCTGCTCGAGCCCGTCGTGCCGGAGGCCGCCGCGCGCCTGCGCGCCATGCTCCGCCTCGACGGCGTGCGCCGCAGCACGCCCGGCGCGCAGGGGCGGCCGGACACGGACGCGCGCATCGGCTGGGACGAGGCCGCCGGGCCGCTGCTGCCCGTCGGGCACGTGCTCGGTACGCCCGAGGTGCTCTTCGCCAAGATCGAGGACGCGCAGATCCAGGCGCAGCGCGACCTGCTCGCGCGGCGCGCCGCCGAGGCCGCCGGCGCGGCCGCCAGCATGGTCAGGCCGCACGGCGGTGCAGCCCCGTCGGGCGGCGACGCCGCCGGGCCAGACGCCGCCGGGCCAGACGGCGCCGGGGCCGGCAGCGCCGACCACCATCCCGCCGCGAGCGCGCTCCCGTACGCGCCGCTCGCGCCTCAGATCTCGTTCGATCAGTTCACGCCGCTCGACCTGCGCGTGGGGCGCATCGTGGCCGCCGAGCCGCACCCCAGGGCCGACAAGCTGCTCCGCTTCGACGTGGACCTCGGCTTCGAGACGCGGCAAATCCTTTCAGGGGTGCGCGCGCACGTCACGCCGGAGGAGATGCTCGGGCGGCAGGTCGTGGTGCTGGCCAACCTCGCGCCGCGCACGATCCGCGGCCTCGAGTCCAACGGCATGATCCTCTTCGCCGAAGACCGCGACGGGCGGCTCGTGCCCGTTGAGACGGCCGGCGAGCCCGGCGGCGTCGTCCGCTGAGGCGTCGCCCCCGGCGCTCCCGGCTCGGGAGCGCCGGGCTCGGGAGCGCCGGGCTCGGGAGCGCCGGGGACTCCTGCCGGGGACTCCTGCCGGGGCCGTTCTATATTGCCCCTCGGATTTGTGTCCCAGGCAGCATACAGGCCGCGGCCGCCCGGAGACGCTTCCTCGCAACCGGGGCCCCGAAGCGTCCGTCCACTCCTCCCGATGCTGCTCCGGCAGCAAGATCTACCCATTCCTCGCCTCTCACCATGCTTCACCCCACCTTGCGCCGGCTAACGCTCGGCGCGCTCGTGGCCCTGCTGCTCGTACCTGCTGGCGCGCGCGCGCAGTCCCTCCTGAGCCAGATCGAGCCGAACGTGACGCGCTTCACGCTCGAGAACGGGCTCACGTTCATCGTCCTCGAGCGCCGCGAGGCGCCCGTCGTGTCCTTCTTCACGCTCGCCGACGTCGGCAGCGTGGACGAGCCGCGCGGTCTGACGGGCATCGCGCACATGTTCGAGCACATGGCCTTCAAGGGCACCACGAGCCTCGGCTCGCGCGACATCGCAGCCGAGCTGCGCGCCCTCGAAGCCGAGGAGGCGGCCTACCTGCGCCTTCGGGAGGCGCGCCTGCGCGGCGCGTCCGAGGCCGAGGTCGCTCGCCTCGAGGCCGAGTTCGTCACCCTGCGCGACGCGGCCAAGGCGCTCGTCGAGGACGCCGCGTTCGACCAGATCATCACGCGCAACGGTGGCGTGGGCCTCAACGCGTTCACCTCGGCCGACCAGACGGGCTACCTCTACAGCCTGCCCTCCAACAAGCTCGAGCTGTGGTTCGCCCTCGAGGCCGACCGCTTCCGCTACCCCGTCTTGCGCGAGTTCTACCAGGAGCGCGACGTGGTGATGGAGGAGCGCCGCCTGCGCACCGAGTCCAACCCCATCGGGCGCCTCGTCGAGGAGTTCGTCTCGGTTGCCTTCAAGGCGCACCCGTACGGGCAGCCGGTCATCGGGCACATGGCCGACCTGCAGAACCTCTCGCGCACCGAGGCGCAGGCGTTCTTCGAGCAGTACTACACGGCGAGCAACCTCACGATCGCCATCGTAGGTGACGTGGACGCGGCCGAGGCGCGCCGCCTCGCCGAGCGCTACTTCGGGCCGCTGCCGCGTCGTCCGCGCCCGGACCGCGTCTGGACGGCCGAGCCGCCTCAACTCGGCGAGCGCCGCGTGACGCTCGTCGAGCAGTCGCAGCCGTTCGTGCTGATGGGCTTCCACCGCCCCGCCGCCAGCCACGCCGACGCGCCCGCCTTCACGATCCTGGCCGACATCCTCGGCACTGGCCGCACCAGCCGCATGTACCGCGAGCTCGTCGAGACCGGCCTGGCCGTCGGCGCGCAGGTGGCCGAGACGTTCCCCGGCGAGAAGTACCCGACGCTCATGTTTGCGCTGGGCGTGCCCGCGCGCGGCGTCGAGCCAGATACGCTCGAGGCGCGCATGATGGCCGTCCTCGAAGACGTGGCCGAGAACGGCGTGACGCAGGAGGAGGTGGACCGCGCCCGCACGCGCGCGCGCGCTAGCCTCGTCGGGCAGCTCGAGAGCAACCTCGGCCTCGCCATCGCGCTCGCCACGGCCGAGGTCAACGACGGCGACTGGCGCGCGCTCTTCCGCCGCCTCGACGACCTCGACGCCGTCTCCGTCGCTGACGTGCAGCGCGTGGCCGCCGAGACGTTCCGCGTAAACAACCGCACCGTCGCCACGATCCGGACCGCCCCGGCCAACTAAGCCCCGCCCAACTCATGAAAGCCCTCTCTCTGACCCTCGCCGGGGCCGCCCTGCTCGCCGCGCCGCTCCTGGCCGGCTGCGGCACCTCGGCGCCCGCCACGCGCGCCGACGGGCCCCCCGCGCGCGCCGACGGCGCCATCCCGCGCCTCGGCGTAGACGTGCGCGCGCTCTCGTTTCCGGCCGTGCGCGAGCCGGCCGTGCCGGCCGTCGAGCGGCTCACGCTGCCCAACGGCATCGTCGTGTTCCTGCTCGAGGACCGCAGCCTGCCGCTCGTGCGCGCGACGGCGCGCATCGGCCACGGCACGGCCTTCGATCCGGCCGCGCAGGTTGGCCTCTCGTCCGTTGCCGCGCAGACGATGCGCTCCGGCGGCGCCGGCAGCCTCACGCCCGAGGCGCTCAACGCGGCCCTCGAGGACCGCGGCGCCTCCATCGAGGCCGGCGCGAGCGAGGACGCCGTGACGGTCTCGATGCGCACGCTCACCGAGCACGTCGGCGAGGTGCTGCCGCTTTTCGTGGACGTGCTGGCGCGCCCGCGCTTCGACGAGGCGCAGGTGGCGCTGGCCAAGACGCAGCAGCGCTCGGCCATCGCGCGCCGCAACGACACGCCGCAGGCCGTCGCGCAGCGCATCCTCTTCCAGCAGCTCTACGGTGAGGACAGCCCCTACGCCCGCACGACGCAGTACTGGACGATCGACGCGATCTCGCGCGATGACCTCGTCGCGTGGCACCGCGAGCACATCCGCCCCGGCGCCACCTACCTCGCCGTCTGGGGCGACTTCGACGCGGCCGACATGGCCGAGCAGCTCCGCCAGGCGTTCGCGTCGTGGCCCGGCGAGGGGCGCGCCGAGCGGCGGCCGCTCCCGCCCGTGCCCGAGACGCGGCGCCCCGGCCTGCACTTCGTCGAGAAGGGCGACGTGGCGCAGAGCACGATCCTGATCGGCCACCTGGGCGAGATCCGGCTCGACCACCCGGACTACCCGGCGCTCGTCGTGATGAACCAGATCCTCGGCGGAGGCTTCTCGAGCCGGCTCTTCCAGCGTGTCCGCACCGACCTCGGGCTGGCCTACAACGTGGGCGGCGTCTACACGGCCTCGTTCGCGCGCCCGGGCGTGTTCTACGCCAGCACCAACACGCGCCTGGACGCGACGATCGAGTCGCTCGAGGCCATGCAGGAGGTCATCCGCTCCATGCAGACGCGCGCGCCCTCCGAGCAGGAGCTCAGCCTGGCCAAAGACGCCTACCTCAACTCGTTCGTGTTCAACTTCGAGTCGCGCGCGCAGGTGCTCGGGCGGCAGCTCACGTACGCCTACTACGGCTACCCGGAGGACTTCCTCCAGCAGCAGCAGGCGCGCATCGCCGCCGTCACGGCCGCCGACGTGCAGCGCGTGGCGCGGCAGTACCTCAGCCCGGACGAGACGGCTATCGTCGTGCTCGGCACGGCCGAGGTGCGCGAGGCCATGCGCGCTGCCGGCCTGACCTTCCAGGAGCACGACATCACCATCCCGACGACTCCGCCCGGCACAGCGCCGGCGGCCCCGGCCGGCAGCGCCGACGCCGGGCAGGCGCTGCTCGGGCGCGTCTACGCCGCCCTCGGCGGCGCGGACGCCTTCGCGGCCATCCGCACGATGCGTTCCGAGGCCACCTCGACCGCGCAGACGCCGATGGGTGAGATGGAGATCGGCGGGCAGGTGGAGCTCCTGCTCCCCGACCGCGCGCGGATCGTGCAGCAGACGCCCGTCGGCAACGTCACGATCGTGCTCAACGGCGCGCGCGCGCAGCTCGAGGTGCCCGGCGTGGGTGTGCAGCCGGCGCCGGCCCCGGTCGTGGATCAGATCCGCGGCCAGCTCGCGCTCGACCTCGCGTACGTGCTCGCGCGGGCCGACCGCGCCTCGGCGCAGGCGCTCCCGCGGGAGGGCAACCTGGATGTGCTCCAGCTCGCCGTTCCGGGCGCGGCGCAGCCTGTCCGCCTCTTCGTGGGCGCAGACGGCCGGCCCGTACGCCTCGAGGCGACGCAGGTAGGCCCCGCCGGACCGGCCGCCGTCGTGATCGCGCTCTCGGACTACCGTCCCGTTAGCGGGCTCGTGCTGCCGTTTGCGTCCGAGATCCGGCAGAACGGCGAGGTGCAGGCGCGCGGGCAGATCACGCGCCTCGAGATCAACCCTGCGCTCGACGAGAGCCGCTTCGCGGTCGGTTCCTGATCCGCGACCGGTTCCTGATCCGCGATCGGTTCCTGATCCGCGACCGGTTCCTGATCCGCGATCGGTTCCTGATCCGCGATCGGTTCCTGATCCGCGATCGGTTCCGGACGGCAGGGTCCCCCGCCGTCCTGGAGACGGCCTGCCTGCGCGCCGCGTCCTCCCGCCGGGGGCGCGGCGCGCAGCCGTGAAGCGGTCGCCCGCAGAATCTCCGGGCGTGTCCGCGCGTTCGGAGAAGCCAGACGCGCCCCCTCTCCGCGGCCGGGTTCCTCGCGAGCCCCGGCCGCCACGGCGCTCCGTCCTGCGTGCGCATCCTCCGCAATCATGCTCAGGAAGACCCTCTTCAGGAAGCCCCTGCCGCGCCGGACGTTGCTGCTGGCCGGGTGCCTGCTCGCGACGGGCATGCTCGCCGGCGCCGCGCTCGTGGCGAACGTGTCCGTGGCCGCCTTCTCCTCGATGACGCCCGGCGGGCGCATCACGGGCCTCGAGCCGCTCCGCCTCGGCGACGCCCGCCCGACCACCTACACGCTCGTCACCGACGGTGGACAGACCGTCGTGCGCGCCGAGGCCAACAACGCCGCCTCGGGCCTCGTGCGCCGCATCCGCATCGACCCGCAGCAGATCCCCGTGCTGACGTGGCGCTGGAAGGCCGAAAACGTGCTCGAGCGGGGCGACATCACGCGCCGCGGCGGCGACGACTACCCGGCGCGCATCTACGTCATCTTCGACTACCCGGTCTCGCGCCTCTCCGCGGCCGACCGCGTGCGCTACCGCGCGTTGCAGGCGCTCGGCTACCGCGACGTGCCCACGCGCGCGCTCAACTACGTCTGGGCCAACCGCGCCAGCGAGACGCGCATCGTGCCGAACCCGTTTACGGACTGGGTACAGATGGTGCCCGTGCGGAGTGGCCCGGCCGGGCTGGGGCAGTGGCACACCGAGACGCGCAACGTCGCGCAAGACTACCGCGCCGCGTTCGGCGAGGACCCGCCGAACATCGTCGGCATCGCGATCATGACGGACTCGGACAACACGCGCGGGCGCGTCGTCGCCTACTACGGTGACATCCGCATGCGCCCCCGCTGAACGGGAAAAGTTTCTGGCGGGGTTCCGCCCGGCTGTTCCGGGGCCGCCGGCGGAACCTCGCGAGAGCGGTGCCCGTCTCGCGGTACCCCCGCTCCTCGCGCCGCCTGCACCATGCGCTTGCTGAATATCATATTCCTGTGTTTTTTTCCGTACGCACCAGTAGCGCAGATTGCCGGCTCATGGGATCCGGCTCCCGGTGTGCCGGGGGTTCCGGACAACGTGTTTGCCGTCGCTACAGGACCGGACGGCAGCGTTTACGTGGGCGGGGACTTCACGACGGCCGGTGAGACCCCTGCGTTGGGCGTTGCCCGCTGGACGGGGGAGACGTGGGAAGCCCTCGGTAGCGGCCTTGCATATGAGAATCGCACGGCTATCGCCTACGCTCTCACGTTTGGCCCCGATGGGGCGCTCTACGTGGGAGGGCAGTTCCAGACGGCCGGCGGGGTGCCAGCCAACGCGGTCGCCCGCTGGGACGGGGCCGCATGGGCGGGTCTCGGAGATGGCCTGACCGGAGCGACGTTTCCTTCAGTGCCGCTCGTGCGGGGACTTGCCTTCAACTCGGATGGGGACCTCTTCGTAGGGGGCGCGTTCACGACCGCCGGAGGGCAACCGGCCCTCAATGCGGCGCGCTGGGACGGTGAGGCATGGCACCCGCTCGGCTCAGGAGTCAATCAGAGTCCGCTCGCCGTCCTCGCAGGCCCTGGCGGGGACGTCGTTTTTGCCGGGCGCTTTACGCAAGCCGGAGGCATCAGTGCGCCCGGCGTGGCCCGGTGGGACGGCAAGGCCTGGAACGCCTACGGGAGCGGGCTCACGCTGCCTTTCCTCACCGGTGGCGCGTTTGCCGCCGCCTTCGATGGGGAAGGGCGGCTCTACGTGGGCGGTGCCATCACCGGTGCGGGCGGCCAGTCCGTCGCCAACGTCGCCCGATGGGACGGCAATGCCTGGAGCGCTGTCGGGGCAGGGCTCAGCGGCGGATCGGTGCTGGCTCTCCGCTATGAGCCGACGCGTAACCTGATCTACGCTGGCGGGCGCTTCACGAACTCCGGAGGTGCAGCGCTACCGCGCGTGGCTGCCTGGGACGGCTCTTCGTGGCAGGCGCTCGGCGCCGGGGTGGCCGGAGGAAGCAGTCCTGTCGTGTACGGTTTCAGCATGCCGGCGCCGGACGGTAGCCTGTTCGCGAGCGGGGCGTTCGAGGTAGCCGGCGGCGAGGCCGCTCGAGGCGTGGCCCGCTGGGTTGCCGCGGGGGTATCGCAGGAGCCCGGTGTCGACGGAGCGGGCTTGGCGCTCGAGGCTTTCCCGAACCCGGCCGCAGAGCGCGTGTCGCTCGCCTTCACGCTCGCCGCCGCGTCGCCCGTGCGGCTCGAGGTCTTCGACGCACTCGGCCGCTCGGTTGCCGTGCTGCTCGACGAGGTGCGCCCGGCAGGAATGCACGCAGCGGCGCTCGAGGCCGGAGCGCTCGCACCGGGGGTGTACGTCGCGCGGCTCACCACCTCAGCGGAGAGGGCCGCGCGACGAGTCACCGTCGTTCGCTGATCGCGCGCGCTGTCGTCCGGACGGGCGCCAGAAAGCGCCCGGCCCCCACACGGAGGCCGGGCGCTACCCGGGGTGCCGCTTCCAGCAGCCCCCGTGTTTGTCAGGCGTTGATGGGCATGCCGTAGGCGTCGCGGACGGCCTCGAGCACGGCCTCGGAGAGCGTCGGGTGCGGGTGCATGGTTTCCATCACCTCGTGCCCCGTCGTCTCGAGCGTGCGCGCGAGCACCGCCTCGGCAATCATCTCGGTCGCGTCGTGCCCGATGATGTGGCAGCCGAGCCACTCGCCGTACTTGGCGTCGAAGACGACCTTGACGAAGCCCGACTGGTCGCCGATGGCGGCGGCCTTGCCCGAAGCGGCGAACGGGAATTTGCCCACCTTGACCTCGTAGCCGGCCTCGCGGGCCGCCTCCTCGGTATACCCCACCGAGGCGATCTGCGGCAGGCAGTACGTGCAGCCAGGCACGTTCTTGTAGTCCACCGGCGGCGGGCTGTGCTCCAGCTTGCCCTCCTCGTACGCGATGCGCTCGACGCACACGATGCCCTCGTGGCTGGCCACGTGCGCCAGCCAGGGCGCGCCAATGACGTCGCCGATGGCATAGTGGCCCTCGACCCCCGTACGGTAGTACTCGTCCACCTCGATGGCGCCGCGCTCGTGGCGGATACCGACCTCCTCGAGACCGAGGTTCTCGACGTTGCCGACCACGCCGACGGCCGAGAGCACCTGGTCGACGACGATCTCCTCGGTCCCCTTGGCCGTCTTGACCGTCACGCGGCAACCCTCGCCCGACGTGTCGACGGCCTCGACGCTCGACGACGTCATCACCCTGACGCCGAGCTTCTTGTAGGCGCGCTCGAGCTCCTTGGACACGTCGCGGTCTTCGACCGGCACGAGACGGTCCATCAGCTCGACGAGCGTCACCTCGGTGCCCATCTGCTGGTACACGTACGCGAACTCGACCCCGATGGCGCCCGCGCCGACGATGAGCAGCTTGCCGGGGCGCTCGGTCTGAAGCATCGCCTCCTTGTAGGCGATGATCTTCTTGCCGTCGACCGGAAGCGACGGGATCTCCCGCGCGCGCGCGCCGGTGGCGATGATGACGTGCCGCGCCGAGACCTCGCGCGCCTCGCCGACCGTCTCGCCGTCCATCGTCTCCGACGGCTCGATGGCCACCTTGCCGCCGCCTTTGAGCGTCGCCTTGCCGGGGAAGACGTCGATCTTGTTCTTTTTCATCAGGAAGGCGACGCCCTTGTTCATTTTGTCGGCCACGCCGCGGGAGCGCTTGACGACGGCGGCCCAGTCGGGCGTGACCTCGGCACCCTCGAGGGCGAGGCCGTAGTCGGCGAGGTGGCGTGTCTGAGCCAGCACCTCGGCGCTCTTGAGCAGGGCCTTCGTCGGGATGCAGCCGATGTTGAGACAGACGCCGCCGAGCTTGTTCTTCTCTACGATGGCCGTGGAGAAGCCGAGCTGCTTGGCGCGGATGGCGGTCTCGTAGCCGCCCGGACCGGACCCGATGACGAGGACGTCGTAGGTGGAGGCCATGGTTGATAGCGGGGGAAGTGGGGAAGCGGAACCGGATGCGCGCGCGGCGCGCGTTCAGGATACTCCCGCAGCCCGTGTGCGACCGGCAGGGGCGTTGAAGAGCGTAGGGATTGCGCTGGTGGGAGCATGGAGGCCCTCAAGCGGCCGACCACGCGTCGACGACGGCCACGATGACGACGTTGGCCGGCATCGGCTCGCGGCTGCCCGGACCATCGAAGAGCTGCGCCGCGACGGCGCCTTCCTTGGCCGTCAGCACGGCGTCTCCCGGTCCGGCGTCGAGGCCGGGGTCGAGCGCCACCTCCTCGGCGCCGCGCAGCGTGCCGTCGGGCCGCATGCGGCGGACGAGCAGCAGGCGCTGCCCGGCCATGCGCGGTTGTTTGACCGTGGCGACGACAGTCCCGGTGACACGGCAGAGGTGCATGGGTAGAGCACGGGGGAGTGCGCAGAAGATTATCCGGCCCCGTGACGGGGCGAGGGCTAAATAACGTGTTATTATTCAGGCGAGTCTTCGCGGCTCCACCACATGCTGCCGTACTCGGAGACCACTCTGCCCGCTCACCTGCCGTCATCCCAAACCCAGTCGCGCCATATGTACAGCACCCGCGGAATCGAAGCGATCGCTACGGTCACCGAGCTTCGCTCTAAAACGTCTGAGCTCATTACGCGGGCCCAGGAACTCGAGACCGGTATCATGATCCAGAAGAACAACGAGCCCTCGGCCGTGCTTCTGTCTTATGATCTCTACATGAAGCTCTTCGAGCACTACCGCAAGTCGTCCAAGAAGTGAGGCGATCCTTGCCGGAGACACGCGCATGCCGGCCATGCGAGCGGAAGCCTCAGCTTCCGCTCGCTTTTTTTTATCGCTCGCCGATGAGCCGCTTGAGTTCCTCGACGCGCCGGACGGTCGCCTCGCGGTCGAGGCTACGGAACGCCTGAGGAAGCATGGAGCGGCTCGTGCATTCCATCACGGCGACGAGGTTTTGCAGCTCCACCTGGAGCGGGTAGGAGGGGGGGATAAAATCCTCGACGACCTCCTCAAGGATGCGGCGCGTCACGCGCCCATCCGTCGGCGGATCCGAGGGGGTGTCCTCGAAGGAGCCTTCGGAGTCGGGGGCCGAGGGAACGCCTCCATCGGCCATGGTCCGGTCCCCGTCCGTGGCCCGGTCCCCGTCCGTGGTCCGGTCTCCGTCCGTGGTCCGGTCTCCGTCCGGAGCGGGCGCGCGCGTCTCTGCGGCGCCTCCGAGGGCGACGCCGGTGGTTGCACGGAACTTGGCCCGCGTGAGCAGGGCCTCCATATCCGCGCCCGAGTACGTCCGCTCGCCGTCGAGCAAGGCCTCCGGCACGTCGGAGAGCGGCAGGTCGATGCCGGTGCGGCGCATCATGACACGGAGCAGCTCCTCGCGGTCCTCGCGCGTGGAGGGGTAGAAGAGCGCAATGTGTTCCTCGGCGCGGCCCTGCCGCTTGAGGTCGACCGGCATCAGGTCCGGGCGCGCGGTGAGCAGGAACCAGATGATGCGGCCGCGGTAGCGCGTGTCGCTCATCGCCTGCGCGATCTGGCTGAAGACGCGGCTCGAGACGCCCGAGTCGCCCTTCGCGTTGCGATCTCCGAGGGCGGCGTCGGCCTCGTCGATCATGACGGCGACGGGGTTCATGGCGCGCAGCAGCGCCAGGATGCGCTCGAGGTTGCCTTCGGTGACGCCCTGCCACTGGCTGCGGAAGTTCTTGAGCAGCACCATCGGGATGCCGATCTCGCCCGCGAACGTGGTGATCAGGAACGTCTTGCCCGTGCCGACGGGCCCCGAGACGAGGTAGCCCATCGGCATCACGTCTGGCCGGCCGGCTTTGATGGCCTCGGCGGCGGCGCGCAGGTGGGCCTTGGCCTCGGCGTGCCCGGCAACCATGTCCAGGTTGAGCGTCGTCTCGACGAACTCGAGCAGGCCGTAGGCCTCGGCCTCGATGAGCTCCTTCTTACGCCGGGCGAGCGCCTGGAACGTGAGGCGCCGGCGGTTCTCGAGCACGTCGGCGAGGATGGTGCGCAGGTGCACGAACCCGAGGCCGGCCGTGTTCTGCGCGAGCACGGCCGGCGCAACGTCCGAGTGGGCTGCGAACACCTCCCCGTTCGGGCCGGCGAGCGCGTGCTCGATGTAGGCGCGCCGCTCGTCGGGGCCGGGCAGCTCGAGCGCGAGCTCGGCGTTGTAGGGGCTCTCGATAAACTGCCGGTTGAGGTCGCCGAGGTTCTCGGTGATGAGAACCAGCGTGAAGTCGGCCTGGAGCAAGAGCGGGTCGTGCGCCCACTTCTGCAGCGTGACGAGCGCCGCGCGGTCCTCCGCCGAGTAGCTTGCGGCCTCGGTCATCGGCACGATCGTCTCGGCGTAGTCGATCACGCAGGCGATGCGCTTACCGTCGGCGAGGCGGAGGCGGAAGTAGTTGTCGAGGAGCGCAAAGACGCGGGCCGGGTCCTTGGGCATGCGCTTCGCGTAGTCCGTCCCGGCGATGGTGTCGTAGCCCGAGACGGCGCGGTTGAAGTCCGCGCGCGAAGCCGGATCGGCGAAGTGGATGCCGTCGGAGCGGTCGTAGAACACGACGAGGTCGCGTCCGGCGAAGAGGTCGTCGGCGAGGAACTGGCGCAGCGGGAGGTAGGCGCGCGCGCCGCGCTCGTCGGTGGCCGGCACCAGGTCGCGCACGTTGCCGTGCAGGATGAACTGGTTGAGCGTCTTGGTGAAGTAGCGCCGGGCGAGCTCCTGCGCCCACGCCGGGTAGTGCGCGAGCGGATCGGCGGGAGCGAGGGTCTGGGCCATGAGCGAGCGGAAGTGGCGATTTGTGTGAAGATACCCGGCCGGGGCGTCGCCGGCCGTGACGCCGCATGCGTACGCTGCGGCCGAACGACGGGATGCGTGCCCTAGCTTGCCGCTCTCCGCCGCCGTCTGCATGCGTACGCTCAAGCTCCTCCTCGTGGGCCTCTTCGTGCTCGCGCCGCTGGCCTGCCAGGCGCAGCGCGCCGAGCGCCCCGCCGCCTCCGCCGGGGTGGCCTCCACCGCTGCCGCTGCTGCCGCGCAGAGCCTCGCCGCGCGCGGCTACGCCGACGGCCCGGCCTCGGCCGACGGGACGGGCCGCTTCTACTTCGGCCGGGAGATCGCGCGCGTGATGAGCCACCACGGCGCGGCCTGGCTCGAGCGCCCCGAGCGCGACCGCACCGAGCGGCCGGACGAGGTCGTGGCCAACCTGGGCCTGCGCCCCGGCATGACCGTCGCCGATCTCGGCGCCGGCACGGGGTACTTCACGTTTCGCCTCGCCGCGCGCGTGCCCGAGGGACGCGTGTTCGCCGTAGACATCCAACCGGAGATGCTCGCCATCCTCGCGAGGCGCAACGCCGAGGAGGGGACGGGCAACGTCGAGCCGGTGCTCGGTACCGAGACCGACCCGCGCCTGCCCGACGCCACCGTGGACGTGACGCTGCTCGTGGACAGCTACCACGAGTTCTCACACCCGCGTGAGATGCTCGACGCCATCTACCGCGCCACGCGCCCCGGCGGGCGCCTCGTGCTCGTCGAGTACCGCGCCGAGGACCCCTCGGTGCCCATCCGCCCGCTGCACAAGATGACCGAGGCGCAGGTGCGGCTCGAGGTAGAGGCGGCCGGCTTCCGCTTCGTGGAGAACCGCGGCTTCCTCCCGCAGCAGCACTTCCTCGTGTTCGAGCGCCCGCGCTGAGCAGGGCCGCGCTGAGCAGGGCCGCGC
>JBKBRC010000016.1:0-2676 GCA_046292345.1 Rubricoccaceae bacterium
GCCGGCCCGGAGAGCACTGCCGGCCCGGAGAGCACTGCCGGCCCGGAGAGCACCGCTGGCCTGGAGAACGTCTGCCCGGAAAGTCTCACGCCCCGCCGTCGGCTTTCGACGGCGGGGCGTGAGGACGATGGGGAGGCGCAGGCGCGCAGGCTCAGTAACGGTCGCCGTAGCCGCCGCGGTCGCCGCCGCCGTAGCCGCCGCCGCGGTTGCCACCGCCGTAGCCGCCGCCGCCGCGGTTGCCGCCGCCGTAGCCGCCGCCGCGGTTGCCGCCGCCGTAGCCGCCACCGGAACGCTCGGCACGCGGGCGGGCCTCGTTGACCGTGAGCGGGCGTCCGCCGAACGGCTTGCCGTGCAGGCCGGCCACCGCTGCCTCACCCTCGGAGCGCTCGGGCATCTCGACGAAACCGAAGCCGCGCGAGCGGCCCGTCTCGCGGTCCTTGACAATGGTGGCGCTTTCGACGGTGCCGAACGCCTCAAAAGCCTCCCGGAGCTCGTCTTCCGAAGCGGTATACGGGAGGTTGGTGACGTAGATGTTCATGTTACGGGGTGGCGCGCCGCGCGCGCAGGTCTCGTCTGCCGTAAGGGGGCATCGGGCCGGACCCGTGCGCGCCTCACGCGTGTGAAAAAAACAGCCCATCGTGGGGCCAGGCCCTCCGGGCACGCCGCATCGGGGCGGGCGTTCCCTGGAGGGAGCTGCAACATACGCAAACGCACGCAAGCGCCGACGCCTCGCGCAATGTTTGTCTGGCGCAGCCAGGCGTCGGTGCGGGCTAGGCGTCGCCGCGCGCCAGCGCCTCGAAGGCGTCCTGCGGCAGGTCCAGGCTGGCCGCGCCGAGGTTCTCCTCAAGGTGCGCCACCGAACTCGTGCCCGGGATGGGCAGCATCACCGGCGAGCGCTTCAGCAGCCATGCCAGCGCCACCTGCGCCCGCGTGACGCCGAGCCGCTCGGCCACGCGCGCGAGCGCGCCCTCGCCCAGCTTGCCCGCATCGAGCGGGTACCACGGGATGAAGCCGACGCCCTCGGCCTCGCAATGCGCCAGCACGTCTTCGTGCTGGCGGTGCCCGACGCTGTAGCGGTTCTGCACGGTCGCCACGTCCAGGATGCGCCGCGCGGACTCGATCTCGGCCACCGAGACCTCGCTCAGGCCGACATGCCGCACCTTGCCTTCGCGCTGGAGGTCGCGCAGCAGGTCGAACTGCTCGTCGGCAGGGACCTTGGGGTCGATGCGGTGGAGCTGGAAGAGCGGAAGCTGCTCCAGGCGCAGGCGGCGCAGCGACATCTCGGCGCACTGCCGCAGGTACTCAGGCCGTCCCACGGGCGCCCACTGGCTTGGGCCGGTGCGCACGAGCCCGGCCTTGGTCGCGACCACGAGGCCCTCGGGGTACGGATGCAGCGCCTCGGCGATCAGCTCCTCCGACACGAACGGCCCGTAGCTGTCGGCCGTGTCGATGAACGTGACGCCCAGCTCGACGGCGCGGCGCAGCAGGCGCAGCGCGCCGGCGCGGTCGGCCGGCGGGCCCCACACGCCCGTGCCGGTGATGCGCATCGCGCCGAAGCCGAGGCGGTGGACGGGCAGGTCGCCGCCGAGGCGGAAGGTACCGGAGGGGCGGGCGTCGGGCGGGAGGAGCATGGCGAAGATCGTCAGGAAGGCTGCAAGGTGGGGAGGCGCATCGATCCCACGCGCCAGGCGCCCGGCGGTGCCCACACGCGGCGGCGCGCGCGGCAGGCCTACCGGCCTCGGGCCCACCGGCCTCGGGCCCACCGGCCTCGGGCCTACCGGCCCAGGCCGATCTCGTCGGCGAGCGCCTCGAGGGCGCGGGCGAGCGCGTGCCGCGGCGCCAGGTCCACGACGGGTCGGCGCGCCTGGTGGCTCTCGCGCATCTTGACCGACGCCGGCACGATCGTCTCGAGCAGCGGCAGCCCTTCGGCGCGGAGCTCACGCACGAGACGATGCGGCAGCCCGGCCTGCGTCTGAAACTGGTTCACGACGATCCCCTCCACGCGGAGGGCCGGGTTATGATCGGCCCGGACCTCCTCGACGGCCTCGAGCGTGCGGTAGAGCGCCTGCCGCGCGAACTCGTCGCAGTCGAACGGGATCAGGACGGCGTCGGCGGCGATGAGGGCCGACAGGGCGAAGAAGCCGAGCGCCGGCGGCGTGTCGATGAACACCTCGTCGGCGTCGTCGAGCGCGGCAAGCGTGTCGCGGAGCTTGTAGATCTTGTGCTTGGCCTCGAGGCGGCTCCGGAGGTCGGCCAGGTCCGGCGAGCCCGGCACGAGACGCAGGTTCTCGAGACCCGTCTCGACGGCCACATCGCCGACCGGGCTGGCGGTGAGACGAAACGCGAGAAACTGCGCGAAGAAGTCCGCGACGGTTTGCTCGGGCGCGGCGTCGCCGAGCAGGTAGCGCGTCGCGTTGGCCTGCGCGTCGAGGTCCACGAGGAGCGTGCGCCGGCCGCGGCGCGCGGCGATCGCGGCCAGGTTGACGGCGAGCGAGGACTTTCCGACGCCTCCTTTCTGGTTGAATACGACGCGGCGCATGGCAGGAGAAACCGAGCGGGGGAGAGCGGAGGGCACGAGGCAGGATGAGGCAGAACAGCCCGGGCCGGCGGCGCGGCGGCTATGCTGGCGGCGCGGCGGCTATGCTGGCGGCGCGGCGGCTATGCTGGCGGCGCGGC
>JBKBRC010000016.1:2776-6191 GCA_046292345.1 Rubricoccaceae bacterium
GGCGGCGCGGCGGCTATGCTGGCGGCGCGGCGGCTATGCTGGCGGCGCGGCGGCTATGCTGGCGGCGCGGCCGAGAGAACGGCGCGCAGGCGCGCGAGTTCGTCCGGCGCGCGCGCCAGGCGCGGCCCGTACCACGAGAACGCCTCGCCATCGGCGAGCACGACGGCGGCGCCGGGCGCGAGCGCAGCCACCTCGGCGCGGTGCGCCTCGCGGAACGGGTAGGGCTCAGACGGGAGCAGGACGACGTCCGGCCGGAGCGCAGCGAACGCGTCGGGAGGCAGCTCCGGGTAGCGCGGCCGATCGGCGAGGACGTTGGCGAAGCCTCCGCGCGCGAGCACGTCGTGGATGATCGTGTCGCCTCCGGCAGCCATCCAGGGGCCGCGCCAGATGAGGTAGAGCGCGCGCAGCGGCGCGGCGCGGCCGGCCGCGAGGGCCTCGAAGCGCGCCGCGAGGTCGGCCGCGAGCGCCTCGGCAGCGGCCGGACGCCCCGCGAGCCGCCCGAGCGCGCGGATGGTAGCGAGCGCCGCCGGCACGTCCGGCACGTCGGTCAGCGCTACGGGCGCCGTCGCGGCGAGCGTCTCGACCTGCTCGCGCACGTTCTCCTCGCGGTTGGCTACGACGAGGTCCGGCCGCAGCGCCGCCACGCGATCCAGGCGCACGTTCTTGGTGCCGCCTACGACGGTCTTGCGCGTCTTCCAGCCCTCCGGGTGCACGCAGAAGCGCGTCAGCCCGACGGTCTCGTCGTCCAGGCCGAGCACGGCGAGCAGCTCGGTCAGGCTCGGCACGAGCGAGACGATGCGCTGAGGCCGGGGCGGCGGCGGCGGCCCCAGCAGAACGACGGGCGAGGGCGCGGCGGGCAGAGACATGGTGGACAGGACGAGCAGACTCCCTGGGGAGCGGGCGGCAGCAGCGCGCCCTCACGGCGCAAGCCTACGACCATACCGTGCGCCCATGCTCGTCGCGACGGCCTCGCCTCGGCGCCGCGCCTCAGCGCGCGGACGCCCGCAACTCGGGGCGCAGCAGGCGGCCCCAGGCGGCATCGTAGGGGTGGACCGCCTGAACGGGTGCGTCGCCGCGCACGACGGGCCGGCCCTCGTTGGCCCATCCGAAGAGGCCCCGGCGAAGGTTGGCCACGTCTGAGAACCCGGCCGCCTTCAGGCGCGTCGCGAGCGCGGCCGAGCGATAGCCGACCGAGCAGTAAGCCACTATGGGAGTGTCGCGCGGCAGGGCGAGCACGTCGGAGGGGATGCCCCCTGCGTCTCCGGCGAGGGGCTCGAGGCGCCGGGCGCCGGGCAGATGGCTGACCGCGAACTCGTCGGCGGCGCGCACGTCGAGCAAGACGGGCGGGCGCGGCCCCGCCAGGCGTGCGGCGAGCGTATCGGCCGTGACCTGTGGCACGCCCGGAAAGTCGCGTGCGACGAGGCGCTCGGTAGCCTTCCAGCCCACCTCCCGGGTGCAGGCCCAGAGCAAAAGCGGCAGAAAGCCAGCCATGAGCAGACCGAGAGCCGCGCGGCGCCGGGCCGCGCTCACGCGAGGCGCTCCTCGATACACGAGGGGCACTCGAGCCACGGCTCGGCGGGGATGTGCGGAAGCGCCTTCGGGCTACGCCCCCGCTCGAAAACCGGCCGGTAGAGCACGGCGCCCTCGCCGTGGACGGCGTGGCACGTGTGGCACTCGGCGTCGCCGCGGACCTCGGAGGGCGAGTAGCCTGCGATCACCCAGCCGTCGTGGCCGCTGTGGGCGGCGAGGCTCTCGAGCGCCGCGCGCACCGTCTGCGATTTGTTGCCGCCGTAGTAGGAGACGGCGAGGCCCTCGAGCAGCGCGATCGTATCCTCGTCGAGCGTGAAGTTGAGGCGGCGCATGAGGATCGTGAGGGGAGGCTGACGACAAGGATTCGCGAGCACTTGGAATCTACGGCACCCCGGCGTGTGTACCATGCTACACACGCTTTTTCACCCCTCCCCCATGCTCTGGGATCGCCTCGGCCTAGGCCTTTCGTTGCTGTGCCTGGTTCACTGCCTTGCACTGCCGTTCGCCTTGCTGGGGCTCTCGGCCAGCCTGGCATGGCTCGCACACGACCAGGTGCACCTTTGGCTGGCGCTGGTCGTGGTGCCGGTGGCTGCGCTCGCGCTGTGGCAGGGGGTGCACCGCCACGGCGACCGGCTCTCGGCGACGCTGATCGCGGGCGGGGCCCTGATGGTCGTCGGGGCGCTCGGTGCGGAGGCCCTGATGGGGCACGCCGCCGCCAAGGCCATGACCGTCGCGGGAGGCCTGCTGCTTGCAGGCGGGCATCTTCGCAACGCGCGCTGCGCGCACCCGCGCGGCCTCCGAGGCCACCGGGCAACCGGGAACCGCCGCGGGCAGCGGCCGTACGCGCGTGGGGCGAGCCCTGAGGTTCGCTCGTTGTCATTGCCAGCCGAGTCGGCCGGCGCCTCGCGCGCTGGCTGAGCGGGGGACCCACCGGGGCCGCACGGCCCCCGGGGCGCATCCGGCACCGCGAGCCCGCTCGCGGCCGGTAGGACATCTCTCCGTCCGAGCCCGTCAGCTAACCCCGTAGGCACCGAGAGAAGGCGGAGGTCGTGCGGCGCGAGCTGGGCGCTTCGGTCTTCGAACCCTCCCGTTCGTCTTTCCGAGCCCTGCGCGCCGTGCCTCCTAGGCGCGGAGACTCGCAGGCGCCGGTCGTTGCGGCTGCGCCATGCCCCCCGGTTCGTCCCCGCCCGAGTTCCAGAGCCCGCTGCGCGGGCGCCATCTCCGCCTGCCTGAAGCCATCCGCGAGGCCCCCGGGATTCGCGTGCTTAACCGCCACATCCGGTCGGTCCTGTTCTCGACCGACGTGGCCGTGATCCGCAACGCCGACGCCGACGCTGTGCTTGCGGTCTATCCGTTCACGCCCCAGCCCGTCATCACGCGGGCACTCGTTGAGGCGGCCGACGTGCCCGTCTTCAGCGGCGTCGGGGGCGGCCTCACGGGCGGAGCGCGCACGCTCGCGGTCGCGCGCGACGCGGAGTTCCAGGGCGCGCACGGCGTCGTCGTGAACGCGCCGACGAGCAACGCGACCATCGAGCGGCTCAAGCGCTTCCTCGAGATCCCGGTCATCGTCACCGTCGTCTCGGCGCGCGAGGACATCGTGGGGCGCGTCGCGGCCGGCGCCGATCTGTTCAACGTCTCGGGCGCGCAGGAGACGCCGGCCATCGTTAGCCTCATCCGCGACCTCGCGTCGGAGACGCCCATCATCGCCACGGGCGGACCGACGAACGAGAGCATCCGCGCCGTCATCGCTGCCGGCGCGCACGCCGTCACCTACACCCCGCCCACGACCGGGCACCTCTTCCGCGCCATCATGGAGCGCTATCGGGCCGAGCAGTAATCCTGCAGGATTGCTCCGCAGGATTGCTCCGCAGGATTGCTCCGCAGG
>JBKBRC010000016.1:6291-45928 GCA_046292345.1 Rubricoccaceae bacterium
GCAGGATTGCTCCGCAGGATTGCTCCGCAGGATTGCTCCGCAGGGCTGCTCCGCAGAATTGCTCCGCAGGGTTGCCCGCCCGACCGCGCGCCCGCCACCGACGCGCGAGGGCGCGCCGCAGGCCCTGCCGTGCGCCTCGGGCACGCACCTCGGGCGGGCTCAGCGCACGAGCAGCATGCGGCGCGTCTCGGAGAGCAGCTGCCCGTCCGTCTGCGCCTCGACGCGGTAGAGGTAGACGCCGGCGGCCAGCCCGTCGCCGCTGAGGTCCACACGGTAGACGCCCGGCGCCTGCGCCTCGGCGTCCACAACGCGGCGGACCTCCTGCCCGAGCGTGTTGAATACGCGCACGGTGACCGTGGCCGCCGTCGGGAGGCGGTACTCGAAGTGCGTGCCGGCCGAGAACGGGTTGGGCGCGTTGGCCGAGACGGCGAAGCGGAGCGGCGCCTCGTCCGAGACCGGCTCGGCGCGCGTCGGGAACGAGCCCTGGCCGCCGGCCTGGCGGTAGCGCGCCGCGAACTCCTGCAGAAACTGGTTGGCCACGGCCGGCGAGTGGATGAGCACGGTGTTCTCGTTGTTGGACTCGTTGGCCGCGCGCGACCAGTTGTGCGAGCCCGTGATGGTGACCGGCCCAGCCTGCGGGTGGGCGGGGTCCACGAGCGCGTACTTGTGGTGGAGCAGGCCGAGCTGCGCGCTCGGGAACGCGAGCACGTCGGCGAAGGCGGCCAGGTCGTTGAACACCGAGCCCTGGGGCGACGGATCGCCGACGACGCCGCGCACCAGCACGCCCGCCTCGTGCCGCGCGCGGAGCACGTCCACGATGGGCATGCGCGTGATGAGGTTGAGCCCGAGCGCGATCTCGTGCTCGGCCTCCGCGAGCGCCGCGTTGATCTGCTGCTCGGTCGAGCCGTAGTTGCCGAAGCCCTGCGGGCTGAAGAACAGGCGCACGTACGTCTCGCCCACCCACAGCGCCGTCGGCGCGACGAGCGTCTTGGCCGCGTGGAAGCGCGCGGCGGCGGGATCGGGCGTGGCCGTCTGGCTGCCCCACATCTGGTCGAACTCGGCCGTGAAGGCCGCCGCGACGGCGCCGTCCTGGAAGAAGACGACGTTCTGGAAGTGCTGGTTGGAGCCGGGGTCGGTCGGGTTCCAGGAGCCCGTGAGCACCCACATGCGCGCCGGATCGGCGCCGAGGTAGTCGAAGACGGCGAACTTGTTGTGGTGCAGGCCGTCGGCGCCGCGGTTGCTGCCGAAGTCGTCCGTGATGAACGGCACGCCGGCGTTGCGGAGGCTCGTCGGCGGGGCCGTGCCGGCGGTCTCGTCGTCCATGATCACGCGCACGCGCACGCCGCGGTTGTGCGCTGCGATGAGCGCGCTCGCAATGGCCGCGCCGGCCTGGCCGCTGAGGCTGTAGAGCGCCACGTCGATGGAGGCCGTGGCCGCCTCGATGCGCTCGACGAAGGCCGGCACGAGCGCGCGCTGCACGGCCGGGATGCCGGTCGAGAGCGTCTGGTCTACGCTGCCGTTGAAGACGGGCAGGATGGCGTGCGTGGTGCCGGGCGCCGCGGCCGTGGCGACGGGGTAGCCGGCGATGACCGTCGTGTCCGTACCGACGGCCGAGCGCAGCTCGAGGCGATAGACCGTGGCGGGCTCGAGGGCCGAGAGCGTGACCGTGTGCGCGGTGCGCGCGCCCTCGAGCACGACCTGCCCGGCCGCGCCGGTGCGGGTATGCACGTAGCGGACCTCGGTGTGCGCGGGCCGGTCGGTGGCCCAGGTGAGCGTGACGCTCGTCGGCGTGGCGGCCGTTTCGAAGGGCGCCGTCGGGAGGATGGCCGGCGCGTCGGACACGTCCTCGATGTCGGCCGCGAAGCGCGGCATGAGCTGGTAGCCGCCGATGAAGGGGGGCGCGTTGCGGAACTGGCTCACCACGCCCGTGAGAGCGAACGCGCCGGAGGGAGCCGCCTGCCCGCGGAAGTCCACGGCGCGGTTGACGCGCACGTCGAGCGTCGCCGTGCCGTCGCTGAGCTGGTAGTTGGTGCCGGCGCCCTCGGCGTTCCAGACGGTCGTGTTGACCGTCACGCCCTCGACGCGCACGAGGCGCCCTTCGTAGACCTCGACGCCGCCGGCGCCGTCGGCGGCGAGCTGCGCGAGCGTGACCGTGAGCGGCTCGGGGACGCCCGGCACGCCGTGCCGCGCCACGACGACCGTCTGGTCGTCGAGCTGGTTGAGGCCGAAGAACTGGGCCACGCGCCCGAAGAGCGTTACCTCCTCGCCGAGCGCGACCTGCGCCGTCACGCCCGCCGGCGCGAACACAGCCAGCCCACCCGTGGCGTCCTGGACCGAACTCGGGCCGAACTCGCCGCCGCCGGTCTGGAACTGGTTGGAGACCGTCACGACGCCGCGCACGGTCACCCACTCGCCGAGACGCGCCGCTACGCCCTGCGCGTTGTTGACCTTGACATCGGCGATGGGCTCAGGCGTCCCCCAGACGCGCAGCAGCGGCTGCGACGCCGTCACGACCGTCTGGTCCGTTCCGGAGCCCGTACGCACGGCGAAGCCGAACTCGCCCGTCTGGTCGGGCACGGCCACGTTCTGGAGCGTGATCGTAGCCGGCGCGCTCTGCGTGGCCTGGAGGCCGCTCACGCGGACCGTCTGCCCCTCCACGACGACCGTCCCGCCGGCGGGGCTCGTGACCACGTCGGCCGCCGCGACCGGGCCGAAGCCGTCCGGCAGCGTGAGGTCGACGTGCGAGAGCGCGTCCGGGGCCTCGTCCGAGCGCGCGGTGACGGTGAACGCGAGCGCGTGCGTCCGCCCGCCCTCGACGAGCGCCGGCTCAAGCGCGATCGTGCCGGTCCCGGTGCCGGTGCCCGCGCCGCCCGTGGCCGTGCCCTCGAGCGCGACGTTGTCGATGCGGTTGTTGCCGGTGTCGCCCGTCGCGCCGCTGAGCGTGACGCGGATTGTCACGTTGGGCGCGTCGTTGAGCGCCGGGAAGCCCGAGAGGTCGTACGAGACGAGATAGAACGCCGTGCCGCGCGAGCCCGTCTCCTCGCCGATGAGCGTCCACGTCGCGCCGCCATCGGTCGAGAACTCGGCGCGCTGGCTGTTGAAGCCCGCCGCCGTGCCGCGCGTGGCATACGAGAGGCGGAGGTCCCGGTAGCCCTGCGTGGAGACGTTGAGCTGGAACGAGCGGCCGTTGTTGGCCGTCCCGGGCCCTCCCTGCACGACAAAGCTGCCCCCGGCCGCGGCGCCCTCGCGCGCGCCGATCGTGCTTCCGGCAAACGACACGACGGCGCTCTCGAGGAACGTGTACGTGATCGTGCCCGCCCCGACGTCGGCCGCGACGGGCTGCGGCCACGCCGGGCCGCTCGCGGCCGGGCTGTTGAAGCTCCAGTAGTGGATCAGGTCCTGCCCGGCCGCGGGAGCGGCGCCGAGCACAAGAGCGAGCACGGCGAGGGCGAGAGCGCGGGTAGACATAGGAAGGCCAGGCTGAGACGCGCCCGAGTATACCCGCGCGCCGCAGGCGCCCTGCTACGGCTACGTTACTTCATACTTCTCGAGACACGTCCCGCCTTCAGACATGTCTCGCGCGCCTTCCCCACGGTTTTCGAGGAGATCCCATGGCGCAGACAGCCCTCTGCAGACGGTCTCCGCAGACGTTTCTGCAGACGGCCTCCTAGAACGCCCGGGTACGCCAACGGGTACCGCGCGGCCGGGCGGCTCGTAGCCTGTTCGCGCGGGCGGTTCGCGGCACAACATTGGCCGCCACAGCACGTACGGGACGCTGTCCGGGGGGCGCTCCGTCCGGACGTACTTTTGCCGCTCCTGCACGCGCGCCCTGCCATCCACTGCCATGCTCATCCAGCGCCTGCTCCAGCTGCTGCTCATCGCCATCGTGATCGTGGTGGCGCTGGCGCTGCTCGGTTTCGTGCTCCAGATCGCCGGGACGCTGCTGTGGCTCGGGGTGCAGGTGCTCGTTCTGCTCGTCGTCGTCGCGGCCGTGCTGCGCTTCGTGGAGCTGTGGCGCGCCAAGCGGCGCTGGTGAGGCGCGACGCGGGCCGGCAGCGCCCCGAGGCGCGTTAGCTTGGCAGGGCCCCTTATCAGCCCGCCCCTTCTGTGCCCGCCACCTCGAAAGCCCCCCCCCACACCGCCGCCCTGCTGCCCGTCCACGTCGCCTCGGAGACGGCGCCGCTGCGGCAGGTGGTCGTGCACACGCCCGGCGAGGAGATGGCCCTCGTCTCGCCCGAGAACAAGGACGCGCTCCTGTTCGACGACATCCTGTTCCTGGAAGGGGCGCGCGAGGAGCACCGCGTCCTGTGCGACGTGTTCGCGCGCATCGTGCGGCAGGACGATGCCGTGCTGCAACTCGGCGACCTGCTGCGCGAGGCGTTCGCGGCAGAGGACGCGCGCCACGCCTACGTCGAGGCGCTCATCCGGCTCATGCCCGAGCGCAACTTCGGCGCGTACGCCGCCGAGCTGCGCGCGCTCGCGCCCGACGCGCTGCACCGCTTCGCGCTGACAGGACGGGCGCCGTTCCCGGTCCGGGCCTACCCGCTCCCGAACCTGCTCTTCACGCGGGACCTCTCGGCCGTCGTCACGGACCACGTCGTGCTCAGCCACGCGGCCACGCGCGCGCGCCTGCCGGAGAGCGCCATCGTGGAGGTGATCTACCGCTACCACCCCCGCTTCGCCGTCGCCCGAGACCGGCTCATCACCCTGCCGGACGACGTCTCGTTCGAGGGCGGGGACCTGCTCGTCGTCTCGGACCGCCTCGTGCTCATCGGGCAGAGCGAGCGCACGAGCCTCGGCGGCTGCCTTCGCGCCGCGCAGGAGCTGCTCGCGCGCACGAGCGTCGAGCACGTGATGGTCGTCAACCTGCCCAAGGAGCGCTACTGCATGCACCTGGACACGGTCTTCACCTTCGCCGACGACGAGACGTGCGTCGTCTTCCCACCCATCATCGAGGGCCCGTCCGAGAACGTGTTCCACCTCGAGGCCGGCGAGGAGCCGGGGCGGTTCCGGATGCGTATCCTGCCCAACCTGCGCGTGGCGCTCGAGGAGATGACCGGCCGCGCGCTCACGTTCATCCCCTGCGGAGGCGACGACCCGGTCACGCAGAAGCGCGAGCAGTGGACCGACGGCGCCAACCTCTTCGCCGTCCGTCCGGGTCTCGTCGTGGGCTACGAGCGCAACTACCACACGTTCGAGGCCCTGCGCCGCCACGGCTTCCACGTCGTCGACGCCGAGAGCTTCCTCGACTTCTACGGCGACAACGAGGTCGAGGCCGACGCGCGCATCGCCATCCGGCTCACCGGCTACGAGCTCTCGCGCGGGCGCGGCGGCCCGCGCTGCATGACGATGCCGCTCGCGCGCGAGATGCCGGCCGGGCCCGCGCCCGAGCCGGCCTGAACGGGCGGACCTGCCCGAGCCGGCCTGTACCCGCCCCGACGCCGTGTCCCTCCAGAGCCTCCTCGATCCGCACCGCCGCTGGATGCGCCTCGCCCTGGCCGAGGCGCAGCGCGCCGCCGAGGCCGGCGAGGTGCCCGTTGGCGCGGTCGTTGTGCGCGAGGGGACCGTCGTCGGGCGGGGGCACAACCGGGTCGAGCGCCTCGGCGACCCGACGGCCCACGCCGAGCTACTCGCCATCACGGCCGCCTGCGAGACGCTCGGCACCAAACACCTCACCGGCTGCACGCTCTACGTCACGCTCGAGCCCTGCCCGATGTGCGCCGGCGCCATCGTCTGGAGCCGCCTGGACCGGCTCGTCTTCGGCGCGTTCGACGAGAAGGCCGGCGCGGCGTCCACGCTCTACCACATCCCGCAGGACCGGCGCCTGAACCACCAGGTCGAGACGCTCTCGGGCGTCGAGGCCGACGCCGCAGCGGCGCTCCTGCGCGAGTTCTTCCGCGCCCGGCGCGCCCGCCCGGCGGGCACGCCAGACGCCTTCCCCAAATCCTGACGCGCGGCCTGAACCCCGGCCCACGCGCCGCGCGTTGCTCCGGCATGCCTTCCCGCTCCGCCCCTATCCATCCCTCCGAAGGCGACGGCCTGCCCGCTGCGGCCGAGCCGGCCGTAGACCTGCTCGTCGTCGGCGCAGGGCCCATCGGGCTGGCCTGCGCCATCGAGGCGCGCCGCGTGGGTCTCTCGGCGCGCGTCGTCGAAAAGGGCGCGCTCGCCAACTCGCTCGTCGGCTACCCGGCGCAGATGGAGTTCTTCTCCACGCCCGAGCTGCTCGAGATCGGCGGGCACCCGCTCCCGACGCGCCGCTACAAGCCGCTCCGCGAAGAGGCGCTGGACTACTACCGCGGCGTGGCTGCGCGCGAAGACCTGGACGTGCGCCTCTACGAGCGCGTGCTCCGGGTGGACGGCCAGGACGGGGCGTTCCGCGTCGCGACGAGCCGCGGCATGCATCATGCCCGCAAGGTGGCCGTCGCCACGGGCTTTTTCGACCAGCCCAACCGGCTCGGCGTGCCCGGCGAGACGCTCTCGCACGTCCTTCACTACTACCGCGAGCCGTACCCGTTCGTGGGGCAGCGCGTGGCCGTGATCGGCGCGAAGAACTCGGCGGCCAAGGCCGCGCTCGAGTGCCACCGGCACGGCGCACGTGTCACGCTCGTCGTGCGCGGGCCCGAGGTCTCGCCGAGCGTCAAGTACTGGATCCGCCCGGACCTGCTCAACCGCATCGCCGACGGCGCCATCGAGGCGCTCTTCAACACGCGCGTGACGGCCATCCGGGAGGGGGCGCTCGACGTGGCCACGCCCGACGGGCCGCGCACGCTCGGGGCAGACTTCGTGCTGGCGCTCATCGGCTACGAGCCGGACTTCGCGTTCCTCGAGGCGCTCGGCGTGGCGCTCGAGGGCGAGGCGCGCGTGCCTCGCTACGACCCGGTCACGATGGAGTCGAACCGTGCCGGGATATACCTGGCCGGGACGGTCTGCGGCGGGCGCAACACGAGCCGCTGGTTCATCGAGAACGGGCGTATTCATGCGGCGCAGATCGCGGCGCACCTGGCCGGCCGGCCGGCGCCGGCCCTTGAGGCCAAGGGCCAGCCCTGACGGACCGCGCCGGCGCTCCTCCGCGGTGGCGCTCCTCCGCGCCCGGAGCCTACCGGCGCGCGCGCTCGAGGATCTGCATCACCTGCCGGGCCGTCGGCTGCGCCGGGTCCAGGCGGAGCGCGGCGGCGGCCCGGGCGGCGGCCTCGGCGGGCTGACCGCTGTTGAGCAGGAAGAGCGCGTAGTTGGCCTGCGCGTTGGCGTTGCCAGACCCGACCGCGGCCGCGCGCTCGAACAGGCGCCCGGCCTGCCGGAGGTCGCCGGCCTGCGCGAGGAGGGAGCCGAGGTTGGTGAGCGCGTCGGCATGGTCTGGCTGAAGGCGGACCGCCTCGGCGAGCGCCACGCGCGCACCGGCGAGGTCGCCCGTGCGTGCCAGTGCCGTGCCGAGGTTGTAGTGCGCGGTGGCGTTCCAGGCCTCCTCGGCGGCGGCGGCGCGGTAGGCGGCGAGCGCCTCGGGCAGGCGCCCGCGCGCCTCGAGCAGGCGTCCGTAGTTGAGGCGAATGCTGGCGGCGGCCGGCTGCAAGGCGAGCGCGCGCTCGTAGAGGCGGAGCGGCTCGTCGGTCCGGTCGCCTGAGGCCTCGAGAGCCTGCGCGAGCGCGTTGAGGCGCTCCGGGTTCTCGGCCACCGCGACGGCCTGCCGCAGCGGCCCGACGGCCTCGGCGGGCCGGCCAAGTTGCGCGAGCGCAAAGCCGAGCAGGAACTGTGCTTCGCCGCGCGTCGGCGAGCGCTCGAGGGCCTGTCGGAGCAGGCCCACGCCCCGCTCGAGCGCCCCGCGCTCGCCCTTCTGCCGGCCGTAGATGACGTACGCCATGCCTTCGTAGGCCTGAGCGTCTGCGCCGCCGAGCGTCCACACCGAGCGCAGCTCGGGCACGCCGGCGGCGGGTACGGCCACGCCGCGGAGCGCGTCGTCCCGCACGACGCGCACGTGGTGGTCGGTGAAGGATGAGTGGGGGGCGTCTTCGGCCGGCACCTTGGGCATGTGGCAGTCCTGGCAGTCGGCCGTGGGCACGTGCTGCGCGCGCAGCGCGGGCGAGGGCATGCGCGCCTGAAGCGGCTCTGGCGCGTGGCATGAGCGGCAGGTGCGGTTGAAGTATTCCGGCCCGGCCTGCCGGAAGCCCTCGTGCGGGTTGTGGCACGTCACGCAGTCCACCGGGGCCTGCTGGAAGCACGCGCTCATGCGCAGGCGGTCTACGTGGGAGACGACGGTCACGCGCGCGGGGTCGGCGCTGGCGAAGGCGAACTCGGCGCGGTGAGCCGAGAGCGGGCGCGAAGGCCGGTAGCTCGAGGCCGTCTCGCCCTCGCGGAAGACGGTCACTTCGCCATGGAAGTGGCACTGCTGACACACATCGAGCCGGCGCTCAAGCGCAAGATGCTTCGGGTTGACGATCGTGTAGTCGACGTCCCCCGCGCCGTCGGGGTCGGCCGTGCGCGCCTCGACGTGGAGCGCCCCCGGCCCGTGGCACGACTCGCAGCCGATGCCACCGGCGAGCGCGGCGTACTTGCCATCGGCGAACGGGACCGGCGTTGTGGTGGGCCCGTTGTGACAGCTCATGCAGCGCTCGGGGATGGTGCGCGAGAAGCGCGCGTTGAAGACCTCGTAGCCGGGGCTGAAGTCCCAGCGCCCGGCGCCGCCCTCGGCCTGCGTGTACCACGTGAGCGGCAGTTCGTAGAGGCGACCGTTCTCCTCGGCGAGGTAGGTGCGCGCGGCCGAGCCGGAGCCGACGACGTACGTCATCGGGCGGACGAGCACGTGCGTCTTCTCGCCGCCCGGCCCGAGGCGGAACTCCTCCTGCACGAAGCGGGCACCGTCGCGGTAGGCGCGGTAGGCGAAACCGCTCGCCTCGTGCACGACCACCACGCCCGAGAAGTCCTCGACGGCGTTCTCGGGCGTGAGCGGGTAGAACGCCTGCGCCATGCCGTGCGTCTGGTAGCTCGCGTAGAGCTCGGCGTGGCACGAGGCGCAGGCCGCGTCGCCGACGAACGCCACGTCGCCGGTCGCGTTCAGGAACGGGGACGCGTCGTCCGGCTCGGCCGCGTCGCGCGCGGCGAAGCACGCGGCGCCGAGCAGCACGAGCACGAGAGCGATCGCTGCTCCGAGCAAGCGCATGGCGGCAGTGCAGGCGCGGCCTGTGAACGCCCCCGGACCCTCCGCGGGCGGGCCGCACGCTGTGCAAAGATAGCGGGCAGACGCAGGCACGGGGCCGGAGACGCAGCCCTCCCGACGGTTTCCGCCCTGAAATGGATGTCCTCCCTGAATAGATGTCCTCTCGCCTGTACGCATGGCGGGGCGCCTCCCGAAGGAAGCGCCCCGCCGGCCACGCCAGGCGCGGGGTTGGCCGCCCCGCTCAGAGGTTGAACCCGAGCGTGAACATGTTGATGCTGCCGAGGAAGCTCGCCGGCTGGAACGCGTAGTCGATGTTGAGGCGCGACGTGCCGAGCGGCAGGTTGAGCCCGGCGCCGAGGTTGTAGATCTCCTGGGCGCGCATGGAGGGCTCGGTCGTCAGGTCGAGGCCGCCGCGCACGTAGAGCAGGTTGGCGTAGCCGATCTCCACGCCTGCCGCGAACTGGTCCATGTCGTACGAGTTCGAGCGGTAGTTGGCCAGGACGGTGGCCGAGAGGTCGCCGGCGAACTGGCGGTTGTAGCTCGCGCCGAAGCTGAGCAGCGACGGCAGCTCGCCCTCGCTGGCGATGATGCCGCCGGCGATCTCGCCCGTGCCGCCGGGGCCGGTCGTCGGGAGCGGACGGTTGAGACCGCCACCGCTGAAGCTCATCGCGTTGCCGAAGTTCTTGAGCGCCACGCCGAAGCGCAGGCCGCTCTCGGGCACGGCGTACGTGATGCCGGCATCGAAGGCGATGCCCTGCGCGCTCGACTGGTCGATCGTCTCGCTGAGGCCCTTGAGCGTCACGCCGGCCGCGATGCGATCGGTGAGCTGGCGCGCGTACGTCCCCCCGATGATGACCGTCGAGGCCGTCCAGGTGAGCGAGCCGTTCTCGGGCGCATCCACCGTCGTGCGGATCATGTTGCCCCAGTCCCAGGACGTGAGCGTGAGCGCGACGCTGTTGGCACCGAAGGTCTGCGCGACGCCGGCGAAGTTGATGCCCGTGTCGGCGAAGTACTGCGTGCGCGAGAACAGCAGCGCCGTGCTCTGGTTGGTCGTGATGGCGGCCGGATTGCTCTGCGACGCCTCGACGGCGTTGGCGTCGGCGAGGCTGGCCGTGAAGGCGGAGCCGAGGGAGATCGTGCGCGCCGTCACCGGCACGAGCAGCTGCTCCATCGCCGCCGTCCCGCTGCGCGGGTCTCCGCCGTCCTGCGCCTGCGCGGAGGGCACTGCAAGCAGGCCGGCCATGGCGACGAGCGCGAGAAGTGTGGTCTTCATGGAAGTAGTCGGGTTGGGATGACCGGTGGCCGGGGGCGGCGAGGCCCCCGGCCGGAGGGTCAGAAGACGGAGACGCGGGTACGACGGTTGATGACGCCCACCTTGAGCACGCGCTCGCCTATGCCCGGCGCCTCTACGTGCACGAAGTACATGCCCGAGGCGACGGGGAGGTTGTTGAACGTCTGGAGGTCCCAGTCGAGAGAGCGGCCGGGGCCGTCCTTGGTCAGCGTCTGGATGAGCGTACCGCTGGCCGTAAAGATGCGCAGCGTGACCTGGTCGGGCAGGTTGGTGAAGCGCATCACGCGCTCGATGTTGCCCGTCTCGTACTCGGAGTAGCCCACGTACGGGTTGGGCACGGCGCCGATCATGTCCAGCGCAGCCCGTGCAACGTCGGCGTTGCCGGACGTGCGCGCGAAGTTGGCCGTGTTGACCGTGAAGGCATCGCCAGCGCGGAAGTTGGGCTCGATCGTGCTGATGACGGCCTGCTCCCACGCGTCGTAGCCCTCGACGGCGTAGTAAGCGTAGACGCGGTCCGTGACCGGACGCCCGCCGGTCGCGATCGCCCCGATGCCGAACACGCATGCCTGCGCGTCACCGCCGATGCCGTTCAGGAACGCGTCCGAGAGCGGCGTCACGATCATCTTCACGTCGTCCGCGGGGTCGTTGATCTGCCCGGGGCGCACGTTGCCGATGTCGTAGATCGAGAACGGAATCTGGAAGGCGACCTCGGCGAACCCTGGCGGCGAGTCGCCGAAGATGCGGACCGCGTACGAGGGCTCGTTCCAGCGCAGCTCGAACGTGCGGCTGCCGTAGGCGGGCAGGCCCACGCCCTGCTCGGAGCCGATCGCGCCGAGGTACCAGTACTGCCAGGCGCCGGTCGAGTTGGGCGCGGAGACCGTGTTGGGGTTGGCATAGACCCAGCGCTCACCGCCGAGCTGGGAGCAGCCGGCGCCGCCGGAGGCGCAGGGGTCCGTGTTGCCGGGCCCGCGGCGCTCGGTGAAGGCGGCGTCGTTTTCATTGCCGTCGCCGTTGTAGTCGCCCCGGAGCGGGCCGGTGCCCGGCGTCTCGTCGTTCGCGTAGTAGCGGACAACGATGCCCTCGAAGTCCGCCGCCGTCAGGTTGCCCACGCCGCGAAGCCCGAAGAAGGTGTCGCGCTGCAGGGGCCGTCCGCGGCCGAAGTCAGGGCCGAAGGCGCCGAAGACCGGCTCGGCCTCGCCGCAGCCCGGCTGCACGAGTGACGGCGCCACGTCCTCGGGCACGCGCCCGATGAACGAGAAGCGCAGCCCGTCGATGACCGGGATGTCGTTGGGCCGCACGTTGGCGTTGGGCGCGTTCGGCCGCTGCCCGCCCGAGGCCACGAACGCCGACGCCCCGTTGTAGACGACGGCGTTGCCGCGCGTGACGTTGATGATGTCGAAGATGGTGACGGTCGTGTCGGGCGAGGCCGTGTTGTCGGGGTCGCTCGCGTCAAAGAACGGGTTGGCCACGGTTGCCTGGCGGAACACCACGCGGTAGGTGTCTCCCGTGACGCGGCTCGGGTCGACGACCTCCACCGAGACCTGCCCGTTGGGGCTGCCCGAGGCGATCGAGACCGGAATGCCGCTGCCGATCTGCGAGGCGACCGAGGAGCCGCCGGCGGCGGCGTTGATGCGCGAGGGCCGCACGGTGATGTTGCGCGGCGCGCTCTCGATGGCGCGCTCGAGCGGCGCGTCCGGGTTCACCGCGTAAGCCGAGACGCCCAGGAAGTAGTCCTGGTAGTTGACGGCGTTGGGGACGGTGTAGCTGTAGCGCAGGCCCGAGTCCGTGCCCGGCGCGGCCACGCGCGGCACGAGGTCACCCACGCTCGGGTCGAACTCGAGGTTGATGATCGTGCGCAGGCCGTTGTCCTTGTCGTACGTGGCGACGAGGCGCCGCTCGTTCTGGTTAAACGTGTTGTTGGGGTACTGGTAGACCTTGAACCCCTCGAACGAGTAGCCGCGGTCCTCGTAGTTGCCGAGGTAACCGGGCGAGCCGGCCGGGTACCCCCAGATGATGCCCGCCACGCCGTCGAGCTCGATCGCCTGGAGGCACGAGCCGCTGCCGGGCCGGAGGGCGGGGTCGGTGGCGCCGGCCTCACAGAGCGGGGGCGCCGGTGGCGGCGTGGGCAGCTCGAAGTCAAGGTCGTAGGCGTTCTGCGCGAGGATGTCGGCCGCGCGCAGCGCCGCGACCGAGGAGAGGCGGTCGATGCCCTGCGCGTACACGATGCCAAACACGATCTCCTGCTGATCGCCGGGGTTGATCGTGAACGGGCCCGTCGAGACGACCATGCGGCGGTCGCCCGGCTCGTTGCGCGGGCCGCCGTTGGTCGGGTTTTCCTCGCTCCAGAACTGGCGCGTGACGGGGTCGCCGGGGAAGGCGAAGCGCGTCTCCGGGCCGGCCGTCTGGTACCCCGTGCCGAAGGCCGTGAGCGGCGTGCCGTCGGACCAGCGCGAGCGCATCACGTTGTACATCTGCTCGGCGAAGCGCGGGTCGGCGCGGGCCGGGTCGCCGTTGACGAAGTACATGAAGCCCGTCTGCCCGAGGCGCTCGCCGTCTACGAGCGGCCCCTGGAAGAAGTCGTAGCCCGCGGCCGGCGGAATGCCGTAGACGTTGTCGACCGCGTTGGCGTTGTAGACGTAGCCGAGGCTGAGGTCGATGTCGGTACCGACGTAGTCGTCGGTGTAGTTGCCGAGGTCCGGGTCGGAGAAGACCGAGAGGTAGGCCTCGGTGAGCGGCTGCTGCCCGCGGTAGACGATGTTATACCGGTAGAACGTGGTCTGGCCAAGCGCGTTGTCGCGCTCGAACGCGAACGCCTGCACGCGCACCTCGACGCCGATCGGCTCCGACTGCGTGTTTGTGTGCACGTTGCCCACGTCGTTCATCACCCACCACAGCGCCTGGTCGCCGTAGAGCTGCGGGCGGTCGCCGCCGGCGAGGTTGTAGTTGTCGGGGTTGCCGTCGCCGTCGATGACGGGCGCGCCGAGCTGCCAGGGCCACTCGGCCAGGTCTGTCGTCGGCGCCTGTCCGCGCTCGTAGGCCTCGATGTCGGTGCGGCTCACCTTCCAGATGCGGTCGAAGGCGGCGCATGAGGACGGGTTGGGGAGCGTGCCGTCGGGGTTGAGCGGGCCGGGCCAGAACTCGAAGCGCGTGTAGGTGGCCGCGGCCGTGCGCAGCTGCCCGCCGACGCGGCCGCCGATCCAGATGCCGGTCGCGTAGATGGGCGAGAAGCCCGACGCGGCCGGCACGACGTAGGCGGCCTCGGCGCCGGTGCCGAAGAACAGGCTGCCGGTGTTGAAGACGCGCGCGCGGACGTCGTTGACGTCGAGGTCGCGCCCGGCCGTGCCGAGCGTACACGTGCCCGTGTTGGCCGACTTGGGGATCAGGTGCTCCGGAAGCTCGCCGTCCTTGGACGTCTCGGCGTTCCGGTCGCGGTACGCCGACGCCTCGGGGGCCAGCCCGAGCCACACGGCGAACAGCACGAGGAGGAACTGGTTCAGGCGATTCATTCGAATCAACTCCAGGGGAGTGTATGGGTGTTGGAAGCGCCCCGTCTCAGCCCCGGCGGCCCGTGGGCGGCCGCGCGGGGCGCGAGCGGGCAGGCTTCAGACGATGGCGTCAGGAGGCTGCGCCGCTCAGAAATCCAGGAGCACGCCGAGGCGCACGCGGCGCGGAAGGCCGTAGAACAGGTCGCCCCCCGAGCTCTGCGCGCCGCCGATGTTGATGGGCGACTGCACGAAGGCGGTGTAGTTGAAGGCGTAGGCGGCCGGCGCGCGCGCGCCGGCGAGCAGCGCCTGCCCGGCGGGGCTCCCCAGGTAGCCGTCTTCGTCCGGCAGGCCCGTGGCGCGGTAGACCGCGAGGACGTTGCGCGTGTCGAAGAGATTCTGGACCGTCAGGTACGTCCGCATGCGCGAGCGCGCCACGCCGAGGTCGAAGGCGCGGTCGAGCCGGAGGTCGACGCGCGCGCTCGCGGGCAGCGTGGCGCTGTTGATGAAGCCGGTCGCGTCCCCCGTGAACGAGTCCGTCACCTGGCGCGAGCCGCTGACGGGCGTGTAGCGGGTGCCGCTGCCGAACTGACCGAGCAGGTTGAGGCCGAAGTTCTCGAAGAGCGAGAGGCCGTTCACGACCGGGCCCTCGCCCGCGCCGAAGCGGTAGTCGACGGAGAAGTTGGCCGTGTGGCGCTGGTCGAAGTCGGCCGGGCTGATAAAGTTGGGGAAGAAGTCCCCGCGCCAGACTGCCGTGGCCGTCGCGCCGGCGTCGGAGCCGGTGCCCTGCGCGAACGAGAGCGTGTAGTTGGCGTTGAGGGCCAGGTTCTGCGTCCGGCGCAGGTCGAACCCGACTTCGACGCCGCGGTTGGTCGTGAAGTCGCGGTTGACGTAGGTGCCGTAGGCCTCGAGGCCGCCGTCGAGGCGGAAGTTCGAGATCTTGTTCTCCTGCGTGCGGTAGAAGCCCGAGAGCGTCAGCGCGGCGCGCTCGCCGACGCGCTGGCGGAAGCCGAGCTCGTACTGCGTCGTCTTCTCGGGGCGCAGGGCCGGGTTGGGCGTGCGCGAGTCCTGCGCGCCGATCTCGCGGAAGAGCTCGAGCCCGCCGTAGGCCTGCTCGGTCGGGCGCTGCCCGGTCACGTTGTAGCTGGCGAAGAAGAGCGCGCGGTCGGTGACGGGGAAGCTGACGCCCAGGCGCGGCATGAGCGTGAACTGCGTCTCGTAGTCCGTGTAGGCGGCCGAGCGGGGCTGGCTGCTATCGACGCGCATGCCGCCGGCGAGCTGCGACTCGGTGATGGCCTCCTGCGACGTACGCGAACCCTGCGCGTCGTAGAAGTTGCCGCGCAGGTCGCGGAAGCCCACGACCCGGTTGCCGTTGCCGTTGTCGTCGTAGTAGACGGCGAAGTCCTCGCCGATGCCCGCCGGGCGGCTGGAGAGGCTACCGGCGCGGACGACCGGGAGCGGCGCGTAGATGTCGCGCAGCACCTGCGTGTTCTGGTCGAAGCCGTCTACGCGGAAGCCGATCTGGACCACGAGGTCGCTGAACTCGATCTTGTTCTGCACGTAGCCGCCGAAGTAGATCGGGCGGTAGGGCGCCAGGTCGAGATCGGCGCCGGAGGCCCCGTCGGCGAAGAAGCGGTCGATGTCCTGCGAGTTGGTCTCGTTGAGCCCGCGGAAGTCGTAGCCGTAGCGCCCGCGCGCGAGGTTGCGGAAGGCCTGCTCGGGGAGCTGGTCGTAGCTCGCGATGTTGTTCTGCCGCGCGAACGCGGCGAGCGTGCGCGCGGCGAGCGCGAAGCGGCGGCTGGTGCGCTGCTCGTACTCGCCGCCGAACTCGATCTGGTTCACGCCGAGCTGCGTCGTGGCGCTGCCGGTGAAGCCGAAGCGCTCGTCCCGGCCCTTCTGGTAGGTGAAGTTGCGGAAGCCGGGCAGCAGGAACGTGTTGGCGGCCACGCGGCCGAGCAGCCCCGCGCCGCCGTCGCCGGCGAACTGCTGGCGGTAGCGCGGCGCGGTGTCGCCGGCCTGCAGCGTGGGCGCGTAGTAGCGCGCCGCGATCGCGTTGTACTCGTTCTCGCGGTTGCCGTACTCGATCGCCCGCGTGAGGTCGCGCGAGAACGCCTCCGGGAAGACCCAGAAGCGGCTGTCCTGGTAGCTGGCCTGGAGCTGGTAGAACGCCGCGTCCGAGACGCGCTGCCGGAACGTGCCGTAGAAGCGGTAGCTCTCCTGGTCGGTCTGGTTCCGGTTCTCGGGGTTGTAGAGCGAGTTCGTGAACGAGTACGTGTTGCGCTGCCGCGTCTCGAGGCCCCCGCCGAGGCGGAGCGAGAGCGCGCGCGTGAAGTCGAAGTTGAGGCTGCCGTTGAACGTGAGCTGGCGCAGCGGGTCGTCCTTGCCGCGCGCGAGCACGAAGTTCTCGGCCGTGTAGGTGTCGGCCGTCGGGATGAGCTGGCGCGACTCGCTGACGGTGCTGAAGCCGGCCGGCACGAGGCCCTGCTGGCGCAGGCGCGCCTCGAGCTGCTCGAACGTCGGCGCGCCGTCGAAGAGCTGGAACGGAATCGGTACGAACGTGCGCTCGCCGGCCGCGTTGCGGAATTCCATCGCCTGCGGCGCGTTGCGGAGCTGCTCGAGCGCCTCGGGCGAGAGGCGGTACGTGTCGCGCGCGTACGGGTTGGCGTCGTCGGTGAAGTTGCCCTCGCCCGAGAGGAAGAAGCCCACGCGGCCCGGCACGACCGGCCCGCCGAGCGAGAGCGAGACGAGGTTGTAGCCGAACGGGTCAAGGCCGCGGCTGGTGACGGCCTCGGCGGCGCCGAAGAAGTCCTGCCGGCCGGTGCGCGTCGTGATCGAGACGACGCCGGACTGCACGTCGCCGAAGCGGGCCGGGATGGTGCCGATCAGGATTTCCTGCTCCTGGATCGCCTGCTGGTTGACGCCCAGCAGGCCCGTCACGCGGACGCCGTCCACGAAGTAGGCGATCTCCTGCTCGCGCCCGCCGCGCACGAAGAGGCCGTCCGCGCCGTCGTTGGTCACGACGCCGCTCTGCGTCGCCGTGACGGCGTTGACCCCGCGGATGGGCAGGTTCTGCAGGTCCGCGCCCGAGATCACGCGCGGCACGCCGATCGCGTCCGGCTGGATGATCGGCCGCTCGTAGACGACGACGACGTCGTCGAGCGTGCGCGTGCTCAGCGAGAAGTTGAGCGTGCGTGTCAGGCCCGCGTTGATCTCGACGTTCTCGAACGACTGCGGCGGGTAGCCGGCGAACGAGGCCGTGATGGTGTACGCCCCGACCGGCACGCCGATGATGCGGTAGTTGCCGTCGAGGTCGGTGGCGGCGCCCAGAGTCGTGCCTTCGATGCGGACGTTGGCGCCGGGCAGGCCTTCGCGGGACTGCGCGTCGATGACGCGGCCGGCGAGGGTACCCGTCGCCTGCGCCAGCGCCACGCCGGGCAGCGCCAGAAGCAGGAAGAGCACGAGCGTGCTCAGCAAACGGAACATTGCTACCTCCGTTGGTGGGGTGGATAAGCCAGCGTCGCGGCGCGCCGCGGCGACCGGGAGAGGGTGCGCCCGAGGGCGCCGAAGAGAACAGGCTTGCGCCCGGGACACTCGCCCGAGACGCGCGCCGCCCCTCCGCTCAGGCCGCGGAGGACCGCGCAGGCACCCCCGTGCCACCCTGCTTCCACGCACTTTGCCTCTGCTTCGCCGCGCACGGCGGCGTCCAGACTGGACCGAAAAAAGCCTGGGGTAGCTGTCGTGCGATAGACCGGGAGGGCGCGAGGGACCTGCGATTGGGCGCCGAATGTAAACGGCGCATAAAGACACTGTCAAGGCACGCGCCCGCCCCTCATGCGCGCGCCCCTCGGCTACCCTCGCCCGCATGCCTCCCGAAGGCGCCGGGGAGCCCGCTTTCGCGCGAGCGGCCCGCGGGCGGACACATAAAGGGCACGTTTTTTAGACCGCCGCGGCGTGCACGTCGCGCACGTCTTCGATGGCCGCCACGGCGCGCAGCGCCTCCGGCGGCACGGGCTCGTCGGTGGCGAGCACTGTCAGCGCGAGCGCGCCCGGCGCCTCGCGCCCGAGGGCCAGCCCGGCAATGTTCACGCCCGCCTCGGCCAGCACCGCCCCGACGGCCGCGAGCATGCCCGGCCGGTCGGCGTTCTGGTAGAACAGCAGGTGCCCCTCGAGGGGCAGCTCAAAGCGGAAGGCGTCAAAGCCGACCAGGCGCGCGCCGTCGTCGCGGACGAGGCCGCGCAGGCAGCGCCGGCCCGCCGGCCCCTCGAGGGCCACCTCCACGTAGGGCGGGCCATCGGTCTCGGCGCGCTGCTCTTCGGCGGCGAGCCCCTGCTCGCGCGCCAGCGCGGGCGCGTTGACCAGGTTGACGGGCTGATCGGCCCAGCGCGCGAGCACTCCCGCAAGCGCCGCCACGACGAGCGGCTCGGCGTAGCGCCGCGGCGCCTCGCCAGCGCACCGCACCACGACGCGCGCCACCGGCCCCTCGAACACCTGCGCCGCCACGCGCCCGAGCGCGCCCGCGAGCGCCACGAGCGGCGCCGCCTCGGGCTGCGCGGCCAGGCGGATCGCGTCGGCGTTGAGGGGCGTCGTGACCGGCTCGCCGCGCGCAGCGCGCACGACCTCCTCGGCCACGTGCACGGCCACCTTGTCCTGCGCCTCGGCCGTGGACGCCGCGATGTGCGGCGTGGCCACGACGCGCGGGTGCGCCAGCAGCGACGCCAGCGCCGGCGGCGGCGGCTCGACGCTGTACACGTCGAGCGCGGCGCCGGCCACGTGCCCGGACTCGAGCGCCTCCAGCAGCGCCGCCTCGTCCACGATCCCCCCGCGCGCCACGTTGACGACGTAGACGCCGCGCTTGCACCGCGCGAGCGTCTCGGCGCCGATCAGGCCGCGCGTGGCGTCGCTGAGCGGCGTGTGGACCGTCAGCACGTCGGCCTCGGCCCAGAGCGTCTCGAGCGAGGCGCGCGTGAGGCCGAGCCGGTCGGCGGCCTCAGCCGTCAGGAACGGATCGTAGCCGAGCACGCGCATTCCGAAGGCGGCCATGCGCGTTGCGACGGCCTGCCCGATCTTGCCCACGCCGATCACGCCGAGCGTCTTGCCGGCCAGCTCGGTGCCTGCAAACGGGCCGCGCTCCCACGCGCCGCCGCGCAGCGACGCGTTGGCCTGCGGGAGGCGCCGCACCATGGCCAGCATCATCGCGCACGTGTGCTCGGCCGTCGAGAGCGTGTTGCCGTCGGGGGCGTTGACGACGAGCACGCCGCGGCGCGTGGCCTCCGGGACGTCCACGTTGTCCACGCCCACGCCGGCGCGCCCGATGATCTTCAGGCGCGGCGCCGCCGCGAGCAGCTCGGCCGTGATGCGCGTGCCGCTGCGGATGAGCCACGCGTCGGCCTCGGCGGCGAGCGCGGCCAGGCGCTCCGGAGGCTGCCCGAGCTGCACGTCTGCAGTCAGGCCGGCCGCCTCGAGCCGCTCGACGGCGACGGGCGCGAGAGCGTCGGTGATGAGCACGCGGTACGGGGCGGACATGGGCGCAGGGAGGGCCGGTGGAAGACAGACAGGCGGTCAAGCTAGCCGCACCGCCATGTGCCAGCCCTGCAGTGGGGCCGCAAAATCCCCGGAAGCGGTTTCGGCGATTGCTTGCCGCACGTCCGAATCCCCGTCGCCGCAGCGCCGTTCTCCCCTTCCCGCCAGCGTCCACCCCCATGCCCACCGACTACGCCCACCCCGAAGTCCTCGTCTCTACCGACTGGGTCGCCGAGCACCTCGGCGAGACCGACCGCGTGCGCCTCGTCGAGTCCAACGAGGACGTGCTGCTCTACGCCACCGGCCACCTCCCCGGCGCCGTCCACATCGACTGGCAGAACGACCTCCAGGACGGCACCATGCGCGACTACGTCGCGCCCGACGCCTTCGCGCGCCTGTGCTCCGAGCGCGGCATCGCCAACGACACCACGGTCGTGTTCTACGGCGACAAGAGCAACTGGTGGGCCTGCTACGCCTTCTGGACGTTCAAGCTGTTCGGCCACGCAGACTGCCGCGTGATGGACGGCGGGCGCGCCAAGTGGATCGCCGAGGGACGCCCGCTCACACGCGACGTGCCCGCCTACCCCTCGACCGACTATGCCGCGCGCGAGCCCGACCGCTCCATCCGCGCCTTCCGCGACGACGTGCTCCGCCACATGCACGCCGGCGGGCCGCTGGTGGACGTGCGCAGCCCGCAGGAGTTCATCGGCGAGGTGACCCACATGCCGGGCTACCCCAACGAGGGCGCCCTCCGCGGAGGGCACATCCCCGGCGCGCGCAACGTGCCCTGGAGCCGCGCCGCCAACGACGACGGCACGTTCAAGCGCCGCGACGAGCTCGAGGCGATCTACCTCGGCGAGCAGGGCCTCTCGCCCGACGCCGAGACCGTCGCCTACTGCCGCATCGGCGAGCGGAGCAGCCACACCTGGTTCGTGCTCAAGTACCTGCTCGGCTTCGAGCGCGTGCGCAACTACGACGGCTCGTGGACCGAGTGGGGCAACCTCGTCGGGGTGCCCATCGAGAAGGGCGAGCCCGAACGCGCCGACGCGGCCTGACCTGGCCACGACCTGCTTCCTGACGTCCTGCCCCCCGCTGCCGTGCCCCCCCGCCTCGCCGACATCGCCGAGCAGTTCCAGATGGTCGCCCCGGAAGACCGCCTCTACCTGCTGCTCGACTACGCCGATGCGCTGCCTGACCTCCCGGAGCGCCTCGCGCCGCTGCGCGACGCCGGCGCCGGGCGTGTCCACGAATGCGCCACGCCGGTCTTTCTCTACCCCGAGCTCGAGCAGGGCCGCCTCCGCCTTCATGCCGACGTGCCGCGCGAGTCGCCCACGGTGCGCGGCCTCGTGGGCCTGCTCGCCGACGCGCTCGGCGGCGAGCCCGCCGCCGCCGTAGCGGACGTGCCGGACGACCTGCTGCGCCGCCTCGGGATTGCCGAGCAGCTCGGCATGCGGCGCCAGCAGGGCTTCGCAGGCGTACTCTTCCACCTCAAGCGCCGCGTCGCCGAGGCCGCCGAGGGCCCGTCCGCGGCCTGACCCGACGGCCGGCCGCCGCTCGCCTGATGCTCCCTCGCCCGCTCTTCCCCGCGCTCGCCGCCGCGCGCGTGCTCGCCGCCGCGCTCGTGCTCGGCGCGTGCGGCAGCCCCCGCCCGCTCGCGCCTGCGCCCGGCCCGGCCCCGGCGGCCCCGGCCGCCGTCCCGACCTCGGCCACGCACTACCGCGCCTTCGCCGATGCGGGCGCGCTCGCCGCGTACCTTCGCTACACGCCCACGGCGGCGCCGCTCGTGAGCGCGCACCGCGGCGGCCCGGCGCCCGGCCTGCCCGAGAACAGCCTCGCCGCGTTCGAATACAGCCTCAACTTTGCGCCCGCACTGCTCGAGTGCGACATCCGCCGCGCGGCCGACGGCACGCTCGTCCTGCTCCACGACGCCACGCTCGACCGCACCACGACCGGGACGGGCCCCGTGGCCGCGCAGACGCTCGCCGAGCTCCGCCGCCACCGCCTGCGCGCCGTCGCCGGCGGCGAGCCGACGCCCCACCGCATCCCGACGCTCGCCGAGGCGCTCGCCTGGGCTGAAGGCCGCGCCGTGCTCGTGCTCGACGTCAAGCGCGACGTGCCGCCGGCCGAGGTCGTGGCGGAGATCCGCCGCGCGCGGGCTGAGAACCGCGTCGTCGTGGTCGCCTACTCGCTCGAGGCCCTGCGCGACTATGCGGCGCTCGCGCCCGAGCTCAACTACTCGGCTGCGGTGCAGACGCCCGACGACGCCGACGCGCTGCTCGCGGCGCCGCTCGACCACACGCGCCTGATCGCGTGGGCCGGCGTCGGGCGCGCCGATCCGGGCGTCGTCGCGCGCATGCACGCTGCGGGCATCCGCGTGCAGATGGGCACCTTCGGCACGCTCGACCGCGCCGCCCAGGACCCTGCCGCGCCCGATGGGCCGGGCGTCTATGCGGCCGCCCTGCAGGCCGGCGTGGACGTGCTCGCGACCGACAACGTGCCCGGCGCGGCCATCGCCGCGCAGCGCGAGGCGCAGGCCCGCGCACGCCGCTGACGCCGATGCTGCTCTCGCCCCCGCCGCTGCTTCCCTTCACGCTGCGCGACGGCACGCGCGTCGCGCTGCGGCCTGTCGTGGCCGCGGATGCGCGCCGCGTGGCCGAGGGCTTCCAGGCGCTCTCGGAGACCTCGCGCCGCTTCCGCTTCCTCGCGCCGCTGTCGCACCTGAGCGAGGCGCAGCTCCGCTACCTGACCGACGTCGACCACGTCGACCACGTCGCCTGGGGCGTGCTCGACCTCGACGCGCTCGAAACGCCCGGCTTCGGCATCGGGCGCTTCATCCGCCTGCAGGACGAGCCGCACGCGGCCGAGTTCTCGCTCACGATCATCGACGCCGCCCAGGGCCGCGGCCTCGGCGCGCTCCTGCTCGCCGTGCTCTACCTGCTCGCGCCGACGCTCGACGTGCGCGTGCTGCGCGGCCTCGTCGCGCGCGACAACGAGCGCATGGTGCGCTGGCTGCAACGCCTCGGGGCAGTCTTCAGCGGCGACGGCACCGAGGCCGTGCTGGACCTGCCCGTGCGCTCCGATCTCTCGCGCCTGCCTGCCAACCGCTCGGCCCGCACCTTTGCCGCGCTCGTACGCCACCTCCGCCGCGCCGCGCGCACGTGGGAGGCCGGACGCGTCCTCCCGCTCCCGCCGGCGATCTGAGGGGCGGCCGGCAACCCGCGAGCAGAACTGCGAGCGGAGATCCCGCTGCGCGGCCGCCGGGACGCGCCGGCGCCGGGACGCGCCCCGGCGCCGGAATCTCTCTCCAGTCTGCCCGCGTTCCCCTGCCCGGCCCTGACGCACCGCTGGCACCGCGTCCGCGCACCTTCCCGGATCCAGCCCGCCGCCGCCGCCCGCCCCCATGGCTACGATTGCCCGCCTCGACAGCCCCTTCCGCCTCGACAGCCCCTTCCGGCCGACGGGCGACCAGCCGCGCGCCATCGCCGAGCTGACCGAGGGCCTCTTTCGCGGCGACCGCTACCAGACGCTCCTCGGCGCGACAGGCACCGGCAAGACGTTCTCGCTCTCGAACGTCATCCAGAACGCCGGCACGCCGACGCTCGTCCTCTCGCACAACAAGACGCTCGCGGCGCAGCTCTACGCCGAGTTCCGGCAGTTCTTCCCGCACAACGCGGTCGAGTTCTTCATCTCGTACTACGACTACTACCAGCCTGAGGCCTACATCGTCTCGTCCGACACGTACATCGAGAAGGACATGGCCATCAACGAGGAGATCGACCGGCTGCGCCTGCGCGCCACGTCGGCCCTCGTCTCGGGACGCCGCGACGTCGTGATCGTGGCAAGCGTGTCGTGCATCTACGGCCTCGGCAACCCGGAGGAGTACCGCGCGCAGATCGTGCAGCTCGAGCCTGGCCAGACCGTGGACCGCGACGAGCTGCTGCGCCGCCTCGTGGCCATCTTCTACTCGCGCAACGACCTCGAATTCGCCCCCGGGCACTTCCGCGTGCGCGGCGACGTCGTGGAGGTCTTCCCGGCCTACCTCGAGGACGAGGCGTACCGCCTCTCGTTCTGGGGCGACGAGATCGAGCGGCTCGACCGCATCGACCCGCTCACGGGGCGCGTCCGCGCCGAGGAGCGCGGTCTGCTCACGATCTACCCTGCCAAGCACTTCGTCACGCCCAAGGAGCAGCTCGAGCGCGCCATCGCCGGCATCGAGGAAGAGCTGCGCTGGCGGCTGGGCGTGCTCCGCACCGAGGGCAAGCTCGTCGAGGCGCAGCGCCTCGAGCAGCGCACGCTCTTCGACATCGAGATGATTCGCGAGGTCGGCTACTGCTCGGGCATCGAGAACTACTCGCGCCACATGGACGGCCGCGCGCCCGGCACGCGCCCGTTCTGCCTGCTCGACTACTTCCAGCAGGCCTACGGCGACGACTGGCTGCTCGCCGTAGACGAGAGCCACGTCTCGATCCCGCAGGTGCGCGCCATGTACAACGGCGACCGCGCGCGCAAGCTGAGCCTCGTCGAGCACGGCTTCCGCCTGCCCTCGGCGCTCGACAACCGCCCGCTCACGTTCGAGGAGTTCGAGGCATTCCACCACCACGTCGTGTTCGTCAGCGCCACGCCGGCCGACTACGAGCTCGAGAAAAGCGAGGGCGTGGTCGTGGAGCAGGTCATCCGCCCGACCGGCATCCTCGACCCCGAGGTGCAGGTCCGCCCCGTCGACGGCCAGATCGACGACCTGCTCGCCGAGATCCGCACGCGCGTGCGCCGCAGGGAGCGCGTGCTCGTGACGACGCTCACCAAGCGCATGGCCGAAGACCTGACCGACTACCTGGATTCGTTCGGCGTGCGCGTGCGCTACCTTCACTCCGACATCGACGCGCTCGAGCGCGTCGACATCCTGCGCGACCTCCGCCTCGGCGAGTTCGACGTGCTCGTTGGCATCAACCTGCTCCGCGAGGGCCTCGACCTGCCCGAGGTCTCGCTCGTGGCCATCCTCGACGCCGACAAGGAGGGCTTCCTGCGCTCGGAGCGCTCGCTCATTCAGACCGCCGGCCGCGCCGCGCGCAACGCGGACGCGCTCGTCATCCTCTACGCCGACCGCGTCACGGACTCGATGCAGCGCATGATGGACGAAACCGAGCGCCGGCGCGCCCTCCAGAAGGCCTACAACGAGGCGCACGGCATCGTCCCGCAGACCGTGCGCAAGTCCGCCGAGCAGATCCGCGCCGGGACGGTCGTGGCCGACCACAAGACCGAGCAGGAGGAGCGGGCGCCGCTCTACTACAGCGGCCCGCAGCAGCTGCCGCGCGTGGCCGACCCGGTCGTGAAGTACCTCACGCCCGAGCAGAAGCGCGACCTCGTAGCCCAGCTCACGCGCGAGATGGAGGCCGCCGCGGCCAACCTCGAGTTCGAAAAGGCGGCCGAGCTGCGCGACTCGATCGCGCAGATCGAGGCCACGCGCGCGGCCTAGGCAGCCCACCAGAGGCTCTGCCGCGAGCTCCCGACGGGCGTGGAGCAGAGATAACGCGCGTGAGGGAACCCGTACGGGCAGAGGGCTTACGCCCCCTCCACACAACCTTCGCAATGGCTATGGCCACGACCACCCTCCCCAGCAGCGAGCACACCGAGACCTGGCCCCAGCTCGCCATCGGGCTCTACGACAAGCTCACCGGCCGCGGCGCCGAGATCACGTACGAGTTCGACAACTTCGACCTGTACGTGCCGAGCGGCACGGGCGAGAGCGCCTCGCACGCGCACTGGAAGATGAACGGCACGATCCGCATTCGCACCCGCGACGCGCACAACGGCGGCGCCGGCGACGGCGCCTCAGCGTGAGCGCCCCCCGCCGCCCCCTGCACGTCGACGCGGACCTGCGCATCCGCGTCGACGGGGCGCCGCACGAGGTCCGCGTGACCGGCCACGGCGCGCGGGTGCAGGTGGACGTGCCCGACCGCGCCACGGCGCTCCGCCTTGCCAGGGACGCGCGCGCGCTCGGCGGCCCGCGCGAGGCGCTCGCGGCGCTCACCGGCGGCCTCTCCGAGGCCGACGTGGACGTAGACGTGCACGTGGCCGGCCGGCGCGTGGCGCGCCTCGGGCCGCGCGCCCGCCCGGGTGCGGCCACGCGCGCGCTCGGGCGCACGCTCGGGCTGGGCGGCGAGGTGGAACTCTCGCTCGTGCCGCGCCGCCTCGCGCTCGGCGTGGCGGCCGCGCTCGCAGCCGCGCTCGCGCTCGGGTTGCTCTGGCGCCGCCGCGCCCGGCCAGACGCCTGATCCCATGCCCTGATGCCATGCCTGCGCACGACGGCCCCTCGCTGGCGGGCAGCGCTCCGCCCCCGGCCAGCGCCTTTACCCCGCCCCGGGCCCCGGGCCGGGGCCCCCCCCCCCCCCCCCGGGGGCCGGCCCGACGCGCCGGCCCTCGGGCCGCGCGATCCAGCGCTACCGGCGCAGCCCGTGCTCGCCGTCGCTGGCGCGACCGGCTTCGTCGGCACCGCCGCCTGCGCAGCCCTCTCTGGCCCGTTCTCGGTCATCGGCCTGACGCGCTCGCCCACGCACCCCGCCCCCGCCCCCGACGACCCGGGCGCGCTGCGCTGGCGCCGCGCCGACCTCTACTCGCTGCTCCAGGTCGAGCGTGCCCTCGAGGGCGTCGACGTCGCCCTCTACCTCGTGCACTCGATGCTGCCCTCGGCGCGCCTGACGCAGGGCTCGTTCGCCGACCTGGACCTGCTGCTCGCCGACACGTTCGCGCGCGGCGCGGCGCGCGCGGGCGTCCGGCAGATCGTCTACCTCGGCGGGCTGCTGCCGCCCCGGCGCGACGACCTCTCGGCACACCTGCGCAGCCGCTACGAGGTCGAGCAGGCGCTCGCCGCGCACGGCGTCCCGCTCACGGCGCTGCGCGCCGGCCTCGTCGTAGGGCCCGGCGGCTCGTCGCTGCGCATCCTCGTCAACCTCGTCCGGCGCCTGCCGGCGATGGTGCTGCCAGCCTGGACGCGCTCGCGCACGCAGCCCATCGCCCTGCCCGACGTGCTGCGCGCGCTCTATGCCGTCGCCGGCCGGCCCCAGGCCTACGGGCGCGTCTTCGACGTCGGCGGGCCGGACGTGATGACGTATGCCGAGATGCTCGACCGCACGGCGGCCGTGCTCGGCGTGCGTCGCCCGGCCTTCGGCGTGCCGCTCGTCTCGCCGCGCATCTCGAAGCTCTGGGTGAGCGTCGTCACGGGCAGCCCGCGCGCGCTCGCCGAGCCGCTCGTCGAGAGCCTCCGGCACGACATGGTCGTGCGGGACAACCCCCTGATGGCGCTCCTGGCGCCCGAGGCGATTCCCTTCGAGGCGGCCCTGCGCGCCTCCGTCACGCCCGACGGGCGCCTGCTGCCCAACCCGCGGCACGCGCTCCGACGCGCCGACGCGCCCGTGATCCGGCGGGCGCGGCGCGTGCGTTCGGTGCAGCGCATGCCGCTGCCGCCGGGCCGCGACGCCGCCTGGGCCGCCGACGAGTACCTGCGCTGGCTGCCGCGCGTCGGGCACCCGCTCCTGCACGTCGAGGTAGACGAGGCCGCCGGCGAGCGCCCGCGGCGGGCGCGCTTCATGGTGCGGCCCCTGCGCCGCCCGCTGCTCGAGCTCGAGCATGCCCCCCGGCGCTCGGACGGCGGCCGGGCACTGTTTTACGTTGTGGGGGGCCTGCTCGCGCGGGCGGCCGAGTCGGCACGGCTCGAGTTTCGCGCCGTCCTCGAGGGCCGGGTGCTCCTGGCGGCCATCCACGACTTCACGCCGCGCCTGCCATGGCGCGTCTATCGCCTCACGCAGGCCACGGCCCACACGGTCGTGATGGCCGGCTTCCGGCGGCACCTCCGCAGGCTCGCGCGCCGCGCCCGCCCCGTACCGTCGAATGCTGCCCCGCGGAAACCCGCGGGCGCCTCAACGGTCTACTGAGCGCATACACCGCACATAAGTCATGGACGGGCGCTACACCCCGGTCGCCTGCGGCCTCTACGACGTGCTGGAAGTGGCCGCTCTGCGCGGCGCCACGATTCCGGTAGCCTACTTCACCGTCCGCGGCGAGACCGTGCAGGAGGAGACGACGATCGCGGACCTGTTCACGCGCGGCTGCGAGGAGTACGCGCGCCTCGGCTCGGGCGCCGACGTGCGGCTCGACCGCCTGCTGCGCGTCGGCGCGGTCGTGTTCGGCGAGGCGCCGGCCGGCGCGCGGCCGGCCGCCCCGGGAGCGGCCGTTCGTGGCGAAGGTGCAAAGACGATCTGGAAGACGGCCTGACGCTTGGCGAGGCCGGCCCCTCCGTCCTACCTTGTGCGGCTACGCCTTCCGGCCCCTGCCCCTCCGGACACGATGAAGACCGACATCCACCCCGACTACAAGTTCATCACCGTTCGCCTCGTCGACGGCACCGAGTACACGACGCGCTCGACGATGCAGCGCGACGTCTACGTCTCCGAGGTCGACTCGTCGAACCACCCGTTCTATACGGGCAAGAAGACGATGGTGGACACGGCCGGCCGCGTCGAGAAGTTCATGCGCCGCTACGGCAACGCGCAGGCCAAGGCGGTCTCCGGCGGGCAGGGCTGACGCGCCGTGCACGCTGCTCGTGGGGCGGAGGGCCGGGGGCCTTCCGCCTCGTTTGCGTTTGCTTTTGAGCCGCTGCGACGCGTGCCGCTGCGACGCGTGCCGCTGCAACGCGTGCCGCCCCACGCTACGGCGTGAGCAGCACCTTGCCCACGCTCTGCCGCGACTCGATGTGCGCGTGCGCCTCACCGGCCCGCTCGAACGGGTACGTGCGGTCCACGTGCGGGCGGATGTGCCCCTCGCGGTAGAGTGCGAGCAGGCGCTCGGCCCACCGCCCGACCTCGTCGCCGTCGCGCCACAGGTGGCCCAGGTTGACTCCCAGCACGCCCTTGTTGGCGTTCATCAGCGCGAACGGGGTCATTTTGAGCCAGGGCACGCCGGCGGCCATGCGCGCCAGACCGAGCTTGCCCCTGCCGGCCGCCTCGGCGATGCCGAACACGACCAGGCGCCCGCCCCGCCGGAGCGCGCGCAGGCTGTGCCGCCAGTGCCGCCCGCCGATCGGGTCCAGGATGAGGTCGGCGCCGCGCCCCCCGGTAAGGGCGCGCACCTCCTCGGCCCAGTTGCCGGCCGTGTAGTCGATCAGCGCCTCATAGCCGCGGCTGCGTGCGAAGGCGTGCTTGGCCGGCGAGGCCGTCCCGATCATGCGCGCGCCGTAGTACGCCCCGAGGTCGGCAGCGGCCGAGCCGACGCCCCCCGCCGCCGCGTGCACGAGCACCGTCGTGCGGCGCCCCAGCTCCTCGGCGCGGCGCACGCTGCCCATGGCCACCATGGCCTGGAACGCCGTCAGGTACGTCACCGGAAGCGCTGCGCCCTCCTCGGCCGACATGCCCTCGGGGCGGCGGAACACCTGCCGCCGGTGCACGACGACTGCTGAGCTGTAGCCCCCGAAGCGCGTGAGCGCGAGCACCGGCGTGCCCTCCGGCAGGTCGTCCACGCCCGCACCCACGGCGTCCACCACGCCCGCGACCTCGTAGCCTACGACGGCCGGCAGCGGCGGGGCGTCCGGGTAGATGCCCTGCCGCGCGAGCACGTCCGCGAAGTTGATACCGGCGGCCTCCACACGGAGACGCACCTGCCCGGGCCCCGGCGCGGGGTCGGGCGCATCACGCACGGCGAGGACCTCGGGGCCACCGGCTCTGGTGATCCAGACTTGCTTCATGACGACGGGACGATGGTTGAAAGGAGACGGCCCGGACCGCCGGGGCGGCAGGCCCAGGACGCAGCACGGGAGCGGCCCAGCACGGGAGCGGCCCAGCACGGGCGAGCGGCCCAGCACGGGCGAGCGGCGCGGGAGCGAGAGAGACGGCGCCGGCGTCGGAGCCCTGCCGCTAGCTTGCCCGCTGCTTCTCTACGCCCCGTGCCCATGTTTCGTGCCGTCCCCCTGATCGTCGCCAAGCGCGACGGCGCCGCGCTCGCCCCGGAGCAGATCGAGGCCCTCGTGGCCGCCTACACCGCCGGCGACGTCCCCGACTACCAGATGGCCGCCTTCCTCATGGCCGCCTTCCTCCGCGGCCTCGACGACGCCGAGACGGGCGCGCTCACGCGGGCGATGCTCCACTCGGGCGACGTGCTCGACCTCTCGGACCTGCCCGGCACCAAGGTGGACAAGCACTCGACCGGCGGCGTCGGCGACAAGGTGTCGCTGCTGCTCGCGCCGCTCGTGGCCGCCTGCGGCGTGCCCGTGCCCATGATCTCGGGTCGCGGCCTCGGCCATACCGGCGGCACGCTCGACAAGCTCGAGGCCATCCCCGGCTTCCGCGTGGACCTGTCCGTCCGCGACTACCGGCGCCTGCTCGCCGAGCATGGCCTCGTCATGATCGGCCAGACGGCCGAGATCGCCCCGGCCGACAAGAAGCTCTACGCCCTGCGCGACGTCACCGGCACCGTCGAGGCCATTCCGCTCATCGCGGCCTCGATCATGTCCAAAAAGCTCGCCGAGGGCGTCGACGCGCTCGTGCTCGACGTCAAGACCGGCCGCGGCGCGTTCATGCAGGCCGAGGCCGACGCGCGGCGCCTCGCCGAGACGCTCGTCAGCATCGGGCGCCGCTTCGGCAAGCCGACCGTGGCCCTGCTGACGAGCATGGACGCGCCGCTCGGGCGCGCCATCGGCAACGGCCCCGAGACGGCCGAGGCGACACGCCTGCTGCGCGGCGAGACGCCCGCCGGCGGCCCGGCCCCGGACGTGCTCGAGGTCACGCTCGCGCTCGCGGCCGAGATGCTCGTGCTCGGCGGCGCGGCCCCGGACGTGCCCGCCGGGCGCGCGCTCGCCCGGGCCGCGCTCGACGAGGGCCGCGCGTTCGCGCGCTGGCGTGCGCTCGTCGCGGCGCAGGGCGGCGACGAGGCCACGCTCGACGACCCGGACCGCCTCATGGGGCCGCCCGTCCACACGGTCCATGCACCCGCTGACGCCGCGGGCGTCGTCGCACGCATCGACAGCCGCGCGCTGGGGCTGGCCGCGGTCGCGCTCGGCGCCGGACGCGCGCGCAAGGAAGACCCCGTCGACGGCCGCGCAGGCTTCGTCCTGCTGCGCACCGTCGGCGAGGCCGTCGCGCCGGGCGCGCCGCTGGCCCACGTCTACGCCAGCGATCCGGCGCGCGCGGCCGCCGTCGCCCGGGACGTGCAGGCGGCGTTCGCCTTCGCCGAGACCGCCCCGCCGGCCCCGCCCCTCCTGCGCGACCGCTTCGACGGAGACGCCTGGCAGGGCGACCTCTGACGCGGCGTGACCGGGGCCGGATCGCAACCGCGCGGGCGCCCGTCCGTACCTACCCCGCCCTTACATTGCCCCCGTTTGCCTTCCGTCGGCTCGACGCCCCGTCATGTCTCTTTTCAAGCGCTTCAACCGCCTCCTCAAATCGCTCTTCGGCGGCGCCATCGCGGCGATGGAGGATCCCAGGCTGATCCTCGAGCAGAACATCCGCGAGCTCAACGACCAGGTGCCCAAGATGAACGAGAACATCGCGACGGTGAAGGCCAACGTGATGCTTCTCCAGAAGGAGTACCGCCGCTACGAGGCCGAGCAGCAGAGCCTGACGAACAAGATCAAGGCCGCCATCCAGGCCGGGCGCGACGACATCGCGCAGCGCTACGCGGTGCAGCTCCAGAGCACCAAGGAGGCGCAGGAGCGCACGGGCGAGCAGCTTCGCTTCGCCGAGCAGGCCTACGACAAGGCGCTGCAGATCAAGAAGGCGTTCATGCGCGAGCGCGAGAAGAAGATCGAGCAGGCCCGCGAGGCCCTCCGCGCGCACGAGCGCGCCAAGTGGCAGGCCAAGATCGCCGACTCGCTCGAGCAGTTCGAGGTCGGCGGCGTCGACCAGACGCACGACGAGATGATCCGGCGCGTCAACGAGCAGGCCGCGCGCAACGAGGCCCGCATGGAGATGGCTCTGGACTCGATCGACACGGACGCGATGCGGATCGAGGAGGACGCGCAGGAGCTGCAGGCCGCCGAGCTCGTCAAGCAGTTCAAGCTCGAGATGGGCCTCGGCGAGCCGCCCGCGCGCAGCCGCACGCCCGAGCTGCACGTCCCCGAGGCCACCGAAGATGCGGGCGCGGCCGCTGAGCGCGCGCGCGAGCGCACGCAGTAGCCGCCCGCGAAACCGGCCGCTGCCGCGGCCCAGCCCTCCCGCGCCATGTCCCCCGAAGAGTTCGAACGCCTCAAGGAGCAAGAAAAAGCCCACCTGCGCCAGCTGCGCGCGCTCAAGGCGCGCCACCGCGAGGCCGAGCGGACCGCCTCCACGCTCGGCGCCCTCCGCGCGCTCGCCGACACGTCCGCCGCCGAGGCGCTCGATGCCGCCGCGGAGCGCCTTTCGCGCGACGCCGCCCGGCAGGAGGCCCGCCTCGACCTCGCGCTCGAGGGCCGCGCCGAGACCGCCGCCTCCGACGCCGACCGCGAGGCCCTCCGCCGTGCCGAGGCCGAGGCGCTCGTCGCCCGCTTACGCGCAGGCCTGGGCGACGCGCCGAGCGCCGACGCCGTGCATCCCGACGCCGGGCGCTCCGAAGAGCCGCCTCCGGCTGGCAAAACCATCGGCCGCCCGCGCGCCGCGGCTCCGCCGGAGCCGCCGGCTCCCGACGACAAAACCATCGGCCGCCGCCCCCGCTAGCGCGCCCGCCTGCATGCCCGACGAGCCGAATTACCACCGCGAGGCCTTCCTCGCACCGGTCAACCTGATCTTTCTGATCACGGCGCTGGTCGTGGCGCTGCTCGCCGGCGGCGCGGCGGCCAACGCGCTGCTGCTCTTCGCCGCCGCCGCCGAGCTGCTCTACCTCGGCACCGTCCCGCGCAACGAGCGCTTCCGGCGCCTCGTGCGCGCCCGGCGGCACGCCGAGCGCAACAAGCCCCTCTCCGACGCCGAGATCTTCCGCACGCTCTCGCTCGAAGACCAGCGCCGCTACGTGCGCTTCCGCAACAAGGAGAAGGAGATCAAGGACAACTACCGCCGCCTGCCCTACGCCTCGCAGGGCCTGCTCGACGCGCACCTGGCCAAGCTCGACGGGCTGCTGGACTCGTACCTGAACCTGCTCCAGCTCAAGGAGCGCCACCGGCAGTTCGCCGAGCGCGGCGGCGAGGCCGAGATCGCGCGCGACATCGCCACGCTGCGCGCCGAGATCGCCGACGACCCGCCCCGCGTGGCCGCCGTCAAACAGCGCCGCCTGAGCGTGCTCGAGAAGCGCCTCGACCGGCACAAGAAGGCCAAGGAGAACCTCGCCATCATCGACGCGCAACTCGAGACGATCGAGGACGTGACCCGCTACGTGCTCGAGCAGAGCCTGACGATGCAAGACCCGGAGGAAGTGGCCTACCAGCTCGACACCCTCCTGGCCGAGGTGAGCGAGACCGAGTCCAGCGTGCAGGAGCTCTCGCTCGTCCTGGGCGAGCCCGCGCAGCGCCTCGCCGACGACGACTTCGCCTCGTTCGACCGCGCCTTCGAGCAGCGCGAGCGCGCCGCCGACCAGACGCCCGCCACCGCGCCGCCGCTCGGCTCCGTTCTCGATCCCTCGCGCGATCCCTCGCACGACGAGGCGGCGCGCGCCCCGCGCCGCCGTGACCGCAGCTAACCCGCTCGGGCCCCGCCGCCACCCCTCGCCCGAGCTACTCCCGCCCCGCCCCGTGCCCGACTTCCAGACCCTCCTCTACGACGTGGACGCCGACGGCGTGGCACTCGTCACGCTCAACCGCCCCGACGCGCTCAACGCGCTCAGCCGCCAGCTCGTCCGCGAGCTCGGCGCCGCCTTCCGCCAGGCCCGCGCCGACGACGCCGTGCGCGGCGTCGTCGTCACCGGCGCGGGCGAAAAGGCCTTTGCCGCCGGCGCGGACATCTCGGAGTTCGCCGGCATGGAGCCGCTCGAGGCGCACCGCCTCGCCCTGACCGGGCAGGCCGTGTTCTCGGCCATTGAGCAGACGACCAAGCCGGTCGTGGCGGCCGTGAACGGGTTCGCGCTCGGCGGCGGCTGCGAGCTCGCCATGGCCTGCCACCTGCGCGTGGCGAGCGAGACGGCGCAGTTCGGGCAGCCCGAGGTCAACCTCGGGCTGATCGCCGGCTACGGCGGCACGCAGCGCCTGCCCCGCCTCGTCGGGCGCGGCCTCGCGACCGAGATGCTGCTCACGGGCGAGCGCGTCTCGGCGCAGCGCGCCTACGAGATCGGCCTCGTCAACCGCGTCGTGCCGGCCGAGAAGCTGCTCGAGACCGCGCGCGCGCTCGTGCACACGATCGCGGCCAAGGCGCCCGTGGCCGTCTCCATGACGCTCCAGGCGATCCACGCCTCCGAGCTGCCGCTCGCCGCCGGCCTCCAGCAGGAGGCGGCGCTCTTCGGGCAGTGCGCCGCCACCGACGACTTCGCCGAGGGCGTCGGCGCGTTTCTGAACCGCCAGAAACCCGACTTCCAAGGCCGCTAGTCGCACCGGGCGCCGCGCCGGGCCGCGCGGCCCTTCGTCCGTCCCATGCTGCCCCCGATGCTCGGCTTCGCTCTCGTCCTGCTGATGCTGGCGCTGAGCGCGTTCTTCTCCGGCTCGGAGATCGCGTTCGTGACCACCAACCGCCTCCGGGCGGAGGTCCGCGCGCGCCGCAGCGGGCGCCTCGGGCGCATCGTGCAGGATTTCCTCGCCGATCCCGGCACGTTCCTCACGACAACGCTCGTCGGCAACAACCTTGCCCTGATCGTCTACTCGACGCTCATGAGCGTCTACCTGGAGGGGCCGCTCACGCGGCTCTTCGGCGGCCCGGACGCCGTGCCGGGCGACGACCCCTCGGTGGCGGGCGCCGTGCTGCTCGCGCAGACGGTCATCGCGTCGCTGCTCGTGCTCGTCTTCGGGGAGGTCATCCCGAAGTCGCTCCTGCGCGACCCCGCCGAGCGCGTTGTGCTCGCGCTCGCGGCGCCGCTCAAGCTGACGTACTACCTGTTCTGGCCGCTGATCAAGCTGGCCGGCTGGACGTCGAGCCTGTTCGTGCGCCTGGCCGGCGTCCCGGCCGACTCGATGCAGCAGTTCATCCGGCGCGACTTCGAAATTGTCATCCGCGAGAGTCGCGCCGCAGGCGCCCTCTCGCTCGACGAGGAGGAGTCTGAGATCCTCTCCAACGTGTTCGAGCTGCGCTCGCTGCGCGTCAAGGACTCAATGGTGCCCCGCACAGACGTGCGCGCCGTCGAGGAGGGCACGCCGATCGAGGAGGTCCGCCGCGTGTTCGTCGAGACCGGCTTCAGCCGCCTGCCCGTCTACCGCGGCCACATCGACCGCGTCGTGGGCGTCGTGCTGGCGCACGACCTGTTCCACGAGCCGGCCTCGCTGGCCGAGATCATCCGCCCGGTGCGCGCCGTGCCCGAGACCAAGCGCGCCCGCGACCTGCTCTTCGAGTTCCTGCGCGGCGGCGAGGCGCTCGCCATCGTCGTGGACGAATACGGCGGCACGGCCGGCCTCGTCACGACCGAGGACCTGCTCGAGGAGCTCTTCGGCGACATCCGCGACGAGCACGACGCGGCGGCGGCGCCCATCCGGCAGGTCGCCGAGCGCACGTATCTGCTGCACGGGCGCGTCGAGCTCGAGACGCTGCGCGAGAAGACCGGCATCGCGCTGCCCGAGGGCGAGTACGACACCGTCGCCGGCTACCTGCTCGACCGCATCGGCAGCGTGCCGCAGGAGCGCGAGACGTTCGACCTGGACGGGCTGCGCTTCACGATCCAGAAGGCCCGCGCCAACCGCATCGAGGTCGTGCGCATCGAGCCCTCCGACGCCCCGCCGGACTGAGGCCGCGCGCGGCCGGCGCGGAGCCGGAACTACCGGCCGCGCGCCTTCGTGCCTGCCCCCCTCTCCGCTCGCTCCATGTCGGCCTCACTCCTCCTGCTCAGCAACTCGGCCAACCCGGACGCTCCCTACCTCGCGCACGCGCGCGAATGGCTTGCCGAGGCCCTCCAGGGCTGTCGCACGATCGCGTTCGTGCCGTTCGCGGCCGTCACCAAGCCCTACGACGAGTACGCCGCCCGCGTGCGCGAAGCCTTCGCCGACCTGCCGCTGGCGGTACGCAGCGTGCACGAGACAGACGAGCCGACGCGCTGCGTGGCGCAGTGCGACGCCGTGCTCGTCGGCGGCGGCAACACGTTTCAGCTGCTCCGGCGAATGTACCGGACGGGCCTGATGGAGGCCGTCCGCCGCGCCGTGAGTCAGGGCAAGCCTTACGTGGGCTGGAGCGCCGGGGCCAACCTCGCCTCGCCGACGATCCGCACGACCAACGACATGCCCATCGCCGAGCCGCCGACGATGGAGGCGTTCGGGTTCGTGCCGTTCCAGATCAACCCCCACTACACCGACGCGACCCCGCCGGGCCACATGGGCGAGACGCGCGCCGACCGCCTCGCGGAGTTCGTCGCGCTCAACTCTACGCCCGTCGTCGGCCTGCCCGAGGGCACGGCGCTACGCCTGCACCAGGGCCGCCTGACACGCCTCGGGCCGCACCCGCCGCGCCTGTTCACGGCGGAGGAACCCACCGGCCGCCCCCTGGAAGATGCTGACCTGAGCTTCCTCCTGCACAGGACCGCCTGAGCCCACGCGGGGCTCGCCCCACGCGGGGCTCGCCCCACGCGGGGCGAACCCACGCGGGGCGAACCCACGCGGGGCGAGCCCGCTCCGTCCTCCCGCCACGCGGATCGGGCCCGTCAGGCGCGCCCGGCCTCCCGCTCGGCGAAGGCGAGCACGAGGCGCGCGTGCGCCGCGAGCACGTCGGCGAGGCCGAGTGCGGCGAGGCGCTCGTCGGGTGAGGAGGGCAGGCCCGGCGGCGAGACACGGCCCATCCACAGCGGCAGCTTGTCGGCGAGCAGCCGCGGGCCGGGCACGCGTCCGGGCGCCAGGTGCGTCTCATAGAAGGCCGCCTTGCGCGCAAGCCGGTCGTAGACGGACGCGTCCACCGGCACCTCGCCCTCGGCCCCGGCGGCGACAAGGCGGGCGCCGAGCAGGTAATCGTGGTAGAGCAGGGGCACCTCGGCGAGCGCGGGCACGGCCGCCGTCCGCGCCTCCGGCGCGGCGCGCAGGCCGGCCTCGGCGGCGCGCGCCGAGACGGTGGCCACGAGCACGAGCGTCTCCTCGGCGACCACGTCCGGCACGGCGTCCGCCCCGAGCGCTGGCAGCGTCGCACGCACGAGGTCTTGCGTCGTGCTCAGCGTCGCGGCGGCGGCAAAGGCCGTCACGCGCGCGGCCAGGAGCGCGGCGTCTGGCGCGCCGGGCGCGGCGTCTGGCGCGCCGGGCGCGGCGTCTGGCGCGCCGCCGGGTGCAGCGCTGGTCATCAGAGCGCGCCCTCGCGGCCGGCGCCCTCGCCCGAGATGGCGTCGCGCATGCGCGTGTCGGCCTCCACGTTGCGCAGCTGGTAGTAGTCCATCACCCCGAGGTTGCCCGAGCGGAAGGCTTCCGCGATCGCCTTCGGAATCTCGGCCTCGGCCGCGACGAGGTTGGCGCGCTGCTCCTGCTCGGCCGCGACGGCCGCCGCGCGGCGCTCCTCGGCCTTGGCGCGCGCCACGCGCAGGTCCGCCTCCGCCTGGTCGGTCTGCAGCTTGGCGCCGATGTTCTCGCCGACGTCCACGTCGGCGATGTCAATCGAGAGGATCTCGTAGGCCGTGCCCGAGTCGAGGCCCTTGGCGAGGACGGTCTTCGAGATCGTGTCCGGGTTCTCAAGCACCTCGGCGTGGCCCCGCGCCGAGCCGATCGTGGAGACGATGCCCTCGCCCACGCGGGCGATGATCGTCTCCTCGCCCGCGCCGCCCACGAGCCGCTCGATGTTGGCGCGCACCGTCACGCGCGCGACGGCCTTGAGCTGGATGCCGTCCTTGGCGATGGCCGAGATGGACGGCGTCTCGATCACCTTCGGGTTGACCGAGACCTGCACGGCCTCGAACACGTCGCGCCCGGCCAGGTCGATGGCCGTCGCGCGCTCGAACGAGAGGTCGATGTTCGCCTTGTCGGCCGAGATGAGCGCCTCCACGACCTGCTGCACATGGCCGCCGGCGAGGTAGTGCGCCTCAAGCATGGGCGGCGTGAGGCGGATGCCGGCTTTGTGCGCGGTGATGAGCGGGAGCACGATCTTGGAGGGCGGCACGTTGCGCAGGCGCATCCCGACCAGGTCCCGCCCGAGCTTGACGCTCACGCCAGACGTGATGGCAGTAATCCAGAGGCGCAGCGGGACGAGGTAGAAAAAGATCAGCAGGAAGACGACGATCACGAGGATCGTCACGATGCCGAGGCTTCCAATGATGGCGTCCATGCGCAGGAGGGTAAGAGGCGAGGGAGCAGGGGCACGCGCGGCGGGCGGGACAGGATCCGCGCGCGGGACGTAGCCGGCACGCGGGGGCCACGAGCCGGGGGCGCAGCGTCAGCCGGCGCGGCGGTAGTCGCCCCCCTGCCCGCCGGTTTTGGCCAGCAGGCGCACGCCCGTGATCTCGGCGTCGCGCGCGACCGACTTGACCATGTCGTAGATCGTGAGCGCGGCCACGCTGACGGCCACGAGCGCCTCCATCTCGACGCCTGTCGGGCCGTCGGTCTTGGTGATGGCCCGCACGACGATCGTACCGGCCGCGTCGTCGATCTCGTACTCGATCTCGACGTTCTGGAGCAGCACGTCGTGGCAGAGCGGGAGCAGGCGGCTGGCCTGCTTGGCGCCGAGCACGCCGGCCACCTGTGCCACCGTGAGCACATCGCCCTTGCGGATCTCGCCGGCGCGGATCTGGCGCAGGGCCTCCGGCCCGACGCGCACCATGCCGGCGGCTACGGCGGTGCGGACGGCGCTGGTGTGCCCACCGGAGTCGCCCATGCGGGCGCGGACGACGTCGTCGGGGAGGGAGCGCGGCGGCGTGTCGAGGTCGGTCATGGCAGGCGGAGGTCAGTACGGCAAGATACTCGTCCTTCAAAAGCCGGGCCGCCGGCGCGCCCGGTCACGCCGGAGCGGCCTTTCGCAAACGGCCGCTCACGCCGAGGCCCGCTCGCGCGCGACGAACTCCACGATGGCGCCGGCGACGTCCTTGCCCGTCGTCTGCTCGATTCCCTGGAGCCCCGGCGACGAGTTGACCTCGAGCACGAGCGGCCCGCGGTGCGAGCGCAGGATGTCCACGCCGGCCACGCGCAGCTTGAGCGCGCGCGCCGCCTGCACGGCCGTGCGGCGCTCCTGGGGCGTGATGCGCACCTTCTCGGCCTGCCCGCCCCGGTGGAGGTTGCTGCGGAACTCGCCGTCGGTGCCCTGCCGGCGCATCGCAGCCACGACGCGCTCGCCGACGACGAGCAGGCGCAGATCGGCGCCGGCGGCCTCGGCCACGAACTCCTGCACGAGCAGGTACGCCTTGACCCCCCGGAAGGCCTCGATCACGCTCTGCGCCGCCTTACGCGTCTCGCACAGCACGACGCCCACGCCCTGCGTGCCCTCGAGCAGCTTCACGATCACGGGCGGGCCGCCCACCGAGCGGATCAGGTCCTCGGCGGCCCCGGGCTGGTGCGCGAACGCCGTCACGGGCAGGCCGATGCCCTTCTCGGCGAGCGTCTGGTGGCTGCGGAGCTTGTCGCGGCTGCGCGTGATGCCGACCGAGCCGTTGAGGCAGTAGACGCCCATCGCCTCGAACTGCCGCACGACGGCGAGCCCGTAGAACGTGACCGAGGCGCCGATGCGAGGGATGACGGCGTCGTAGTGGGGCACGCGCTGGCCCTCGTAGTGCAGCTCGGGGCCGGAGGGCGGCAGGTGCGCCGTGCAGCGGAGCGTGTCGAGCACGTCCACGGTGTGGCCGCGCGCCCGGGCCGCCTCGACGAGGCGGCGGGTGGAGTAGAGGTCCGGGCGGCGCGAGAGGATGGCGAGACGCATGCGAGGGCAGGCCGCGTCACGGCCTGCGAGCGAAACCGGCGGGGGTGGGCGGGCAGGGCACGGGGCCCGCACCCGGGGTGAGCACTTCAGGCGAGCACTTCAGGCGAGCACTTCAGGCGAGCACTTCAGGCGAGCACTTCAGGCGAGCACTTCAGGCGAGCACTTCAGGCGAGCACTTCAGGCGAGCACTTCAGGCGAGCACTTCAGGCGAGCACTTCAACGGCCGTAGAGCGCCGGCGGATCGTCGAGCCGGCCGAGCAGATACGAGCCCGCCGGCTGCACGAGGATGCGCCCGGCCATGGCC
>JBKBRC010000016.1:46028-56780 GCA_046292345.1 Rubricoccaceae bacterium
GAGCACTTCAGGCGAGCACTTCAGGCGAGCACTTCAACGGCCGTAGAGCGCCGGCGGATCGTCGAGCCGGCCGAGCAGATACGAGCCCGCCGGCTGCACGAGGATGCGCCCGGCCATGGCCTCGCGCCCGAGCAGCATCGGGAAGCGCATGCCGCGGCGGTCGGCGAGCGTGACCTCGGCGTCCCAGGCCGGCGCGTCCACGCGCAGGCCCATGCGCAGGCGCAGGCGCACGACCACCCGCTCGTCTTCGTGTCCGCTCGAGGAGCGCACCGTACGCCGGTCCACGACGGGCGCCTCGCAGCGCACGGCCGTCCCGCGCCGCCGCGCGAAGTACGGATGCGTGACGAAGCGCGCGACCGTCTGCCCCTCCGCCTCGGCCAGTTCCAGGTCGTGCGCGTGCAGCGCCGACGTAGCCGCGCCCGTATCCACTTTGGCCCGCACGGCCGGCAGGCCGAGCGCCGGGAGCGCGAGCCACTCGCGCCAGCCGAGCACGAGCAGATCGCCCGGCACGAGCAGGCCCTCCGAGGCGGCGGGAGCGGGGGAGCGAGCGGCCATGAGGCAGCGCGGTCAGCCCGCGTCGGCGTCTGTGGGAGCGCCGCCGGTGAGCAGGAAGAGCACGGCCATGCGCACGGCGACGCCGTTGGTGACCTGGTCCAGGATCACCGAGCGCGGGTGGTCCACCACGTCGCCGGCGAGCTCGACGCCCAGGTTGACCGGGCCGGGGTGCATCACGAACAGCTCCGGGTACCGCTCGAGGTGCTCGGCGCGCAGGCCGAAGCGCGCGTGGTACTCGCGCAGGCTCGGGAACAGGCCGGCCTGCTGCCGCTCGAGCTGCAGGCGGAGCGCCATCGCGACGTGCGCCCCCTCGAGGGCCTCCTCGAGGCGGTCGGTCACGTGCACGCCCATGCGCTCGATGCCGACGGGCATCATCGTGCGCGGGCCGCAGAGCGTGACCTCGGCGCCGAGCGCGCGCAGGCCGTGGATGTTGGAGCGCGCCACGCGGCTGTGCATGATGTCGCCGAGGATGGCCACGCGCAGGCCGCGGAAGTCGCCCGCGGGCAGCCCCGGCAGGCCGGCGAGCGGCAGGTCCGAGAGCGTGAGCAGGTCCAGCAGCGCCTGCGTGGGGTGCTCGTGCGCGCCGTCGCCCGCGTTGACGACGATGGCGTCCACGCAGCGCGTGAGGAAGAGCGCCGCGCCCGGCGCCGCGTGGCGGATCACGACGAGGTCGATCTTCATCGCCTCGATGTTGCGCGCCGTGTCGCGCAGCGTCTCGCCCTTGGCGACCGACGAGCCGGAGGCGGCGAAGTTGACCGTGTCGGCCGAGAGCCGCTTCTCGGCCAGCTCGAACGAGAGGCGCGTGCGCGTGCTCGCCTCGAAGAACAGGTTCACGCACGTCACGCCGCGCAGGCTCGGCACGCGGCGGATGGGCCGCTCGAGCACGTCCCGGAAGGCGCGCGCGGTCTCGAGCACGCGGCGGATGTCGGCGGCGTCCCAGTCGGCGAGGCCGAGCAGGTGGCGGTGGCGCAGCGCGGCGGAAGAGCTCATCAGGCGCGGGGGGCGGCGTCCTCGGCCTCGGCCTCGCGCGTGACGAGCCAGACGCCGTCCTCGCCGTCCTCCTCTTCGAGGCGGACCCGGACGAGCTCGCCGGGGGCGGTCGGGACGGTGCGGCCCACGAAGTCGGGCGCGACGGGCAGCTCGCGCAGGCCGCGGTCGACGAAGGCGAGCAGGCGCACCGAGGCCGGCCGGCCCAGGTCCATCAGCGCGTCGAGCGCCGCGCGCGTCGTGCGCCCGGTGTAGACGACGTCGTCGACGAGCACCAGGCGGCGGTCGTCGAGCTCGAACGGGATGTCGGTCGGGCGCACGGCCGGGCCGAGGCGGTGCCGGAGGTCGTCGCGGTAGAACGTGGCGTCGAGGTGCCCGAAGGGCAGGCGGACGCCCTCGAGGGCCTCGATGCGGTCGCGCAGGCGGCGCGCGAGGTGCACGCCACGCGTCTGCATGCCGACGAGCGCGAGGCGCTCGGCCGGCTCGGCGTCGTCGTCGAGGTGCTCGACGATCTGCCGGGCGAGGCGGTCGAGGGTGCGCGCCATGTCGGCCGCATCCATCAGGTGCGCCTTGATCGTGTCGGGCGGCGAGGGAGGCATGGCGCCAAGTTACTCCGGCGCCGCGCCCCCGAGGCACATCACGGGCCAGACCAGGCCCGGGTCGTCCGGTGGGCACGGCCCGGCCAGCATCGAGGCCCAGCACGCGAGCCCGCATGCGAAGAGCGTCCCGGCCACGAGCGGCGTGTGCTCCAGCCCTCCCGTCATGCAGAGGATGTTATACCAGTCGTGCGCCTTGGGGCTCAGGCCGCCCAGGAGCGGCAGCGCACGCGTCTGCGCGTCGGCGGCGTAGATGCTCACCTCCACGAAGCGCTGCCCGAGCCAGAGCAGGCTGAGCTGCATGCCCCCTTTGTGCAGCGCCAGGAGGGCAGACCAGACAAACACGGCCGGCAGCATCAGCTGCAGCAGGGAGCCTCCCAGAAACATGATCAGGGTGTGCCCCCGGGGCCGCGCCCGAAGAAACCGAAGAAGGCATGCCCGGCTTCGTGCACGACCAGGTTGAACGCATGCGCGAGTTGCCACGGCATGCCGAGCACGCCCGGCGCGTGGACGTCTACGAGCGCGAAGCAGGCGCACGCGGGCAAGAGCAGCACCGACGTGGCGCAGGGGCGCGCACGGTCGCGGATGCGCTGCGAGAGAGCGGTCATGCCCGAACGTATCGGCCTGCCTGGCCCGGGTTTAACGCATTGCCCGCTCTGCCACCTGCCGACCGCTTCGCAGCGAACGCGCGGAACAGCGGTGCACGCGCCGGGTGGCACGGAAGCCGATTCCCCCAACCGGGCCTCGTGCCCTCCCGGCCATGCTCACGCCCTCCATGCCGTACGCGCTGCTGATGCTGCTCCTGCTCGCCGCGCTCGCCGCCTGCACCGGCGAGGCCAACCCCGACGCCGCTCCTCCTGCACCGGAAGCGGCCCCGGCCGCGCCGCCCGACGGCGTCCTCCCGCCCGACGCCCGGCCGCCCGAGGCCGATCCCGCCCTCGGCGCCGCGGCCGACTCGGTGACGGTCGTCTTCTTCGGCGACAGCCTCACGGCCGGCTACGGCCTCTCCGACCCGCTCGCGCAGGCCTACCCGGCGCTGCTCGCCGCCCGCCTGCGCGCCGAGGGCCTCCCTGCGCGCGTCGTCAACGCGGGCAACAGCGGCGAGACGAGCGCCGGCGGCCTCCGCCGCATCGACTGGACCGTGCGGCGCACGCCGCCGGACGTGTTCGTGCTCGCGCTCGGCTCCAACGACGGCCTGCGCGGCCTCCCGCCCGAGCAGATGGAGCAGAACCTCGCCGGCATCCTCGAGCGCGTGCGCGCGGCGCGCCCGGAGGCGCGCCTCGTCGTGCTCGGCGCCGAGTCGCTGCCCAACTACGGCCCCGACTTCACGGGGCGCTTCCGCGAGGTCTTCCCGCGCCTGGCCGCGCGCTACGACGCGCTGTTCGTGCCGTTCCTGCTCGAGGGCGTGGCCGGCGTGGAAGCCCTCAACCAGCCCGACGGCGTCCACCCGACGGCCGAAGGGCACCGCCGGATGGCCGAGGTCGTCTGGCCGAGCGTGGCGCAGGCTGTGCGGGAGCGCACGAACGCGCGCGTCTGAGCGGAGCCGCCCCGCGCGAGCGGGCGCTACCGGGACGGATCCCGGCTCGTCAGCGTCCGTCGCCGCTCGCGGCGCCCGGCACGGGCTCGCCGTCGCGGCGGCCCCGCCCGGGATCGGTGATGCGCGCCTCGGTACCCTGCATCAGGCGGCGGACGTTCTCGCGGTGCGTCCACACGATGAACAGCGGCACGGCGAGCGCGAACGCCCACACCGGCGGCGCCGGCCGCGCGCCGAAGGCGAACTGCTGCACGGCCAGCGTGACCGGCAGCGAGAGCGCGCCGAGCATGGAGCCGAGCGAGACGTAGCGCGTGGCCCACACGACGCCCACGAAAAGCACGAACGCCACCCCGATGGCTACCGGGATCAGCCCGAGCAGCATCCCTGTCCCCGTCGCGACGCCCTTGCCGCCCTTGAACGAGCCGAAGAAGAGGCGCCCGGTGACGGTGAACACGTGCCCGAGCATGGCCGCCGTGCCGGCCAGCACCATCGCCCACGTGTCGGCGTGCGTGCCGAGGAACGCCAGTTCCTCACCTCCCAGACGCAGGCGCGCCACGAGCACCGTGGCCATGAGCCCCTTGAGCAGGTCGAGCGCGAACACGAGGGCGCCGGGGCCCTTGCCGAGCACGCGCATGGCGTTCGTAGCCCCCGCGTTGCCGCTACCGTGCGCGCGCAGGTCGACGCCCATGGCGCGGGCCACGACGAGGCTGAACGGCACCGAGCCGAGCAGGTAGCTGAGCGCGAGGATCAGCGCGAGCGAGAGCATAACGGCAGGCAGGCGGCGGCGCGGCGCAAGATAGCCGCGTCGCGCGCGCGCGCTGGCCTCTGCGTCTTTGCCGTTTCCGGCCTGCCGTCTCCGGCCTGCCGTCTCCGGCTCGCGTGCCGGCTGCCCATCGGAGGTTGCCTGTCACAAGTCGCCCTGGGCCGGGCGGACGAGCAGCTCCTCGACGACCGTGCGTGGGCTCATCTCGGCCACGTCCACGCACAGGCGCGCGATGTCCTCGGCCGGCATCAGGCGCTCGTCGGGCACGCCCGCGCCGTCCCACGAGGGGGTGCGCGTGGCGCCGGGCAGCAGGGCCGTCACGCCCACGCCCGAGCCGCGCGTCTCGGCCCGCAGCGCACGCGCCAGGCCCAGCAGGCCGTGCTTGGCCGCCCCGTAGGCGGCGCCCCGCGGGTAGCCCTGCACCGAGGCCACCGAGCCCATGAAGAGCACCCGCCCGTCCCGCGCAGCCAGCATGGCCGGCACAAGCGCCCGCGCAACGAGGAACGCGCTCGTCAGGTTGACCTCGAGCTGTCCGCGGAAGGCCTCAGGCGTCGTCTCGAAGAAGCCGCCCGGCACGAACGCCCCGGCATTGCACACGAGCACCGCCGGCGCCCCTGCCCACGCGCGCGCGGCCTCCGCCATGGCCGCCACGGCCGCGTCGTCGGTCACGTCGCAAGGGAAGGCGCGGGCCTCGGCGCCGCGCGCGCGGCAGGCCTCGGCGACGCGCTCAAGGCGGTCGGCCGAGCGGGCGACGAGAGCCAGGCGCGCCGCACCGCCCCAGCGCGCCGCGAAGGCCTGCGCCACGGCCGCGCCGATGCCCTGGCTCGCGCCCGTCACCACGACCAGACGGGGGTCCGGCCGAGCGGAGGAAGGCGACGGAGCGGGGGCGGGCGACACGGGAGGCACGGGTTCAGGGGCGGGCGGGGGCACGCGGCTACTGGATGAGGCGCATCAGCTCGGCACGCGTGTGGATGTTCTCCAGAAACGCTCCCGTCATCGCGCTCGTCGTCGTGACCGAGTTCTGCTTCTCCGCCCCGCGCATCATCATGCACAGGTGCTGCGCCTCGATCACGACGGCCACCCCCTGCGGACGCAGCACGCGCTCGATGGCGTCGCGGATCTGCACCGTCAGACGTTCCTGCACCTGCAGCCGTCGCGCGAACACGTCCACCACGCGCGGGATCTTGCTCAGCCCTACGATGCGCCCATCGGGGATGTAGGCCACGTGCGCCTTACCGAAAAACGGCAGCATGTGGTGCTCGCACAGGCTGTAGATCTCGATGTCGCGCACGAGCACGATCTCGGCGTAGCTCTCCTCGAACAGCGCCGAGCGGAGGATCGCCTCAGGATCCTGCGCGTAGCCCTGCGTGAGGAACTGCAGCGCCTTGGCCACGCGCTCGGGCGTCTTGACGAGTCCCTCGCGCGCCGGGTCTTCGCCGATGAGCTCGAGCTGGCGGCGCGCGACCCCGGCCAGCTCCGCTGTCGTCTGCTCGTCGAAGGTGTCGGCTCGGGAGTAGCGCGCGGGCATCATGGTGTGGGTCATCGGGGCGCGGCGGTGGGAGACGGCCAAGCTACGGGCGCGCAGCCCCTCACTCGCCGCGGTAGACGACGCTGTTGTTCTCGGTCTCGCGCAGGAAGACCTCGTAGAGGCGTCCCGGCCCCGGGATCGCGTCCTCGAGCTGTCGCCAGATGGCCACGGCCAGGTTCTCGGTAGACGTGAGCTGCCCCTCCAGGAACGGCACGTCGAGGTTGAGGTTTTTGTGGTCGAGCGGCGCGATGACGCGCTCCTCGATGACGCGCTTGAGGCGCGCCAGGTCCACCACGAAGCCCGTCTCCGGGTCCGGCTCGCCGGCCACGGTTACCTCGAGCTCGAAGTTGTGCCCGTGCCAGTTGGCGCTGTTGCACTTGCCGAACGTCTCCTGATTCCACGCGTCCGAGCGCGCGGGGTTGTGCAGGCGGTGGGCAGCGTTGAACGTGGCCCGGCGGCGGACGTAGACGGTCGGCATGGCGGCGGACGGACAGAACGATCGGGAGACGAGGGGTAGCGGCCGAGGGTGTGCACGGTTCCCCCCGGTCCTTGCCCAAGCTAGGCGCACCGCCGCCGCTCCGCCCTCAGCTTCGGCCCCGCCTTAGCTTGCGCGCGCCGACGCCGATACGCCTTGCCCGCCCGCCCCGGGCCCGCCCATGCCGGAGAAAACTCTCTTTCAGCGCATCGCCGACCGCGAGCTCCCCGCCGAGATCGTCTACGAGGACGAGCAGGCCGTCGCCTTCCGCGACATCGCGCCCAAGGCGCCCACGCACGTGCTCATCGTGCCGCGCAAGCCCATCCCGCGCGCCGACGCGGTCGCGCCCGAGGACGAGGCGCTCGTGGGGCACCTGTTTACCGTCGCGCGGCGCGTGGCCGAGGCGGAGGGCCTTTCGGACTACCGCCTCGTCGTCAACAACGGCGCCGGGGCGGGGCAGACGGTCTTCCACCTGCACGTGCACCTGCTCGCCGGCCGGCCGCTCACCTGGCCGCCGGGCTGAGCCCGTCGCGTCCCGCCATGACAGCCATACCATGATCCTGGCCCAGCACGTCCGCGTCGCCCTCGGGGGCCGCCCGGTCCTGCGCGGCGTCTCGTTCGCCGTGCCGGCGGGGTGCGTGGCCGGCTACGTCGGCCCTAACGGCGCCGGCAAGACGACCACGATGCGCCTGCTCACGGGAGCCCTCCGCCCGGACGCGGGGCGCGTCGTCGTGGCCGGCGTGGACGTGTCTGCCGATCCGCTCGCGGCCAAGCGCCGCTTCGGGTTCGTCCCAGAGCACGGCCACGTCTACGAGAGCTTCGCGCCGGCCGAGTTCCTGGCCTTCGTCGGGCGCATGCACGGTCTCGACGAGGCGCTGCTCGCGCGCCGCACCGGCGCGCTGCTGCGCTTCTGGGGTCTCGGCGAGGCAGCCCGCAAACCCATGACGGGCTTCTCGAAGGGCATGAAGCAGAAGGTCCTCCTTAGCGCCGCGCTGCTCCACGACCCGCCCGTGCTCCTGCTCGACGAGCCGCTCTCGGGCCTCGACGCGCACGCGGTCCTCCAGGTGCGCGCGCTCCTGCGCCGCCTCGCCGCCGCCGGCAAGACCGTCTTCTACTCCTCGCACCTGCTCGACGCCGTCGAGCGCGTCGCCGACCACGTAGTCGTCCTCCGCGAAGGGCAGGTCTTGCGCGAGGGCTCCCCGGCCGAGATCGTCGCCGCCGCCGGCGGCGGGGACTCGCTCGAGGACGCCTTCAGCCGCCTCACCGCCGCCGAGGACGCCGCCGCGCAGGCCGAGGCTCTCCTCGCCGAAGCGTTCGACGCTGCGCCCTCCGACCCCACCCTCCTGTGATCGCGCTCGGCATCGCCGGCGGCATCGGCTCGGGCAAGACGGCGTTCGCGCGCCGGCTCGGCACGCACCCGGGCGTGCGCGTCGTCTATGCCGACGAGGTCGCGCGCGCGCTCATGCACGACGACCCCGCGGTGCGCGGCCAGCTCGTGCGCCGCTTCGGCGAGGACGTCTTCGACGGCCAGGGCCGCCTCGACCGCGCCGCGCTCGCCGCGCGCGTCTTCGCCGACGCCGCCGAGCGCGAGGCGCTCAACGCGATCGTTCACCCGGCCGTGCGGAGCGCCCTCCGCGAGGCGCTCCGCCAGGCCGAGGCCGACGGCGTGCGCCTGTTCGTCTACGAGGCCGCGCTCCTGTTCGAGGTCGGCGGGGACCGGCTGATGGACGTGACGGCCCTCGTGGACGCGCCCCCGGCGCTCCGCCTCGCCCGCGCCGCCGCGCGCGACGGCGCTGACCCCGAGCAGATCCGCGCCCGCATGGCCGCGCAGATGGACCCCGCCGCGGCACGCGCGCGCGCCACGTTCGTCGTGGACAACAGCGGTGACCTGGGCGCGCTCCACGCCCAGGCCGACGCGCTCTACCGCCGCCTGACCGACCCGGACGCCTAGCGCTCGGAGGCAGTCTCGGAAGCCGCCTCGGAAGCAGTCTCGGAAGCCGCCCCGGGCGCGGCCCCCGGCGCACCGGCCGGCGCGTCCGCGAGCACCTGCCGGAGCACCGCCGCGTCGTGCGCCGAGAGCGCCGTGCCGCCGAGCGCCTCGCCACCGTCGCCGAGCAGCAGCTCGTGGCCCATACGGTCGCGCTTGGTCTGGAGGTAGCGTGCGTTGTGCGCGCCCGGCGCGATCTCGACCGGCACGCGCTCGACGATCTCGAGCCCGTAGCCCTCGAGCCCGATGCGCTTGCGCGGGTTGTTGGTCATCAGGCGCAGCTTGCGCACGCCAAGCGCGCGCAGAATCTGGCAGCCGATGCCGTAGTCGCGGTGGTCCATCTTAAAGCCGAGCGCCTCGTTGGCCTCGACCGTGTCTAGGCCCTGCTCCTGCAGCTTGTACGCGCGCAGCTTGTTGATCAGCCCGATGCCGCGGCCCTCCTGCTTCATGTAGAGGATGACACCGCGCCCCTCGCGCTCGACCTGCTGCATGGCGCGCGCAAGCTGGTCGCCGCAGTCGCAGCGCGCCGAGCCGAAGATGTCTCCGGTGACGCACTGGCTGTGCACGCGCACGAGTACCGCCTCGTCCTCAGCCCAGGTGCCCTTGACGAGCGCGAGGTGGTTGTCGCCGGTGAGCACCTCCTCGAACGCGACGAGCCGGAAGTCCCCGTGGCGCGTGGGCATATGGACCTCGATGACCGGCTGCACGAGCGTCTCGGTGCGCATCCGGTAGGCGATGAGGTCCTTGATCGTGATGAGCTTGAAGCCAAACGCGTCGGCGAGGCGGCGCAGGTCCGGCACGCGGGCCATCGTGCCGTCGTCGTTCATGATCTCGATGAGCACGCCGGCCGGCTGGAAGCCCGCCAGGCGGGCCAGGTCCACGGCGGCCTCGGTGTGGCCGGCGCGGCGGAGCACGCCGCCGGTCTGCGCGCGCAGCGGGAAGATGTGCCCGGGCCGCGCGAAGTCCTCCGGGCGCGCGGCCGGGTCGGCGAGCGCACGGATGGTGGCGGCGCGGTCGGCGGCCGAGATGCCCGTCGTGGTGCCGTGGTTGTAGTCCACCGAGACCGTGAAGGGCGTGTCGTGGAGCGACGTGTTGGCCTGCTCCATCATGGGCAGCGCGAGCGCGGCGGCCCGCTCGCGCGTCACGCCGACGCACATCAGCCCGCGGCCCTGCTTCGTCATGAAGTTGACGAGCTCGGGCGTGACCGCCTCGGCGGCCATGATGAAGTCGCCCTCGTTCTCGCGGTCCTCGTCGTCGACGACGATGACGAGGCGGCCGGCCCGCAGGTCGGCGAGGGCGTCCGGGATGGCATCGAAGCGGACCGGGGCGGTTTCCATGCGGTGCAGGTAGGCAGAGGCGTGCAGCTCGAACGGGGCCCGGCGTGCAGAGTTGCCGCGGCAGCGCCGGGCGCGGCGGGCGCGGCGGGCGCGCGGCGTCAGGCGGCCTCCTTGGCCGGCGTCGCCCTGGCCGGCGCGGCCTTCTCCTCCTTCGCCGCCACCGACGCGATGGCGTTCTTGTCGAAGCGGAGCTTGGTGTTGTCGTCCACCTGCAGCAGCACGGCCGCGTCCTCCACCTTCACGATCGTGCCGTGGAGGCCGCCAATCGTGACCACCTTGTCGCCCTTCTTGATCGCCTCGATCATCGTGCGGCGCGCCTTCTCGCGCCGGGCCTGCGGGCGGATGATCATGAAGTACGTGATCAGACCGATCAGCAGCAGCGGGATAAGCATGCTCCCGAGGCCGCCACCCTGGGCCTGGGCGACGGGAACGAAGGGAAGGAAGGCAACGGGCATGGACGGCGAGGCAGGGAAGTGGAACGCAGGGGTTGCTACTCAAGATACCGGGCCAAGGGCGCCCTCCCGTGCGAGGATTCGCGGCATTCAGGCGGAGGCGGGCCGGACGCGGTGCGCGGCGCGTCCGTAAGCTTGGCCCCCCTGCTCGCCTGCCCATGCCCGCGCCGCTGCCCTTCCTCGCCCTCGGCGACTCGTACACCCTCGGCGAGGGCGTGCCCCCGGCGGGGCGCTGGACGCACCAGCTCGCGGCGCGCCTCCGGGCCGAGGGCCTCCCGCTCGCGGCCCCGCACACAGTCGCGCAGACGGGCTGGACGACCGACGAGCTCGCCGCCGCCCTCGACGCGGCCGACGCCGCCGGCCTCGGCGCCGAGGCGCCCTTCGCGCTCGTCTCGCTCCTCGCCGGCGTCAACGACCAGTACCGCGGGCGCCCGCTCGCAGCGTTCGAGGCCGGCTTTGCGCTCCTCCTCCGCCGCGCCGTCGCCTACGCCGGCGGCGAGGCCCGCCGCGTGCTCGTGCTCGGCATCCCGGACTGGGG
>JBKBRC010000017.1:0-19192 GCA_046292345.1 Rubricoccaceae bacterium
GGTCGACCTCGCCGAAGAGGTTGGTGATCACGCGGAAGCTGACGTCCTGCGACTCGTTCTCGCGCGCGAGCGCGACCGGGTTGTCATAGAGCGTCTGGAAGTACTGCGTCTCGGCCTCGTCGGCGAAGATGGGGTCGACGGGGCGGTTGGCGATGGCGTTGGCGAACGGCCCGTAGATGGTGTTGTCCCCGCGCCCGCGGGCGGTCGTGGCGCGCGTGAGCCCGACGTTGGTGCCGAGGCGCACGCGGTCCGAGACCTCGTAGTCGAGGTTGATGCGGCCGTTGAGGCGGTCGTAGCCGAACGAGCGCACGATGCCGTCCTGGAAGAAGTACGAGCCCGTGACGGCGTAGCGCGTCTGCGCGCTACCGCCCTCGACGCTCGCCGACGTGCTCGTGATGGGCGCCGTGCGGAGCATCGTGCGGATCCAGTCCGTGTCCACGTTCGGGAACTCCTCGACGGCGCCACTGCCCTCGAAGCCGTAGTAGTTCGGGATGCCGAACTCCTGGAAGACAGCGTCGTTGGCGACCTCGAGGTACTGCTCGGCGTTCAGGAACGGCACGATGCGCCACGCCTGCTGCGTGCCGCCGTAGGTGTTGAACGTCACGCGCGGGGCGCCGGCGCGCCCGCGGCGCGTCGTGATGAGCACGACGCCGTTGGAGGCGCGCGAGCCGTAGATGGCCGCCGCCGAGGCGTCCTTGAGCACCTGGATGTCGGCGATGTCGTTCGGGTTGAGGTCGGCGAGCGCGTCGATGCTCTGGCCGCCGAGGTTGCCCGTGATGCCCGAGAAGTCGCCCTGGTTGAGCGGCACGCCGTCCACGACGTAGAGCGGCTGGTTGCCGGCCGAGATGGACGTGGCGCCGCGCACGCGCACGGTGAGCGCCGCGCCGGGCGTGCCCGAGTTCTGCGTCACCTGCACGCCGGCGAGGCGGCCCTGGAGGGCGTTGTCGATCGACTGCACGGGCAGCTCGCGCACCGCCTCGGCCTGCAGCGTCGAGACGGCGCCGCCGAGCGTGCGCCGCTCCTGCGTGCCGTAGCCGACGACGACGACCTGGTCGAGCCCGAGGATGTCCGGCCGCAGGCGGACGTCCACCTCGACGGTCTGGCCCGAGGCGAGCGTGAGCGGGCGCGAGGAGCGCTCGTAGCCCGTGAACGTGGCTTGCAGCGTGTACGCGCCCGCCGGGGCGGCGAACGTGAAGCGGCCGTCGAGGCCGGTGGCGGCGCCGAAGCGCGTCCCTTCCAGGACGACGTTCACGCCGGGGATGGTTTCGCCGGTCTGGGCGTCGCGGACGACGCCCTGCACGGTGCCGGTCTGGGCGAGCGCGCTCTGGCCTAGCAGCAGCGCCACCATCCCCAGGAGGAGGTGCAAATACGACATGGGACTGGGTGCGGAGAACGAAGGGCACGACCCGGAGCGGGGGCGTGCGCACGGAAAGCAGCGCCAAGCTAGACCCGCCGGTTCGGGGGCGGCGGATCTGCGCCGCGTGTTAACACAATGTTTCCGGTGGGGCGAGGTTGCCGGCTGTTCGGAGCGTCGCTCGTTCGCAGCTGCTGCGCCATCCGAACGCGGCTGGCCGGTGCTCGGTGATGGGTTACTCGTCGCAGGAGTGGGGCGAAACGATGCGCTCGTGCGCAGCGCTGGCGCCCCACGCCGGCGCGCGGCGCAAGTCGTTATCAAGAAGCTGCGCGGCGGGCGCGTCCGGGATGGTTCGGGCGTTACCCGGAGCCCGACTTCCAGCCGATCCCATGTCTGCCCGTCTCTGCGCGCTGCGGCGCTCCGCTGCTCTCTGGCACGTCGCGCTCGTGCCGATACTGCTCGGGAGCGCGCCGGCGCTTGCTCAGGACGCCGGCCTCGAGCCGGAGCAAGCCGCCGCCGCGGCCGTCTATGACCAGCGCGTCGTCGGCGAACTCCTCGACCGGCAGGGCGCGGGCCCCCTGCCCGAGTCCGCCGTGCCCTTCCGCGCCTTCACGCTCGCGCACGCCTCCGGCAACTCGGTCCTCGCGCGGCACGAGCTCTACCTCGCGCTCGGCGAGGGCGACGCGGCGCGCGGCCGCGAGCGCGCCCGCCTCGGCATCCTGCTCGGCGGGCAGGACGTGACGCAGATGCGCCCCGGCGACCGGATCATCCTCCCGGCCAATCCCTCCGACTTCGACCTCGACCCGCGGGCGTTCGCGCCGTTCCCGCTCGAGTACCCGGGCGCGGCGCGCCTGGGCAAGCTCGTCGTCGTCCACAAAGACGTGCAGGCGTGGGCGGCCTACGAGGACGGGCGCCTCGTGCGCTGGGGGCCGGCGAGCACCGGCGCCAGGGAGACGCCCGCCCCCAGCGGCCGCTTCACGATCAACTGGCGCGCCGAGGAGCGCATCTCGTCCGAGAGTCCGCCCGGGCAGGAGTGGCGCATGCGGTGGGTACTCAACTTCCACTTCCGCCGAGGCATCCACATCCACCAGTACGCCGCCGTACCGGTCGGGGCCCCGCAGGGCATCGGCTGCGTGCGCGTCGTCGAGGCGGACGCGCGCTGGCTCTACGCCTGGGCCGATCCGTGGACGACCACCGCCGGGCGCGGTGCGCTCGGCGGGCGCGTCCTCCGTGAGGGTACGACCGTGCTCGTGCTTGGCGAGGACACCGGCCTGCCGGGCGTCCGCTTCCGCGAGACCCCGGAGGGCGGCGTCGAGCGCGTCGTGGTCGCGCTTCCGGCCGACCCGATGCGCGTCCCGCGCGGTGACCGCTGACGGCAGCCGTGCAGGATGCTGTCGCCTCACGAGGGGCGCCTGCTCAGCAGGCAGCCCCTCTCACGGGCGTCAGATGCCGAAGCCGCCCTCCATGGGGATTTGCGGTTGCTGAGGCTGGGGCCGCCGCCGGGCCTGGTTCTGCCCGAACGTGTACGTGAGCGTGGCCGAGACCTGCTGCAGATTGGGATCGCGCATGCCCTCGAAGACGTAGCGCTGGCCCTCCGCCCCGCCCGAAGACTCGAAGCGGAAGCGCGACGTCGAGAAGAGGTCGTTGACGCGCACGGCGAGCGTGAGCCGCTCGCCGAGCAGCTGCTGGCTGACGCCGAGGCCGGTGATGGCGAAGGGCGAGACGCGCCCGCCGGGCACCTCCTGCGCGCCGCGGTAGAACGCGAACACCTGCGCGCTCGTCCCCGGGCGGAGCTGCGACTGGAAGCCGCCGCGCACCGACCACGTCACGCCGTCCGAGGCCAGGCCGGTCTCGGCCGTGCCGCCCTCGGTGCGCGCGCGGAAGACGGAGCCCGAGACCATCCCGCGCAGGCGCGGTCCGCCGAGCTGCATCAGCAGCGTCACGTCGGCGCCGTAGCTGCGGTCGGAGGCGAAGTTGGTCGGGCGGAAGACCGAGACGCCGTCTGCGTCCACGGTCACGTTGGGGCGGATGACGTCGGTCGAGCGGCGGTAGAACGGCGTGACGGTGAGGAAGTAGAGCGCCTGCGCGGTGAGCTCGAACGAGTCCGTGAACTCGGGCCGGAGCTCGGGATTGCCGCCCTGGGCGTTGCGCGGATCCGAGAACTGGAGGAACGGGTTCAGCTGGCCGGCGCGGGGGCGGTTGACGCGGCGGCTGTAGGAGGCCTTCAGGAGCGTGCCCGGCCCGAAGTTGTAGGCCACGAAGGCGCTCGGGAAGAGGTCCGTGCGCGCGTCGTCCACGACGGTGCCAGCGCGGTCGGTCTCGAACAGGCGCTCGGCGCGCTCGGCGCGGAGGCCGGCCTGCACGTCGAGCGGCCCGAAGGCGCGCTGAGCCTGCACGTAGGCCGCCTGCACGGCCTCGGCGTAGTCTGAGGCGTCGGTGCGCGCGGGGTCTTCGACAAACGTACCGCCGGCCTGGCGGTCGAAGCGTGTGCTCCCGGCGATGCTGCGCCACGACAGGCGCGCGCCCGTCTCGAGGCGCCCGCCGAGGACAGGGCGGACGTAGTCGAGGCGCCCGTAGGCGTCGCCGGTTGTGGTGCCGGTCGTGTTGCGCGTGACGCTCTCCGGCCCGACGGGCGCCCCGCCGGGGGCCTCGAGCGCGCGGTCGGCGAAGACGGTCGCGTTGTCGTCCCGGGTGCGGTTGGCGCGGACCTCGGCGACGAGCGTGTGGCGCTGCGGCTCGAAGGTGCGCGTGAGCAGTGCCGCCGCGTCGAGGTTGGCCGCGCGCGTGTCGCCGGCGGCGGAGCTGGCGCGGAAGGTGGTGGGCGGGAGGCCGGCCACGCCGAGCGCCTCGGCCGTGAACGTGTCTGAGCCGCCGCGGCGCGCCGAGCCCTGCCCGGAGAGCCCGAGCACGAGGCCCTCGCGCAGCGTCACGTCGACGGAGCCGGTGGCGAGGGCGGAGCGGTTGACGTTGGCGAACGTGCCGTCCTGGTCGAAGCCGAGGGGATCCTGGCCGCCGAGCCCCACCTGGCGCGTCGAGACGCCCGTGAGGTCGAACGCGTCGCGGCGCAGGCTGGCCGTGCCGTAGGCGTCGAGGCGCCCGCGCTGGTAGCTGAGCGTCCCGCCGAGCTCGGCGTTGGGCTGCGTGCCGCCGCCGGCGGTGACGCTGCCGGCCAGGCCGCGGTTGGTACCGCTCTTGAGTACGATGTTGATGATGCCGCCCATCTCAGACGCCTCGTAGCGCGCCGACGGGTTCGGGATGACCTCGACGCGCTCGACCTGGCTGGCGGGGATGCCGCGCAGGATGCCCGCGAGCGTGGCGCCGCGCACGGGCACGGGCCGCCCGTTGAGGTAGATGGCCACGTTCTGGTTGCCGCGCAGGCTCACGTTGCCGTCCGTGTCCACGTCGAGCGCCGGAAGGGTCTGGAGCGTCTCGAGGGCGCTGCCGCCGGTCGTGACGGGCTGCTCGGCGACGTTGTAGACCGTGCGGTCGGCGCGCTGCTCGACGAGCTGCCGCCGCGCCTCGACGGCGACCTCGCCGAGCACGGTCGCGTCGGGCACGAGGCGGATCGTGCCCAGGTCGAGCGGGGGGCCAGGGCGGAGCGTGACCGGCCGCTCCTGCCGCGCGTAGCCGACGAAGCTGAAGCGGGCCGTGTAGGTCCCGGGCGCGAGGCCGCTGAGCGTCACCGTGCCGTTCGGTGCGGAGGCGGCGCCGGTCACGAACTGCTCGCCCTGGAAGAGTGCGAGCGTCGCCGAGGGGATCGGCTCGCCCGTCGCGTCGTCCAGGACGCGCGCGGTGAGCGCCGCGGCCGGCGGAGCGCCGGGCGAGCCTCCGGGCGCGCCGCCGGGCATCTGCGCGGCGGCCGGGGCCCACGCGGCGAGGGCAAGGAGGGCGAGAAGGAGACGGGGCATGGACGGAAGCCGGAGGAGGTGGATGCTGAGGGGGCGTCCGGAGGAGGCGGGCGGACCCGGGGAAAGGCGCTATAGCGGGCGCCGGCGACGGAGGTTGCAGCGCGTGCGGTCTGCGCGCGGAGGGGGCGCCTCAGGGCCCGACGGCGCGGCGCCCGGCGAGGTAACACCACAGACGCCGGCGCGCGCGCGTAGTTTGACGTTCTTGCTGGCTTTCGCGACTTGCCGTGTCCGTCTTCGCCGATTCTCTGCCGCGCCGCGCGTGCGGGCCGGCTTTTCGCGCGGCCGCACTGCGAGCGGCACGCCCTGCGCTTCCAGGCCTGCTCGCACTCCTGAGCGGCTGCGTGCTCCTGAGCGGCTGCGTGCTCCTGAGCGGCTGCGTGCCCTATGCCGTCGGGACGACCGCCGCGACCGTGCCTGCGGGGCAAGTGATGCAGGCCGCCTCGGTACAGTACGCTTCCGAGCGGCGCGCTCTGCGCCAGGGCGAGGATCGCCGCGTGGGCATGGCCTACGCGGCCGTCAGCAACGAAGCCCGCCTCGGCCTCGACGCGCACTCGGACGTGGGCGTGCAGCTCGTCGGGGGGCTTTCCGGCGCCGTCGTGACCTACAAGCGCCGCCTGGCCGGCCTCCCGTCCGACGACGAGGGCACGGCGCTGCTCGTGGGCGCCGGCGTCGTGGCCGGCGCGCGCCACGCGCACCTCGAGGCAACGCTCGTGCGCTCGCTGGCGGCGCAGGGGACCGTCGTGCCCTACGGCGGCGTGCGCGCGCAGGCGCTGCTGCCCTTCGCCGCGGGCGCCGCACCGGCGGCGCCCGCGGCGGGCGTCTTTGCCGGCGCGCGCCTCGGCTGGCGCGACCTGGCCGTGCTGCCCGAGCTGGGGCTGTTCTACAGCCCCTCGGATCTGCTCCGCGCCTCCGACGTCATCGTCGTTCCCTCGGTCACCGTGCGGGGCGACCGCCTCCTGCGCGCGCTCGGCCTCTAGCCCGGCCGTCTCCCGGCCCATCCGCCGCTCCATGACCCTCCGAGACCTGCTCGCCCAGCGCATCCTCGTTCTCGACGGCGCGATGGGCACCATGCTCCAGCGCTACGGCTTCGACGAAGACGCCTTCCGCGGTGGCCCCGGGGGGCGCTTCGCCGACTGGCCGGCGCCGGTCAAGGGCAACAACGACCTGCTCTGCCTGACGCAGCCCGAGGCCGTGCGCGACGTGCACGCGGCCTACTTCGCCGCCGGCGCCGACATCGTCTCGACCAACACGTTCAACGCGCAGGCCGTCTCGCTCGCCGACTACGGCATGCAGGGCCTCGCCTATGAGCTCAACGTGGCTGCGGCGCGCCTGGCCCGCGAGGCCGCCGACGCCGCCTCGAGCCCCGGGCGCCCGCGCTTCGTCGCCGGTGCCATCGGGCCGATGAACCGCACGCTCTCGCTCTCGCCCGACGTGGCCGATCCCGGCGCGCGCGCCGTCACGTTCGCCGAGGTGCGCGACGCCTACGCCGAGCAGATTCGCGGCCTCATGGACGGCGGCGTGGACATCCTGCTCGTCGAGACCGTCTTCGATACGCTCAATGCCAAGGCGGCCGTGGCGGCGCTGCGCCGGCACTTCCGCGCCACGGGGCGCCGCCTGCCCGTCATGATCTCGGGCACGATCGTAGACCAGAGCGGGCGCACGCTCGTCGGGCAGACCGTCGAGGCGTTCTACATCTCGCTCGCGCACGCGCCCGAGCTGGTCGGCTTCGGGCTCAACTGCGCGCTCGGCAGCGAGCAGATGCGCCCGTTCATCGCCGAGCTGGCCGCGCTCGCGCCCGTCCCGACGAGCCTCTACCCCAACGCGGGCCTCCCCAACGCGCTCGGCGGCTACGACGAGACGCCCGAGCACATGGCCGGCGTGCTCGGGGAGTTCGCGCGCGAAGGCCTGCTCAACTACGTCGGCGGGTGCTGCGGCTCGACGCCCGAGCACGTGGCCGCCATCGCCGAGGCCGTCGCCGGCGTGCCGCCGCGCCGCGTGCCCGAGACGGCCGCGGGCGCGCCGCCGACGACGCGCCTGGCCGGCCTCGAGCCGCTCGTCTTCCGCGAGGGCACCAACTTCGTCAACATCGGCGAGCGCACCAACGTCACCGGCAGCCGCGCCTTCGCGCGCCTGATCCGCGAGGGGCGCTACGACGAGGCGCTCGCGGTGGCGCGGCAGCAGGTCGAGAACGGCGCGCAGATGGTAGACGTGAACATGGACGAGGGCCTGCTCGACTCGGCCGAGGCCATGCGCCGCTTCCTGCTGCTCGCCATGGCCGAGCCCGACCTGGCGCGCGTGCCCGTCGTCGTGGACTCGTCGCGCTGGGACGTGATCGAGGCCGGTCTCGAGTGCCTGCCGGGCAAGCCGGTCGTCAACTCGATCTCGCTCAAGGAGGGCGAGCAGGCGTTCTTGGCGCAGGCCGAGGCGGCCCGCGACCTCGGCGCGGCCGTCATCGTGATGGCCTTCGACGAGGACGGGCAGGCCGACACGCTCGAGCGGCGCACGGCCATCTGCGCGCGCGCCTACCGCCTGCTCACCGGGCGCGCCGGCTTCCCGCCCGAGGACATCATCTTCGACCCCAACGTGTTCGCCGTCGCGACGGGCCTGCCCGAGCACAACCGCTACGCCATCGACTTCATCGAGGCGACGCGCTGGATCAAGGCCCACCTGCCCGGCGCGCGCGTCTCGGGCGGCATCTCCAACCTCTCGTTCTCGTTCCGCGGCAACGAGCCCGTCCGCGAGGCCATGCACACGGCCTTCCTCTACCACGCCGTCGCGGCGGGGCTGGACATGGGCATCGTCAACGCGGGCCAGCTCGGCGTGTACGCTGAGCTGCCCGAAGACCTGCGCGAGCGCGTCGAGGACGTGCTCTTCGACCGCCGCGCCGACGCCACCGAGCGCCTCGTGGCCTACGCCGAGACACTGCGCGGGCAGGCCGGGCAGGCCGCCGCCGGGCCCCGCCTCGCCTGGCGCGAGGCGCCCGTCGAGGAGCGCCTGCGCCACGCGCTCGTGCACGGCGTGACGGACTTCATTGAGGCCGACGCCGAGGAGGCCCGCGCCGCCGCCGCCCGCCCGCTCGACGTCATCGAAGGGCCGCTCATGGACGCGATGAACGTCGTCGGGGACCTGTTCGGCTCGGGGCAGATGTTCCTGCCGCAGGTCGTCAAGTCGGCCCGCGTAATGAAACGCGCCGTGGCCTACCTCACGCCCTACATCGAGGCCGAGCAGGCCGCCGCCGAGGCCGCCGGCGACGGCGCCGCGCCCGCCCGCCCGCGCGTGCTGCTCGCCACCGTCAAGGGCGACGTGCACGACATCGGCAAGAACATCGTCGGCGTCGTGCTGGGCTGCAACGGCTACGACGTGGTGGACCTGGGCGTGATGGTCCCGGCCGAGCGCATCCTGGCCGCCATCGAGGAGCACCGCCCGGACGTGGTCGGGCTCTCGGGGCTGATCACGCCGAGCCTGGACGAGATGGTGCACGTCGCGCGCGAGATGGCGCGCGCCGGCTGCCGCCTGCCCCTGCTGATCGGCGGCGCGACGACCTCGAAGGTACATACGGCCGTCAAGATCGCCCCGCACTACGGCGCGCCCGTCGTGCATGTGCTCGACGCGAGCCGCAGCGTGCCGACGGTCGCGGCGCTCCTGGCCGAGGAGCAGCGCGCGGCGTTCGCATCCGAGGTCGCAGCCGAGTACGAGGCCGTGCGCGCCCGCTTCGCGCAGCGCGAGACCGCCCGCCGCCTGCTGCCGCTCGCCGCCGCCCGCGCCGCCGCGCCCGCGCTCGACTTCTCGGACCGGCCCGCGCCGGCCCGCCCGGGCCTCCACCGCTTCGGGCCGGGCGGCACGCCCGTGGGCATCTCCGATCTGCGCCCACTCATCGACTGGGGGCCGTTCTTCATCGCGTGGGAGATGAAGGGCAAGTATCCGGCCCTGCTGGATGACCCGCGCACGGGTCCGCAGGCACGCGCCCTGCTCGCCGACGCCGAGGCGCTGCTGGACGAGATGGAGGCCTCGGGCGAGATCGTGCCGCGCGCGGTGGCCGGCCTCTTCGCCGCGCACCGCACCGGCGACGACATCGTCGTTCTGCCCGGCTCCGACCACCCCGGCGCGACGCTGCACACGCTCCGGCAGCAGACCGAGAAGACGCCCGGCAAGCCCAATCGCGCCCTGGCCGACTTCGTCGCCGAGGATGCCGACCATGTGGGCGCTTTCGTCGTCACGATCGCCGGCGCTGAGGCGCTCGCCGCCCGCCTGCGCGCCGCCCACGACGACTACCGCGCCATATTGGCGCAGGCCCTCGCCGACCGCCTCGCAGAGGCCTTCGCCGAGTGGCTGCACCGGCACGTCCGGCGGACGCTCTGGGGCTACGCGCCCGACGAGGACCTCTCCAACGACGACCTCATCCGCGAGCGCTACCGCGGCATCCGCCCTGCGCCAGGCTACCCCGCGCAGCCCGACCATACCGAGAAGCAGACGCTCTTCCGCCTGCTCGACGCCGAGGCCGCCACGGGCGTCGTGCTCACTGAGCACCTCGCCATGAGCCCGCCGGCGTCTGTCTGCGGACTCTACCTCGCCCACCCCGAGGCGGCGTACTTCAATCTCGGGCCGCTGGGGCAGGACCAGGTCGAGGACTACGCGCGGCGCAAAGGGATGGCCCGGGCCGAGGTCGAGCGGTGGCTCGCGCCCAATCTCGGCTACGAGCCGGCCGCGAACGGCGCACCGGCCGCGAACGGCGCACCGGCTGCGAACGGCGCACCGGCCGCGAACGGCGCACCGGCCGCGGCGTCTGATGCGGCGGTCGCCAGTCGGGCTGCGGAGCGCGTCCCGGCCTGAGCGGCGCCAACTCCAGACTGGCGCTGGGCGACAACGAGCGCACGCGCGCAGACGAGCTGCGAACGGAACAGGCGCGTGCGAGGTTGGAGCGCTCGTCGCCTCGCCGTCATGCCACGCGCCTCTCGTCTACTCGTCGCCGCGTGCCGCCTGCTGGCCGCCGCGCTCCTGCTCGCGCCGGCCGGCCCGTCCGCGTCTGCCCAGGACCTGCCGGCCGAGGTCCTCGAGGCCCTTGCACCGGGCGCGCAGAGGGCGGATGCCCCGTCCGAGTCCGCGCGCCCGTCTGCGCTCTCAGCCGTGCGCGTGGACGGGCGCGTGCTCTTCCGCGTTGGGCCGGTGGATTCGCTCAGCGCCGAGGCGCGCGCGGCGCAGATCGAGCGGCGCGTGCAGCGTGTGCTGGCCGCGTCCGGCTACGCCGAGCCCGTCGTGCGCGAGCGCAGCGGCGACCGCATCCGCCTGCGCGTGGGCGACCAACTCCTCCTCGAGGTCACGCCGGCCGATGCCGAGGAGCGGCTGATGAGCGTAGGCGCGCTCGCCGCCGACTGGGCGGCCCGGCTCGACGAGGCGCTTGCGCAGGGCCAGGCCGAGCGCGGCGGCGCCGCGCAGCGCCTCACGACCGACGTACGCGCTGCGCTCGCAAGCGCCTTCGGGCGCGTGGCCGAGTCGGCGGCGGTAGTCCTGCCGCGGGCGCTGGCGGCCTTGCTCGTGCTGCTGCTCTTCTGGGCCATCGCGGCCGTCGTACGCCGCCTGACCGACGCGCTCGTGCCGCTCGTCGTGCGCGACCAGACGACGCGCAACCTCGTCAAGCAGGTCTCCTACTACGTCGTGTGGGCGCTCGGGCTGCTCGTGGCGCTCGGCGCGCTCGGCTTTGCGCCGGAGGCGGCTTTCACGGGCCTCGGCCTGACAGGCCTCGTGCTCGGCTTCGCGCTCAAGGACATCCTCTCCAACTTCGTCTCGGGGCTGCTCCTGCTCGCGCTGCGCCCGTTCAAGATCGGCGACCAGATCGTGGCCGGAGACGTGGAGGGTGACGTCGAGCGCATCGAGCTTCGTGCGACGCAGATCCGCACCTACGACGGGCGCGTCGTACTCATCCCCAACGCCGAGCTCTTCACGTCGCGCCTGACCAACAACACCGCCGCGCCCGTGCGCCGCAACCGCATCGAGGTCTGGCTGCCCTACTCCGAGGATCTCGGCCGCGCCGCGGAGGCGCTCTTGGAGGCGGCGCAGCAGACCGAGGGCGTGCTGCCCGAGCCGCCACCCTCGGTGCGCATCCGCGAACTGACGCCCGCCGGCGTGCATGTCGAGACGCGGTTCTGGACCGACTCGCGGCGCTCAGACTACCTGGCCACGGCCTCGCTCGTGCGCCGCCGCGCCGTGTGCACGCTCGCCGAGGCCGGCGTCGCCCTCGCCACGCCGACCAGCCTGGACGTGCACCTGCGCCGCACGGAGCCGCCCCCGGCCCCGCTGCCCGCCGACGGGCGCGGCGAGGCCGCCCTCCGCGCCGACGAGGACGCCCGTCTCCCACCCGACGCGGGTACGGAGGGTGACGGCAGGGCGGGGTGAACGCGCGGCACCAAAGACCGTATGCCGCGCACCCGATACCCGACGGCCTGCGCGCCCAACAGCCTGCGCGCCCGCGTCTTCCCTCGCTCGCCCTCCGCCCTATGCGTGCGCTCGTGGTTCTGCTGGTCGTGAGCGTCGTGGCCGTGATGGGCGCCGCGCTGAGGGCCTCCGGAGCAGGCGCGCTAGACCGCCCCCGTGCCTCCCCCTCCGAGCCGTTGCCGGACGAGCCGCCGAAGGGCGAGCCGCCCGCAGGCGCGCAGGCGCCGGGCATGGCGGGCCCTTCGGCCCGGCCGGACGATTCCAGGGCGGCTGGTCCGGCCGGCGCGGCGTCGGCCGGGGCATTGCCGACCGATGCCGCGCAGGACTCGGCGGCTCGCCTGAGGGTTCGCGCGCAGACGGTGTACTACGACGTGGAGGGAAGCACCGAGGCCGATCTGCTCGCGCAGCTCCGCGCGCGCGGCCCGCGCTGGGAGGGCGAGGCCTTCTTCGGCCTCACCCGGGCCGAGTACGGCTTTACGCACGGCTACCGCGAACATGCGGGACGCTGCGCGCTCGCCGCTCCCGAGGTTGAGCTCCGCGTCACGATCACGCTGCCGCGCTGGCAGGCCCCTGCCGGAGCGGCGCCGGCGCTCCGGCAGCGGTGGGACCGCTTCGCGCAGGCCCTCGCAGCGCACGAAGACGAGCACCGCCGGATCGCCGAGCAGGGCGGCGAGCGCTTGCGCGCGGCCCTCGCGCGCGTCGAGGCGCCGGCATGCGCCGGGGCCGGCGCCGAGGCCCGCCGCCTGGCCGAGGCCATCGGCGCGGAGACGCAGCGGGCGCACGAGCGCTACGACGCGCAGACGGGCCATGGCCGCACCGAGGGGGCCGTCTGGCCCCGGCCCTAGCGCGCTGCCGGGGCTAGCCCTCGAAAGCCGAGAAGTCGGCCGGGCGCTTCTCGAAGAATGCCGTAAACGCCTCGTGGGCCTCGGGCGAGCGGAGCGCCTCGGTGAAGCGCTCCGCTTCGGCGCGGATGGCCTCGGCGACCGGCCCGCGGCGCGTGCGCCCGAGCAGCGCCTTCGTCTGGCGCACAGCGCGCGGAGGGAGCGCCGCGAGCGCGCGCGCGCGCTCGAGCGCGTGCGCGCGCACCTCCGGGACGACGTCGTTGACGAGCCCGGCCGCGCGCGCGTCCTCGGCCGAGAAGGGCTCGCCGAGGAGCAGCCACTCGGCCGCGCGCACGTATCCGGCCACGAGCGGCAGCAGCAGGCTCGAGGCCGCCTCGGGCACGAGCCCGAGCCGCACGAACGGCAGCTGGAAGCGCGCCCCCGGCGCGGCGTAGACGAGGTCGCAGTGCAGCAGGACCGTCGTGCCGATGCCGATGGCCGGCCCCTCGACGGCTGCGACGAGCGGCTTCGGGAACTGCGAGACGGCGCGGAGGAACTGGAAGACCGGGCTCGCGTCGTCGGCGGGCGGGTCGGCAACGAAGTCGCCGAGGTCGTTACCGGCCGTGAACGCGCCGCCCTCGCCGGCGAGCAGCGCCACGCGCACGGCCGGGTCGTCGGCGGCGTGCGCAAGCGCGCGCGCGAGCTCGGCGTACATAGCCCGCGTGAGCGCGTTCTTTTTCTCGGGGCGCGCGAGCGTGAGGCGGAGCACGTGCCCGTCGAGGTCGGAGCGGACGAGGGTGGCGTCGGGCGAGGCGTTGGGGGGCACGGGGCGAGGAGGATAGTCCGGACCGGCGGAGACTACGAACGAGCGCTGGCCCAGGAGGAGTCCCTGCCGGGGAGCGGCCCGGAGCGCCGTGGCACGTCCGGAGGGGCAACGTATCTTGGGGCCATCTCTGCCCCGTCCTGTCCGGCCCCGTCTCGTCCGGCCCCGTCCCGTCCAAACGTCGCATCTATGGCCCAGACTGCCGCCCTCTTCGCGCCCGCCTCTATCGACCGTCTCCGCGCCGCCGACGCGCCGCTCGCGCTCCAGATGGCCGGCATCGTCGGGTTCGCCGCGCTCACGGCCGCGTTCGCGCAGGCCGAGCTGCGCATCTACCTGTGGGAGGTCCCGCTGACGCTCCAGACCGTCGCCGTCTACGCGAGCGGCCTCTTCCTCGGGCGCCGCAACGCCGCCCTCGCGATGGGCCTCTACCTGCTGGCCGGGCTCGTGCTGCCGGTCTTCGCCGGCGGCGGCTCGGGGGCGGCACACCTGCTCGGCCTGACGGGCGGCTATCTGCTCGCGATGCCGCTCGTGGCGTTTCTGACAGGCCACCTGACTACGTCCCGTCGTTCGTTCGGGCAGACGCTGCTCGCGCTCGCCGCCGGCTCGGTCGTCCTGTTCGCCTTCGGGGCCTCGTGGCTGCACGTGGCGGCCGGGCACGAAGCCTGGACGACCACGGCCGTCGCCGGCTGGCTGCGCTTCGTGCCGTGGGACGTGGCCAAGATCGCGCTCGTGGCCTCGCTCTACGCCGCGGCGCGCCACGCGACGCGCTAGCACCGCCCGGCGGCTGCGCCCGGCGGCTGCGCCCGGCGGCTGCGCCTGGCGGTCCTCTTCCGGCCCGCCGGTTGCGGTTTTTCTGCGACGCCTGTCTCACGAGACGGGCGTCGCCCGTTTCGGGGGCACGCTGCGTTACCCCGCCCGCAGGCGTGGCGGCTCCTTTCGCAGCAGATCCGTGCCTTCCAGCCCCGCAAGCCCATGCGCCCTCTTCTACGCTCCCTCCCGGCCGCCGCGCTCGCGGCGGCGCTCTTCGTCGCCGCTGGTTGCGACTCCTACGTGCAGCGCAGCGAGGTCCGCGTGGTAGACTTCTCGCTCGACGGCCGCGCCTACACGGTCAGCACCGACGGGCGCGTGGCCACGTTCGAGTCCGACGACATCACCAACACGGCGCGCCGCAGCGCCGTTCGCTCGGCGCTCGCCACCGCCGGCGACGGCGCGCTCGTGCTGCTCTACGCCGACAACAGCCTCGTGCTCGACGTCACGCCCGGCCAGTCGTGGATGGCGCTGCCGGTCACGCGCGGCTTCGAGGCCGTAGATGCTGCCGGCGTGCCCTACGTGGACTACTTCGTGACCTACACCTACGCCTTCGACAACGACGACCTCTACTTCGACGTCGTTTCGACGGCGCAGCTGAGTACGATCCCGGCCGCCGAGCTGGACCTGGTCATCCCGCGCCGCATCGACCTGCGGCTCGTCACGATCCCGGCCGGCAGCATCCTCAAGCACCACGTGGACCTGAAGAACTACGAGGCCGTGCGCGCCGCCTACGGCCTGCCGGACTGACGCCGCCTCCCCGGACTGACGCCGCCTCCGGCGGTCTGTCCGCGCGCCGCGCCTTCCCGGGGGGAGGGCGCGGCTTTTTTGCAGACGCTCGGCCGGCGCGCGCCCGGCCCGCCTCCCGCGCCGCCCCGTACCTTGGCGCTGCAACGATCCCGTACACGCCATGCGCCCGCCCGCCGCCCGCCCCGACCTCCCCACTCCCGAGGACGACGGTCCGCCGGGCCTCGTGCGTGCGCCGGCTGCCGCCGTCGCGCGCGCCGAGGCCCTCCTGACCGGGCTCAACCCCGTGCAGGCCGAGGCCGCGCGCACCACCGAGGGGCCGGTGATGATCGTGGCCGGCCCGGGATCGGGCAAGACGCGCACGCTCACGCACCGCATCGCATACCTGATCGCCTCCGGGCGCGCCTGGCCCAGCCAGATCCTCGCGCTCACGTTCACCAACAAGGCCGCGCGCGAGATGCGCGACCGCGCCGAGCGCCTCGTCGGCCCGGAAGCCCGCTCGATGTGGATCGGCACGTTCCACGCTGTCTTCGCGCGCGTGCTGCGCCGCGAGGCTGACCGCCTGGGCTTCACGCGCGACTTCTCGATCTACGACACCGACGACACCGAGCGCCTCGTGCGGGAGCTCATGCTGCGCCACGGCGTCGACCCCCGGCGCGTCACGCCGCGCGCCGTGCGCAGCCGCATCTCGGGCGCCAAGAACCAGATGGTCGGCCCCGAGGAGTACCGCCGCCTCGCCGCCGACCCGTTCGAGGAGGCCGTGGCCCGGCTCTACGGGCCCTACAACGACGCCCTGCGCACGGCCAACGCGATGGACTTCGACGACCTGCTGGCGTGGCCGGTCCAGCTCTTCGAGGCGTTCCCGGACGTGCTGGCGGCCTACCAGAACCGCTGGCGCTACCTCCACATCGACGAGTACCAGGACACCAACCGCGTCCAGTATCTGCTCGCGCGGCAACTCGCGGCGCGTCACCACAACATCGCCGTCGTGGGCGACGACGCGCAGTCCATCTACGCCTTCCGCGGCGCCGACATCCAGAACATCCTCTCGTTCCAGAAGGACTACCCGCAGGCGGCCACGATCCGGCTCGAGCAGAACTACCGTTCCACGCAGCGCATCCTCCGCCTCGCCGACGCCGTCATCAAAGGAAACCGCCACCAGCTCGAGAAGACGCTCTGGACCGACAACCCGGAGGGCGAGCCGGTCGTGCTGCTCGAGGCGCTCTCCGAGCGCGACGAGGCGCAGAAGATCGAGCGCACCGTGCGCGACCTCCAGGTCCGCCACGGCTTTCGCTATGCAGACTTCGCCGTGCTCTACCGCACCAACGCGCAGTCGCGCTCGATCGAGGAGGCGCTCCGGCGCGGGGGCATTCCGTACCGCCTCGTCGGCGGCGTGAGCTTCTACCAGCGCAAGGAGATCAAGGACGCTCTCGCGTATCTGCGCCTCGCCGTCAACCCGGCCGACGAGGCGAGCCTGCTGCGCGTGATCAACGTGCCGGCGCGCAGCATCGGGCAGAAGACCGTCGAGCAGCTGCGCGCCTACGCGGCTCGCCACGCGCTGCCGCTGTGGCATGCCGTGCAGCGCCCCGACGAGGCCGGCCTCTCGGGTCGCGCCGCCAGGGCCGTCGAGGAGTTCGGCTTCCTCATCGCGCGCTACGCCTCGAAGGCCGAGACGACGCCCGCCGACGAGCTCGCGCGCGGCCTGATCCAGGACAGCGGCCTGATGCAGGCCCTCCGCGACGAGAACACGCCCGAGAGCCTGGCCCGCCTCGAGAACACGCACGAGCTGCTCAACGCCGTCGCCGAGTTCGCCGGCGGACAGGAGCGCACGCTCTCGGAGTTTCTCCAGGAAGTCTCGCTCGTGGCCGACGTGGACAGCCTCCAGGAGGACGACAACCGCGTCACGCTCATGACGCTCCACGCCTCCAAAGGCCTCGAGTTCAAGACCGTCTTCGTGACCGGTCTCGAGGAGGGGCTCTTCCCACTCGCCGCCGCTGCGCAGGACCCCAGGGAGCTCGAGGAGGAGCGCCGCCTGCTCTACGTCGGCGTGACGCGCGCCGAGCGTCTGCTCTTCCTCTCGTACGCGCGCAGCCGCTACCGCTACGGCGACCAGCAGCCGGCCATCCGCAGCCGCTTCCTCGACGAGCTCGAAGGCCTCGGCGACGTGCTGCGCACCGAGGCCGGCGGGCGTTTCCAGACGCGCGCGGGCCGCTTCCGCATGGACGAGGGCGCTGCCGACGACCCCTTCGGGCACCGACGCGCCTACGGGCAACTCGACCCGCACTACTACCGGCAGAGCCTGCGCCCGGCCGCGGCGCCGGCCGAGCGCACCGCCCCCCGGGCCGACGACGACGCGCCGCGCATCGTCTACGACGAGGGTGAGGCGCCCGTCGTGCCGGGCGCGCACGTCCTGCATGCCACGTTCGGGCAGGGCAAGGTGCTCGCCGTGGACGGCCACGGCGAGCGCGCGACGGCGACGGTCTTCTTTCGGCAGGTCGGGCAGAAGACGCTCAAGCTCCGGTTCGCCCGCCTCGAGGTGATCGGATGAGCGCTGCCTTCCCGGCGCGGAGGCGCCCGGGACTGGAGAGGGTAGCTTTAGCCGCTGCCCGCTCACCGCCCGGGTCTCCGTGAGAGCCTTCTGCTGCCTCCTGCTCGCGCTCGCACTCGCCGCCTGCACCGGCGACGGACGCGAGCGGCTCGTGATCTACTCGCCCCACGGCAAGGACCTGCTCGCGCACTACGAGGCCGCCTTCGAAGCGGCCTTCCCGGACGTGGACGTGCAGTGGCTCGACATGGGCAGCCAGGAGGCCTACGAGCGCCTCCGCACCGAGCGCGCCAACCCGCAGGCGAGCCTCTGGTGGGGCGCGCCGCAGATGCTCTTCGCGCAGGCCGCCGAGGAGGGCCTGCTCGCCCCGTTCGTGCCCGCCTGGGCCGAGGCCGTCCCGCCTGAGGCGCGCGACCCCGACGGCCGCTGGTACGGCACCTACCTCACGCCCGAGGGCATCCTCTACAACTCCGACGCGCTCGCGCCCGCCGACGTGCCGCAGGACTGGGACGACCTGCTCGATCCGCGCTGGCAGGGCCGGCTGCTCATCCGCTCGCCGCTCGCCTCGGGCACCATGCGCGCCATCTTTGGCGCCATGATCCTCCGGCAGCCGAGCGTCGAGGAAGGCTACCGCTGGCTCGCCCGCCTCGACGCGAACACGCGCGCCTACACCGCCGATCCCACCCAGCTCTACCTCCGCCTCGCGCGCGGCGAGGGCGCGCTCTCGCTCTGGAACCTCCCGGACGCGTACCTCCAGGCGCAGGAGAACGGGTATCCGTTCGGGTTCCACATGCCGGCTGCCGGCACGCCCGTGCTCGTAGACGGCATCGCCATCCCCGCGGGCGCCCCCAATGCCGCGCGCGCGCGGCAGTTCGTCGACTTCGTGACGACGCCTGAGGCGCTCGCCGAGCAGGCGCACCGCTTCCACCGCATCCCCGCCCGCACCGACCTCGACCCCGACACGCTCCCGCGCTGGATGCGCGAGGCCGCCTTCACGCCCATGCCGCTCGACTGGGACCGCCTCGCGCGTGAGGGCAACGCCTGGATGCAGCACTGGGACGAGCGCATCAAAGGCCGTGGTGCGGCCTACCTCGCCGAAAGCGCTGCGCGCTGACGCAACCCGGTGCTGACGCAACCCGGTGCTGACGCAACCCGGTGCTGACGCAACCCGGTGCTGATGCAACTCGGTGCTGATGCAACTCGGTGACGTCTGAAGCTAGTCTTCCTCCATGCGCACGCTCCTTCTCGTCTCGCTCGGCGGCGCCCTCGGAACGGCCGCACGCTACGGCGTGGGGCTGGCGATGCTGCGCCTGTTCGGGCCCGGCCTCCCGTGGGGCACCTGGGCCGTCAATGCCGTCGGCTGCTTTCTAATCGGCGCTGCGCTGCCGGCCTTTGCCGAGCCCGAGGCCGGCCGAAGGTTGCTGCTCGTGGTCGGCTTCCTGGGCGGCTTCACGACGTTCTCGACGTTCTCGGCCGATACCTACACGCTCCTCGTGGCCGGGCGCACAGGCTGGGCTGTCGCCAACGCGGTCGGGAGCGTCGTCGTGGGGCTGGGCGCGGTGTGGCTCGGGCTGACCGTCGGGCGTTTCCTCTCGGCCTGAGGCCGGTGCGACGCGCCGGAGGGCGCGGTCCAGAAAGGCGAGGCCGCCCTCCGGAGAGCGCGGCCTCGCAAGCGGGTACGGACGACAGAGACGTCAGCGCGCCTTCAACGTCAGCGCGCCTTCAACGTCAGCGCGCCTTCAACGTCAGCGCGCCTTC
>JBKBRC010000017.1:19292-44986 GCA_046292345.1 Rubricoccaceae bacterium
ACGTCAGCGCGCCTTCAACGTCAGCGCGCCTTCAACGTCAGCGCGCCTTCAACGTCAGCGCGCCTTCGGCCCGGCGATGAACCAGACGATCAGGCCTACGAGCGGGAAGAAGAACACGATCAGCGCCCAGATGACCTTGCTTCCCGTCGTCGCCGAACTCTTGAAGATCTGGATGAACGCGTATACGCACAGGCCAAGGTGGATCAGGCCGAACAACCCGATGCTTTCCTGGTTGACCATGGTGCCAAAGTTGCCGCCGCAGCCGGTAAGCGCAAACGTGAGGGCGGCGAGGAGCGAGGCCGGTGCGAAGCGATGAGCGTGCGTCATGAGGAGCGAAGTGGAGAGTGGGTGAGGAGGGACTTCTACGCACGTCAGCGCTGGTGATCCCGCACGACGCGCTGACCCCAGAACAGAAAGAGCAAAATGCCCGCTATGGGAATGCAAAACAATATGACCAGGCCGGCGCGCGCCCCGAGCGCGAGGCGTGTCTTCCACGCAGCGAGGGAGGCCAGAAGGGCCAGTACGCCGTTCAGGACGGCCAGCAGAGCGACGAGCAGCGTCTTGGCGAGCGCGGTCAGAGAAACGGCGAGCAGCATCGGGCGGGCAGAAGACAAACGCGGCGCTACGGGCGCGCATCACGCAGGTTGCGCGGCCCCCGGCGGTGAGACCCGCGCCGGGGACGGATTTCGCCGCGCCTGCGTTGTATTCAGGGCGCCGGCGCCTGATGTTGCGCCTGCCTGATCTCGCGCCGCTCCGGCCCTGCCTGGCCTCAGCGTGTTGGACGCGCGGGCGGACGCGCAAACTGGTCAGACCTCGCCTCAACGCCCTGTCCCATGCAGATCGGCACGCTACACCTTCCGGAACGGCCGCTCTTCCTCGCCCCGATGGAAGACGTCTCCGACCCGCCGTTCCGCATCCTCTGCAAGCGCTACGGCGCCGACGTGCTCACGACCGAGTTCATCTCGTCCGGCGGGCTCGTCTACGGCGCCGAGGACTCGGTGCGCAAGCTCGAGTTTTACGACGAGGAGCGCCCGCTCTCGATCCAGATCTTCGGCGGCGAGCTCGAGCAGGTGCGCCGGGCAGCGGCCATCGCCGACGCGCAGGCGCCGGACCTGATCGACATCAACTTCGGCTGCCCCGTCAAGAAGGTCGTCTGCAAGGACGGCGGCGCGGGCATCCTCCGCGACCTGCCCAAGATGGAGGCCATCGCGGCGGCGGTCGTTGAGACGGCCACGCGGCCCGTAACGGTCAAGACGCGCCTGGGCTGGGACGATGCGTCGATCCGCATCATCGACGTGGCGCGCATGCTCGAGGGCGTCGGCGTGCAGGCGCTCGCCGTGCACGCGCGCACGCGCAGCCAGATGTACCGCGGCGAGGCGCGCTGGGCATGGCTGCGCCGGATCAAAGACGAGGCCGGCCTCTCGATCCCCCTCATCGGCAACGGCGACGCGGCCACACCCGAGCGCGTCCGGGCCATGTTCGACGAGACGGGCGTGGACGGCGTCATGATCGGCCGCGGGGCCATCGGCAATCCGTGGATCTTTCGCGACGCGCGAGCGCTCCTCGAGACCGGGGAGACGCCCCCGCCGCCGTCGTGGGAGGAGCGCGTCGGCGTGGTAGCCGAGCACCTGACGCTCAAGTGCGCCTGGCTCGGCGAGCGCAAGGGCGTGCTCGAGATGCGTCGTATGTACGGGGGCTACTTCAGGGGGCACCGCGGCGCGAGCCGCCTGCGGCAGCTGCTGATGCCGCTCCAGACCGAGGCCGAGGTGCTCGAGGTGCTGCTCAACTTCCGTGAGGAGGACGCCGAGGCGCGCGTGCCCGTCGGGGCGGCGCGGCCACACCGGGTGGCCGTGCGGCCGGCGGCGCCTCACCTGCCGCGTCCGGCACGCCTTCCGGATCCGGTCGCGCCGGCGACGGTGCCAGGGGCGGCCGTGCCAGAGGCGGCCGTGCAGAGGGGCTCAGCACGAGCGGCCTGAGCGGCGCGGCCATTCTCCACACGGCCTCCGCTTGCGCCGCGCGGCGCCTCCGCGCTACCTTGAACGCCCACCGGGGTCCTTAGCTCAGTGGTTTAGAGCGCTCGCCTCACACGCGAGAGGTCATAGGTTCAAATCCTATAGGACCCACCCCGAAGGCGCCCCCGTCCCTCCTGCCGAGGGCGGGGGCGTCGGCCTTTTCGGACAAGACGAGCGCTCATGGGCGGGGCGCAGGACTACCCGGCGATGACACGCCGCATTACGAGCCGGTCTTCCCCGGGGCCGAAGTAGTCGGGCACGAGCGCCTCGTCGGCGAAGCCGAGGTGCCGGTAGACCGCGCGCGCGGCGGCGTTGCCGGGCGCGACCGTCAGGCGCACCTCGCGTATTCCCCGTGCTGCGAGCGCGTCCAGTGCCGCCTGCGCGAGGCGCCTGGCCAGCCCTCGGCCGCGTGCCGCGGGGGTGACTCCCGCCGAGAGGATCCAGCCGCAGGCGCCGTCGGCCGCAACGCCCGCTGCGGCATAGCCTGCCAGAGCCCCGGCATCCGGGCCTGCGCCCTCGGCGACGAAGACAAGGCCCTCGAACAGATCGAGCCACTGCCGAAAGACGAAGACCGGGTAGCCCTCGGCGCTGAAGGCCTCGGCATCGAGGGCCGCGAGCGCGGGCGCGTCGGCGGGCGTGGCAGGGCGAAGGAGCATGACCGGCAGATGCGCTCGATGTCGTATAGTGCTCAGCAGACTGGCACTTACGCCGGGCGTTTGCCAGACTCGGTTTCCAAGCCGTGCAGCGCGATGTACCAAGTCCGAGATCCGCAGTCTAAGGCCGGCGCTTCCACGGGAGGCGAGGTCGCGCCGGGCCACGTGCCCGCCGTGCTCGCGCTCGGGTCCGACGCAGGACCGGAGGGGGCGGACGTTGCCTTGCCGGACATTGCAGCGCCCGGTGTGCCGCCGTACGACATGGCGTGGTACCGCGCGCCGGCCTCGGCGGCCCTCATGCCCTACGTGCTCGGGTATGCCGAGTGCCGGGTGACGGTGCCCGTGGGAGAGACGCTGCGTCTGCGCATCCACGCGCACGTGGAGCCGATCGTGTCGGTGCTCGGAGCGGGCGACGTGTTCGTCGAGCTTGCGAGAGGGCACCGCTTCCGGCTGCCGTGGCTCTCCATCGCCGGCCCGCAGTGCCGCCCTACGGCCCTCGTGCTCAGCGGTGCGGTGCAGTGCTTCTTCGTCCGTTTCCACTCGCTCGGCCCGCGCATGCTCTGGGGCGTGCGTGGCACGGCCTACGCCGGCTCGCCGCGCCTGGACGCCGCCGCCGGCCCGGAGCAAGCGCCGGCGCTCCGGGCCTGGGCGCTCGCGGTCAGCCGCGCTGCAGACTTCCACGCGCGCGCGCGGCTGAGCGAGGCGTTTCTCGGGGCACAGGTGCCGCAGGCTTCAGGCAGGCTGGGGGCGCTGCTCGTCGCGCTCGACGCGCTCGGTGCCGGCGCGCCGGCCACAGGAACGCCGGCTACGGCGGCGCGCGCGGCCGGCGTTTCGGGGGCGTCGCTGCGACGCTGGTTCCGTGAGGAGGTCGGCATGTGCCCACGCGACGTGGCGGCCGTGAGGCGCTTTCAGCGGGCGATGATGCGCCTGCAGGAGTTGCCAGCAGGTGCAGGGAGCACAGACCACCTGCAGGATCTGGCAGCCAGCTGCGGCTTCCCGAGTGTGCGGGCGCTGCGCTGCGCGCTGCGCCGCTACGGCGACGGCCTGCCTCGGCGGGGCCGCGACGCGCAGGCGCGCCTGGGCATGCTGCGGGCGGCCGAGGTGACCGTGCCGCCGCCGCCTTACCTCCGCTGGGTGTCCACCCCCTGAAAGATCAGCGGCCTGGGATCCGCCGCCCAGGACGGCCCGGCCCCGCCCGGAAGCGCCATGGGCCGTCAAAGAACTTGCACTGTTTTGCGAATAAACGGTAACCTCGTCCGGTGCCGGGAACCTCCCGAGCCGCCCTCCTGCGCCCCCCTGCGTTCCCGATGCTCCTTCGCTTCTTCGTTCTGGCCGCGCTCGCGCTGGCCACAGCACCCCTTGCGTCCGCCCAGACTGCCGCCGAGCGCGCCGTCGCCTACCTCGAGCGCAACGCGCCCCGCCATAGCCTGACGGCCGCTGACGTGGCCGGCGTCGTCGTGACGGACCAGAGTACGAGCCGCCTCAGTGGGGCCACGCATGTCTACCTCCGGCAGCAGATCGGCGGGGTCGAGGTGGCCAGCGGCGGGATGAGCGTGACGGTAGACCGCCACGGGCGCGTGGCCCACGCCGCCGGGCGCCTTGTGCCGGGTCTGATGCTCAAGGCACGCCCGGCAGCGCCGTCGCTCACCGCCGCCGACGCCGCCGCGGCGCTCGCGCGCGACGCCGGCCTCGTGCCGCTCGAGCCGTTCGTGGTGCTCGCGCACAAAGGCTCGCCCGACGCGGCCGTCACGCTCTCCGACGGAGGCCTGACGCAGGAGCCCGTCCCGGCTCGCCTCGTGTACGTCGAGGAGCACGAGGGCGGCGCGCTGCGCCTGGCCTGGGAGACGATGCTCTACCTCAAGGACAGCCAGCACGCTTGGTTCGGGTACGTCGACGCGCACACAGGCCGCGTGCTCGCGCGCCACAACCACGTGCTGCACTGCTTCGAGGGGCCGCAGGGGCACACGCACGCGCTCGCGCCCGCCGAGGGGACGGGCGCGCCGGCCGCCGCGCGCGCGGCGCAGCCGCTCGTGCCGTTCGCGAGCGCGCACCTGGCCGGGCTCGCCGAGGCGTTCCACGGCCTCGGGGCCGACGGCGCACGCTACCGCGTCTACGCCGCGCCGGCCGAAAGCCCCGCGCACGCCCTCCCGGCGCCTCCCGCCGATGCCCGCGTGCTCGTCGTCAACCCCGCCCACCCGGTCGCCTCGCCCTTCGGCTGGCACGACACCGACGGGGCGCCAGGCCCGGAGCACACGCGCACGCGCGGAAACAACGTGCACGCCTACACCGACACGAACGCCTCCAACTCCCCCGACCCGGACTCCGACCCCGACGGCACGGCCACGCTCACGTTCGACTTCCCGCTCGATCTCACGCTCGCGCCGGCCACTTACCGCCCCGCCGCCGTCGTCAACCTGTTCTACTGGAACAACCTCATCCACGACATCGCCTACCAGTACGGCTTCGACGAGCAGTCGGGCAACTTCCAGGTCAACAACTACGGCCGCGGCGGCCTCGGCGGCGACGACGTGCGCGCCGAGGCGCAGGACGGCTCGGGCACCAACAACGCCAACTTCATGACGCCGCCCGACGGGCAGCGCCCGCGCATGCAGATGTACGTCGGCACGACGCCCACGCCGGCCGTCGACGGCGACTTCGACAACGCGGTCATCACGCATGAGTACGCGCACGGCATCACGATTCGGCTCACCGGCGGCGCGAGCAACACGTCGTGCTTGAACAACGCCGAGCAGATGGGTGAGGGCTGGTCGGACTGGTACGGCCTCATGCTCACCATGCGCCCCTCCGATACGCGTAGCCTCGCGCGCGGCGTCGGCACGTATCTCTTCGGGCAGCCGACCACGGGGCCGGGCATCCGCCCCGCGCGCTACGCGACCGACTTCGCCGTCAACGACTGGACGTACGGCCACACGCGCCCGGTGAGCGCCGGCGGGCGCGGGCCCTCCACGCCGCACGGCGTCGGCTTCGTCTGGGCGACGGTGCTCTGGGAGCTGACGTGGGACCTGATCGAGGCGTACGGCTTCAGCGCCGACCTCTACGACGCCTCCGGCACGGCCGGCAACCAGATCGCGCTCGCGCTCGTGACGGAGGCGCTCAAGATGCAGCCCTGCGCGCCCGGCTTCGTCTCCGGCCGCAACGCCATCCTCGCGGCCGACGAGGTGCTCTACGACGGCGCCCACACCGAGCTGCTCTGGCGCGCGTTCGCCCGCCGCGGCCTCGGCATCGGTGCAAGCGAAGGCGCTACGAGCACCAATGCCGACAATACCGAGTCCTTCGCCGAGCCCGAGACGATCCCGCCGGCCGCCATCACCGATCTCGAGGCAATCCCCAACGGCGACTATGTCACGCTCGCGTTCACCGCCACCGGCGACGACGGCACCGTCGGCACAGCGGCCGTCTACGAGGTGCGCTACGCCGCGACGCCCATCGAGACACCCGAGGACTGGGCCGCCGCCACGCGGTACACGGGCGCGCTCCCGGCACCCCGCGCCTCGGGCACGGCCGAGCAGCTCGTGGTAGAGGGCCTGGCCTTCGAGACCACGTACCACTTCGCCGTTGTGGCGACCGACGAGAGCTTCAACGCCTCGCCGCTCTCCAACTCCGCCGAGGCTACCACGCTCGCGCCGCCGCAGCTCCAGATGGCCACCGCGCCGATCCGCGTGCAGGTCCCCCTCGGGGGCACGGCCACTGTGCCCGTCGCCATCGGCAACACGGGCGCCTCCGATCTCCGCTTCGGCATCGGCCTGGCCGAGACGACGGGCGCGCCGCTGCGCCTTCGCGGGCCGGCCGGCGAGGCGCCCGCCGCCGGCAGCCGGCCCGCCGATGCCCCCGAAGGGGACAAGGACGCCCCCGAAGGGGACAAGAACGCCCCCGAAGGGGACAAGAACGCCCCCGAGGCCCCGCGCACGGCCGCCCTCCGCGCCGAGGGCGGTCCGGACGCGTTCGGCTACCGCTGGATCGACTCGGACTCGCCCGGCGGTCCGGTCTACGCCTGGGAGGACATCCGCGCCACCGGCACGCCCGTCACGCTCGGCGACGACGCCTCGACGCGCGTCGCGCTGCCGTTCCCGTTCCCGTTCTACGGCGTAGACAAAAACGACGTCGCCATCTCCTCGAACGGCTTCCTCTCTTTCGGCACGGCCGGCCTGACCGCGTTCACGAACGGGCGCATCCCGTCCACGACCGGGCCCAACGACGCCGTCTACGGCTTCTGGGACGACCTCCACCCGGGCGTGGCCGGCTACGGCTCGCAGGTCCACTACCTCGCCACGCCCGAGCGCTTCGTCGTCCAGTACACCAACGTGCCGCGCTACGCTGATCGGCTCACGACCGGTCTGGGCAACACGTTCCAGATCGTGCTGCGCCGCAGCGGGCAGATCGAGGTGTTCTACGAGACGCTCCGCGCGCCTGTGCTGAACTCGGCAACGGTCGGCATTGAGAACGCGAGCGGCACCGACGGCCTCGAGGTCGTCTTCGACGCGCCTTACCTCGCCTCGAACAAGGCGCTCCGCTTCAGCGCGCTCTGGGTCGAGGCCACGCCGTCGGCGGGCACCGTCGCCGCCGGCGGCAGCGAGACCGTCACGCTCGCCTTCGACGCCGGCGGGCTCGAGGCGGGCACGTACACGGCCGAGATGACCGTTGCGACGAACGAGCCGGGGGGGGCGCCGCGCGTGGTCGCGCTCGAGTTCGTCGTCGGCGGGACGGTTTCGGCCGAGGGCGGTGGCGCCGCCTTCGCGGGCACGCACGTGCTCTCGGACGCCCACCCGAACCCGGCTCACGGCGCGACGCGCCTCACGCTCGAGGTGGCCGAGGCCCAGCGCGTGCGCGTCGCGCTCTACGACGCGCTCGGCCGCCGCGTGGCGACGCTCTTCGAGGGCGACGTGCCCGCGCGCGCGCCGCTCACGCTCGAGGTGGACGCCGCGCGCTTGGCCGCCGGCACCTACGTCGTCCGCTCCGAGGGCGAGCACTTCCGCGACGCGCGCCGGCTCACCGTGGCGCGCTAGCCCCGCGGCGGCGCGCCGCGAGCGCAGCGGCGAACGTTTTTTTGCGCCAGCGTTCGTGCTCACCTTGCGTTCGTGGTACGTTAACAGTTTTCTTGTACGGCCGGATAATCTTCCTATCAGCACTCCCACATGCGACTCCGCTACGGCCTTCTTGCGCTCGCGCTGGCCTTTCCCCTGCTCGCTCAGGCGCAGCTCTCACCTGCGGTGCACGCTGCGCAGCAGCACTTCCGCGCCACGAAGGCCGCTGACCTGGCCCCGGGCGACCTGGACGACCTCCACCCCTCGGACGTGTACGTGGACCGTCTGACCGGCGCCACGCAGGTCTACCTCGTGCAGCGCCACGAGGGCATCCCGGTCCTCGGCACCACGACTGCGGCGACGGTGCTCCCGAGCGGCGACGTGCTCTCGGTTGCGGACCGGTTCCAGAAGAATCTAGCGCGGCAGGCGGCCCCGGCCGTGCCCTCGCTCGCCGCCGCCGCCGCCGAGGCGACGGCGCTCGCCCACGTGGCACGTCTGTCCCGTGAGGCCGTGCGCGAGGCCGAGCGCGAAGGGCACTACACCCCGCTCGTCTCGGACGATCCGGCGACCGACGCCGCGCGCGCAGCGCGCGTAGCCACCTACGAGCGCCTGCTCGAGCCGCGCCTCGTCTACGTGCGCGACGGGCAGGGCGCGCTGCGCCTGGCCTACGACCTCACAATCGCCGGGGACGGCGGCCCGCAGGGCCAGGAGCTCTGGAGCGTGCAGGTAGACGCCCACTCGGGCCGCGTCCTCAGCGCCGTAGACGAGGTCGTACGCGAGCGCGAGGAACACCTGCCGCGCGAGGCGATGCGCGCGCCGCGAAGCCTGGCGCCCGCCGCCGCAGAGGGGCTGGAGGCTACGACGGCACCGCTGGCCGCCTGGGGCGCCGCCGGCGTGACCCCCGTTGGCACGTACCGCGTCGTGCCCTACCCGTTCGAGTCGCCCAACCACGGCGCCGTCGCGCTCGTGGCCGGCACGCCCGATGTCGTGGCCTCGCGTCTGGGCTGGCACGCGACGGCCGCGCAGAGCTTCACCATCACCCGCGGCAACAACGTCTGGGCCTACGCCGACCGCACGGCCTCCAACACGCCCGACAGCACGCCCGACGCGCAGCCCGACGGCGGGGCCGGCCTCGTCTTCGACTTCCCGTTCAACCCCTCGCTGGCGCCTGTCGACAACCTCGCCTCGGCGGTTACGAACCTGTTCTACTGGAACAACATCGTCCACGACATCGCGTACCGCTACGGCTTTGACGAGCCCTCGGGCAATTTCCAGGCGAGCAACTTCGGGCTCGGCGGGCTGGGCAATGACCCCGTGCGCGCCGAGGCACAGGACGGCTCGGGCACCGACAACGCCAACTTCTCCTCGCCGGTGGACGGCGTCTCGGGCCGCATGCAGATGTTCGAATGGAGCGGTGGGACCGAGGTGCGCGTGACCGCGCCGGCCAACATCGCCGGGCCGAAGCCCTCCTCGGGTGCGGCTTTCGGCGTGCGCGGCGTAGGCGTGACACGCCCGGTCGTGCTCATCCAAGGCCAGTTCGGCGCGGTGGGCTGCAACGAGTCCGGCAATACGAGCATCACCAACACGGCGGCCATCAGCGGCAACATCGCCCTCATCGAGCGCGGCAATTGCAACTTCGTCACCAAGGCCCGCGCCGCGCAGGCCGCCGGCGCCGCCGGCGTGATGATCTTCAACAGCGCCAACCCGGCCACGGGCACGCCCGAGTCGCTTGTGACGATGGCGCTGCCCGACGGCGAGCCCAACGACGTCACCATTCCGGCCGTGTTCGTGCAGCGCTCGACCGGCCTGGCCATCTCGGAAAGCTTCCTCGACGTGACGGCGCTCGTCCGCGTGGACCAGAACCGCGACTCGGACATGGACGCTGGCGTGATCGTGCACGAGTACGCGCACGGCATCTCGATCCGCCTGACCGGCGGGCCGAGCACCAACTGCCTCAACGGGCAGGAGCAGATGGGTGAGGGCTGGTCGGACTACTACGGCCTCATGCTCACCATGCAGCCCGGCGACACAGGCGCGCAGCGCCGCGGCATCGCGACGTACCTCCAGTTCGAGAGCACCGACGGCCGGGGCATCCGCAACGCGCCCTACTCGACCGACTTCTCGGTCAACAACTACACCTACCAGGACGTGATCTCGTTCGGCGGCACGACCGGGCAGGCGCGCAGCCTCTCCGTCCCGCACGGCGTCGGCTTCGTCTGGGGCTCGATGCTGTGGGACATGACGTGGAACTTGATCCAGACCAACGGCTTCGACCCGGACCTCTACAACGCCTCTGGCATGGCCGGCAATCAGGTCGCGCTGCGGCTCGTCACGCAGGCGCTCAAGATGCAGCCCTGCGCACCGGGCTTCGTCGACGGGCGCAACGCCATCCTGGCTGCCGACCAGATGCTCTACGGTGGCGCGCACGCCGCGCAAATCTGGACCGCGTTCGCGCGGCGCGGCCTCGGGGCCAACGCCACACAGGGCTCGTCGGCCGTCCTCAACGACGGCACGGCCGACTTCACGACGCCGCCGGGCGTCTCGAACGAAACGGACGCCGTGGCTGGCGCTTCGCGCCTTGAAATCGCCGGCCCGAACCCGTTCCGCACCCGGACAGCCGTAACGCTCGAGGTAGACGCGCCGCAGACGGTACTCGTCGCGCTCTACGACCTGCTCGGGCGCCGCCTGGCGGTGCTGCACGACGGCGCGCTTGCCGCGGGCGTACCCAGCACGGTCGACGTGGAGGCGGCAGGGCTGCCCGCTGGTACATACGTCGTGCAGGCGACGGGCGAGACGTTCCGTGCCACGCAGCGTGTGACGATCGTCCGCTAAGCCGGCCCGCACCTGAAGGCTTCGGAAGGCCCCGTCGCACGGCGGTGCGGCGGGGCCTTGCTGCCTTCCGGAGAGGCTGCCTCCCAGAGAGCGGCTAGCGCGCCCCGGGTGGGCCAGCCGTCGAGTCGTGCTTGACGAGCCGGGCGACGAAGAAGCCCTCCAGGAGTCCGTCCGGCAGCACGCGCCGCGCCCGCGTCACCTGTGGGTGAAACGGGCGCCCCTCCCACGACGCGAGTCCTGGCAGTGCTGCCGCAGCTACCGGACCCGTCTCGGGAAGCCCTGCCTCCACGACCTCGAGCCGCCCGCCGAACGTGCGGAGCGCCTTCGTCAGCACGCCTTCGTTCTCTTCGGGCGCGAACGTGCACGTGGCGTAGACGAGCGTGCCGCCGGGCCGTAGCGCCTGCACGGCCGCAAACAGCAGCCGCTGCTGCTTGGCGCGCATCTCCTTCACCTTGCGCGGCGACCAGTAGCGCACGCTCTCCGGATCGGCCGTGTGGAAGCGGCCCTCGGTCGAGCATGGCGCGTCGAGCAGGACGCGGTCGTACGACTCGGGCGCGCGGTGCCAGAACGCCGTGCCTGAGGCGCAGTGCGCCCGCACCAGCGTCGCGCCCTGCGCCTCGACGTTGGCGCGTAGCTTGTAGTACCGCGCGCGCACCTTCTCGACGGCGTCGAGCGTGCCCTCGTTCTGCATCAGCGCGGCGACCTGACCTGTCTTGGAGCCCGGCGCGGCGCACAGGTCGAGCACGCGCTCGCCGGGCCGCGCGCCGAGCAGCAGCGGCGGCAGTTGGCTCGAGACGTTCTGCACGTACAGGTGCCCCTCTCGGTAGGGTCCGGAGGCCAGCAGTGCCGCGCGCGCGCCGGCAGGCACCGCGAACGCGCCCAGCACGCCCTCGACAGCCATGAACGGGACGCCCTCGGCGGTCAGCCGCGCCAGCGTATCGGCCTCGGGCGCGACGAGCGGCACGGCGCGGAAGCCCGTTGCCGCGGGCGCTTCGAACGTAGCGCGCACGGCCGGCAGCCGCTCCGGCGGGACGATGCGCGCAAGGCGCTCGAGAAAAGCAGGCGGGAGCGAGGCGTCGGACACGGGCGCAGTGGCAGGGGGACCTGGCGAGGGTACGGCCCGGCATGGGGGCGGTGCCGGGAAGTACGCGCGAGAACGGTGCGCGCGGCAAATTCCGCCGCCGGCGCGCTACGCGCGCTCTGCCCGGCAGCACGCGCACTAACGGGTGCCTACCTTTGGGCCGATACACCCGCCCGCTCCCACCGGTCCGCCTCCGCCCGTATGCCTGCCGGCGACGACGTCATCCGCTGCTCGTTCTGTAGCCGCACCGCGCACGAGGTCACGTCGATGGTGGCCGGGCCGGACGTGTACATCTGCGACCGTTGCATCCACGACGCCTCGGGCATCGTGCGCGGCGATCTCGTGCCGTACGTGCCGCCCGGCAGCGCGGGCGCCCGCCGCGGCACCGCCCGCCACCGCCGCCTGAGCCCGCGCGAGATCAAAGCCGCCCTCGACGAGCACGTCGTCGGGCAGGAGCAGGCCAAGCGCGCGCTCTCGGTCGCGGTCTACAACCACTACAAGCGCATCGACGCCGAGGAATACCTCCACGCCTACGACGACGTCGAGATCGAGAAATCGAACATCCTGCTGGTCGGCCCGAGCGGGACCGGTAAGACGCTGCTCGCCCGCACGCTCGCCCGCGTGCTCGACGTGCCGTTCTCGATCGCCGACGCGACGGCACTCACCGAGGCCGGCTACGTCGGCGAGGACGTCGAGTCCATCCTGAGCCACCTCCTCCAGGCGGCCGACTACGACATCGAGCGCGCCGAGCGCGGCATCATCTACATCGACGAGATCGACAAGCTCGCGCGCAAGGGCGACAACGCCTCCATCACGCGCGACGTCTCGGGAGAGGGCGTGCAGCAGGCGCTGCTCAAGATGCTCGAGGGCACGCTCGCCGGCGTGCCGCCCAAGGGCGGGCGCAAGCATCCCGAGCAGAACCTGATCACGTTCGACACGCGGCAGGTGCTCTTCATCTGCGGCGGCGCTTTCGACGGGCTCGCGCCGCACATCGCACGCCGCCTCTCGTCGGGCCAGATCGGCTTCCAGGCCGCCGCTCGGGCCAGCGTGGACCCCCGCGACCCGACGCTCTTCCGCCACGTCGAGCCGGACGACCTGATGCGCTTCGGCCTCATCCCTGAGCTCGTCGGGCGCCTGCCCGTCCTGACCGCTCTCGACGGCCTCACCGACGCCGACCTGCGCCGCATCCTGACCGAGCCGCGCAATGCGCTCGTGAAGCAGTACCAGAAGCTCTTCGCCATGGACGGCGTCGAGATCGTCTTCGAGGACGAGGCGCTCGACGCCGTCGTGGCGCGCGCCCGCGCGCTCGGCACCGGCGCGCGTGGCCTGCGCTCGGTCCTTGAGGAGGCTATGCTCGATCTGATGTACGAAGCACCGCAGTCTCGCGGCGGAACGGTCTGCCGCATCACGGCCGCGACCATCCGCGGCGAGGCCGGCCCGGTCTATGAGGAGCGCAAGGCGATCGCCTAGCCAGCGCCTGTGCCCCGGCAGACGCCCCGACGAGCGGGCGTCGTAGCTTGGCGCTCCGCTCCGCACCCCCATGGCCGACACGCCCGACGCCTCCCACTCGTCCGCTCTGCCGGCCTCCCCGGCGCCGGCTCGTGAGGCGCCGCTCGTGCCAGAGACCACCACTTCGGCCGCGGTCCCTCCGGAGGGCCCCTCCGCCGGGACGCCGTCGGCCTCGAGCGAGGAGGACCGCGCCCTCGTCGCGCGCGCGCTCGGCGGCGACCAGCGCGCCTACGAGCGGCTCGTGCACAAGTACGAGGGGCCGCTGCGCCGCCACGTGGGCCGGCTCGTGCGCAGCCAGACCGACGTGGACGACCTCGTGCAGGAGGCTCTGGCCAAGGCATTCGCCTCGCTCGCCACGTACGCGCCCGCTTTCGCGTTCTCGACCTGGCTCTACCGCATCGCCACCAACCACGCCATCGACCACCTCCGCCGGCGGCGTCTGCCCACGTTCTCGATCGACAGGCCGGTGCAGACGCGCGACGGCGAGATGCAGGTCGAGCTGCCCGACACGACGTACCGCCCCGACCGCCACCTCATCGCCGACCAGCGCGGCACGCTCATCCAGGCCGCCATCGACGCGCTCCCGCCCAGATATCACCGCGTGATCGTCATGCGGCACCAGCAGGAGCTGAGCTACGAGGAGATCGCGGAGCAACTCGGGCTGCCGCTCGGGACGGTCAAGGCGCACATCTTCCGCGCGCGCGCGCTGCTGAACAAGTACCTCAAGGATCGTCGGGACGATCTCTGAAGCCAGCGCGCGCGACGGCGGGACGCGTGGCGACGGAAGGTGGGCGGGCCCGCCAGAATGCTCCCGGCGGGCCCGCCTCCTGCGCCCGCCGGGGCGTCAGAGCGTCACCGAGGTCTCGTTGGAGCAGGTCTGCGTGCCGGCCTCGCAGACGCGGTGGCGGAACGTGCCGCTGCGCTGGCCCGTGTTGTGCCGCGCCGCGCCCGTGTTGTCGATCGTTCCGATGCGGCTGCCGTTGTAGTACACGTCCACACGCGCGCTCGTCGCGCCGGTCCACGTCAGGTCCACGACGACGCGGCCCTGCACCTTCGAGCCCTGGGCCGAGAGGACGATCCCGGCTGGCGGCGGCGCCGCCGCCGCGCCGAAGAGCGAATAGAGCAGGCGGTTGGGCGAGCCCGTGCCTGCACTCGTCACGACGCCCTGCGTGGACGCGTCCAAGATCGCGCGGCCAACCTGTGCCGGCGTGGCCGAGCGGTGGCCCTCAAGGTAGAGCGCGGCAGCGCCCGCCACGTGCGGGCTCGCCATGGACGTGCCGCTGATCGTGCTTGTGGCCGTGTCCGACGTGTGCCACGCCGACGTGATCGCGGAGCCCGGCGCGAACAGGCTCACGCACGTCCCGAAGTTGGAGAACGACGAGCGCGCGTCGCTCGAGGTCGTCGCTCCGACGGTGAGCGCCTCGGCCACGCGCGCAGGCGACCTGGTGCACGCGTCCACGTTCTCGTTGCCCGCGGCAACGACGAACGTCACGCCCGAGGCGACGGCGTTGCGCACGGCCGTGTCGAGCGCGGACGAGGCGCCGCCGCCGAGGCTCATGTTGGCCACGGCCGTCTTGCCGGCCGCATCCGCGGCTACCCAGTCCACGCCGGCGATCACGCCCGCGTTGGTGCCGCTGCCCTGGCAGTTGAGCACGCGCACGGCGACGAGCCGCACGCCCTTGGCCACGCCCCACGTGCCACCGCCGACGGTGCCGGCCACGTGCGTGCCGTGGCCGTTGCAGTCGTCGCTGTTGCGCCCGTCCGTAAAGGCGTCGAAGCCGGCGCGGACGCGCCCGCCGAAGTCGGCGTGGGTGGCGCGGATGCCCGTGTCGATGATGTAGACCGTCACGCCGCTGCCGGTGGCCTCGTAGGTGTAGGTCGTCGAGAGCGGGAGCGCGCGCTGGTCGATGCGGTCGAGGCCCCACGGGGCGCCGGTCTGCGTGGCCGAGGCGTACACGTAGCGGTCGGCCTCAACGTAGGCGACGCCCGGATCGCGCGCGAGCGCCTGCGCGCCGGCCTCGTCGATGCGCGTCACGAAGCCGCGCAGGGCAGTGCCGTACACGCGCTCGACCGTGCCGCCGTAGCGCGCCGCGAGGCTCGCGCTCATGTCCTCGACGCCGCGCAGGCTCGTCGCAGCGTCGCTGAGCACGACGATGAACTGGCCCGGCACGACGTCGCCGTCGGCGTGGGGGGCGGCGTAGGTGGCAGGCGGGTCGTGCGGGGCTTGCTGCGCGGCCTCGAGCCCGCCGGGCGAGGTGTCGCAGGCGCTCAGGCCGAGCGCGAGCGCAAAAGCAGTGACGAAACTGCGGTAAGACAGCATGGGGTGTCAGGGCTACGCGCGCCGGTGTTGGCGCAGCGGCGACGCGAATGTGCGCAGATCGTCAAGGAATCGCAAAGAGCGGGTGTATGAATTGTGGAGGCGACGTCCTGCTGCCCTCCCGGAAACCCTCATACAGGCCCCAGCCGGAGACGCTTCCACACGGGCAGCGTGTCCCGCGCGCGCGTCGGCTCGGGACCCGGGCCTTCAGAATAGCCCGACGGGGTCTACGTCGAGGTTGATGCGGCAGCCGGCAGGCACGGCCACGGCCGTGCCCGTGCGCACGGCTGCGGCGAGGGCGGTGGCCGGCACGCAGCGGGGCGCTTTGACGAAGAGGTGCACGCGCCACTGCCGCTGCACGCGCCCGACGGCCGCCGCAGCCGGGCCGAGCACCTCCGCGCCGATCTCGGCGGCGGCCCGCCCGAGCGCTTCGGCGCAGCGTCCCGCAAGTGCGTGCACCGCGTCCTCCTCCGGCCCCTTGCACTCGATCCCCACCATGCGCCCGAAGGGTGGGTAGCCGAGAGCCCGCCGCTCGGCGAGCTCGTGCCGCACGAAGCCGGCCACGTCGTGCGCGCAGGCGAAGCGCAGCGCCGGGTGGTCCGGATTGCGGGTCTGGAGGATGACCTCTCCCGGGAGGTCGTGGCGCCCGGCGCGCCCGGCCACCTGCGCGAGGAGCTGAAACGTGCGTTCGGCGGCGCGAAAGTCGGGCAGCAGCATTCCCGTGTCTGCGTTGACGACGCCGACGAGCGTGACGCGCGGGAAGTCGAGGCCCTTGGCGACCATCTGCGTGCCGAGCAGGATGTCGGCCTCGCCGCGGCCGAAGCGCTCGAGCAGCGTGCGGTGCGCGCCGCGGCGGGCGGTCGTGTCGAGATCCATGCGGAGCAGGCGGGCCTCCGGGAAGACGTCGGCCAGTTCCTCCTCGACGCGCTGCGTGCCCGCGCCGAGCAGGCGCACCGCGCGCTCGCCGCAGGCCGGGCAGGTTTCGGGCAGACGCTCGGCGCGTCCGCAGTAGTGGCACCGGAGCTGGCGTGCGGCCTTGTGTACGGTGAGCGAGACGGCACAGTCGCGGCAGGAGGGCGTGAAGCCGCAGCTGTCGCACGTGGCGACGGGCGCGTAGCCGCGGCGGTTCTGGAGCAGGATGGTCTGCTCGCCGCGCGCGAGGCGGGCCGCGACGGCGTCGCGGAGCGTGTCCGAGAGCGCACCCTTGAGGCGACGAACCTCGCGCTCGCGCGTCAGGTCGACGAGGCGGACGGGCGGCAGCGGCGCCGCCGGCCGGCCGGCCACGGGCACGCGCTCGGGCATGCCCAGGTAGGCGTACTTGCCCGCGCGCACGTTGGCGACGGTCTCCAGGCTCGGCGTGGCGCTGCCGAGCACGCACACGGCGCCGGCGCGGTGCGCGCGCATCACGGCCACGTCGCGCGCGTGGTAGCGCGGCGCGGGGTCGAACTGCTTGTAGCTGGCCTCGTGCTCCTCGTCCACGATGACGAGGCCGAGGCGCTCCACGGGGGCGAGCACGGCCGAGCGGGGCCCGATCACGACCGGGAAGCGCCCCTCGCGGATGGCCGTCCAGGCGTCGAGGCGCTCGCCGGGCGACATGCGGCTGTGGAGCACGGCCACGCGGTCGCCGAAGTGGGCGCGGAAGCGTCGTACTGTCTGGGGCGTGAGGGCGATCTCGGGCACGAGCACGAGCGCCGTGCGCCCGGCCGCGAGGGCGTGGCGGAGCGCGCGGAGGTAGACCTCGGTCTTGCCACTGCCGGTCACGCCGTGCAGCAGGAAGGTGCGGACCGGCCCCTGCTCGCCCGTGCTCTGCGCGCCCGCCGGTTCGGGCTCGGCCGCCGCGTCGAGCGCGGCGACGAGCGCGTCTACGGCCGCCTGCTGCGCCGGATGCAGGGCGAGTGCCTCCGGAGGGGACGGTGCGGGGCCGTCGAGGCCATCGGCGCGGCGCTCGACCGGGCGCACGTCGATGCGGACAAGCCCGCGCGCGGCGAGCGCGCGCGCGGCGGCGGCGGAGGCCCCGCTGACGCGGAGCGCGTCGGCTTGCCGGAGCGGCGTGGCGCTGCGGGCGAGCACCGCGAGCAGGGCGCGCTGCTTCTCGCCGCGCACGCCGCGCGCGTCTGCGCCGTCGACGAGCGAGAGGTGCGGCTCGAGGCGCGCGCGCGCGCGCGCGACGCCGACTTCGTCGTCCAGAGCGATGCAGCCCGCGGCCTCGAGCCGGCGCAGGCGGTGCGCCGGGAACGCCCGCCCGAGGCCGTCCTCGATGCGGCGCAGCGGGACGCCCTCCCCGTTGGCCTCACGCAGCGCCTCGGCAAGGGTGCGCGCGGGCCCGTCGGCGGCGTCGGGCCAGGCCTCGGGCGGGGCGAGGGCACGCACCACGCGGCGGCTCTCGAGGCTCGTGCCGCTCGGGAGGGCCGCGCGCAGCGCCTCGCCCCAGGTGCAGACGTAGTACTCTGCGATCCAGCGCGTGAGGGCGAGCAGCTCGGGGGTGAGCGCCGGGCGCGCGTCGAGCACGTCCACGACCTCCCGTGCCTCTTCCGGGCACGCGCCGCCGCGCGCCGCGATGACGCCCGTGAGCATGCGCCGCCCGAACGGCACGAGCACGCGCGCGCCGGGCTGCGCGTCGGCGTCCATCTCGAGCGGCACGCGGTACGAGAACACGCCCTCGACGGGCGCAAGCGGGACAACCTGCGCGGCGGCAACCATGCACCGAAGTTAGCCCGCCCGGCGGGATGCGCGCGCGGATTCGGCGCGGCTGTCCGTAGGTTGAAGGGCCCACCAGCCCGCCCCTGCATGCGTCCTGACGTCTCCCCCGGCTTCACGCCGCCGTTCGCGTCGCTCGTCGTGCTGGCGGTGGCGACGCTCGGCGTCGCCTCCAGTTGCCAGGAGCAGGGCGCCGGTCCGGCCCCCGAGGCAGCCACGTCCGAGGCGGCGGCGCCAGGCGCCCCTGCGCCGTCTGAGACGAACACCCGCGCCGCGCGCGCCGCCGCCGCCGGCCTCACCCTAGCGCAGGCCGATAGCCTCGTCGCGCTCGGCTACCCGGTCTACGTTCCGGCCATGCCCGAGGGATGGATGCTCACCGGCTTTCTGGCGCGTGCCTACGTGCGGGGCGACGAGCGCTTCCCCGAGTACACGCTCACCTACGCCGAGCGGAGCGGGGCCTGCGTCGTCGTCGAGGGCGCCTCCGAAGGGCTCGGCGACGTGTTCGTGCAGCCTCCGCCGCGTGAGCAGGCCGTGCCGCTTGCGCGCGTCTCGGCGTTCGGGCCGGCGCTGCTCGGCTGGGCCGAGGCGGGCGACGGCGTGGCGGGGTGGGAGAACGGGCGCGTCTCGACCGAGTGGATCGGGAGCGACGGCCTCTACGTGCTCGTTCGCTCCGACGACGGGCCGGCCTGCACGCCGGCGCGCGCCGAGGAGGTGGAGGCGTTCGTGGCGAGCCTGCGTCCGCTCGAGCCCGCCGACGACGCACTCGTGCTCGGCCCGCTCGCGCCGGCCGCGTTCGAGGCGCCGGCGCCGGGCGAGGACCCGGTCGCGCTCGCGCTCGCGGCGTTCGGGTCCGCCGAGCCGGGCGAGGGCCGGCAGCGCACCGGGACGCAGACCCTCCGCCAGACCGATCACTACGCGGCCGTGCTCGTGACCACCACCGACCGGGCCGACGACTCCGTGCGCGACCTTCGGACGCGCGCGTTCTTCGTGCGCGCCCCGGGCGGCTGGACGCTCCGCGCCGCCGGGCAGCAGTGGCGCTGCCAGAGCGGCCGGGGCGCACAGGACTGGACAACCGACCCCTGCTTATGACTTCGCCCTGCCCCCGCGCCGCGCGGCGCGCCGTGCGCGCCCCCTGGCGTACGGCGTGGCCGCTGCTCGCGGCGCTGCCGCTGCTCGTCTTTTCATACGCCTGCGTGGCTCCGGCGGCGGTGCCTGCTGCGCCCGCTACTGACCCGGCCCGTGAGGCCGGGCTCTCGGAAGCGCACCTCGCCGAGCTGCGCGCGCTCGGCATGCCGCTCGCAGTACCCGTCCTGCCCGAGGGCTGGGCGCTCCGCGCGCTCCAGACAGACGCTGACGCCGGCGGTGCCTACTACGCGCTCGTCTACGGCCGCGCCGCCGACGGGGCCTGCTTTGCCGTCTCCGGCGCGAGCGACGGCTTCGGGGGGCCGGAGTTCCCGATCGTCTCGGCCGGGGTGCGTCTGGCCAGCCTCCCGCGCGCGCCCCTCGCACGGCTCTACCAGGCCGCTGACGACCCCCTCGCCACGAGCGCGCAGAACTGGGGCGTCGGGGCGCTCATCTCCGAGTTCGTCGCGCTCGACGGGCTGTTCGTGACGTTCAGCAGCACGCCCGACGAGGGGTGCCGCGCGCTTTCGCTCGAGGAGGGCGCGGCGCTCTTCGCGACGCTGCGCCTGCTCTGAACGCGGCGCGCGGGCGCAGGCGGGCATCGGCTCAAATGCCCGGCGCTCAGGCGAGTGTCCGCTGCGAGCGCTCGAACGCGGCCACGTTCTCGGCCACGTTGCCGTTGAAGAGCGCGCTCGCGGCCACGAGCACGTCGGCGCCGGCATCGGTGAGGCGGCGGGCGTTTTGCGGCGTCACGCCGCCGTCTACCTGCACGTGCGCGCGCGCGCCGGCCCGCTCGAGCAGGCGACGCGCGCGGGCGACCTTGGCCGTGGCCTCGGGGATGAACGCCTGACCGGCAAAGCCCGGGTTGACCGACATGACGAGCAGCAGGTCGAGCATGCCCGCCACGTCCTCGAGCGTGGCGACGGGCGTGCCCGGGTTGAGCGCGACGCCGGTGCGGCAGCCAAGCTCGCGGATGCGCGCGAGCGTCCGGTGCAGGTGCGGCGACGCCTCCTGGTGGACCGTCAGCACGCCCGCGCCGGCCTCGGCGAAGGCGTCCAGGTAGCGGTCCGGCTCCGCGATCATCAGGTGGACGTCGAACGTGGCGTCGTAGGCGCGCGCGAGCGCGCCGAGGCCTTTCATGACCGGCACGCCGAACGAGAGGTTGGGCACGAAGTGCCCGTCCATCACGTCGATGTGGAGCCAGCGCACGCCGGCGTCGAGCGCTTCGCGGCAGTGGTCGGCGAGGCGCCCGAAGTCGGCGCCAAGGATGGAGGCGGAGAGAATCATGCGCGCGTCAGGCGGCGTCAGGCGGCGTCAGGCGGCGTCGCTCTCAGGCGTGCCGGCGGAGACAGGGCGGGCGTCCTCGTCGGTCGCCGCCTCGCGCGTGGCCTGCACGACGCGGCGGGCGGCCTCGGCGACGGCCTCGGCCGTGAGCCCGAGGTGCGTGTAGGCGGCCTCGTAGGGCGCGCTCTCGCCGAAGCGGTCCAGCCCGACGACCGCGCCCTCGAGCCCGACGTAGCGGCCCCAGCCGAGGGGGCTCGCCGCCTCGACGGCCACGCGCGCCCGGACCGACGGCGGCAGCACGTCGCGCCGGTACGCTTCGTCCTGCGCCTCGAAGACTTCCCACGAGGGCATCGAGACGACGCGGGCGCGCAGGCCGTCTGCGGCGAGCATCTCCCGCGCCTCGAGAGCGATGTGGACCTCGGAGCCGGTCGCGAGCAGGAGCACGTCGGGGCGTCCGCCCTCGGCGTCGGCAAGCGTATAGGCGCCGCGGCGGGCGCCTTCGGCCGGGGCGAGGCGGGTGCGGTCGAGAGTGGGAACGTTCTGGCGCGTGAGCGCGAGCGCCGTCGGGCCGTCGGTGCGGCCGATGGCCAGGCGCCACGCCTCGACGGTCTCGGCGGCGTCGGCCGGCCGGATTGTCCACAGGTGCGGGATGGCGCGCAGGCCCGCGAGCTGCTCGACCGGCTGGTGCGTTGGGCCGTCCTCGCCGAGCCCGATCGAGTCGTGCGTGTAGACGAACACGGTGGGGCACTTCATGAGCGCGGCCAGGCGGACGGCCGGCTTCATGTAGTCCGAGAAGATGAGGAACGTGCCGCCGTAGCCGCGCAGGCCACCATGAAGCGTGAGCCCGTTGAGGATGGCGCCCATGGCATGCTCGCGCACGCCGAAGCGGAGGTAGCGTCCGGCCGGGTGCGTGGCGGTGAAGTCCTCGTGCGCCTCGGTGCGCGTCTTGTTGGAGGGCGTCAGGTCGGCCGAGCCGCCCATGAGCTCGGGCAGGGCCTCGACGAGCGCGCCGAGCACCTTGCCGCTGGCGCCGCGCGTGGCCTCGCCCTTGGCCGAGGCCTCGAACGTGGGAAGGACGTCCTGCCAGCCCTCGGGCAGGTCGCCGCGCAGGCGGCGCTCGAATTCGGCAGCCTTTTCCGGATGCGCCTCGCGGTAGGCGTCGAGGCGGCCGGTCCAGTCGCAGCGGGCCTCGCTGCCGGCGAAGGCGCGCGCGCGGAGCGCGTCAGCGGCGCCATCGGGGACGAGGAAGAGGGGCTCAGGCGGGATGCCGAGGCGCTCCTTGGTGAGGGCGGCCTCGGCCTGGCCCAGCGGCTCGCCGTGCGCGGCAGCCGTCCCGGCCCGGTTGGGGCTGCCGAAGCCGATCGTGGTACGGCAGGCGATGAGGCTGGGGCGGTCGAGCACGCCGCGCGCCGCCTCGAGCGCCGCTGCGACGGCCTCGCGGTCGTGCCCGTCGACGGCCTCGACGACATGCCAGCCGAGCGCGCGGTAGCGCGCGCAGACGTCCTCGGTGAAGGCGAGATCGGTCGAGCCGTCGATCGAGATGCGGTTGTCGTCCCAGAGGACGACGAGTTTGCCGAGCCCGAGGTGGCCGGCGAGCGAGGAGGCCTCGTTCGAGACGCCCTCCATCAGGTCGCCGTCGGAGGCGACGACGTACGTGTAGTGGTCGACGAGCGCGTGCTCGTCGGTGTTGAATTCGGCCGCGAGGTGCGCCTCGGCGATGGCCATGCCGACGGCGGTCGCGATGCCCTGCCCGAGCGGCCCCGTGGTGGTCTCGACGCCCACGGTGTGCTTGACTTCGGGATGGCCGGGGGTTCTGGAGCCGAGCTGCCGGAAGTTCTTGATTTCCTCGAGCGGCAGGTCATAGCCGGCGAGGTGGAGCAGGCCGTAGAGCAGCATCGAGCCGTGCCCGGCTGAGAGCACGAAGCGGTCGCGGTCGGGCCAGGCCGGGTCGGCGGGGTCGTGCTTGAGGAAGCGGCTCCAGAGGACGGTGGCCAGGTCGGCCGTGCCGAGCGGCATGCCGGGATGCCCGGAGTTGGCCGCCTGCACGGCGTCGATGGTGAGGCCGCGGAGGGTGCGGGCGGCAAGCGCCTCGGCGTGGTCTCGGGCGTCGGGAGAGAGCGGGGAGTGGGCAGACATGAAGACAGAAAACGACGGGCCGGGGGCGGAGGCGTGCGTGCAAAAAAGTAGGGACACCACGCGCGCGGTGCCCCTACTGGGCGGGGAGCGCCGGAGCGGCCGGCAGGCGCAGGCGTCAGCCGGCGATGGCCTGCCAGAGCGCCACGAGCAGCGCCATCACGACGATGTTGGCGATCGAGATGGGCAGCAGGTTCTTCCAGCCGAGCGTCATGAGCTGGTTGTACTTGAAGCGCGGGAGCGTCCAGCGAATCCAGATGAAGCAGAACGCGATGAAGGCCACCTTGAGCACGAAGAAGCCGATCTGGAGCAGCGTCAGCAGCAGCGGCGGCAGGGCGGCCGCGTAGGCCGCCTCCCACGGCAGCAGGTAGCCGCCCAGGAAGAGCGTCACGATGGCCAGGCTCGCGATCCAGAGGTTGACGTACTCGGCGAGGAAGAACATTCCGAACTTCATGCCCGAGTACTCGGTGTGGTAGCCGCCGACGAGCTCCTGCTCGGCCTCGGGGAGGTCGAACGGGGCGCGGTTGGTCTCAGCGAGCGCGCACACGGCGAAGAGCACGAACCCGACCGGGTTGCGCACGATGTTCCACGCGAGAGGGCCAAGGATGGCGTGGTTCTGCGCCTCGACGATGTCGTAGAGCCGCAGGCTGCCGGTGAGTACGACGACCGAGAGCAGCGCCGCGCCCATCGGCAGCTCGTACGAGACCATCTGCGCCGACGAGCGGAGCCCGCCGAGCAGCGAGTACTTGGAGTTGGAGGCCCAGCCGGCCAGCGTGATGCCGTAGACCGAGATGGAGGTCATGGCCAGGATCACGAGGGCGCCTACGCCGATGTCGGCCACGGCGAGCGGAGCGCCGCCGGGCGTGCGCGCCCAGGGGATCAGCGCGCCCGTGCTCATGGCGATCACCACCATCAGCGTCGGGGCGAGCGAGTGGATGAACTTGTTGCCCTGCGCCGGGACGATGTCCTCCTTGAACAGGAGCTTGAACACGTCCGCGAACGACTGCAGCAGGCCCGCCGGCCCGACGCGGTTGGGCCCGGCGCGCTCCTGGATGAACGCGCTCACGCGCCGCTCGGCGTAGACGAGCAGCGACGCCGTCACGAGGAAGACGTTGAGCAGCAGGAAAATGATGACGGGGAGGCTGACGACCTCCCACACCGCCTGAATCGTGGCCATGGGGTGAAGCGTGGGCTAGGCGCGGCTCAGACGGCCGCCGTCTCGTCCTGTAGGGCGACGCCGAGCAGGCCCATCGCCTCGGGCGTGGCCCCGGCAAAGGCGGGAAGCGTCTCGGCGATCTGGCGCATGAGTGCCAGCGGGCTCTTGACGGACAGGTCGTGCCCGAGCACGGCGGCCACGGCCGGCACCGCGACCCACCCGGGGTGGCAGTCCACCTTGTTGGACTCGTCGTACCAGCGGTCGAACGGCGTGCCGTGCACGTCGGTGCGGCTCTGGCCCGTGCCGACGGCCATCAGCAGCGCGCGGTGCATCGAGCGGATCGTCTTGGCCGGGCGGAGCTGCTGCGCGCGCCCGTCCTCGTTGACGTACGTGCCGAGCGTCTCGACGCTCATCGTGATGGGCAGCGCGACGGCTGCGCGCGCGAGCGTCGCGTTGTCGGTGTGCGTGGGGTGCAGAACGACGGCCACGCCCTCGGGCAGCCAGCCCTCCGCGACAGGGTCGCCGCCGAGCGCGTAGACGAGGCGCGCCGCGGCGGCGCGCCCGGCGAGCGCCTCGGCCGAGAGGGCGTCGAAGCCGAGCCGCTCGCAGCCGGCGGCGTTGGGCGCCGGGTCGTCCGAGACGAGCCAGCCGTCACCGGAGCCCTCACGCCGGGTGGTCAGGAACACGGGCGCCGCCGCGCCGACGGCCTCGGCGAGCCGCCCGAGCAGATAGTTGTCCTCGACGGTCGCCCAGGGCGAGGCGACGAAGAGCACGTCCGGTCCGGCGTCGCCGAGCAGCCGGGCGGCCTCGGCGTAGGCGGCATCCCACGTCGCCGCGCGCCCTGCGATGGCCGCTCCCGAGGCGCGGTGCTCGTTGTAGCGCGCGTAGACGAGGCGCGCCGCGTCGGGCAGCCAGAAGTCGTTGACGGACGGGTTCTCGCGCGGCGTGATGCGCAGCACGAGGTTATCGCGCACCCACACGTCCACGTTGAGGCCCTTGGCGCCGAAGTCCGAGACGGTTGGCGTCTTGCTCATCTCCCAGACGCGCGCCTTGAAGCGGAAGTAGTCCTCGGTGAGCGCGCCGACGGGGCAGATGTCGCACACGTTCATCGAGTACGGGTCGTCGAACGTCTGGCCCGGCGCCGTCATGGGGTGGTTCTTGTCGCCCCGGTTGATGATCGTGAGCTGGTGGCTGCCGGTGATCTCCTCGGTGAAGCGCGTGCAGCGCGTGCAGTTGATGCAGCGCTCGGCGTCGAGGATGACGTTGGGGCCGAGCTGGACGCGCTTGGGCTTGTGGACCTTCTGGAACTCGAAGCGCGAGCCCTCGGGGCCATACTTGTAGGCCTGGATCTGGAGCGGGCACTGCCCGGCCTGGTCGCAGATGGGGCAGTCGAGCGGATGGTTGATCAGCATCAGCTCGAGGTTGTCCTGCTGCGCCTTGGCCACCGCGGGGTCGTCGTACTGCGTGTGCACGACGAGGCCGTCAGCGAGGTCGAGCGCGCAACTCGGCATCAGCTTCGGGAAGTAGTTGACCCTGGGCTGGCCGTCCGCGTCGCGCTCGATCTCCTTCGTCTCCCGGTTGACGGCGATCGTGCCGGCCTTGACGAGGCATTGCCGGCAGTTGGCGGGTACCGAGAGCGCCGGGTGGTAGCAGAAATGCGGGATCTCGACGCCGCGGTCGAGGCAGAACTGAAGCAGCTTCTGGCCCGGCTCGAAGTCGTGGGCCTGTCCGTCGATGATGACCTGCGGCATGGCGCGGGGCGGGAGGGTGCGCGAAAGGGAGCGGCGTCAGACGTCGGCGTCAGACGTCGGCCGCGGCGTCGGTCGCGGCGTCGTCGGCCGCGACGTCGCCGGCCG
>JBKBRC010000017.1:45086-53370 GCA_046292345.1 Rubricoccaceae bacterium
GCGCTGTGATGCGTGCGCTGTGATGCGTGCGCTGTGATGCGTGCGCTGTGATGCGTGCGCCGTGGGGGCACACCGTCGTGCGACGTCTTCGTATGCGCGGGGCGCGAGGCAACGCGGCCCCTGGGGTCGTCTCGGGGCGTACGGCATCTTCGTAAGCGCGGGGCGCGAGGACCCCGGGGCCGCAGCGTTCAGAGCACCGGGGCGACCGTCGCGGCGCCGTCGCCGAGGTCGGCCCCGGCGAAGGTGGCCGGGCGACACTTGGCCTCGAACTCGGCGCGGAAGCGCCGGATTGTCCAGCGGACAGGCCACGCGGCGGCGTCGGAGAGCGCGCACACGGTGCGGCCTTCCATCTGGTCGCAGATCTCGAGCAGCAGGTCGAGGTCGCGCAGGTTGCCCTCGCCCTCGTCGATGCGCGTGACGAGCTTCTCGAGCCAGCCCGTGCCGTCGCGGCAAGGCGTGCACTGGCCGCAGGACTCGTGGTGGTAGAAGTGGGTCACGCGGCGAAGGAAGGACACCATGTCGGTGTCCTCGTCGAGGACGAGCATGCCGGCAGTGCCCATCATGGAGCCGGCCTCGCGCAGCGTCTCGGCGTCCATCGTGACACCCTCGCACATCTCAGCCGTGAGCACGGGCACAGACGAGCCGCCCGGCACGACGGCCTTGAGCTTCTTGCCGCCGCGCATGCCCTTGCAGACGTGCTCGATCAGGTCCGAGATGAGCATGCCCGTCGGGTACTCGTAGACGCCCGGGCGGTTGACGTGCCCCGAGACGCCGTAGAGGACCGGCCCGGGGTGCTTCTCGGCGCCGGTCCCGGCGAACCAGGCCGCGCCGCGGCTGACGATGAGCGGCACGCACGCAAGCGTCTCGACGTTGTTGATCGTCGTCGGCATGCCCCAGAGGCCTTTCTGCGCCGGGAAAGGCGGCTTGACGCGCGGGTAGGCGCGCTTGCCCTCGACCGACTCCATCAGCGAGGATTCCTCGCCGCAGATGTAGGCGCCGGCGCCGCTGTGGACGACGATGTCGTACGAGAAGTCGGTCCCGAGCACGTTGCGCCCGACGTAGCCGCGCGCGTAGGCCTCGTCTACGGCGCGCTGCACGTGGTCGATGTAGCTCTTGTATTCACCGCGGATGTAGAGGTAGCACGTCTTGATCGTCATCGCGTAGCTCGCGAGCGCGATCCCCTCGATCATCAGGTGCGGATTGTACTCGAAGATCTGGCGATCCTTGAACGTGCCTGGCTCAGACTCGTCGCCGTTGCAGCACAGGTAGCGCGGCTTCTCGGGATCGACGGGCGGCATAAACGACCACTTGAGGCCAGTCGAGAAGCCAGCGCCGCCGCGTCCGCGCAGGCCCGACGCCTTGACCTCGTTGGTAAGTCCGGCCGGGTCGAACTTGCCGTCCACGACGACGTCGCGGAGGGCTTTGTAGCCGCCGTTGGCCTCGTAGACGTCGATCTGGTGCAGGTCGCGGACGGGCGGGAGAAGGGCGCGCTGGTAGTTGCGCCAGTCGCCGGCCTTGGTCTGTCCGGTGATAAGGGAGGGCGTGTCGGCCATGGTAGGGCGGGGGTGGGCCGGCGGCGGGCCGGCGAGGTCAGGGCAGCAGCGGGTCGGGCAGAGCGTGCGGCGGGCCGGGGGCGTGGTCTGCTAGGAGGGCGTCGCGGCGGCAGTGGCGAGCGCGCGCAACCGATGGAGCACCCCGAGCCGACGGCGCGTGTGGCGCACGGCAAGCGGGACGGTCAGGGCCGCGAACGAGAGGGCAAGCATAGGCAGCAGGCGCTCCCATGCGGGCTCGCCGCTGAGGAGCACGTGAGCCGCGACCGCGGCCAGGCCGGCGAAGTAGAGCCCTGCGAGGGGCATCAGGTAGCGCCGGGCGACGTGCAGGTGGCGCTCGTGCCGGGCGATCTCGCCATGCAGGTACACCAGGTCGATGTCCTCGCCGAGGTGCCGGCGCTCGGCGTAGGAGAGGCCACGGCCCTGGCTGAGCTGCTCGAGCTCGCCGAGGAGCGCGCGCTGTAGGACGCGCGCGGCCGGCCTCGTGGCAGCCGGCGCGGCCACGCGCGCCTTGGCCGCGCCGCGGGTGCCTTCCGGCGCATCCGTCCTCGCGCGGGCACGCCGTTCGGCGGTGAGGCTGAGGCCTGGCGGACGCATGGGCGGGGGGGGGGGTCAGTGCAGCGCCTGCGCGACGGGCGGCGTCACGTAGCGCTCGACAGCGTCGGCGTCTGAGCGGCGGTTGCCGCCGAGGTCCTCCTCGTCTTGCGGCAGCGTGACGCTCTCGAAGCCCGGCATCCGGCCCTCGCGGAGGTCGGCGAGCAGGCGGTCGGTCTTCTCGCGCGTGAGGTTGTGCACGTAGGGGCCGTTGGTGATCTGGAGCATGGGCGCCGAGCCGCACGCGCCGAGGCACTCGGCCTCGAGGATCGTGAAGAGGCCGTCGGGCGTGGTCTGGCCCTTCGTGATGCCGAGCGATTCCTCGAGGTAGTGCAGGATGTCGTAGGCGCCGCAGGCCTGGCACGAGAAGCCCGTGCAGACGTCGAAGACGTACTGCCCCATGGGCTCCTTGTAGTACTGCGTGTAGAACGTGGCGACGCCGTAGACCTTGGCGTAGGGTAGCCCGAGCGTGTCCGCGACGAGCTGCATGACCTCGGGCGCGAGCCAGGCGAACTTGCGCTGCGCGAGCCAGAGCGTCTTCATGACCGCGCCGTCCGGCGTGGGGTACTGCGCGCGGTAGCCGTCGATGAGCGTGCGCTCCTCGTCGGTCCAGACGAGCTGCTCGTCCGAGAACGTGCGGGGGGGCGGCTCGCCCGGCAGGTAGGCGGGCTTGGGAGAGACCCCGCCGGGGCGGGGCTGGCCGTCGCGGAGGGTGGGGCCGGGGGTCTCGGGGGTCATGGGCAGAAGGGGCGGGTGCGGAGCGCGCGAGGGCTATTTGTCGGCGTCGCCCATCACAGGGTCTACCGAGCCGATGAGTACGACCGTGTCGGCCACCATCGCGCCTTCCATCATGTACTCGAGGCCCTGCAGGTTCGAGAACGAGGGGCTGTTGATCTTGACGCGCCACGGGCTGCCGGTGCCGTCGGAGGCGAGGAAGAAGCCGAGCTCGCCCTTGGGCGCCTCAATGGCGTGGTAGGCCTCGACGCCGCGCGGCGGAGCCACGCCGGTGTCGGTCATCATGAAGTCGTGGATCATGCCCTCCATGGAGTAGTAGACCTCGTCTTTGGAGGGGTAGGCATGCTTGGCGTTATCGGTGCGCACGGGCCCTTCGGGCAGGCGGTCGAGGCACTGCCGGAGGATGCGCACCGACTCCTCCATCTCCTCGACGCGCACGAAGTAGCGCGCCAGGCTGTCGCCCTCGTCCCGCATCGGGATGCCGAAGTCGAGTTGGTCGTAGACGAGGTACGGCTCGAAGCGGCGGATGTCGTAGTCGACGCCGCAGGCGCGCAGGTTGGGGCCGGTGAAGCCGAGCTCGATGCACTCCTCGGCCGTGACGCGCCCGACGCCGTCGTTGCGGTCGAGCCAGATGCGGTTGCGGTTGAGGAGCTTCTTCCAGTCCGCGATCTGCGTCGCGAAGTCGTCGCAGAACTTGCGGATCATGCCGATGGCGGTGGGCGAGATGTCGGTCGCGACGCCGCCGATGCGGCTGTGCGAGACCGTGAAGCGGGCGCCGGCCATCTCGTCGAAGATGGAGTAGATCTCCTCGCGGTACTTGAACGTCCAGAGGAAGACCGAGAGCGCGCCCGCGTCCATGACCATCGTGCCGATCCAGAGCAGGTGGGACGAGCAGCGCGCAAGCTCGCAGCCGATGGTGCGGATCCACTGCGCGCGCTCGGGCACCTCGATGCCGGCGAGCTTCTCGACGGCAAGGCACCAGGCGACGTTGTTGGAGTAGGGCGAGAGGTAGTCCATGCGGTCCGTGTAGGGCATGAACTCCTGGTACGTCTTGACCTCGGCGAGCTTCTCGACGCCGCGGTGGAGGTAGCCGATGTCGAGCAGGCAGCTCTCGATCGTCTCGCCGTCGAGGCGGCACACGGCGCGGAGCACGCCGTGCGTGGCCGGGTGCTGCGGGCCGAGGTTGAGCGTCATCTCGGACTCGAGCGGGTCGCGGTCGCGCTCGACGTAGCTGTGCTTCGAGTCGAGGGCGGCGTAGAGCGCGGCGTTGTGGCGGGGCCAGAACGTGAACGCGCCGGGGTCGGTGCCGGGCGGGGGCGTGAGCGTGGCGATGGCCATGGGGCGGGCCGTGGTGGCCGGTGTCAGTCGCGGGGCAGGATGCCGTGCGCGCGCGGGAACGGGTCCGTCTGGAGCGGGCCGTCGGTCTCGTTGGGCGGGAGGGGCAGCGAGCCGGGAATGCCGAGCGTGGGGAAGTCCTTGCGCGCCGGGTGATAGGCGAAGTCCTCGGGCATGAACATGCGCCGCAGGTCCGGATGTCCCTCAAAGCGGACGCCCATCATGTCCCACGCTTCGCGCTCGTGCCAGTTGGCGGCGCGGTAGACGCCCGTGACGGTCGGGACGACGGCGTCGTCCTCGTCGACGCGCACCTTGAGGCGAATGCGCTGCCGGTTGGGAATCGAGACGAGGCCGTAGTAGATCTCGAAGCGGCCCTCCTCGGTGAAGCGGTCGATCGAGCCCATGTCAGCCAGGTAGTTGAAGCCGCGCTCGTCTTTGAGGAAGCGGCACACGTCTACGATGGCCTCGCGGCGGACGTACACGGTGTGCTCGCCGGCATAGAGGACGGGCTCGGAGACGGCCTCGCCGAAGCGCTCGCGCAGCGCCTCGACGACCTCAGGGAGGTATGTGGTGCGCTTGGCGTGCGGGTTCTCCTGGCGGAGGCGGTCCATCTCGCCGGCGAGCGCCTCGCGCGGCGTGAAGTGAAAACGGAGCGTCGCGGGGGGCGTGGGCGTGTCGGCCATGGGAGACAGGGCAGAGAGGCCGGGCGCCGCCGGCCGGCAGAGAAGCGTCAGCGGGTGGGCGAGAGCACGAGCTCCTCGCCGGAGGGCTGCACGATGCGCCCGCCCTCGAGGCGGGCTACCGGCCCGCGGTCGCGCACGTCGGTGGCGACGGAGACCTCGGCGCGGATGCGCTCCTGGATGGCCATGAGCGCGTTCAGGACGGCCTCAGGGCGGGGCGGGCAGCCCGGCACGTAGACGTGCACGGGCAGGAAGTTGTCCACGCCCTGCACGACGCCGTAGCAGCGGTGCATGCCGCCGGTGGAGGCGCAGGCGCCCATCGCGATGACCCACTTGGGCTCGGCCATCTGGTCCCACACGCGGCGCACGGCGTGGGCCATCTTGTAGGAGCACCAGCCGGCGACGATCATCAGGTCCGCCTGGCGGGGCGAGAAGCGCATCGCCTCCGAGCCGAAGCGGGCCACGTCGTATTTGGGCCCGGCAAATCCCATCATCTCGATGGCGCAGCAGGCCAGGCCCATCGGCATGGGCATCAGGGAGTTGGAGCGCGCCCAGTTGACGACGCTGTCTACCGTGGTCGTGAGAAATCCGCCTTCGCTGCTGAACATGGCCGTGGGGTGCGGGCTGCCGGGGGGCTGAGGCGACGCGCCGTCGCCGGGCGTCGCGAGGTGGAACAGGCAAGCGCGCGCAGGGTTCGCGAAATCGGGCCTGTTGTTTTCAGTTTAGAGTGAAAGTTACGTGTCCGGCGGGAACTCGTGCATCTCCTGCCCGCGGCGGCGTCAGTCCCAGTCCAGCCCGCCCTTCCTGACGTCGTAGACCAGGCCCACGACGAGCACGAACAGGAACGCGCCGATGAAGCCGAGCGAGGCGAGGGCGGCTTTGGAGCCGGCCGCGAGAAACTCGCCGTAGGCCATCGCCCAGGGATAGAGGAACACGAGCTCGACGTCGAACACGATGAAGATCATCGCGACGAGGTAGAACTTGACCGAGTAGCGCTCGCGCGCCGAGCCGACGGGGTCCATGCCGGATTCGTACGGGCTCGCCTTGATAGCGCGCGGCTTGTGCGGCCCGAGCCACTCGGCGAGCTTGAGCAGCGTCAGGGCCAGCCCGAGGGCCAGCACGACCATCAGGAAGAGGGGGAGGAACTCGGTAATCATCGCGCGGGGGCGTCGCGTCGGCAGGGATCCGTTGGAAGCTACACACGGCGGCCAGGCCGGGCCGGCCGCGCGCGCCCCAATCGGTAGAAGAACGCGCGGAGCGATGCGCGAGGCCCGGAGGCCCCCGTTAGCTTGGCCGGCTCCGCCTGTTCTGCCGGCGCCGCCCGCTCCGCCGGCACCGCTAGTTTCGCCGGCTCGCCCGCTCCCGCCCGATGCACGTCTTCCTGCCCGACGGCTCCCGCCGCGACCTGCCCGAGGGCGCTTCCGCGCTCGACCTCGCCCGAAGCATTGCCGAAGGCCTCGCCCGCAACGCCCTCGCCGCTCGCGTGACGCCCCCCGGCGGCGCGCCCGAGGTCCGCGACCTGACGCGCCCGCTGCCCGACGGCGCTACGGTCGCCCTCCTGACGTGGGACGACGCGGACGGGCGGGCCGCGTTCTGGCACTCGTCGGCGCACCTGATGGCCGAGGCGCTCGAGGCGCTCTATCCGGGCGTCCGGTTCGGCATCGGCCCGGCCATCGAGCAGGGCTTCTACTACGACGTCGACTTCTCGGGCACCGAGAAGGGCGTCCTCTCGGCCGACGACCTGCCGGCCGTCGAGGCCAAGATGAAGGAGCTCGCGCGGCAGGACAGCCCCTTCCGCCGCCGCGACGTTCCCAAGGCCGAGGCCGTGGCCTTCTTCGAGGCCAAGGGCGACCCGTACAAGCTCGAACTGCTCGAGGGCCTCGCGGACGGCGAGATCACGTTCTACGAGCAGGGCGCCTTCACCGACCTCTGCCGCGGGCCGCACATCCCGTCCACCCGGCCCATCAGGGCTGTCAAGCTGACCGCGCTGGCGGGCGCCTACTGGCGCGGCGACGAGACGCGCCCGCAGCTGACGCGCGTCTACGGCGTCTCCTTCCCCAAGCAGGCCCTCCTGGACGCGCACCTCGAGCGGCTCGAGCTGGCGCGCCAGCGCGACCACCGCAAGCTCGGGCGCGAGCTCGAGCTGTTCATGTTCTCGGACAAGGTCGGGCCGGGGCTGCCCATCTGGCTGCCGCGCGGCGCGCGTCTGCGCGAGACGCTCGTAGACTTCCTGCGCGAGGAGCAGACGCGCCGCGGCTACCAGCCCGTCGTCACGCCTCACATCGGCCGGCTGGACCTGTTCCGGACCTCGGGGCACTACCCGTACTACGCCGACAGCCAGTTCCCGCCCATGTTCGAGGGAGGCGTGGCACCCGCAGGCGAGGCCGCCGGCGCGCGCGCGCACGAGGAGGCCGATCCGCGCGACGGGTACCTGCTCAAGCCCATGAACTGCCCGCACCATACGCAGGTCTACGCGCGCAAGCCGCACTCCTACCGCGACCTGCCGGTGCGCCTGGCCGAGTTCGGGACCGTCTACCGCTACGAGCAGTCGGGCGAGCTGGGCGGCCTGACGCGCGTGCGCGGCTTCACGCAAGACGACGGCCACATCTTCTGCACGCCCGCGCAGGTCAAGGAGGAGTTCAAAAACGTCATCGACCTGACGCTGACCGTCCTGCGTGCGCTCTCGTTCACCGACTTCACCGCCCAGGTCTCGCTGCGCGACCCGGCCAACACGACCAAGTACATCGGCACGGCCGAGCAGTGGGACGCCGCTGAGCAGGCCATTCGCGAAGCCGCTGCCGAGATGGGACTCGAAACGGTCGAGGAGATCGGCGAGGCTGCCTTCTACGGGCCCAAGCTGGACTTCATGGTCAAAGACGCGCTCGGGCGCGCGTGGCAACTCGGCACGGTCCAGCTGGACTACAACCTGCCCGAGCGCTTCGACCTGTGGTACACCGACGCCGACGACCAGCGCCGCCGGCCGGTCATGATCCACCGCGCGCCGTTCGGCTCGCTCGAGCGCTTCGTGGGCGTGCTGATCGAGCACTGCGGGGGCAACTTCCCGCTCTGGCTGGCGCCCGTGCAGGTGAAGCTGCTCCCGCTCAACGACGACCTGGCACCCGTTGCCGAGGGCGTCGCCGTGCGTCTCCGCGAGGCGGGGCTGCGCGCCGAGGTGGACCGCCGCTCCGAGAAGGTCGGGCGCAAGATCCGCGACGCGGAGCTCGAGAAGGTGCCCGTGATGCTGGTCATCGGGCGCAAGGAAGCCGAGACCGGCACGGTCTCCGTGCGCCGCCACGGACAGGGCGACGTGGGCGCGTTCGAGGTGGAGGCGCTCGTGCAGACCCTCCGCGACGAGATCGCGGCGGCGCTCGGCCGTGCTTGAGCCGTCGC
>JBKBRC010000017.1:53470-56359 GCA_046292345.1 Rubricoccaceae bacterium
GCCGTCGCGCTCGCACTTACCGGCGCCGTCGTATGGTGGGTGGACGGGCTGGGCGGGCCGGCGGGGCTGCGCGCGCGCTACGGTCTGCTCGCGCCGGCCGTCACGTTTCCTGCGCACGTCGTCACGACGCTGACGCCCGTCGGGGAACTGCTGCCGTTCGGGGTCGCCAACGGTGCGCTCTACGGCATGTGGATGGGTGCGGCGCTCAACTGGGCGGCGTGGATGGTCGCGGCCGTGTTGCAGCACGCGTTCGGGCGCACGGTGCGCCGGCGCGTGACAGCGCCGGTCTGGGTGCGGCGCCTGCCGCTCGGGCACCCGCTTGTGCTGCTGTTCGGGCGGTGGCTGCCGGGTGGGGGCGTGCTCGTGGATGCTGCCGCCGGTGCAGCGGGGGTTCCCCTGGTCCGTCTGCTGGCGTGGGCCGCCGCGGGACACGCGCCGCAGGCCGTGCTGATCGCCGCGCTCGGCGATGGCCTGCTCGAGCTGGTCTGAGCCCGCGGCGCGGCGCGCGCTCGGCGGCTGTCAGACGACGGGGGTCCCGTCGGGAACGGGGTGCTCCGGGGCCACCAGCACGGCGCCCTCGCGCGCGCTGATCGCCGCGAGCACAACGCAGGTGCCCGGCAGCGCGCCCGGCGGATTCACAACGGCCACGACCTGGCGCCCTTGGAGATCGGCGGGGGTGTAGCGCTCTGTGATGCGGGCCACGGCCGAGCGCTGCTCGGAGCCGAAGTCGAGCACGAGGCGGAGCGCGTCGTCCTCGGCACGCGCGTCCACAATGGTTCCGGTGCGGAGGTCGTAGGCAGTGAAGTCCATGCGCGCAAGCTACGGCAGGGCGCCGCCTGCGGCGTGCGCGTGGCCGGGCGCGGCGCTGCCGGGCGCGGCGCTGCCGGCCGCGAGCGTGATTTTTCGTGTCATACAGGCGAAACGGGAGGCTTCGGCCCGCGTTTGTTCGCTAATCTTCTCCTTGTGCCGGTCCATCCCGGTGCCCCGCGACGGGGCGCCGCGCGCACGCTCCCCCACTCACAGCCAGTCGAGGTCTACCATAGCCAGGCGTCCACCCAAGCGGCTTGCGCCGCGCCGCGAGCCCGACGCTCGCATCAACGAGAGCATCACGGCCGACCGCGTCCGCGTCGTCGACGACGAGGGCACGCATGGCATCCTGACCGTCGAGCAGGCGATCGCGATCGCGCGGAGCCGCGGACTCGACGTAGTCGAGATTGCCCCGTCGGCCGACCCTCCCGTCGTCAAGATCATGGACTTCGGGAAGTACCGCTACGAGAAGCAGAAGAAGGAGAAGGAGCAGCGGAAGAAGCAAGCCGCGCAGGGCGAACTCAAGGAGATCCGCTTCCGCCCCAACACCGACGACCACGACTACGGCTTCAAGCTGAAGCACGCCCGCGAGTTTCTGTCCGAGGGCAACAAGGTCAAGGCATGGGTGCAGTTCCGCGGGCGCGACATTATCTACAAAGAGCGCGGCCGATCGATGCTCGACAAGTTCATCGAGGACCTCTCCGACATCTCCAAGGTGGACCAGCCGCCGCAGATGGAGGGCCGTCGCATGACGATTATGCTCACGCCCGAGAGGAAGAAGTAGGCGCGCAGGCTGGCTCGAGCAGCCCGCGCAGACGCCGTGAAGAACCGCAGGCCTCTTGGCCCGCGTTTGCGGCCTCCCGGGGCCGTTGGCTATTTTGATCGACTCATGGGTCCGCACCGGCCGCGATCGTGCCTGTGCGGCCTTTTTGTCCGCCCCTGCGGCCGGCCCCGACGCCCGCGCCCCGGCCTCGCCGGCGCGGCGCGCTGGCGGCACGGCCGAGGCCAGCACCCGACGAGCCTCATGCCCAAGCAGAAGTCCAACAGCGGCGCCAAGAAGCGCTTCTCGCTGACCGGGACGGGCCGCATCAAGCGGAAGAAGGCGTTCGCCCGGCACATCCTGACCAAGAAATCGCCCAAGCGCAAGCGCGAGATGCGCCAGAGCACGCTCGTGGCGTCGGTCGACGAGCCGCGCGTGCGCCGCATGCTCGGCCTCTGAGCCGGGCCTTCGGCCGAGCCCTCCCCCGAACCGGGCATCCCGCCCGCCCATTCCACCCTTAACCCGGAGACAAAATGCCGCGCGCCAAAAACCTCGTGGCTTCCCGTCGCCGTCGCCGCAAGATCCTCAAGCTGGCGAAAGGCTACTGGGGTCGCCGTGGCAACGTGTTCACCGTTGCCAAGCACTCCGTCGAGAAGGGGCTGCAGTACCAGTACCGTGACCGCCGGGCGCGTAAGCGCCAGTTCCGGCGGCTGTGGATCGCGCGCATCAACGCCGCGGCCCGCCTCAACGGCACCACGTACTCCCGCCTCATCAGCTCCCTCAAGACCGCAGGGATCCCGCTGAACCGGAAAGTGCTCGCCGACCTCGCGTACCACGACGCGGACGCCTTCAAGGCTGTGGTCGAGCAGGCGTCGGCCTGACGGGCCCCGGCCCCGATGTCCGCTGCTCGACCCCTCCCGCCCGGCCCTCGTGGCCCGGCGGGATTTTTTTTGCCCCGCCCCTCGTGCTCGTCGACCGAGACGCCCCTGCCTATGTCCGACGCTCCGCTGACCGAATCGCCCACCAGCCTGCCCGCCGGGCTCCCCGCCGGGCTCCCCGCCGGGCTCCCCGAGGACCTCGCCCGCGACATCGCCGCCGCGCACGCCGAGATCGCCGCCGCGCCGCTAGACGGCCCCGAGGCGGCCGAGGCCTTCCGCGTGCGCTTTCTCGGGCGTAAGAGCGGCCGTGTGACCGCGCTCTTCGGGCGCATGGGCGGCGTGCCACCCGAGGCCCGCCGCGCCGCCGGCCAGGCGCTCAACGCGCTCCGCGCCGCCGCCGAGGCCCGCCTCGCCGAGGCCGCCGCCGCGCCCGCCCGCGCCGCC
>JBKBRC010000018.1:0-7424 GCA_046292345.1 Rubricoccaceae bacterium
TAGCGCTCGTCGCGCTCGCGGCGGCGCTCGGCCTCGTCGTCGCCGAACCACGAGCGGACCTCGTCGGCGGCGCGGTCGAAGAAGCCGCGCTCGTCGCGCTCGTCCTCGCGGCGGCGGCCGTAGCCGGCGCCTCGGTCATACCTGGACATGAGGGGGAGAGGGGATGGTGAGAGGGGGGGCCGGGCGCGGTCCGTGCCGGCGGCCCGGCGCGCCGAAAGCGCTTTTCTCTCACCGCTCACCCGCCCGCAGGTTCTCGCGCGCGGCGGTATTCACAGGGTTAGGCGGGCGGGGGCGCAGCGCGTGCGCCGCGCTCCGGAGCCTCCGGCTTTGATTTTACGGGGCTTCGTGCGGGCCGGCGGAGCGGGCCCGCCGCAGGCTGCCGCCGGCGCCGCGCTAGCGGCTCAGGTAGAGGTTGCGCATCGCGTACGGCTTGGCGATGTGCTCGTCTCGCACCGAGTCCACGAACGCGATCGCCTCGCCGGTGGACTTCATCTCCGGCCCGAGCTCTTTGTTGACCTCGGGGAACTTGTCCCACGAGAAGACGGGCTCTTTGACGGCGTAGCCCTCGAGCGTGCTCTCGAGCTCGCCGCGGGCGCGGAACTCGGCGATCTTGCGCCCGAGCATCAGGTGCGCGCCGATGCGCGCCACGGCCACGCCGGTCGCCTTGGCCACGAACGGCACGGTGCGGCTCGCGCGCGGGTTGGCCTCGATGACGTAGACCGTCTCCTCGCCCGGCGCGCCCTGCACGGCCAGCTGCGTGTTCATCAGTCCGACCACGCCGAGCCGCGTCGCCAGGCGCGTCACGTAGTCGCGGATGGTCTCGGTGACGCCCTCCGAGAGCGAGAACGGCGGGATGACGGCCGTCGAGTCGCCCGAGTGCACGCCGGCCGGCTCGATGTGCTGCATGATGCCCGCGATGTGCACCTCGTCGCCGTCGGCGAGCGCGTCCACGTCGATCTCGGTGGCGTTCTCGAGGTAGCGGTCGAGCAGGATCTCGTTGTCGGGCATGAGCGCGAGGATGTTCTCGACGTAGTCGGCCACCTCCTCCTTGTTGATGGCAATGCGCATGCCCTGCCCGCCGAGCACGTAGCTCGGGCGCACGAGGATGGGGTAGCCGATGCGCTCGGCCGTGGCGACGGCCTCCTCGGCCGTGCGCGCGATGCCGTAGGGCGGGAACGGGATCGCCAGGTCCTCGAGCACGCGCGAGAACTTGCCGCGGTCCTCGGCCAGATCCATCTGCTCGTAGGGCGTGCCGAGGATGGGCACGCCGGCCTCGACGAGGCGGCGCGCGAGCTTGAGCGCCGTCTGCCCGCCGAACTGCACCATGACGCCGATGGGCCGCTCGAGCTCGAGCACGTCGCGCACGCGCTCCCAGAAGACGGGCTCGAAGTAGAGCCGGTCGGCCACGTCGAAGTCGGTCGAGACGGTCTCGGGGTTGCAGTTGAGCATGAGCGCCTCGTAGCCGGCCTCGCGCGCGGCCAGGACGCCGTGCACGCACGAGTAGTCGAACTCGATGCCCTGCCCGATGCGGTTGGGCCCGGAGCCGAGGATGAGCACCTTCTCGCGGCCGGACGGGACGGCCTCCGAGACGCCGCGCCCGCCCTCGCCATCGGACTCCTCGGCGCCGTCGAACGTCGAGTAGAAGTAGGGCGTGCGCGCCTCGAACTCACCCGCGCACGTGTCCACGACGCGGAACGTGGGCCGCAGGCCGAGCGCGAGCCGGCGCGCGCGCACGTCGTCCTCGGTCACGCCGCCGCCGAGCAGGAACGCGAGCTGCACGTCCGAGAAGCCGTGCTGCTTGGCCTCGCGCAGCAGCGCCTCCGGCAGCGTCTCGAGCGTGTGCGCCTCGACGCGCCGCTCGAGCGCGACGAGGTCCTGGATCTGGTAGAGGAACCACGGCTCGACGCGCGTGATGTCGGCCACCTCCTCGACCGAGGCGCCCAGGCGGAACGCGTTGCGCACGTGCAGCAGGCGGTCCCAGTAGGGCCGCACGAGGCGCTCGCGGACGGTGTGCCGGTCGGGCAGCGGCCGGTCGGCGCCCAGCCCGGCGAAGCCCTGCTCGAGGCTCTGCCAGGCCTTGTTCAGGCTCTCGGCGAACGTGCGCCCGATGGCCATCACCTCCCCGACGGCCTTCATCTGCGTCGTCAGGCCCTCGTCGACGCCCTCGAACTTCTCGAAGTTGAAGCGTGGCACTTTCGTCACGACGTAGTCGAGCGCCGGCTCGAAGCAGGCGCTCGTGGTGCCGGTGACGTCGTTGGGCAGCTCGTCGAGCGTGTAGCCGACGGCCAGGCGCGCGGCGACCTTGGCGATGGGGTACCCGGTCGCCTTGGAGGCCAGCGCCGACGAGCGGCTCACGCGCGGGTTGATCTCGACGGCGATCAGGCGCCCGCTGGCCGGGTTGACGGCGAACTGCACGTTGCAGCCGCCGGCGAACGTGCCGATGGAGCGCATCATGCGGATGGCCGCGTTGCGCATCGCCTGGAACTGCGCGTCGGTGAGCGTCTGCTGCGGCGCGACCGTGACCGAGTCGCCCGTGTGCACGCCCATCGGGTCCACGTTCTCGATCGAGCAGACGATGATGACGTTGTCCTTGGCGTCGCGCAGCAGCTCGAGCTCGAACTCCTTCCAGCCGAAGAGGCACTCCTCGATCAGGACCTCGTGCACGGGCGAGAGCTCGAGGCCGCGCGTGACCATGCGGTCGAGGTCCTCGGCGTGCCAGACGATGCCGCCGCCGGCGCCGCCCATCGTGAAGCTGGGCCGGATGACGACGGGCTGGAAGCCGTGCAGGCCGGCGCCCTCGGCCAGCTCCTGCGCGATCTCCTTGGCCTCGAGCAGGCTCTTGGCCACGCGGCTGCGCGCCTGGTCGACGCCGATCTGCTCCATCAGGTCGCGGAAGCGCTGGCGGTCCTCGGTGATGCGGATCGCGTCGATGTCCACGCCGATCACGTCGATGCCCTGGGCCTTCCAGTAGCCCTCCTCGTGCAGCACCTCGGCCAGGTTGAGCGCCGTCTGGCCGCCCATGGTGGGCAGGACCGCGTCTGGGCGCTCTCGCTCGACGATCTCCTTGATGGAGGCCGGCGTGAGCGCCTGGAGGTAGACCGCGTCCGCCGTCAGCGGGTCGGTCATGATCGTGGCCGGGTTGGAGTTGACGAGCACGACGCGGTAGCCCTCGCTGCGCAGCGCGCGCGCGGCCTGCGTGCCCGAGTAGTCGAACTCGCACGCCTGCCCGATCACGATGGGGCCGGAGCCGATGAGGAGGATGGTCTGGATGTCGGTGCGCTTGGGCATGGACGAGCGGTCAGCAGGCGGGATGGCCCCCGGCCGGGCAGCAGCGGCCGGGGCGGCGGGCAGGGCTTCGCGGCGGCGGCCGGGGGCGTCACGCCGGGACGGCCCGGCACGCGTCGATCAGCGCCGCGAAATCGTCAAACAGGTAGCGGCTGTCGTGGGGGCCGGGGCTGGCCTCGGGGTGGTACTGGACCGAGAAGCCGGGGAAGCGCGCAAAGCGCAGGCCCTCGACCGAGCCGTCGTTGAGGTTGCGGTGGCCGATCGCGGCCACGGCCGGGTCGAGCGTGTCCTCGCGCACAGCGAAGCCGTGGTTCTGCGTCGTGATCTCGACACGCCCCGTCGCCGTGTTGAGCACCGGCTGGTTGGCCCCGCGGTGCCCGACTTTCATCTTGAACACCTCCTGCCCCTCGGCGAGCGCCATGAGCTGATGCCCGAGGCAGATCCCGAAGAGCGGCAGGCCCGTCTCGATGGCGCCGCGCACGGTCTCGACGGCGTCGGGCATGGCGCGCGGGTCGCCGGGCCCGTTGGAGAAGAAGAGGCCGTCCGGCTGCCACGCGAGCACGTCGGCGAGGGGCGTGGCGGCGGGAAAGACGCGCACGGCGCAGCCGCGCTCGGCGAAACTGGAGAGGATGCTCCGCTTGACGCCGTAGTCGTAGACGGCTACGCGGCGCGTGCCCTCGGCCGAGACGTCGTAGGCCTGGCGCGTTGAGACGCGGCTGGCGAGCTCGAGGCCGGCCATGGAGGGGACGTTCTGCGCCTTGCGCACGAGGCTGTCCGCGTCGAGGTCCGTCGCGGAGATGACGGCGTTCATGACGCCTCTCTCGCGGATGTGGCGCACGAGGCGGCGCGTGTCCACGCCCGTGATGCCGACGAGCCGGTGGCGCGTCATGTACTCGGCGAGGGTTTCTTCGGCGCGCGCGTTGGAGGGCTGGTGCGCGAACGCGCGCACGATGAGCCCCGCGACCTGCGGCGAGGCGGCCTCGGTGGCGGCCTCGAAGGCGCCGTAGTTGCCGATGTGCGGGTAGGTCATCATCATGAGCTGCCCCACGTACGAGGGGTCGGTCATGATCTCCTGGTACCCGCTCATGGACGTGTTGAAGCACAGCTCGCCGGAAGCCTCTCCGGCGTAACCGATGGCGAAGCCGTGCGCGACGGTGCCGTCTTCGAGGGCGAGCAGCGCCGGAGCCGGCGGGCGCGTCGAGGGGGCCGGGGCGTCCGGTGGGAGCGGGCGGTGAGGCATGGCGAAAAGAGAGCGGATACGAAAAAGGCCTTCCGGAACGGGAAGGCCTATCGGCAGCGCGCGCGACAGGGAGCGGGCGGGAGAATGTCGGGCAGCGGAAGTGCGAGCATGGCGCGGATTTGAGCGCGGGCAAGCTAGCGCGGGCGCAGAGCGTTCTCAACGCGGCGGGGGATCTTCACGCGGCGTTTGCGAAGGCGTCCGGGTCTCGCCTCGCCGTAGCCTCCCCCCGCGTTGCCACCCGCCGCGGTGCCCGCCCCCCTGCGCCCATGCGCCCGACCGGCTTCCGCTTCTCCTCGCGCGACCCGCACCGCCGGACGCGGGCGCTCGCGGCGCTCGCCGCGAGCCTGCTCGTGGTCACGGGCACCGTCCGGCTCTGGCCCCTGCGGCCGGCTCTGCCCGAGCCTTCCGCGCCCCGCGCCAGCGTCCGCCCGGTCGAGGTCCTTCCCGTCGAGCTGCTCCCACCTACGCGGCAGCCGCCGGCCGAGCCCCCCCCGCCCCCGGCCGCCCCCCCGCCCGACGGGCCGCCCGAGGAGGTGCCGGACGACCGGGTTCTCGCGCAGCGCCTCGCCGAGGAGGCCGTCGTGCCGCTGCCCCCTCCGGAGACGCCCGCGTCGGCCCCGCTCACGGCGTCCCCCGCCATCCCGGCGCCTGCCGCCCCGGCAGCGCCGCCCCCGCCGCCCGGCCCGGCGCGCCCTGCCCCGCCTCCGCCGCCGCGGACGGTCGAGCGGCCCGAGCAGGGCCCGCGCGCCATCCGGCAACCCGTGCCCGCCTATCCGCCGCAGGCGGACGGCCTCCGCGCGCGCGCGCTCGTGGACGTGCTCGTGGGCGAGACCGGCGCCGTGCTCGAGGCCGTCGTCGCCGAGCGCGTCGTGCTCGACCGGCGAGGCCGCGAGACGCGCGTCGACGTGCTCCCGCACGGCATGGACGCGCTCGCGCTCGAGACCGCACGCCGCTTTCAGTTCCGCCCGGCCCAGGACGGCGGCGAGCGCGTCCGCGCTCGCACACGCATCACCGTCGCCTTCGATCCGCCGTGAGCCCCGCCCGCGGTACCGGGTGGCGGCGGCGTCAGAAAGCCAGCGCGGTCTGCGCGGGCGGGTTGAAGTGCGTCGTGCCACTCGTGGCCCGCGCAACCTGCCGCAGCAGCTCGTGGAAGTGCGCCGGCTCGCGAACGAAGTCGATCTGCGTCGCGTTGATGATCAGCAGCGGGCTACGCGCGTAGTGGAAGAAGTAGCGGTCGTAGGCGTCCGAGAGCTCGGCGATGTAGGCGCGGTCCATCTGCGCCTCGTAGCTGCGCCCGCGCAGCGCGATGTTGTACAGGAGCCGGTCTACGGACGAGCGCAGGTAGACCACCAGGTCGGGTACGGGCGCGCTCGTCTCCATGAGGCCGTAGAGGTTCTCGTAGAGCTGGAGCTCGTCGCCCGAGAGGGTGACGTGGGCGAAGATGCGATCCTTGTCGAACGTGTAGTCGGCGACGGTCTGCTGCTGGAACAGGTCGCGCGTGGCGAGGGCCTTCTGCTGCCGGAAACGGCTGGCGAGAAACGCGAGCTGCGTCTGGAAGGCCCACCGCGCCGGGTCGGCGTAGAACGCGGCCAAGAACGGGTTCTCTTCGAACTCCTCGAGCACGAGCCGCGCGCCGGTGCGCTCGGCGAGCATCCGTGCCAGCGTGGACTTGCCGGCACCGATCACGCCCTCGACGGCGATGTAGCGGAGGCGGTCGGGAAGGTGAGGTTCGGGAACGGACATCGGATCGAGACGCGGGCGTCAGCGGAGGGCGCTGGAAAGATCGAGCCGGAACGGCGCCACGCGCGCGCGGTCTGAGGTGGAGCGGAGGAGATCGCGCACGGTGCGCCCGAGGCCGGGCACGCGGCGACCGGGCGCCAGGTCGGCCAGGGGCGCGAGCACGAAGCGGCGCGCGGCGAGGCGGGGGTGCGGCACGACGAGCCCACCGGGCGCACCGGGCGCGTGGCCGGCGCGGAGCAGCAGGTCGGCGTAGAGCAGCAGGTCGAGGTCGAGCGGGCGGGGCTGCCAGACGTCGGTGTTCCGGCGCCGTCCGCGCGCGGCCTCGATGGCGTGCAGGTGCGCGAGCAGCGCCTCCGGCGCGAGCGTCGTCGCGAGCTGCGCGGCGGCGTTGAGGTGGTCCGGCTGCGGCGGCTGCCCCGGCAGCACGTGCGCCTCGGTCTCGTAGACGGGCGAGACGGCCACGAGGCGCGTGCCGGGCAGCCTCGCGAGCGCGCGCACGGCCGCGCGCAGGTGCGCCGCGCGGTCGCCGGCGTTGCTTCCGAGCCCCACGAAGGCGTCTGCCACGAAGGTGTCTGCCACGAAGGTGTCTGCCACGAGGGTGTCTGCCACGAGGGTGTCTTTCACGCACAAGGGTGTCTTTCACGCACAAGGGTGTCTTTCACGCACAAGGGTGTCTTTCACGGGCAGCGTCCCCGCTTCGCGCGGCGCCCTCACGGCCGCGCGGCGCGCTCGGCGGCGACGGTCACCTCGGCCCGGTCGCAGGGGCCGCCGACGGGCGGGTTGGGCTTGCGCACCGTCACGGCCACGCGCTGCACGCGCGGCGCATCACCGAGCACCGCCTCCGCGATGCGTACCGCGAGGCGCTCGATCAGAAAGCCTGGCCGGCCGGTGACGACCTCGCGCGCGATCTGGTAGACGCGCTCGTAGTCCACGGTATGCGCCAGGTCGTCCGAGGCGGCAGCCTCGGCCACGTCGAGCTCCATGGCCACGTCCACCTCGAAGCGCCCGCCGACGCGGTGCTCTTCCTGTAGCACGCCGTGGTGGGCGTAGAAGACGGCGTTGACGAGGCGGACGGTGGCGCGCATGGGAGGAGAGGGCTCGGCACGGCGAACCTACCGCCGCGGCGAACCTACCGCCGCGGCGAACCTACCGCCGCGGC
>JBKBRC010000018.1:7524-53073 GCA_046292345.1 Rubricoccaceae bacterium
CGGCGAACCTACCGCCGCGGCGAACCTACCGCCGCGGCGAACCTACCGCCGCGGCCGGGCGCCGTCACGCGGGGCGGGCGCGCTCCAGCCGGGGCCCTGCACTGCTGGCCGTCGTCAGATCACCGTTCCGGGTGCGATCACGGCGTTCTTGGGTAGCACGACGATGCCGTCGCGGATGAAGTAGTTGTCCCCGTCCGCGTGCGTGCGGCCCTCGGCGTTGGTGATGCGGCAGTCGGGCCCGATCTGCACGTTCTTGTCGATGATCGCGTTCTCGATGAGCGAGCGCTCGCCCACGCCCGGGTGCTCCGGGGGATCGACTCCGTGGCGGCGCGTGGCGTCGTGCCAGGGGAAGTAGTCCGCGCCGAGCATGACCGTGCGGCGCAGCGTCGCCCCCGCGCCCACGAACGAGCGGATGCCCACGACCGAGTCCTCGATCGTCGCGCCAATGACGACGCTGGCCTCGCCGATCATCGAGTCGCGCACGAACGCCTCCTGGATCTTGGCCGGCGGAAGCGTGCGCGCGTTGGTGTGGATGGGCGCCTCCTCGTCGTAGAGGTCGAACTCGGGGTTTTTGGAGGCGAGCGCGAGGTTGGCCTCGTAGAACGAGCGGATCGTGCCGATGTCGGACCAGTAGTCGGCGAAGGGGTAGCTCACGACGCGGTGCGTGCGGATGGCCGCCGGAATGACCTGCTTGCCGAAGTCCACGTGTGCCGGGTCGATCGTGAGCACGTGGCGCAGCACGTCGCGCTCGAAGTGGTAGATGCCCATCGAGGCGAGGTAGATGCGGCCCTGGGCGTGCAGCTCGGCCGAGACGGGGCTCTCGAGGCCGTCGAGCTGGTCGCGCGGCGGCTTCTCGTGGAACGCCGTGATGATCCCGTCGGCGTCGGTCTGGAGGATGCCGAACGCCGGCGCCTCGTCGGCCGTGACGGGGATCGTGGCCACGGTCAGATCCGCGTTCATGGCGCGGTGGTGCGCGTCGAACGTGCGGAAGTCCATCCGGTAGAGCTGGTCGCCCGAGAGGATGAGCACGCGGCGGTGCGGGTAGGCGTCGATGTGCTGGAGGCACTGCCGGACGGCGTCGGCGGTGCCCTGAAACCACTCGTTCGAGGTCGGGGTCTGCTCCGCGGCCAGGATCGTCACGAAGCCGCCCCCGAAGCGGTCGAAGCGGTAGGCCCGCGCGACGTGCCGGTTGAGGCTGGCCGAGTTGAACTGCGTCACGACGAACATGCGCATCAGCTCGCTGTTGACGCAGTTCGAGATGGGGATGTCGATCAGGCGGTACTTGCCGGCGAGCGGGACGGCCGGCTTGGAGCGGTGGTGCGTGAGCGGGAAGAGCCGGGTGCCGGCGCCACCCCCGAGGATGACGGCAATCGTGTCGCGCATGGGGTTCGGTGGGCAGCGGGTAGGCGGGTGATGGAGGGTTGGGGCGCCCGGCAGGCCGGAGGCGTTCAGCGGCGGAGGGCGTTCAGCGGCGGAGGGCGTTCAGCGGCGGAGGGCGGGTGCGCGCTCGCACACGTCGCGGTAGAGCGCGGCGTAGGCGCGCGCGGCGGGTGCCCACGACCAGTCGGCGGTCATGCCGGCGCGCTGGATGCGGCGCCACGCCTCGGCGTCGGCGAAAACCTCGAGCGCCTGCTTGGCGGCCCGGGCGAACGCCTCGGCGGTGAATGTGTCGAAGGCGAAGCCGGTCCCGTGCGTGCCGTCCCACGGCCGGACCGTGTCGCGCAGGCCGCCGGTGGCGTGCACGACCGGCGGCGTGCCGTAGGCCATGGCGTAGAGTTGCCCGAGCCCGCACGGCTCGTGGCGCGAGGGCATCAGGAAGACGTCGGCGCCGGCGTAGAACCGGTGCGCGAGTGCCTCGTCGAAGGCGATGCGCGCCGCGAGGCGCCCGGCGTAGCCGTCGGCGCGCAGCAGCGCGGCCAGCCCGCGCAGACGCGCCTCGTGCTCGGGGTAGCCCGTGCCGAGCAGGGCCAGCGACGCCTCGGTGCGCCGCACGAGGTGCTCGGCGGCCTCGAAGAGGATCTCGACGCCCTTCTCGGGCATGAGGCGCCCCACGAAGGCGAGCAGCGGGCGGGCCGGGTCCAGCCCGAGCGTCTCGCAGAGCGCGCGCTTGCAGACGGCCTTGCCGGCGAGGTCGTCGGCCGAGAACGGCGCGGCCAGGTGCGGGTCTGTGGCCGGGTTCCAGACCGAGGGGTCGACGCCGTTGAGGATGCCGAGCGTGCGCGGCGCGGCGGCCCGGAAGTCTTCGGCCAGGCCGTGCGCGACGGCGTCGTCGGTGCGGAGCTGCTCGGCGTAGCTCGGGCTGACCGTCGTGACGGCGTCGGCGTGGTAGAGCGCGGCCTTCATCATGTTGAGCTCCTCCTCGACCAGGACCGTGGCCGGGTCCGGCAGCCAGAGGCCCAGGCGCTCCCAGACGGCGTGGCGGTAGACGCCCTGATGATCGGCGCTGTGGACCGTGAAGACGACCGGCACGTGCGCCAGCGCCGCGAACTCGGCGTGGTGGCGCGTCAGCACGGGCACGAGGCCCGTGTGGTGGTCGTGCGCGTGCAGCACGTCCGGGCGCGGCGCGCCGGCGGCCTCGCCGCGCGCGAGCCAGTCGAGCGCGAGCATCTGAAAGGCCAAGAAACGCGTTTCGTCGTTCTCGAACGGCGTGTTGGTCTCCGCGTCGAAGTAGACGCCCTCGCGCCCGAAGTGGACGGGCTCGTCGAGGAGGTAGAGCACGGCCGCCCCGAGGCGCCCGCGCAGGACGCGGTACGCGAGGCGGCGCCCGAGCGCGGGCATCTCGCCGGCGAAGACCTCCTCGAGCGCGCCGGCACGCGCCGCGACCGTGCCCCCCTCGCCCCCGTAGAGCGGCATCACGACGGCCGGACGAAGGCCCTCGGCGGCCAGCGCCCCCGGCAGCGCGCCGAGGACGTCGCCCAGTCCACCCACCTTGGCGAGCGGCGCGCACTCGGCCGCGAGATGCACGACACAGAGGGGGGACGCCGGGGCGGGCGCGGCAGACGCAGACGAATCAGACGGGGCGATCATGGGCGACGGTTGCGGGCGAAGACGGCGCGAGACGGGGCCGGCGCAGACACCGCGGGGCGCGAACGCACCGGCGCGCGTCAGGATGCGTGCACGCTGCGGGCGGCACGAACGCAGTGCCGCGGCCGCACGCGGCCCGGGCCGTCCGCCGACGCTTCACGATACACGTCCCTATCTTCCGAGGCAACCGTTTCCGGCGCTCTCCGTGGCGCGTCGTGCCTCTGCCGCGCGCTTTTCCTGCCTCGCCCCCATGAGCGATCGCTCGCTTGCGCTCGTCGTGCTGCTGCGCCGCCGCCTGGCGGTGCTGCGCCGGCGCCTGGCGCTCGCCGAGATGGCGCACGGACTGCTCGTCGCGCTTGGCGTGCTCGGCATGGCGCTGCTGGCCGCGACGCTGGCCGAGGCGGCCCTCTGGCTCGGGCCCGGCCTCCGGCAGACGCTCGCCTGGGCGCTCGGCTTCGGCGCGCTCGCGCTCGTGGCGCGCGGCCTCGGGCGCCCGCTGCTGCGCAGCCTGGGGGTCCTGCCCGGCCTGGACGAGCGCGCGGTCGCCCGTGCGGGTGAGGCAGCTCGTCCCGGCCTCGCCGACCGCCTCACGACGCTTCTCGACCTGGCCGACGGCCGCGCGGCCGAAACGCCAGACGCGCTCCGCGACGCGGCCGTGCAGGCGCTCGGCGCAGACCTCGAGGGCGTGCCCTTCGACCGCGTGCCGGCCTTCGGGCGGGCGCGCCGCGCGTTGCTGCCGGCCCTCGCGCCGGCCCTCCTGCTCACGCTCTTCTTCGCCCTCGCGCCGGGCACGTTCACAGGCGCGATGGCGCGCCTGCTCGCGCCCGGCACCGCGTTCGCGCCGCCGGCGCCGTTCGCGCTCGCCGTCGCGCCCGGCGACACGGCGCTCGTGCGCGGCGCCGACCTGCCGGTGCGGGCCTTCCCGCGCGGGCGCGGCTGGCCCGAGACGGCCACGCTCGAGTTCGGCCGCGTCGGCGAGCGCGCCACCGAGACGGCCCGGCTGCGCCTCGGGCCCGAGGGGGCGTGGACGCACACGCTCGCCGCGCTCGAGGCGCCCACCCGCTACCGCCTCGTCGCCGGCGCCGTCGTCTCGCCGTGGTACACCGCCGACGTTGTCGCGCGACCGCTCGTGCGCGGGCTGCAGGTGACCGTGCAGCCGCCCGCCTACAGCGGGCAGCCCGCGCGGCGCCTCCCGCCCGGCGTGGGCGACGTGACGGGCCTGGCCGGCTCGGCCGTGCGCGTGGCGGTCGGGCTGGCCGGCGAGCCCACCACGCGCGCCTGGCTGGACGTCCGGTGGGGCGACGGCCGCGCCGAGCGCGTTCCGCTCCGCCTCGGCGCCGATGGCGGCACGGCTACGTTCGCGCTGCGCGGGCCGGGCACGTACCGCGTCGCGCTCGAGACGGCCGCCGGCGTGCCCAACGCCGACGCGGCCACCTATAGCCTCGGCGTGCTCTCCGACGGGCCGCCGCAGATCGCGCTCCTCGAGGGCGCCGAAGAGGCCCTCTCCCCTGCCCCGCGCACGCTCCGCTTCCACCTCACCGACGACTTCGGGTTCTCATCCGGAGCCGTCGTGTGGCGCCTGGCCGAGAGCCGCACGCGCGCCGCGACGCCCTTCCGCCGCCTCGCCCTGCCGGTCCGCCCGCGCCCCCTCGACCAGGAGGTCGCGGCGACGTGGACGTTCCCGGGCGCGCAGCCGGGCGACGTGGTCGAGTTCTACGGCGAGGTGCGCGACAACGACGCCGTGCGCGGCTTCAAGGCCGCACGCACGCCCGTCTTCACGCTCCGCTACCCGGCCCTCACCGAGCGCTTCGACGAGGCGCGCGCCCGACGCGATTCCACGCGAGAGGCCCTCGACGCACTCCGCCGCGAGGCCGAGCGCTCCGGTGACCGCGTGCGCCAGCTCCGCGACGAGATTCGCCGCAACCCCTCGCCCGACGCCGAGTCCCGCCGGCAGGTGGACGCGCTCCGGCGGCAGCAGCAGGCCCTCGAGCGGCAGGCCGCGCAGCTCCAGCAGCAGCTCGAGCGCCTGCTCGACGACGCGCGCGAGGGCCGCCTGATGAGCGAGGAGACGCTCCGCGCCCTCGAGCAGATGCGCCAGGTGATGCAGGAGCTCGACAGCCCCGAGCTCCGCGAGGCCCTCCGCCGCCTCCAGGAGGCCATGGAGCAGATGGACCTCCGCCAGATGCTCGAACAGTCGGACCGCGCGGCGTTCTCCGAGGAGCAGTTCCGCCAGCGCCTCGAGCGCGCGCTCGAGATGATGCGCCGCCTCGAGGTCGCCGCCCGCCTCGACGAGGCCGCCCGCCGCGCCGAAGACCTGGCGCGCACCGAGGAGCGGCTCGCGCGAGAGACCGAGCGTCTCCGCCAGGGGCGCGCCCCCTCGTCCCAGCAGGACAGGCGCCCGGACGAGCCGCGTGACGCCCCCTCCCCGCAGAGCCCCTCCGCCGAGCGCGAGCGCCTCGCCGAAGAGCAGCGCCGCGCCGCCGAGGACGCACGCGCGCTCGAGCGCCTCATGGAGCAGATCGGGCAGCAGATGCAGGACCTGCGCAACGCCCCCCGGCAGCCCATGCAGGACGCGCAGCAGCAGATGCAGCAAGACGGCGGGCTCCCGCAGCAGATGCAGCAAAACGCGCAGCAGCTTCAGCAAAACCAGCTCCGCGACGCGCAGCAGGGCCAGGAAGACCTGGCGCGCCGGCTCCGCCGGCTCCAGCAGCAGATGCAGCGGATGAGCCAGACCATGCAGGGCCAGCAGCGCCGCATCGACGCCGCGGGGGTCCGGCGCGCGCTCGAGGACGTGCTCACGCTCTCGCGCGAGCAGGAAGCGCTTGCCGGGCGGACCGCGGCGACGCCGTCGCGCTCGGCGGCGCTGCGCCCGCACGCGCAGCGGCAGGCCGAGCTCCGCACCGGCCTGCGCACCGTCACAGACTCGCTCCGCACGCTCGCGCGCACCGTGCCGCAACTCGGCCGGGCCGTCGAGGAGCGCACCGGCAACGGACTGCGCGAGATGGACCTGGCGGTCTCCGAGCTCGCCGAGCTGCGCGCAGGCCCTGCCGCGGCGCACCAGCGCATGGCGATGGCGCACCTGAACGAGCTCGGCCTGCTCCTCGCCGAGGTGCTCGAAAACCTCGACGAGCAGGGCGGCGGGCAGGGCGCCGGCGGGCTCCCGCAGCAGCTGCAGCAGACCGGCGAGCAGCAGCAGCGGCTCAACGAGCAGATCCAGCAGATGCTCAACGACATCGCCGGCGAGCGACTTTCGCGCTCGCAGGAGGAGCGTCTGCGGCAGGCCGCCGAGCAGCAGGAGGCCATCCGCCGCCAGCTCCGCGAGGCGCTCCGGCAAGACGGGCAGCAGCCCGGCCGCGGCCTCGACCCGCAGACGCGCAGCGCGCTCCAGCAGATCGAGCGGCAGATGGAGGAGTCGGCCCGACAGCTGCGGCGCGGCCGGCTCGACACGCGCACGCTCCCGCGTCAGCAGCAGATCCTCCAGCAGCTTCTCGAGACGCAGCGCTCGGTCAACGAGCAGGGGCAGGAAGAGCGCCGCGAAGGCGAGGCCGGACGCGCCCGGCCCGATCCCACACGACCGGACCGCCTCGCGCCGCGCGAAGGCCCCGCCGACCGGCTCCGCCGCGACCTCATCCGCGCGCTCGAGAGCGGCTACGCCTCCGACTACCAGGAGCTCATCAAGCGCTACTTCCAGCGCCTCCAGCAGCGCGCCGAGTGACCCTGCCCTTCGCCGCCCCCGCGCCCGCCCTTCCCGCGCCCGACGACCCATGGCTCTGGCGCGAGCCGTTCCGGGTACGCGCCTACGAGATCGGACCTGACGAGCGCGCGACCGTGCTCACGCTCTGCGACTACTTCCAGGAGGCCGCCGGCGAGCATGCACGCGCGGCGGGCGTCGAGACGTTTGCGCTGCCCTCCGGCGGCGTCGGCGTGTGGGTGTTGCGCCGCCTCGGGCTGCGGCTCGTGCGGCGCCCGGCGTGGCGCGAGCACGTGCGCGTCGAGACGTGGCCGAGCCACTACGAAGGCCTGCTCGCCCACCGCGACTTCGTCGTCCGCGCAGCCGCCGGCGCCCCGGACGGCCGCGACGCGCCGGGCGACGTGCTCGCCTTCGGCACATCGGCGTGGTTCGTGATCGACGCGGCGCGGCGCCGGCCGGTACGCCTGCCCGAAGGCGTGGGGGCGTTCGGACCACCCACAGGCGCGCCGCGCGCGCTCGTGCTGTCCGCTGAGCCCGAGCCCCCCTCAGACGACGCCGATGCGCGCGAGCGCCGCTTTCACGTCCGCCGCTCCGACCTCGACCGCAACGCGCACGCCAACAACGTCCGCTTCGCCGAGTGGGCGCTCGAGGCCGTGCCGGACGCCGTGCAGGCCGCGCACACCCTCGCAAGCCTGGACGTGTCGTTCCGGGCCGAGGCGGTCTCCGGCGATACGGTCCTCTCGCGCGCCGCGCGCCTGCCGGCCGCGCCGGCGGGGGATCTGGCCTACACTCACGCCCTCCTTCGCGAGCGCGACGGCCGTATGCTCGCCCTCGCTCGCTCCACCTGGCATTCATCCTGACGACCCCGGCCCCATGCGCTTCGCCCTGCTCGCCCTCCTGCTCCTCCTCGCCGCCTGCACCCGCGCCGACGCGCCGCCCGAGACGCTCGCCGAGCGCCTCGCCGCTCCTGAAGCGCAGGTGGTAGACGTGCGCACGAGCGCCGAGTTCAACGCCGGGCACCTCGTGGGCGCGCGCCACGCCAACCTCCTCGACGGTTCGTTCGAGCAGCTCATCCCGTCGCTCGACCCCGAGCGCCCCGTCTACGTCTACTGCGGGACGGGGCAGCGGAGCGAGCGCGCGGCGGCGATGCTCCGCGAGCGCGGCTTCCAGAATGTGACGAACGCGGGCAGTTTCAGCGCTCTGGCTCGGGCAGGTGCGCCCGTGGCGCCCTGATCGTTCTGCCCGGGCGCACCTCTTGAGCCCAGAGACATGCGCCCCGGAATCCTGTGGCCTCAGGAACGTACGCGGGCCTCGAGCCGGGCGGCGTCGAACAGGTCAGAGGCGTCGTCGCTGTGGCCGAGCACGCGCCGCGCGACAAGGAACCCGAAGCGGACGCCGTAGCCCATGCCGTGCCCGGTGAAGCCGGCTGCGAAGACGGCCTCGGGCAGGCCTGGCACCTCGCCGAGCACGGGTAGGCCGTCGGGCGAGAAGCCCATCACGCCGCTCCAGCGGCGGGCCACAGGGACGCCGGCGGCTGCCGGCACGTGGCGCGCGAGGTACGCCTCGAGGTCCGCCTGCAGAGCCGGCGTCGTGGCGTCGTCGTAGCCGACTTCTTCGTCCGCGTGCAGGTGGCGCGCGCCGCCGAGCAGCAGGCGGCCGTCGGCGCGCTGGCGGAGGTAGAAGTAGCCTTCGTGCGAATAAACCGGCGCGCGGAGGTGGACCTTCGGCAAGGCTTCGGTGGCGAGCATCTGCGCGCGCACGGGGCGCACGACACCCGCGAGGGAGGGCACGAGGCGGGGCAGGTACGCGTTGAGGGCGAGCACGAGACGCTGCGCGCGCAGGCGGTGTCCGCCCTCGAGCACGATCTCGGTTCCCCCGCCGGAGGCCGGCCGCAGGTCTGCCGCGGCTGCCCCCTCGAGCACGAGGGCGGTGCTCTGCCACGCGAGCGCGCGTACGAGGCGCACCGGATCGAGCGCGCCGCCCTCCGGCACGAAGAGGGCGCCGGCGTATGCTTCCAGGCCGGTTTTCTCGCCGGCCTCCGGCGCATCCCACCACGCGGCAGCCACCCCGTCCTCGGTCAGGAGCGCGTGCGCGCGGCGGAGGCGCGCCGCCTCGTCGTCGGAGCCGGCTGCGAGCACGCTGCCACGCCGCTCCAGACCGAGTGCCTCCGGTCCGACGCGCTCGGCCAGGGCCTGTACGAGGGCGAGGTTCTCCTGCGTGAAGCGCCAGACGCGGCGGGCGGCCTCGCGCCCGTAGGCGTCTACGGCCGAGGCATAGTCGGCGTGCGTGCCGAGCAGCAGAAAGCCCGCGTTGCGGCCGCTGGCGCCCCGGGCGAGATGCCCGGCCTCGACGAGCACGACGCGCGCGGCCGGCTCGAGCCGCGCGAGCGCGTAGGCCGTCGCCGCGCCGATCACGCCCCCGCCCACGACGGCGACGTCCGCCCCGGCGGGCGGCAGCGGCTGCTGCCACGGCGAGCGCGTGCCGGATGCGGCGTCCCCTTCCATCACACGTCTCCTTCCATCACACGAGGCCGTCTGGCGGCGCAGCGCGCGCGGCCGTGTCCGCGCCGGCGTCGGCCCGGTCTTCCGGCACGACCTGAATCGTGCCGTCGGGGGCGAGCCCTTCCGCCCCTGGCAAGCCCCGGACGGGGTGCCCGCCGAAGCCGCCGCGCAGCGCCGAGAGCAGCTTGTGCGCAAACGACGCCTCGGTGCGCGACTCGAAGCGGGCGAAGAGGCTGCTCGCGATCACGGGCACGGGCACGGCGAGCGCAATGGCCTCCTCGACCGTCCAGCGGCCGTGGCCCGAGTCTGGCACGTAGGGCGCGAGGCCCTCGAGGCGCGGGCGCTCGGCAAGCGCGTCCGCGGCGAGCTCGAGCAGCCACGAGCGTACGACCGAGCCGTGGCGCCACGTCTCGGCCAGGCGCGCGAGGTCGTAGCGGTGCGCCTGCCCGCCGAGGTCCTCCTTGGCCGCGAGCAGCGCGAAGCCCTCGGCGTAGGCCTGCATCAGGCCGTACTCGATGCCGTTGTGAACCATCTTGGCGAAGTGGCCGGCGCCGGTCGGGCCGAGGTGCGCCCAGCCGCGATCGGGAGCGGGCGCGAGCGCCTGCCAGATGGGCGTCAGGCGGTCGACGGCCTCGTCCGGCCCGCCGATCATGAGGCAGTAGCCGTTCTCGAGCCCCCAGATGCCGCCCGAGACGCCGGCATCGACGAACGCAATGCCGTGGGGGCGGGCGGCCTCTGCCCGGGCGAGTGCGTCCGTGTAGCGGCTGTTGGCGCCGTCCACGAGCGTGTCGCCGGGCGCGAGCGCCGGAAGGACCTCGTCCACGACGCGCTGCGTCACGTCGCCGGCAGGGAGCATGAGCCAGACGGCGCGGGGCGGCGCGAGCGCGCGCGCGACGGCCGGCGCGTCGGCCACGGTTTCGATGCCGGCCGCGCGCGCCGCTTCGCAGGCGGCGGGGTCGCGGTCGGTGGCAACGACGCGGTGGCCGGCGCGCGCGAGGCGCTCGGCGATGCCGAGGCCCATTCGGCCGAGGCCGACGAGTCCAAGTTCCATGGGCAGCAGGGCAGGCGAGGCTGCGAGCGAGAAGCTGCAAGCTAACCGCCGCCCGCGCGCTCGTCACGCAGGCTCGAGGCCAAAGACGGAGGCCTTGAGCGTCTCGAAGTCGATCGGCTTAACGACGTAGCCCTCGGCGCCGCGCTTGAGCGCCACCTCGCGCAGCTGCCCGTCGTCGTACGCCGTGATCATGTGCACGCGCAGCTCAGGAAACTCCTGCTTGACCGCACGGAGCAGGTCGAGGCCGTTCATGCCCGGCATGTTGATGTCCGAGAGCACGAGCATGAGGTCCGCTGCGGCGCCCGAGCGGAGCAGCCTCAGCGCCTCCTCACCAGATTGCGCGAAGTGGAACGCCACGACACCCCGCCGCATCTCCTTCCGGAACTTCTGCTGAAAGAGATACTGCACGTCTGGCTCGTCGTCGACGACCAGCGCGCGAACGGTTTCCTGCATGGGAGGGGAAAGGCAAGACTGGACCGGGCCTACCTGGCGCCGGCTGCAGGGGCAGGATACATACTTTGCGCCGCCTGACCATCCTCTCGCTCCACTCCGCGCGCAAGATTCTTCCACTTCCCATGCCCGGCACAACCTGCGGCCTAGGCAGGCTGCACGTCCTGACGGATTTCCACTTCCAGCAGCGGCACTCGCACGCGGCGCTCGCCCGGCTCGCGGCGGCGGGCGGGGCCGATACGATCCAGTTTCGCCAGAAAGCGGGCACGCCCCGCGACTGGATGCCCGAGCTGCGTGCCACCGCGGCTGCATGCCGCGCGGCCGGCGTGCCGCTGGTTGTGGACGACCGGCTGGACCTGGCCCTCGCCGCCGGCGCCGACGGCGTCCACCTCGGGCAGCTGGACCTGCCGGTGCGCGACGCGCGGCGCATCCTCGACGCGCTCGGAGGCGCGTATATCCTGGGCGCAACCGCCTCTTCGGCCGACGAGGCGCGCCGAGCCGAGGGCGACGGCGCGACCTACGTCGGCTTCGGGCCGGTCTACCCGACCGGCTCGAAGGCTAACCCGGAGTCGGTCAAGGGCCTGCGCGGGCTCGAGGCGGCCTGCCGCGCCGTCACGATCCCGGTGATCGCCATCGCTGGCATCACGGCCGAGCGCGTGCCCGAGGTGCTCGGCGCAGGGGCCTACGGCGTGGCGGTCATGACGGCCGTCACGACCGCCCCGGACCCGCAGGCCGCGACCGCCGCCTTCCGGGCCGCCCTGGAGGCGTGCGCGCCGGCCCGGACGCCTGCCTGAGCCGCCCGGGCCGCACGGGACGGCGGCACTGCGCGCGAGACGGCCGTCTCGGCGTCTTACATAGACGCGTCGTCGATACCGACGAGGTACCAGAGGCCGTCCCGCCGCGCGAAGAGGTAGCTCACGTTGACGCCGTTGTCGGTACCCGAGATCTGGTACTCGACGGCGCCGTCTGCGGCCGGCACGGCGGAGGGCGTGCTGTGCCCGTTAAACGTCTCGCGCACGGACTCGCCACCGCTCCAGCCTAGCGTAGATGGCTCGTACGGCTCATCCGTAGCCACCATCTCCCCAGCGTCGGGGTCCAGGTAGCGCAGCATGTAGTCATCCGCGACGCGCTCACGCTGGAAGGCCATGTCGTTCTGGAAGCGCTCGAAGAACGTCGCGAACGCCTCGCCCTCAGTCTCGCCGTCGACGCTGGGAGCGGGCGCCTGCCCGAGCGCAGGCTGCGGGGCAACGGTGACATCGGTCTCGGACTCCGACGCACAGCCGGCGGCGACGAGCACGGCGGCAAGCAGACAAGCACGCATCATATTCGGAAATGGAGGGTGAAGCGACAAGCTACGGGCGCTGCAGGCAAGCTACGGGCACGGAGGCAGACCCGGGGCGCGGACGGCCGCCGCGCGGCGCAGTTCCTGCCGCATGGCGGTAACGTGCAGCCTCTGCCTCCTGACCCGTGAGCGACCGTCCGCCCGTTCTCCCCTACTCGGCCGAAGTGCAGCGCAAGGCGCTCCACCTGATGGCCGTCGTCATCCCGCTCGGCATCCTCTTGCTCGGCCGGACGGTCGCCCTCGCCGTGCTGGGGCCGATGGCCGCCGTCGCCCTGCTCGGCGACTGGCTGCGTGCGCGCGAGGGCTGGCCGCGGCGGCTCATCCACCGCGTCTTCGCGCCGATCATGCGACCGGAGGAGCTGCCCCCGCCCGGGCCGGTGGCGTGGAACGGCGCGACGATGATGACGACGGCCGCCGCGCTGTGCGTGCTGTTCTTCCCCGCCTCCGTCGCGGCGGCGGCGCTGCTGATGCAGATGATCGGCGACGCCGCGGCGGCGCTCGTCGGACGGCGCTACGGGCGTACGCGCTACCCGGGCTCGCCCAAGTCGGCCGAGGGGAGCGCGGCGTTCTTCGCGGCGGCGCTTGTCTCGGCCGCGCCGCTGCTGTGGTGGCCGGAAGCCACGCCCGGCACCGGCCTGACGCCGTTCGCGCTCGTGGCCGGTGCGCTCGCGGCCACCGTCACCGAGGCCGTGCGCCTGCCGCTCAACGACAACCTCCGCGTGCCGCTCACAGCCGGCGCGGCCATGCTGCTCGCGGGCGCGCTCGGCCCCTGAGCGCGCCCAACGCCCCCCGAGCGCCCACCGAGACGCAGAACCCGGCCGGCGAGCGGGCGTCCATCCCACGCTGTGACGACCGTGCACGGCTCCGATTGCTCCCGCGTGACCTACCTCCAGTTCCACCTCGTTTTCCTTCTGCCGCCGCTGCTCGTGCTCGGCTGGCTCACCCGGGCCTACCTGACGCGGCGCCGGCTCGCGCTGATGGCCCTGCTCGGCGTCGTGGCCATCGTCTATACGTTCCCCTGGGACTCGCTCCTGATCGCGCGCGGCGTGTGGGGCTATCCGCCAGGGCGTGTGCTCGCAACGATCGGCGTGATCCCGGCCGAGGAGGTGGCGTTCTTCGTGCTCCAGCCGCTGCTCGTCCTGCTCTGGACCGTGTGGCTGCTGCGCGACCGGCCCGTGCCGCCGGTGGACCGCGGATCGCGCGCGGCCCGGGCGGCAGGGGCTGCGCTCGGAATCGGCGTGGCTCTGCTAGGGCTGTGGCTGCTGCGCGTGCCCGAGGGGACCTACCTCGGTCTGATGCTCGCCTGGGCCGGCCCGGTGCTCGCGCTTCAGTGGGGCTACGGCGGGCCGGCGCTGCTCCGTCTCGCGCGGCCGTGGCTGCTCGGCGTGGGCGTGCCCGCACTCTACCTCTGCCTCGCCGACCGCTTCGCCATCGCCAGCGGCATCTGGCACTTCGACGATGCGCTGCTCACGGGCTGGCACGTGGGCGGGCTGCCGTTCGAGGAGGGGCTGTTCTTCTTCGTCACGTCCGCGTTCGTCGTGCAGGGCTTTCTGCTGGGCCTGGCCCGGACGGCCCGGACATGACGGCCGGGCCGCGCACGACAGCCGGGCCGCCGCACCGGCGCTGCCCCGTGGCTCCGCCGGCGCCGGTGACGCGCACGATCCGCCGGACCGTTCTCTGGCCCTCACGCCTGGCCCTCGCGGCCGTCCTCGCGGCCGTCCTCGCGACCGTGCTTGCGGCGGAGCTCGTCGGGGCACCCGGTGCCGACGCCCTACCGCCGTGGGTGCTTTACGCGCCATTTGCGGCAAGCGTGCTCCTGTTCGGCCTGCCGCACGGCGCCGTGGACCACCTGGCGATGCTGCGCCTCGCGCGCGCGCGCGCAGGCCCGCTCCCGCTCCTGGCCGTGCTGGCGGCGTACCTGGCCGTGGGGGGCGCCTACGCCGCGCTCTGGTTCACCGCGCCTGCGACGGCCTTTGCCAGCTTCATCGCGCTCACGTGGCTCCACTGGGGCCAGGGCGACGTGCACGCGCTCGTGGGCCTCGAGGGCGCACGGCACCTGAACACACGCGCGGCACGCCTCGGAACGGCCTTCGTGCGCGGCGCGCTCCCGATGCTCGTGCCGCTGCTCGCCCATCCCGAGGCCTACCGGGCCGTCGCCGAGGCCGTCGTGGACCGCATCGCACCCGGTGCCGCCGACGCGCTCGCGTGGGCGTTCTCGCCCGGCTTCCGCAGGACCGCCGGGGCGGCGCTCGGCCTGACTGCCGCCGCGCTGCTCGCGCACGGGCAGCGCGTGCCCGGCGCCCGCGCCGACGCCCTCCGCGACGCGGCCGACGTGGCCCTGCTCGGGCTGTTCTTCTGGTTCGTGCCGCCCGTGCTTGCCGTCGGGCTCTACTTCAGCCTCTGGCACGCGCCGCGCCACATCGCGCGCCTGCTCGCCGCCGACGCACCTGCCGCCGACGCGCTCGGCGCCGGACGCAGCGCGCCGGCGTGGGGCCGCTTCGCGCTCGCCGCAGCACCGCTCACGCTCGGCGCGCTCGCCTTCGGGGCGGCCCTGTACGCCGCCGTGCCCGTCCCGCCGGACGAGTGGCAGGGCTACCTCGGGCTCTACCTGATCCTGATCGCCGCTCTCACGCTGCCCCACACGCTCGTCGTGCTCGCGATGGACCGCGCCCAGGGCGTGTGGTCGCCGCCCGGGCCGGCGTGACCGTCCGGGCGTGCGTTTCTTGGACGTGTCCCGGCCCCACTGCCATGCCCGACCTCCTCGACACGCTCCGCGGCCTCCTCGGCCCCGACCGCGTCTTCGCCGACCCCGCCGACCGCCGCCTCTACGCCTACGACGGCACGCCGCTCCTGCGCCGCCCGCCCGCCGCCGCCGTCGCCCCGCGCGACGCGGCCGACGTGGCCGCCCTGCTCGAGGCGGCCAACGCCGAGGGCTTCGGCCTCGTGCCTCGCGGCGCCGGCACCGGCCTTGCCGGCTCGGCCGTGCCCTTCGACGAGGCCGAGGGCGAGGGCCGGCCCTGCGTCGTGCTGCTCTTCCCCGGGTGGGACGCCATCGAGGAGATCGACGAGGAGAACCTGACGGCATGGGTGCAGCCGGGCGTGGTCACGCAGGCGCTGCACGCAGCCGCCGAGGCGCGGGGGCTCTTCTACCCGCCCGATCCGGGCAGCCAGCGCATCTGCACGCTCGGCGGCAACGTGGCCCAGAACTCGGGCGGCCTGCGCGGCCTCAAGTACGGCGTCACGGGCGACTACGTGATGGGCATTGAGGGCGTGCTCGCCACCGGCGAGCGCTTCGCCGTGGGCGGCAAGAACGTCAAGGACGTGGCCGGCTACGACCTCAAGCGGCTCCTGGTGGGTTCCGAAGGGACGCTCGGCGTGTTCACGCGCCTGCTCGTGCGGCTCATCCCGCGCCCACGCGCCACGCGCACGCTGCTCGCCGCCTACCCGCGCGCGACCGACGGCGCGGCTACGGTCGCGGCGATCATCGCCGCGCGCATCATCCCGTCCACGCTCGAGTTCGTGGACCGCGTCACGATCAACTGCGTCGAGGACTACGCCCGGATCGGGCTGCCGCGCGAGGCCGAGAGCCTGCTCCTGATGGAGACCGACGGCCACCCGGCCCAGGTAGCCGAAGAGGCCGACGCGATGGCCGCCATCGCGCGCGCTCACGGCGCCGCGACGGTCGAGGTGGCCGCCTCCGAGGCCGACGCCGAGCGCCTCAAGACGGCCCGGCGCATGGCCTTCTCGGCTCTGGCGCGCCTCAAGCCGACCACGGTGCTCGAAGACGTGACCGTGCCCCGCTCCGAACTGGCCGGCATGGTCGCGGAGGCGCAGGCCATCGCGGCGCGCCACGGCCTGCTCATGGGCACGTTCGGCCACGCCGGCGACGGCAACCTTCACCCGACGTTCCTGTGCGACGAGCGCGACGCCGACGAGATGCGGCGCCTCCACCACGCGCTCGACGCGCTGTTTGAGGCCGCCGTCCGGCGCGGCGGCACCATCACGGGCGAGCACGGCGTCGGGATCGCCAAGCGGCCGTTCTTCGCCCGCCACGCCGACGCGGGTACGCTCGCGCTCACGCGCCGCGTCCGCGCCGCCGTCGATCCGAACGGCGTGCTCAACCCCGGCAAGGTGCTCCTGCCCGGCGTCCCCTCGGAGGCGCTCGTCGTGTGAGGCGCCACCGACCAAGCTCGGGCGGCGCCTATCCGTCGCAACCGGCAGAGGGCAGCATGCCCGCGGCTTGCAGCGCGGCATCGTCTGGCGTGAACGTGAGCGCCGAGCGGTACGCGGCCCCCACGAAGCCGAAGCCGTTGCCGACGTTGGTAAGCGTGCCCGGCTCAGCCGTCACCTGCGGATCGTAGTCGAACGGGAAGGGGGGGCGCCACTCGGCGTTGGTCACGAGCGCTGAGACGGTCATACGCACGATGCCCACTGGCCCTCCCCCGAGCGCGGCCGAGAGCCGCGCGCCGATCTCGGTCAGCGGCAGGCGCGCGCGCCAGCCGAACTCGAACGCGGCCAGGTCGCGCTCGGCAACGGCCAGGCGCACCGGCTGCACGGCGCATGCCCCGCGCCACGCGAGCGCGTCCACGACGACGGCGTTGACGCGCGGCGCGCCCGTCCACACGACCGGCAGGCGCACGTCGCCCGGCAGCCCCGAAGCCGCCCCGATTGCGGGCTCGACGCGCCGGGGCACGGCCACGCGCACGGTTGAGGCGGCGCCATCGGCGCGCGCGACGCGGATCTCGTGCAGCGAGCCGTAGGCCGGGCGCGCGTCCGAGACGAACACGTACCCTCGCCCGAGCACCTGCCCGGTGGCGCTCGTGAACGTGACGAGCGAGTCGCGCCAGACCGTCACGGCGCCCGTGGCGAGATCGGTGGAGGTCACGGCCGCGTCGATCGCGTCCGGCACCGGCTCGTCGATGGTGCGCGCGATGGGGATCACGCGGATGGCCTGGAGGCCCTCGGCGGGGTCGAGGCGCCCCCAGAGCGTGAACGGCCGCCCGGCGTCGGCGGTGGCGTCTACGTCCTCGGCGCAGCCGCCGAGGGGAAGCAGCACGAGCGACAGGAGTGCGGGCAGGGCGAAGCGGACGGGGCAGCGCATCAGTAGGCCAGCTTGATTCCGACGACCGGCACGAGCGGCAGCTGGTCCGAGCGCCGCAGCGTGAAGGTGTCGAAGGCGAAGAGGTTGCGCCGGTCGTAGGCGTTGACGAGGCCGGCCTGAGCCGTGAGCGCGGCCGAGGGGCCGAGCCGGAACGTGCGCTCGGCGCTCAGGTCAAGGCGGTGATAGGCGGGCAGCTCGGCGTTGTAGGGCCGCTCGTAGATCACGCGCGGCGCCCCGGCCTGCCCGAGCGGGTCGAGGCCGCCGCCGATATCGATGAAGCGGTCGAAGCCGAGCGCGCGGCTGAACGGCAGGCCGGAGCCGAACTGCCACCGCGCGCTGAGCGCAACGCCGGCCACCTCGGTCCCCGCGACGACGCTCACCTGGTGGCGCCGGTCGTGGGGCGGGCGGAAGTCGAGGGCGGCCTCGCCGAACCAGAGCTCGTAGAACGGCTGCCGGGCCGTGTAGCGCACGGCCGCGAGGCCGTAGTTGAGCGAGAGGTAGCCCGCGCCGCGGCGCGCCTCGAGGCGCACGTCGCCGCCGGCGGCGCGCCCGTCGGCCTGCTGGAGGCGCGTGGTGAGCTGCGGCGTGGCCGTCCACTCGGCGACCGAGAGGTTCGAGAGGACCTTGTAGAAGCCTTCGACGGCCAGGTCGAGCGTGAGCGTGGGGCCGCGCGCGGCCGCGAGGCGGTAGCCGGCGAGGGCGTGCACGGCGCGCGCCGGCTCGCCGAGCGGGATGGACGTCCAGGCCGTGAACAGGCTCGTCGCATCGCGGCGGTCGCTCAGGCCCACGAGCGTCTGGTGGTAGAGCCCGCCGGCGGCGCTGAGCCGGTGCTGCCCGGCCTCGGCGACGGCCCGCAGGCGCGGCTCGAGGAAGAGCAGGTTTTTGCTGGGCGAGGTCGTCACGCGGAGGCCCGGCGAGAGGCGCAGCCCAGGGGCGAGGCGCAGCTCGGGCTCGGCGTAGAACGAGGCGTCCTGGTACGTCTCGCGCTGCGCCCCGAAGCCCGAGAAGAGGCCGCCGAGCGCCGCCTCGAGGGCGAACACCTCGAGCTCGCCGCCGAAGCGCACGTCCGCGCCCGGCGCGAAGTACGTCAGATCGAACGATACCCCGACGCGGTCGATGCCGGAGGCGCGCGCGTCCGCGCCCGTGCCGTAGCCCGCGCGCAGGCGTGAGAACGCGGCGACGACCTCGGCCAGCAGCGGCGCGTCGGCGGGCAGGAGCACGTAGCGCACGCCGAGGCCCGCATTGTCCCACCGCACCTCGTCCGCCCGCACCGACGCCGTGTCGCCGACCGTGCCGCGGTCGAACGTGTAGAGCGCCGTCGCCGAGAGCTGGCTCGAGGCCGCCGGCACGGCGTGCACCTTGGCGAAGACGTCTCCGAAGCGGTAGGGCAGGCTCCGCCCGATGACCGGTCCGGCCACCTGCTCGACGGCCGAGAGGCGTCCGTGCGCGAGCACCGAGACGCGGTCGCGCACGAGCGGCCCCTCAAGGCTGAGCGCGTTCACGAACGGCGCCGCGGCGGCGCTGCCCGTCACGCGGCGCTTGTTGCCGGTGCGCGCGTCGATGGCGAGCACGGACGAGAGCTGCCCGCCGTAGCGCGCGCCGTAGCCGCCCGCGTACACGTCCGCGTTGGCGACGACCTCGGTCGGGAACGCCGAGTAGAAGCCGAGCACGTGGAAGGGTTGGTAGACGGGGATCCCGTCCACGCGGACCTGGTTCTGCGTTGGCTCGCCGCCGCGGATGAAGAGCTGCCCGCCCTGGTCGCCGGTGGCGACGACGCCCGGCAGCGTGACGAGATAGTTGGCCAGGTCGCCCGAGACATCGGGGGCGGGCACCTCGCGGATGTCGCCCGGGCGGACGCGCTGCAAGCCGGCCGTCACGCTGGCGGCGCCGGCCGTCCGCTCCGACTCGACGCGCACCTCGCCGAGCGCGCCCGCCTCGGCGGCGAGCGCGAACGAATACGTACGCACGCCCGGCGCGAGCGTGAGCGTATCGGTACGTGTGCCGTAGCCGACGAACGAGGCGCGCAGCACGTAGCGGCCCGGACGCAGGCCCGGGATGGTGTAGACGCCGTCGAGCGACGTGGCGGCGCCGGCCACGGCCCCATCGGCGGCGACGAGCGCCACGTTCACGCCCGGCAGGGGCTGGCCGTCGGCGGCGTCGGTGACGAAGCCGCGCAGCGTGGTCGTCTGCGCGTGGGCCGCGGAAGCGGCCGCGAAAAGCGTGAGCACCAGCGCGAGCAGCGCCCACGGCGCGGGCCGGCACGGCGAACGGGAGAGCAGGGCGAAGGCCGGCATCGGGGAGCGGCAGCGCGGGGCAGAACGCGCGGCCGGCGCGCAATCTAGCGCGCCGGCGTGGGGGCGCCACATCACAGATCGGCGGCGCCCGGCGGCGCAGGCCGCCCCTACCCCGCCTCGCGGAATCGCCCCGGGGCAGCGGTACCTTCGACGCGGTTTCCCAACCGGCGCCGCGCGCCCTTTGCCTTGCGTCTGCCCCCCCTCCTGCGCCCGGTGGCCGCTGGCACGCTGCTTCTCGGCCTGGCTCTCGCGCTGGGCAGCTGCGACGCGCTGGTACGCGCCGAGCCGCCGCTGGCCGCGCCGCGCACGCTCGCCGAGGCGCTCGCGGCCCCGTCGTTCGCCAAAACGCGCGCGCTCGCCGAGCAGACCGGCCTGACCGCACAGCTCACCGGCAACACGTTCTTCGCGCCCGACGACGAGGCGTATGCGCTGCTCGGCCTCGAAACCGAGGCGGCGCTGCGCGAGCGCCCCGAGACGCTCGCGCGCGTGCTTCGCCGCCACGTCGTCACGGGCCGCCTCACCCGGGCCGATCTCACCGACGGCGCGCTCCTGCCCACGCTCGAGGGCACGCCGCTCCGCGTCTCGGTGCAAGGACCCGACGTGTTCGTCGGCCAGGCCCGCGTCAAGGCGTTCGATCTGGCCACCGACGGCGGCGTGCTGCACCGCGTCGAGACGATCGAGCGGGACCACCTGACGTCAGCCGAGCGGCTCGAGCTGGCGCCGGCGCTGTCGCGCGCGCGCGCGGCGCTCGAGCGCACCGGCCTCGCCGCGCGCGCCGCCGGCGAGGCGCCCTACACGCTCCTTCTGCCCGTCGACGAGGGCTGGGCCGGCCTGCCGGGCGGGCCGGGGCCGCTCTTCGCCCCGCACAACGCCGACCTGCTGCTGGCCACCGCACGCGCGTTCGTGCTGCCGGGCCGCCACACGCTCGCCGAGCTGCAGGCGGCAGGCGTCGCGCGGGCCGAGGGCGGCCTGGCGCTGCCGGTCGCAACGCGCGGCCCGCGCGTCTACGTCGGCGACATGCGCGTCGCCCTGCCCGACGTTGCCACGCGTAACGGCGTGCTGCACGTCGTGGCGCAGCCTGCGCAGCAGCACCTCACGCTCGGGCAGCGCCTGCGCCTCGTGCCCGATGCGGCGGACCTGCGCAGCGCGTTCGCCTCGGCCGGCCTGCTCGGCGAGCTCGAGGCGCCGGGCGAGCGGACGCTCTTCGCGCCGACCAACGCGGCCTTCACGGCGCTCGGGACGGCCGTCACGACACCGCTCTTCGGCGGGCAGGAGCCGGAACTCCGGCGACACCTGCTGCGCTACGCCCTCGTGCAGGGGCGCGTGCCGGCCGCGGCCGTCGTCAACGGCGCCGTCTTCACGTCCGTCACGGGCGAGCCCGTCGCCGTCACGCCCGCCCCCGACTCGGGCCGGCCGCGCATCGCCCGCGCCCGTCTCGGCGCCACGCTCGACCTCGAGGCCGCCAACGGTACGCTCCACCTCACGCAGGACTTCCTCAACCCGCCGCTCTCGCTCTACGACCAGCTGCTGCTCTCGGGCTACGTGCGCTTCCGCGACCTCGTGCGCGTGGGCGGCCTCGCCGACGCGCTCCGCGGCCCGGGCCCGCTGACCGTGCTCGCGGCCGAGATCGTGCCGGCGGGCTACCTGACGGGCGCGGGTACGTGCCAGGCGCCGGCCGCGGCGCGCGCGCACGTCGCGGAGGGGCGGCACCCGTTCGTCAACTCGGGCTTCGCCCTCCCGATGCTCGACGGACGGACGGTCTCGCTGAGCCTCTCGGGCGGCGCCACGCGCATCGGGGCCGGCAGCCCGCCGCCCACTTACACCTCCGCCGTGCGCGCGACCGACCTGACCGCCGCCAACGGGATCATCCACGGCCTCGCGCGCGCGCTCGTGCCGGCTTCGCCCGATGCCTGCCTCCGCTGACGCGCCTCGCAGTTCCGCCGAGGACGCCACGCCAGCGCCCCGCACGCCAGAGCGGCGCGCGCCAGAGCGGCGCGCGCCGGAGCGGCGCGCGCTCGAGGCATTTCCGCAGCCACCGCTGCGCCCGACCCGCTACCCCGTCGTGCTGCTGCACGGCTTCGGCGCGCTCGCGGCGCTCCTGCCCGGCGGGATGCTTCACGCGCAGGCCCTGCATCTGCGCGCGCACGGCGTGGCGGCGTACGCGCCCAACGTGAACCCCTACGACACCGTCCCGGTGCGCGCCGCCGTCTGGGCCGAACGCCTCGAGGTCATCCGGCGCGAGACGGGCGCTGAGAAGCTCAACCTCATCGCCTTCTCGACGGGCGGGCTCGACGCACGCCACCTCGCCACCGCCCTCGGCTGGGCCGACCGCCTCGCGGCTATCGTCACCGTCTCGACGCCGCACCGGGGCACGCCGCTGGCGCAGTTCCTGCTAGACCACCCTCGCGCCGTCGGCCGCTGGGCCATCGGCGCCATGGACCGCGTCGGGCGCCGCGCGTTTGCCGACGCCCCGCCCCGCGCCGCCGAGGCCGTGCGCACGTTCACGCCGGCCGCGCGCGCCGCCGACCCCTGCGCCCCCATTCCCGGCGTCTACTGCGCCTCGTACGCCGCCGCGGCCGGACGCGGCGCGCGCGTGCCCATCCACCCGCTCCTGCTCCCGCACCACCGCATCATCTACGCCGACGCCGGGCCAAACGACGGCTTCGTACCGGTCGAGAGCGCGTGGTGGGGCGAGCGCCTGGGCATACTCCCGGCCGACCATGGTCAGCTCGTGGGCATCGAACTGCTGCCCTCGAAGGCGTTCGCCGCGCCGGACTTCTACCTTTCGGTCGCCGAACACCTCCGCGTCCGCGGCTTCTAGCCCCTCTCCGTCCGTGGCTTCCAGCCCCTCGGCCCGTGGCGCTCCCGCGCGCGCCGCCGCCCCCGCTCTGCGCTCCGATGCCGGCCCGTTCGGCGTCGACTACGGCGCCATCCTGGCCTGCATGCACTGCGGGCTGTGCCTGCCCTCGTGCCCGACGTTCCAGCTCACGGGCCAGGAAAAGCACTCGCCGCGCGGGCGCATCCAGATGATGCGCGCCATCGCCGACGGCGAGTTGGCCGTCGAGGGCGCGTTCGAGGACTCGATGGGCTTCTGCCTCGGCTGCTACGCCTGCGAGACGGCCTGCCCCGCCGGCGTGGACTACTCGGCTCTCTTCGAGGCCGCGCGCGCCGAGGTGGACCGCCGTGCGGCCGAGCAGGGCCGCCTGCCGCGCCTGAAGCGGCTCGTGCTCCGGCACGTGTTCACGTCCGAGCGCCGCCTGCGCGCGCTCGGGCGCGCGATCCGCCTCACCGAGCGCCTCGGCCTGCGCCGCCTCGGCGTGCGCTCGGGCCTGCTCGCCCGCCTGATGCCGCGCCTGGCACGCCTTGAGCCGCTCGCGCCGCCCATCGCGCCGCGCTTCTCGGACCAGCTCATCGGGCGCCGCGAGCGCCCCGCCGGCCCTCCGCGCTACCGCGTGGGGATGCTGCGCGGGTGCGTGATGAACCTCGCCTTCGCCGACGTGAACCGGCAGACGGTAGACCTGCTGCTCGCCTGCGGCGCCGAGGTCCACACGCCCGACGGGCAGCCGTGCTGCGGCTCGCTCCATGGCCACAACGGCGACCTCGAGACGGCGCGCGCGCTCGCCCGCCGCGTCATCGGCGCCTTCGAGGGCGCCCTGCCGCTCGCGGCCTACGACGCGATCGTCGTCAACGCGGCCGGCTGCGGGGCCTTCATGAAAGAGTACGGGCACCTGCTCGCCAGCGACCCCGCGTGGGCCGCACGCGCGGCGACCTTCGCCGCGCGCGTGCGCGACGTCTCGGAGTTCCTTGCCGCCGCCGAGCGCCCGGCGCCGTGCCGCGCCCTCCCGCTCCGCGCGACCTATCACGACGCCTGCCACCTCTGCCACGCGCAGGGCATCACCCGCCAGCCGCGCGCGCTGCTCGCCGAGGTGCCCGGCCTCGAACTGGCGCCGCTTCCGGAGAGCACCACGTGCTGCGGCTCGGCCGGCATCTACAACGTGCTCCAGTTCGACGCCTCGATGGCGCTGCTCGAGAAGAAGATGGCCGCCGTGCGCGCCACCGGCGCCGGGACGGTCATCACGGGCAACCCCGGCTGCGCGCTGCAGCTCCAGGAGGGCGGGCGCCGCTTCGGCCCCCCCGTGGAGGTGCTCCACCCCGTCACCGTCCTCCACCGCGCGTGGGGCCTGGACACGCCGGAGGCAGCGCGGCCGAATCCGACCGCGGAAACCGAACCGGCGCAGGCGAGGGCCGTTTGAAAGCTGCCTCCCTCGCGCCCTGCCCGTCTGGGCCAGCCGCAGCGGAGGCGCTCTCGTCCCCCATGGCCCTCCGCCGCACGCGCGCGCCTGCCCCGCGGCCGCGCATGCGGTACGCTCCACCCATGCTCTCCCCCGCCCCCGGCACGCTGCTCGTCGCCGAGCCGCCCATGTCCGATCCCAACTTCCGCCGCACGGTCGTGCTGCTGTGCGACCACACGGTGGAGGGCTCGTTCGGGCTCGTGCTCAACCGTCCCGCCGGTGTGCGCCTGGCGCAGGCGGCCACGCTCACGCTGCCGTTCGACGCCGACCTCTGGATCGGCGGGCCGGTGCAGCCGGAGACGCTCCACTACCTGCACCCCTACGGCCACGACCTCGACGGCGCCCTGCCCGTCCTCGACGACGTATTCTGGGGCGGCGACTTCGAGCAGGTGCGCGCGGGCATCGAGCAGGGCTACTTCGACGCGGCACGCTTCCGCTTCTTCGTTGGCTACTCGGGCTGGGGTGCCGGGCAACTCGACGCCGAGGTGGATGAGGGCAGCTGGATTGTCCTTCACGCCACCGCAGAGATGGCGTTCACGGAGCAAAGCGACGCGCTCTGGCGCCAGATCCTGCGTGAGCTCGGCGGCGAGTACGCGCTCCTCTCCACGTTCCCGGACGACCCGCGGCTCAACTGAGCGCGCTCAGCCGAGCGCTCCGAGTCGCTGCAGGACCCGTCCGAGGGCGGCAGCGGCGGCCTCCACGTCGGCCTCGGTCGTCGGGCGGCCGAGCGAGAAGCGCACCGTCGCCTGCGCGGTCTCGCGTGGGACGCCCAGGGCGCGCAGGACATGGCTCGGCTCGAGCGCGCCACTGGTGCACGCGCTGCCGGCCGAGACCTGTACGCCTTCGAGGTCCAGCCCGAGCAGCAGCATCTCGCCGTCGAGCGGCGCGGCGCCCGGCGGCGGGAACGACACGTTCAGGATGTGCGGCGCGCAGGCGTGCGGCGCGCAGGCGTAGCCCTCGAGCGGCGTGTTGAAGCGCACGCCACCGGCCGGCACGAGTGCGGCCACCTGCGCCGCGAGGCGGTCGCGGAGGGCGGCCAGTCGCGGCGCCGTCTCGGCACGCGCGTCCTCGGCGCGCGCGAGCGCCTCGGCCAGCCCGACCGCCCCGGCGACGTTCTCGGTGCCGCCCCGGCGCCGGCGCTCCTGCGCGCCGCCCGTCAGGACCGGCGCGAGCGGGGTCCCCTGCCGGACGTAGAGCACGCCCACGCCCACCGGCCCGCCAAACTTGTGCGCCGAGAGCGCGAGCAAGTCCACGCCCAGGTCGTCCACGCGGAGCGGAAGCAGGCCCGGCGCCTGCACGGCGTCGGTGTGGAGCAGCGCGCCCGCCCGGCGGGCCGCCTCGGCGAGGGCTGGCAGATCCGTCACGACGCCCGTCTCGTTGTTGACGTACATCGCCGAGACGAGCGCCGTGCGCGCGTCCGCCTCCTCTGCGACCAGGTCGGCCGTGAGCGCGCCGTGCGTGGCCGGCGGCAGCAGCCGGACGTCCGCGCCGGCCTCGGCGAGCGCCTCGGCTGTGCGGCGCACCGCGTCATGCTCGGCGGCCGACGCGACGAGCCCCGTACGCCCCTCGGCGGCGCGCGCACCGAGCACACCCCGCAGCGCCAGGTTGTCGGCCTCGGTCCCGCCGCTCGTAAACACGATCTCGGCGGGCGCGCACCCGAGCACCGCCGCGACGCGCTCACGCGCCTCCTCGAGCCGCACCCGCGCGCGTCGCCCCGGGCCATGCACCGACGACGGGTTGGCGGCTTCGCCGCGCAGCAGCGGCAGCATCGCCTCGAGCACGGCGGGCTCGAGCGGCGTCGTGGCGGCGTAGTCGAGGTAGACAGACACGGGGGAGCGGCGGAAGCGAACGCGTCCATGCTACGCCCGGCCGCGCGCGCGCGTCCCGTCAGCGCCCGAACCAGTAGCTCGCTTTGACGAGAAACACGTTCTCGGGCGGGGCGCGGAAGACCTCGCCCAGTTCATCGCCCAGGCGGAAGCCGTCGTACGCGGCGAAGTCGTCGCGCACCTGCTGCCAGACGAAGAACAGCGTCGAGCCGGGGCGCCACTCCCAGCGCAGGACGGCGTTGCCGCGCAGCGAGCGGTAGTTGAAGCTCCGGTTGGCGATGGCGAAGGCGCTGCCGCCGTCACCGGGATTGATGACGTAGCGCTCGGCGCGGTCGAAGTCGTCGGTGGGGACGTAGGTGCCGGCGGGGCCGGTCACCTGCGGCGTGACCGTGCCGCGGTCGCGCCCGAACACGTCGAAGTCGAACGTACGCGGGGCGCGAAGCTGCTTGAAGCCGTGGAACCGCCCCGTGGCGACGTAGGGCGCCGCGTAGAGCTGGAGCGTCAGGTCCGGCGAGAACGTCCAGTCGGCGCGGAAGCCGAGGAAGAGCGCGTCCTGACGGATGTCGGCGAACAGGTACCGCCGGCCGAACGTCGCCTCCGCGACCGGGTCCGGCCGCGCGCCGAGGTACTGATCGGTATCGAAGCGGCGGACGTACTCGGGGCGGAGCGAGAGGTCGAGCGCGAGCGAGGGGCGGTAGGAGACGTCGCCGAAGAGCGCCCAGACCCACTTGGTGCCCGCGTCGTGCGCGTGCGGCAGCTCGTGCCGCGCCTGCCCGCGCAGCGTGCCGCGCACGGCCCGGCGGGCATCGCTCGAGACGCGGAGCGAGCCCGAGACGTCGGCCGGTCGCAGCGCGAGCGGGCCGCCGCGCGTGAGGCGGTCGTTGACGTGCTCGGGGCTGAGGCCGAAGACCGTCGAGACGACCCACAGGTTGCGCAGCTGCGTGAACGTGCCGGCGCGGTAGGCCTGGATCACGCGGTCGCCGCCGTAGGACCAGCCGTGGTTGGCGATGCCGAAGACGCTCCAGCGGCGCACGCGCTCGGCGCGCGGCTGCACGTACTCGACGAAGGCGTCGGCCGCGAGCAGGTCTGCGCGCGTCTGGAAGCCGAGGTCGTTGACCTCGAAGCCGGGCGAGACGGCGCCGAGCGTGGCCGAGCCGCGCCAGTGGCGCCCGCCGCCAGTTTTGGCGAGCGAGAGCTCGGCGCGGTAGCCCTCGAGGCGCGTCGCGTCGGGGTCAAGCGCGAGGTGGGCGGCGTCGGGACGCTGGAAGAAGCGCTGCGGCGCGCGCTGGAGCGCCGAGACGAGCGCGGCGTCGCCGGCGACCGAGCTGCCGGCGAGCACGCCCGAGAGCGTCCACGCGCGCCCGGCGAAGGCGTGCTCGCCGTCGAGGCCGGCCACGACGGCCCGGCCCGGGAGCACGGGCGCAAACGGCCCCCCGGCGTCGCGGAGCGCGGCCGAGGCGAAGCCGCCGAGCGTGCTGCCGCCCCCTCGCCAGGCGCGGCGCACGCGCGCGACCGAGTACGACGCCGCCGGCGCCACGCGCGCCTCGCGGCGGGCGCCGTCGGGCGAGACGTAGGCCGCGCGCTCGGGGGTCGTCGCGGCCGAGAGCACGCCCACGCTCCAGCTGCCCACCTGCCCGCTGAGCTTGCCTGCCGCCGCGATCGTGGTCTGCTCGGGCGCACGGAGGTAGACGTACGCCGAGTCCGGGTAGAGCCGGTCGAACGAGGCCGGCTCGCGGCCGATGCGCCGTGAGTAGAAGAACGTGGGCCGGTTGGAGACCGACGACGTGCGCGTGCCGCCGAAGGCGAACACGTCCGTTCCCTCTACGAAGAACGGCCGGCGCTCCTCGAAGAACGTCTCGAAGGCCGAGAGGTTGACGTCGGCCGGATCGGCCTCGACTTGCCCGAAGTCGGGGTTGAGCGTGGCCGTGAGCGTGAGACCGCTCGTGAGGCCGAGCTTGGCGTCGAGGCCCAGGGCAGGCGCGAACGCGTTGGGCGCGTAGAACGGATCGGCGGCGTCGCCGGGCGCGCGCGTCAGGCGCGTGGCGACGTAGGGCAGCAGCTCGACGCGGCGCACGGCCGGCAGCGCGCTCAGGCCCGTCAGGCGGCCGAAGCGCGAGACGTACCCCTCGCGGTCGGGGAGGATGGGCGCCCAGAAGACCGTCTCGCCCGTGGCCGGGATGTCGCGCTGGAACTGGATGCCCCACACCTGCGGGCCCTGCCCGGGGGGGTAGCGGAGCTGGGCGAACGGGATGCGGAACTCGGCCGTGTAGCCCGCGCCCTCGGGCCCCTCGAAGCGGGCGACCTCGCCGGCCCAGACGGCGTCCCAGCCGACGTCTTCGGAGACGTCGTCGTAGACGAGCAGGTCCTGCTTGGTGCCGCTGAGCGTGAGCGCGAACGAGAACGCCGTGCGGCCGTCTCCGTACGAGTCGATGTCGACCGAGACGCGGTCGGCGACGGGGAAGGCGTCGCGCCGCGCGAGCGGCCCGACGAGGGTGGCCGGGTCGCTCACGTACGCCCGGAAGCCGACGTAGAGCGCCTCGCTGTCGTAGAGCACGCGGACCTCGGTGCGCTCGCTCGCGGGCGCGCCCGGGTTGGGCTCGCGCTGGGTGAAGCCGGTGGCTACGGGGGCAAGCGCCCACGCAGACTCGTCGAGCCGCCCGTCGATGCGAATCGTGCCGCGCGCCGTCAGGGGGTGGGCGGCGAGGGTCATCGTACCCGGCTCGGCCGGCCGAGCCGCCAGGGCCACGCCGGCCTCGGAGAGGGCCTGGGCGCGGGCCGTGCCCGGCACGAGCGCTGCGCCGCCGCACAGCGGCCCGCCAAGGAGCACTCCGCACAGAGCTGCACGCCGAAAAGGCAGGAAAAGACGCGTCAGGTGCGTAGCGGTGGTCATGCAGAATCCTGTGCTCCGGAGCTGGCCAAGGTTAGCCCTGTCCTCTGCGCCTGGGCAACCGGAGCCGGGCGCCGCGCGCGGAATATTCCGACGGCGCGGGGGGCCCGAAGAGTCCTGTCGCACGCGCGGGAGCAGGCGCGGGGGTCGGCGGACGCGGCGGCCTGAACGCAGCGCGGGAGGGCGAGCTCAGGGCCGGCCCTCCCGCCTGACGTCGGCTCCTACGCCCTGCGCTCACGCGGCCGGCTCTGCAACCGACTGCGAGGCGCCGTCGCCGGCCGCGCGGCCCGTCGCCCCGTCCCCAGCCACGAGCGTCTCGACGGCCGAGCGGAGGTACTCCTCGAGGCTGAACGAGTCTACCTGCATCGCGTCCTCGCGCGCGGCGTGCGCGTCCCTGAGCAGTTGCACTTCCTCGGCCGAGAGCACGCCCTTGGCGAGCGCCTGCGCGGCGAGCTCCTTTGGCGCGAGGCGGCGCGGGAGCGTGCCCGCCCGCACGGCGCTCTTGAGCTTGCGCTCGACCGCCTCGGCCTCGTGGGCGAGCCGCATGGCCCGCTCGAGGCGGCCGAGGGCTTCGTCGGCGTCGGAAGGGACGAACATGCCCTCGGTGAGGCGGTCGCGCTGCGCGCCGGGCACCTGCATCGCCTGCGCGACCTTGTGGCCGGTACGGTCGGAGGGGTAACCCGAGAGGCGGTTGAGACGGCTCCAGGCCGCGATCGGGCCGCGGAAGAGCCACGTCGCGCCGGGCACCTCGAGGTTGGCGTAGAGGCCATCGAAGGCGGTCTGCATGCGCCAGAAGGCGTAGTCCATGGCCCAGCGCACGAACGGCAGGTCTTCCTTGCGCCGTCCCTCCTTCTCGAACCGCACGAGCACGGCCGCGCCCAGGTACATCCACGAGAAGATGTCCGCGAAGCGGCCCGTCAGCTTCTCTTTACGCTTGAGGTCGCCGCCCAGGGTACCCATGGCGAGGTCGGCGAGGAACGCGAACGAGGCGCTAGCCCAGGCCAGCTTCTGCCAGTCGCGGCGCGTGGGCCCGTCTACGGGCGCCGGGGCCAGGTAGCCGCGCGTGAGCGAGTGCAGCTTGGCACGGCCGGTATTGCCGAGCACGTGCGCGATGTGGCCCCAGAAGGCGCGGTCGAAGCCGTCGAGGTCGCCGGCCTCGAGCGCCTCGATCTCCTTGAGCGCATACGGGTGGCAGCGGATGGCGCCCTGCCCGAAGATCATGAGCGTCCGCGTGAGGATGTTGGCTCCCTCGACGGTGATCGAGATCGGGAGGCCCTGGTACTGGCCGGCGAGGATGTTGCGCGGCCCGCGCGAGATGGCGTTGCCGGCGAGCACGTCCATGCCGTCGTTGACGGCCAGGCGGGCCAGTTCGGTGAAGTTGTACTTGGCCATCGCCGTCACGACGGCCGGCTTGGCGCCCTGCATGATGGCGCCGCACGTGTAGTGGCGCGCCGCATCGAGGAGGTAGGCGTAGCCGCCGATGCGCGCCAGCGGCTCCTCGATGCCCTCGAACTTGCCGATGGGCAGCCCGAACTGCTGCCGCACGCGGGCGTGCCCGCTCGCGGCGCGCGCGGCGAGCTTGACCGAGCCGGTGGCCGAGGCCGGCAGCGAGATGCCGCGCCCGGCGGCGAGGCTTTCCATGAGCATGCGCCAGCCCTGTCCGGCGCCAGCGCGCCCACCGATGAGGGCGTCCTCGAGCGGCAGTTCGACGTTCTCGCCCCAGGTCGGGCAGTTGTAGAACGGTACGCCGAGCGGGTCGTGGCGCTGCCCGAGCGTGACGCCCGGCGTGTCCGTCGGCACGAGGGCGCACGTGATGCCGAGGTCGGTCCCCTTGCCGAGCAGGTTGTCCGGGTCGCGGAGCTTGAAGGCGAGCCCGAGCACGGTCGAGATGGCCGCGAGCGTAATGTAGCGCTTCTTCCAGTTGAGGCGGACGTAGAGCTGGCCGTCCTTCTCGAACACCTCGCCGTGGGAGGTGATGGCGCCGGCATCGGAGCCCGCGCCGGGCTCGGTGAGCGCGAACGCCGGGATGTCTTCGCCGCGCGCGAGCCGGGGCAGGTAGTGGTCTTTCTGGGCCTGCGTGCCGTAGTGCAGCAGCAGCTCGGCCGGGCCGAGCGAGTTGGGCACCATGACCGTGATGGCGGCGACGCCGTTGCGCGAGTTGAGCTTCTGCACGACGGCCGAGTTGGCCAGCGCCGAGAACCCGAGACCGCCATACTCCTTCGGAATGATCATGCCGAAGAAGCGCTCGCGCTTGATGAAGTCCCACGCCTCGGGCGAGAGGTCGCGCCGCTGCACGGTCGACCACTCGTCGGCCATGCGGCAGAGCTCCTCGACCGGCCCGTCGAGGAACGCCTGCTCTTCGGCCGTCAGGCCCGGGTAGGGCTGCGCGAGGATGCGCTCGAAGTTGGGTTTGCCGCTGAAGAGCTCGCCCTCGACCCAGACCGTGCCAGCCTGGATGGCCGTCCGCTCGGTCTCGGAGATGGCCGGCAGGAAGCCGAGCTTCTTCATGCCGGTCATGATGCCCTTGGAGAGCGTGGCGCGGCGCAGGGGCCGCACCCCGACGAGCGCGGCGGCGGCGGCGCCAGCGGCGGCGAACGCGACGGTGGAGGTCTTCATCGGGAGAGGAGGCTGGAGTGCGGGGGGTATCGGCGGTTAACAGTGTAAACCATTCATGAACGTTTCGCAAGCGCTTCCCGCCCGGTGCCGCGCAAATCGCGCCTGCGCACGTCGCCTCTGCCGGGCGGCGCCTCGCAGCACCCGGCATGCCTCGCGGAACCCGGCGCGCGGTGCAAGGGTGGCCGTGCCTCCCTTTCACCCTCTGCCCCTCCGCTCATGGCCCCTGATCCACTCCCGCGCTGGGTGCAGCGCCACGTCCCCGACCAGACCGGCCGCACGGCCGTCATCACCGGTGCTAACTCGGGCATCGGCTTCGAGACGGCGCGCGGGCTCGCGATCCGCGGCGCGCACGTCGTGATGGCCTGCCGGAACGCCGGCAAGGCCGAGGACGCGCGCCGCCGCATCCTCCGCGACCACGCCTCGGCCCGGCTCTCGGTCGCGCTGCTGGATCTGTCGGACCTGGACTCGGTTGCGCGCTTCGCGGACGCGCTCGCGCCCGGGCGGCTCGACCTGCTCATCCTCAACGCCGGCGTGATGGCGCTGCCGTTCCGCGAGTCGGCGCAGGGGCATGAGATGCAATTCGCCACGAACGTGCTCGGGCACTTCGCGCTGGCAGCCCGCCTCGCGCCGCGCTTTCTCGCGACGCCCGGCAGCCGCACCGTCTGGCTCTCCTCGCTCGCGCACCGCTTCGGGCGCATTCAGATCGACGACCTCGACGGCCGCCGGGCCTACCATCCGTGGCGCGCCTACGGCCAGAGCAAGCTCGCCGACCTGATGCTCGCGCTCGAGATGGACCGCCGCCTGCGCGCCGCCGGTGTGCCCTCGATGAGCGTGGCCGCACACCCCGGCTTCACGGCCACCAACCTTCAGTTCGCCGCGGCCGAGATGACGGGCTCGGCCGTGCAGCGCCGCCTCAACGAGATCTTCAACCGGCTCTTCGCCATGCCGGCGTGGCAGGGCGCGCTCCCGACGCTCGTCGCCGCCACGTCCTCGCACGTCCGCCCCGGCGACTATATCGGACCGGACGGCGTCAACGAGGTGCGCGGCTTCCCGGCGCGCGCGCGCGTCTCGGAAGCCGCGCGCAACCCGGCCATGGCGCGAGCGCTCTGGGCCGCCTGCGAGCAGATGGCCGGCGTGACGTTCACGGTTGCCCGCGCGGCCGAGCCGGCGTAGCGCGTCTGCTCGCCGTGCGGCCGCGCGTCAGGGATGGGCCGGCGGCGCCGGCGGCGCGACGTCCTGGTCGGGGCGCGGCTCGGCCGGCGGCGCCGGCGGCGCGACGTCCTGGTCGGGGCGCGGCTCGGCCGGCGGCGCCGGCGGGTGGATGGCGGGGTCGGCGGGCATGGTGTGCGAGACGGACGCGGGAAGCACCGGGCGGAGGGAACGCCGGGCGAGGAAGCCGTACGCGCAAGGCCGCGCCGGGGTCTCGTCCGGGCTCCCCCCGGCGCAGTCCGGAGCGCGGAGGCGGGGCCCTGCGGAGAAGCCTCGCCTCCGTTTTCAGCGGCTCGCCGGCCGGCGCACGCCGGCCGGCGAGCCGGTTTCAGACGAGCAGGTTCTCGAACAGGCCCGCCGCGCCCATGCCCCCGCCGATGCACATCGTCACGATGCCGTAGCGTCCGCCGCGGCGCTGGAGCTCGTGCAGCAGCGTCGCGGTCAGCTTGGCGCCCGTGCAGCCGAGCGGGTGCCCCATCGAGATGGCCCCACCGTTGACGTTGACCCTGTCCTGGTCGAGGCCGAGCTCGCGGATGACGGCCAGCGACTGGCTCGCAAACGCCTCGTTGAGTTCAATCAGGTCGATGTCCTTCAGGTCCACGCCGGTCTGGCGGAGCAGCTTCGGGATAGCCTCGATCGGGCCGATGCCCATCAGCTCGGGCGGCACGCCGGCCGTGGCGAAGCCGAGCATGCGCGCGATCGGCTGCGCGCCGAGCTCGTCGGCGAGGCGCTTGGAGGCGATGACGGTGGCCGCGGCGCCATCGTTCATCTGGCTCGCGTTGCCGGCCGTGACCGTGCCACCTTGCTTGAAGGCCGGGCGGAGGCGTGCGAGCGCCTCGAGCGAGGTGTCCGCGCGCGGCCCCTCGTCGGTGTCGTGCGTGAACTCGCGCGTCTTCGTGGCCCGGGCGTCGGCGTCGTAGACCACCTCGCGGACGGGCACGGGCACGATCTCATCCTTGAACTTGCCGCCCTCGATGGCCGCGACGGCGCGGCGGTGGCTCTCGACTGCGAACGCGTCCTGGTCCTCGCGGCTGATGCCGTACTTCTCGGCCACGTTCTCGGCCGTGATGCCCATGGAGACGTAGAACTCCGGGTCGTCGGTGGCGATGTCGGGGTCGGGCGCGAAGTAGAAGCCGCCCATCGGGACGGCGCTCATGGACTCGACGCCGCCGGCGAGCACGCACTCGGCCTGTCCGAGCGCGACGCTGTTGTAGCCCTGCGCGATCGTCTGGAGCCCGGACGAGCAGAAGCGGTTGACCGTGGCGGCCGAGGACGCGTCGGGCAGGCCCGCTTTGCGCGCGATCACGCGGGCGAAGTTCATGCCCTGCGGTCCTTCGGGGAAGGCGCAGCCGATGAGCACGTCGTCCACGTGCTCGCCCGAGAGGCCGGGCACGCGCTCGAGCGCGCCGTTGAGCGCCACCGCGCCGAGGTGCTCGGGGCGGACGTCCTTGAGCGCGCCGCGCTTGGCCTTGCCCACGGGCGTGCGCACCGAGGCGAGGATGTAAGCTTCGTTGAGTTGCATGTTGACGTGAGATGCTGGCCGGTGGGGCCGGCGCCGGGCAGGGCCGACGCGGCCCCGCCCGGCGCGCGGCGGTTCAGTTGCGCAGCGGCTTGTTGGTGGTCAGGATGCTCTGGATGCGCGCCTGCGTCTTTTCCTCGCCGAGCAGCGAGAGGAACACCTCGCGCTCGAGCGCGAGCAGGTAGTCCTCGTGCACCTCGGCCGGCGCCGTCAGGTCGCCGCCGGTCATAATCCAGGCGAGGCGCTGCGCGAGGTAGCGGTCGTACTCGGAGACGTACTGCCCCTGGAGGAAGCCGTAGAGCGCCACCTCGAACTGCGCGCGGCCGGGCGCGCCGAGCACGGGGATGTGCGTGCGCACGGGCGGGGCCATGTAGCCCTGCTCGCTCAGGCGCAGCACCTCCTGCTTGGCCACGTGGAAGCGGCGCGCTTCGTTCATCACGACGGGCGCGTGCGCGGGCAGGTAGCCCATCTCCTTGGCCTGGTGCGCGCTCGTGGCCACCTTGGCCATGGCGATCTGCTCGAAGTACTGCCGCAGGAACGGCTGCACCTCGCTCGGGAAGCCCGCGTTGGCGGCGCGCTCGGCGGCCTGCGCGGCCATCATCATCGTGCCGCCGCCGCCGGGGATCACCCCCACGCCAAGCTCGACGAGCCCGATGTAGGACTCGGCGGCCGCGACCGGGTTGGGGCACGCGAGCGTCATCTCGCATGCGCCGCCGAGCACGCGCTGGTGCAGCGCCACCACGACTGGCTTGGACGCGTAGCGGATGCGCAGCACGGTCTGCTGGAACGTCTCCAGGAACGGCTCGAGCTCGCTGATCTGGCCCATCATGACCGCCATCGCCACCTCGCCGAGGTTGGCACCGACGGAGAAGTTGGTCCCCTCGTTGCCGATGATCAGGCCGCGCAGGTCGCGGTCGTTCTCAACCTTGGTGATGGCCTCGGCCAGGCCCGTCATCACCTCTTGCCCGAGGCTGTTGCTCTTGGAGCGGAACTCGAACACGGCCACGCCGTCGCCGGCATCGAGCAGGGCGGCCTCGCCGTTTTTCCAGAGCGTCTTCTGCTCGTCGCGCTTGAGCAGCGTCAGGCCCCACTCGTCGGCCGGGCGCGGATCGGGTACGTAGTCGCGCGGGCCGGGCGCCCAGACGTACGGCAGGCCGTCGCGCTCGGCGTAGAACCCGTCCGAGGGCACGTCAGCCACCCAGTCGGGCACGGCGATGCCGGCCTCGTCGAGCGCGCGGCGGACGGCGTCTACGCCCAGCGCGTCCCACATCTCGAAGGGCCCCATCTCCCAGCCGAAGCCCCAGCGGATGGCGCGGTCCACGTCGGCGGGGCTGTCAGCGATCTCGGGCAGGCGGCGGGCGCTGTAGCCGAGCAGGTCGAGCGTGGTGCGGCGGAAGAAGTCCCCCACGCGGCCGTCGTCTTCGAAGAGCTTGCGCAGGCGCGGCCCGAGCGGCCCGCCCTTGAACGCCGACACGTCCAGGTCAGACGCCTTCGGGTCGGTATACTCCATCGTCTCGGGGTCGATGGACTGGATCGTCTTGCCCTCCTTGCGGTAGAAGCCGGCCTTGGTCTTGGCGCCGAGGCGCTTGAGCTCGACCAGGCGCGTGAGCACGTCCGGCGTCTGGAATGCGTCGCGCGACTCGTCGTCGGGCACGGCGTCGTAGAGGTTCCGGGCTACGTGCTGCAGCGTGTCCAGGCCCACGACGTCGGCCGTGCGGAAGGTGGCGCTCTTGGGGTGCCCGATGAGCGGGCCGGTGAGCGCGTCGATCTCCTCGATCGTGAAGCGGCCCTCGGTGAACTCGCGCAGCGCCTGCATCATCGCGTAGACGCCGATGCGGTTGCCGATGAAGTTGGGCGTGTCCTTGGCGTAGACGACCCCCTTGCCGAGGTGGACGCGCGCGAACGCCTCGACGCGCGCGAGCACCTCCTGGTCCGTCTCGGCCGTCGGAATGACCTCGAAGAGCTTGAGGTAGCGCGGCGGGTTGAAGAAGTGCGTGCCCAGGAAGCGGCGGCGGAAGCCCTCCGAGCGGCCTTCGGCGATCTGGTGGATCGGCAGGCCGGACGTGTTGGTCGAGATCACGGCGTCCTCGCGCGCGTGCTCCTCGACGCGCTTCATCACGTCGCGCTTGACGTCGAGCCGCTCGACGACAACCTCGATCACCCAGTCGGCCTCGGCGATGCGGCCGAAGTGCTCGTCGAAGTTGCCGAGCGTGACGCGGCGCTTGGGCGCCTCACCCATGAAGGGGTCCGGGTTCATCTTGAGCGCGTCGGCCCAGGCTTTCTCGACGATGTCGTTGGGCCTGCCGTCGCGACCGATGGCCGCCGGCGTGACGTCGAGCAGGTGCACGGCGAGCCCGGCGTTGGCAAGGTGGGCGGCGATCTGGCTGCCCATCACGCCGGCGCCGAGCACGGCGGCGGTGCGGAACGGCGCCTGCGCCCAGGCGGGCGGGGCCTCCGCGCCCGTACGAGCGAGGGTCGGGGTTTCCATGGAGCGGTCGGGGGTTGCGTGCAGAATGGACGGTGCGTGCAGAATGGACGGAAGGGGCGCGGGCGCGCGGGGCGCAGGCAGCGAGGGACGCGGGCGCGGGGCTCAGACGAACGCGCCGAGGCCGGTCACGTCGCGCCCGACGATGAGCGAGTTGATCTCGTTGGTGCCCTCGTAGGAGTAGATGGCCTCGGTGTCGCAGAAGTAGCGTGCGACGTGGTTCTCGAGCAGGATGCCGTTACCGCCATGGAGGTCGCGCGCGAGCGCGACCGTGTCGCGGCAGCGCGCGGCCGTGTAGACCTTGGCCAGGCTGGCCTGCGCGTCGGTCATCACGCCGGCGTCCTGGAGCTGGCTCAGACGCAGGCACATCGTCTGGAGCGCGGTCACGTTGCCGAGCATGTGGACGAGCTTATCCTGGATGAGCTGGAACGACGCAATCGGACGGCCGAACTGGAGGCGCGTCGTGGCGTAGCGCTGCGAGCGCTCGTAGGCGCCCATCGCGCAGCCTACGGCCTGCCAGGCCACGCCGGCGCGCGTCAGCTTGAGCACCTCGGCGACCTCGCGGAACGAGTGCGCCTTCTGGAGGCGATCGGCCTCGGGCACGCGGCAGTCGGTGAGCGTGATCAGGCCGTTCTCGACGGCGCGCAGCGCCACCTTGCCGCGGATCTTCTCGACCGCGTAGCCGGGGTTCTCCTTGGCGCGCACGAGGAAGCCCTTCACCTGCCCGTCGGCTTCGTCGCGAGCCCAGATCACGACCACGTCGGCGAACGTGGCGTTGCCGATCCACTTTTTCTGGCCGTTGAGCACCCACGTGTCGCCCTCGCGGCGGGCGGTCGTCGTCACGCCGCCAGAAATGGCCGAGCCGACGCTGGGCTCGGTCAGGCCAAAGGCGCCGATGCGTTCCATGGCGCGCATGCCCGGCAGCCACTCGGCCTTCTGCTCCTCCGAGCCGCACACGAGCAGCGACTGCATGGCCAGGCCGGACTGCACGCCGAAGAACGTGGCCGTCGAGACGTCCACGCGCGCGATCTCCATCGTGATCAGCCCCTCGAGGACGGAGCCGTTGGGCGTGCGCGTCGAGAGGTCCTCGCCGTAGATGAGCGTGAGCAGGTCGAGCTCGGCGAAGCCTCTGCGCAGCAGGTCGATCGGCGTCGTGTCGCGCAGCCAGTAGTCGTTGATGACCGGCTCGACCTCGTCTTCCATGAAGCGCCGCACGCGGGCCATCGCCTCGCGCTCGTCGTCTGAGAGCAGCCCGTCGATGTCGAAAAAGTCGCCGTTGGCGGCCGGGGGCGCGTACGCCTCGCGCGGGGCGGCGCTGCGCTCGAGCGTCTTGTAGGAGCGCGCGACGGCGGCCTCGTCCATCTGCGCGTAGGCGCCGGCGAGGCGGTTGAGGTCGACGCGTCCGGCGAGTTCGGCCAGGCGCTCGAGGTCTACGCCGCGCGCGGCGAGCGCGGCAAGCGCCTCCGGCGAGGCCGGGGGGGCGTCGGCGACAGGATCTGCGGTGGCGGGCATGGCGGAAGTGTTAACGCTGTTAAGCTGCGCAGGCGCGGCGCGGAAAGCAAGTCCCGGCCGCCTTCCCGGTTTGGATGCCCGGCCGCCGCCGGCGTTCCCGGCCGGACCGCCGCGTGGCAGGGGCCAGCGCCCTCCGGGGCGGACGGCGTGCGCTCCGCAAGGTCTCTGGAAGGCCCTCCGGGAAGACCCTCCGGGAAGACCCTCCGGGAAGACCCTTCTCGAAACGGCGGCGGCGGCCCCCGCAGGGAGCCGCCGCCGCACACGGGGCCGCGCGCGCAGGCTCAGACGACAGCGGCCACGCCGCCGTTCTCGCGCACGCCCTCCGTCTGGTACATCTTGCTCACATCGTCAGCGAACGTCTTGCCGACAAGGCTACGCTTGACCTTCATGGTGGGCGTGAGCAGGTCGTTCTCGACCGTCATCAGCTCGGGCACGAGGCGGAAGCGTTTGACCTGCGACCACGAGTCCATGCCCTTGTTGGCGTCCGCCACGACCTCCTCGTACATCTTCACGACCTTCGGCTCTTTGAGTAGCGTCTCCACGTCCTGGTCTGCGTCGATGCCCTGCTGCCGCGCCCAGATGCGGAGCCCGTCCAGGTTGGGGAACACGAGCGCGGTGCAGAACTTCTCGCCGCTGCCCAGCACGACGGCCTGCTCGACGAGCGCGTGCTCGGTGAGGCGGTTCTCGATGGGTTGTGGGATGACGTACTTGCCCGTCGAGAGCTTGAAGAGCGCCTTTTTGCGGTCGGTAATGCGGAGGAAGCCCTCGTCGGTAAACTCGCCCACGTCGCCGGTGTGGAACCAGCCGTCGGCGTCGATCACTTCGGCGGTCTGCTCGGGCTCTTTGTAGTAGCCCTTCATCACGTGCGGCCCGCGGGTGAGGATCTCGCCGTCCTCGGCGATAGCCACCTCGACGCCGGGGATCGGCTGCCCGACGGTGCCGGCGCGGTTGGCCTCCTTGCGGTTGAACGTGATCACGGGCGAGGTCTCCGTCAGGCCGTAGCCCTGCAGGACCGGGATGCCGAACGCGTTGAAGGTGTCGGCCAGATCCGGCCGGAGCGCCGCGCCGCCCACGCCGACGAACTTGATGCGCGTGAGGCCGAGCTTCTCACGCAGCTTGGAGTAGACGAGCTTGTCGGCCAGGCCGTGCTGGATCGCCTTCAGGCCCGAGGGCCTGGTGCCGGTCGGGATGCTGCGCGCCAGATCGAGCGCCCACGAGCCGATGGCCTTCTTGGCGCCGGAGGCCTCGGCCACGCCGAGCGCGACCTTGTCGTAGACTTTCTCGAGCACACGCGGGACGGTGTTGAAGACCGTCGGGCGGACTTCGGGCAGGTGCCCTACGAGACGCTCGGGGTCCGAGTAGTAGATCTGATGCCCGCCGGCTACGTGCGCGAACTGGAACATGCGCGCGTAGACGTGGGTGAGGGGCAGGAACGTCAGCACGACCTCGTCCTGGTGGCCGAGGTCGGGCAGCAGCGAGATCACCGTGAGCGCGTTGCTCGAGATGTTCTCGTGCGTGAGCATGACGCCCTTGGGCTGGCCGGTCGTGCCCGAGGTGTAGATGAGCGTGGCCACGTCCTGCGCGTCGAGGGCGGCGCGGCAGGCGTCCATCGCGCCGGGATCGTCGGCGAGAGCGGCGCGCCCTTTCTCGCGCAGCGCCTCGAGCGTGAGCACCTCCACGCCGTCCGGGAACGCGACGCCATCCGGGCGGCCTTCGGCGAGCACGACCGTCCTGACGTCCGGCGTCTGCGTGATCCAGCGCGCGAGGCTGCGCAGCATCTCCGGGTTGGAGACGAACATCGCCCTGGACTCCGAGTGCCTGGTAACGTAGACCAGGTTCTCGTCCGAGAACGTGGTGTAGAGCGGCACGTTGGTGATGCCGGCCGAGAGGCAGCCGAAGTCGGCGATGGAGAAGTAGAGGTCGCTGTTGAGGAAGAATGCGACCTTGTCGCCCCGCTCGAAGCCGAGCGCGCGCAGGCCGAGCCCGACCTCGTCGGCGGCGCTCTTGAACTCCTGGTTCGACATCGTCTTCCATCCCCCACCTTCGAGCGGCTGGTTGAACGCCTTCGGGTTCGGGTACTTCTGGACGGCGTCGTCGAGCAGCGAGGGAAGCGTGAGGCCGAGCACGACCTCGCCTGCAGCACCTGGGGGAGCCGTATAGATCTTGAGCGCCATCGGAGCGAGGGAGATGGGGAGGTGGAAGCGGTCCGGAAAAGCGCTTTCCGGCAGTCTGATGAAAATACACCGAAGCCCGATTGGTTTCCCGCCCGCTGCGGCCGGTATGCAGACCGCGCGCCCGGCGGCGCCTTCGAGGCGCGAGACGACGCGGTCAGCGGTCCCAGAAGAGCCGCGTCGTGAGCGTGCTCGCCGGGACGTTGGCCCGGTTGCGCGTGTACTCCGTGTCCGGATAGTCCACGCGGCGAATGAACTCCGGGAGGGCTGCATTGACCGGCATCTGGAAGCCCGCGTAGGCATAGTTAAAGCGCCGCGCGTCTACCCAGGCTTCTGGATGCAGGAACATCACCTTGTACTTCTCGCGGAAGACGTCGGCGAGGGTGAGGCTGCCCGCCCCGACGCCCACCTGCGGCGCGGCCACGTAAGCCTCGGCCGCCGCCGTCTCGACGCCGAGCGTCGTCATGTGCGCGCGGATGCCGGCCAGGTAGGCCGCGTAGGCCCGCGTAGCCTGTCCGCTGCGCAGCGCCGCCTCGGCCTCGATGAACTTGAGCTCGTGGTACGTGATCAGTTCGACCGGCGCCGTCGGGGCGGCGTAGTACGTGTTGACCGTGAGCACGCTGCGCGCTCCGCGCTCGGGGGCCGTTCCCCGCCCGGCCCCGTTGCGCGTCCCGACGTAGGTCCCGTCCGCGAGCGCGTCCGTGTAGGCCTCAATGCGGGGGTCAGGCACGCCGTAGGTGGTGCCGTTGAGCGCGTTGACGATCGTCTCGGAGAGCCAGCCGCCGAGCAGGAGGTTGGCGTTGTTGATCGCGACGGTGGCCCACGGATTGCGCTGCTCGGCGAAGTAGCGCACCTGCATGTTGTCCGCCGGTCCGGTGAACCCGTTATCGACCGCCGCCAGGACGGCCGACGCGTCATAGCCGGGCGTGGCGGCGAGGTGGTTGAGGTAGCGCGCCTTGAGGCTATAGGCGGCGCGGATCCACCGGCCGAGGTTGCCGCCGTAGATGAAGTCGTCGCCGGCCGGGGAGATGGTCGAGTTGCCTGCCTGCAGGGCGGCGATCCCGCCGTCGAGCAGGCGGATCACCTCCGCGTAGAGCTGCTGCGGGTCGTCGTAGGTGGGGTTGAGGTTCTGGTCGGGCGAGAGCGCCGTCGAGTAGGGCACCGCGCCCCACAGGTCGACGGCTGCCGCGAGGTGGTAGGCCGTCAGGATGCGGGCGATGCCGGTGTAGGCGGTCGCGCTGCGCGCCTCGGCGCGCGTCTCGAGCGCGCGGAGGTCGTTGAGCGTGCTGTAGAGGCCGCCCCACGTTGCGTCCAGGCTTACGCGCTCGTAGATGTCGACGGCCGTGGCGGCGTTGGGCGAAGCGAGGTACTGCACGTAGAACGACGTCGTCGCGCCGATGCGCTGCGTGTTGGCGCCCGTGGCGAAGGAGGCGTTGGCCAGCAGCGCCCGCGGCGGGACGTCGGTGGGGTTGTTGGGGTCCTCGTTGATGTCGAGGAAGCCGTCGCAGCCGGCGACGGCGAGCGCGAGCACGAGCGCCCCGGCGGTGAGCGAGCGGGCGAAGGGCAGCATGGGCGTCGGGAGGCGGAAGGCGGATCGGGGACTCACAGGCCGAGCTCGAGCGTGAGCGTGTAGCTCGACACGCCGGGGTGGGCCAGCCCGGAGAAGCCCTGCTCGTTGCCGGTGCCGGAGGTCGTGACCTCGGGGTCGAAGTAGCGGTAGGGCGTCCAGAGGATGTGGTTGCTCGTCGCAAAGCGCACCCGCGTCTGGCGCAGCCCCGCCTGGCGCGTCAGGCGCGCCGGCAGCAGATACGCCAGGCTAACGTTGCGCAGCTTGACGTAGCTCGCGTCGTCGATGTGGTTCTCGGTCACGGCGCGGTAGATGTTGCGGTAGAAGCCCGCGCCGTAGTTGCGGCCGTCGGGCCCGACGCCCTGCCCGAGCCAGACGGGGCGCGTGTTGGGCTGCCCGTCGGCTGTGACGCCTTCGAAGACGATGGTCTCGTTGCGGTTGAGCGTGTTCTCGGAGATGCCGAAGGCGGAGAAGAAGTTGTCGAACTGGTTGTACTTCTGGCCGCCGAGGCTGAAATCGACGAGCGCCGTCAGCTCGACGTTGTGGTAGCGGAAGCGGTTGAGCACGCCGCCGATCAGGTCGGGCGTCATGTTGCCCAGGATGCGCTGCGTGTTGTCGATGACGGGGAAACCGTCGGCGCCGATCAGGATCGGAAGGTCGCGCCGCAGGCGGCGCGGCCCGTCGGAGGGCGGCTCGCCCTCCGGGCCGTAGTAGCGCGCGTAGCTGCGGCCGTAGATCGCCCCGTAGGGCGCGCCCGGAATCAGGCGCAGCGAGGCGGTCGCGCCGACGTAGCCGAACTGCGAGCCGATCAGGATCTCGTCGACGCCGTCGCGGATCTCGACGACGGTGTTGCGGTTGCGCCCGAGGTTGAGCGTCGTCTCGAAGGAGACGTCGGGCGTCATGAGCCAGGCGCTGTTCAGCTTGAGCTCCACGCCGGCGTTGCGGATCGCACCGGCGTTGAGGACGATGCTGGCAAAGCCGGTCGCGTTCGAGATGGGCACGGCGATGATCTGGTCGCGGCTCGTCGCGTCGTAGTACGTGGCGTCGAGACGGAGGCGGTTGCCGAGCGCCCGCAGGTCGGTGCCGATCTCGAGCGAGGTCGTGCGCTCGGGCCGCAGGTCGGCCGAGCCCAGGACGGGGTTGAGCGTGAAGCCCGTCTGGCCGGCGAGCGGGAAGGCCGCGCCGGGCGAGAACGTCCGCGAGAGCCGGTATGGCTCGGTGTCCTTGCCGACCTGCGCGACCGAGGCGCGCAGCTTGCCGAAGCCGAGCCAGGGCCCCGGGCGCACGTGCTCGGTGAAGACGTACCCGAGCGAGAGCGAGGGGTAGAAGAAGGAGCGGTTCTCGGGGGCGAGCGTGGACGTCCAGTCGTTGCGCCCGGTGAGCTCGAGGAAGAGCGTGTTATCGAGCCCCGCCTTGGCGCTGCCGTAGAGGCCCACGAGCCGGCTGCGGCGCGTGGTGAGGCGCGTCGTGATGTCGCGCACGTTGTTGAAGCGGAACAGGTCGGGGATGGTGAGCTCGCTGCCGAAGACGTACGTCTGGTCGCTGTAGCGCTCGAAGACGTCGTTGCCGAGCAGGCCCTCGAGGCGCAGGCGCGGCGAGAGGTCCGCCCGGCCGGTCAGCGTCACCGTGGAGGAGAGGTCACGCGCGAAGATGCGCGTATCGCTCAGGTTGCCCGTAGCCGAGAGCGGGTTCTCACCGTCGAAGCCGAGCGGCCCGCGCGTGGTGGCGAAGCGGTTGTCCGAGTACGTGTCGATGCCCGCGCGGTAGGTCGCCGTCAGGCCCGGCGCGAGGTCCACGGCGATGCTGCCGGACCCGATGAAGCGGTTGACGTCGTCGCGGTACGTGGCAAAGCGGGCGTCGTAGAGCGGGTTGGTGCCCTGGTTGCTCCGGTTGAGCCCCGTGCCGTAGTACCCGATCATCGTGCCGTTCTCGTAGATGTAGTTGCGCACGTCGCGGTTGCGCGACCAGTAGACGAGGCGCTCGTTGAAGCGGTCGGCGAAGACGCGGTTGCCCCCAGAGTTGACGTAGTTGAACGAGCCCGAGACCGTCACCCGCGGCGACGGGCGGATCGTGCTGTTGAGCCGCGCCGAGGTGCGCCCCCAGTCGCTGAAGGGCAGCACGCCGGTGTTACCGAAGCGCGCCAGCGACGCGAAGAATGTCGCCACGCCCGTCCCGCCGGAGATCGTCACGCTGTTGTCGAGCGCCGAGCCGGTGCCGTAGGCGCGGCGGTAGTTCTGGTAGAACTGGATGTCGGGATCGACCTGCCGGGCCTGCTCGACCGGCGCGCCCCAGCAGCACCAGAAGCTGGTCGGGTCGTAGACGCCGTTGAAGCCCTGCGTGTAGACCTGCTGCTCGACCGGGAAGCGGTTGACGGCCTCGGCCGAGACCGAGCTCGTGATCTGGATCTGCACCGGCCCGGCCTGCCCGCGGCGCGTCGTGATCAGCACGGCGCCGTTGGCGGCGCGCTGCCCGTAGAGCGCCGTCGCGGCGGCTCCGTTGAGCACGCTCACCGTCTCAATGTCGGCCGGGTTGAGGTCCACGCCGCGGTTGCTGAAGCCGCGCGAGTTGAAGCCCTCACCGCCGGTGCTGGTCGAGTTGTCGACCGGGATCCCGTCGACGATAAACAGCGGCTGGTTGTCGCCCGAGGCCTGGAGCGAGGTCAGCCCGCGCAGCACGATCCGCACCCCCTGCCCGGGCGCGCCGCCGCTGTTGACCACCTGCGCGCCAGCGACGCGCCCGGAGAGGCTCGCGACCAGGTTGCCGGCCTCCGTCTGCGAGAAGTCGGCCGCGTCGAGCCGCTGCACGGCGTAGCCGAGTTCGCGCTCCTGCCGCTCGATACCGAGCGCCGTCACGACGACGTCGCCGAGCAGGCGCGCGTCCGGCGCGAGCGCCACGTCGATCGTGGCCCGCCCGCCCACGGCAAGGCGCTGCGTGACGTACCCCGTGAAGGAGAACTGGAGCGTGTCTGCGCCGGCAGGCAGGAGCAGCCGGTAGCGGCCCTCGACGTCCGTCGCCGCCCCGACCGGCAGCACGCCCGCCGCGCCGCCGACGGCGACGACGTTTACCCCGGGAAGCGGCTGGCGCGTCTCGGCGTCGGTGACTGCTCCTCGCACCTCGCGCTGGGCGGCGGCCGGCCGGGCCGCGCAGGCCAGCACGCCCAGGAACAGGCAGAGCGTCAGCAGACGGGGCAGAATGCGGCGGATGCGGAAGGGCATGACATTTCTTAACAGACCTCCCAGAGTTTTAACACGAAGCGCGCCAAAGAAGCAAGCCCTTTTCCCCGTGGGCTTTTCAGATCCGGGCTCGCCGGCCCGGCCGCGCGGCGCTCTTCGTCTGCCCCCCGCTCTTCGTCTGCCCCCCGCTCTTCGCCCGCGGCCTGGCGCAGCGCACCTCACGCGCCGGCGTGGTGGACCCGGAGCCCGGCGATGGCCTGCGCGATCGCCGCCTCGACGAACGCCTCGCCGGCGATCCGCACGTCGACCCGCTCGGCGAGCAGGAGCGAGACGAGGCCGTGCAGGGCCGTCCACAGGACGTGCGCCGCCACGTCGGCCGTGGGCGTGGCCCGGAGGACGCCCGCCGCCTCGCCCTCGGCGAGCACGGCGGCGAAGCGCTCGATGTTGCGCCGGGCGCGGCGGTAGTTTTCGGCCGGGTAGCGGGCCATACGCGCCGGGTGCAGCTGGAACATGATCTGGTAGTACTCCGGGTTGTCCAACCCGAAGCGCACATACGCCCGCCCGAGCGCGCGCAGCCGCCCGAGCGGGTCCCCCGCGTCCCGCTCGGCCGCCACGAGCGCGGCGTGCAAATGCGCCATCCCTTCGTCGATCAGGGCGTGCGTGAGCGCATCCTTGTTCTCGAAGTGGAGGTAGATGCTCGTCGCGCTGCACCCCACCGCGCGCGCGATCTTGCGCATCGACAGGTTCACGTACCCCTCGGCCACGAGCAGGTGGCGCGCGTGGTCCAGGATGGCCCGGCGCAGGTCGGCGCCTGCGGTCCGGGCCGCCGGAGGGGGAG
>JBKBRC010000019.1:0-9710 GCA_046292345.1 Rubricoccaceae bacterium
CGCTCGCCGCGGCGCCCCCCGGCGCGCGGCCCGTGCTCGAGGACGCCGCGCGCGTCGCCACCGCCGAGGCCACGCTCGGCTACCGCCCCGCCCCCGGCACCGCGCTCGACGCGCGCCTCGCGCTCCGGCAGCGCAACCACACCGGGGCCTTCGTGGCCGCCGGGCGCGAGGATGGCACGTCGGTCGCGCTGCGCACGAGCGCCCGCGCGGCGCCCTTCGCCCGCGCCCTCGAGGTGCAGGCGCTCTATGAGGCCCTCACCGAGCGCACGCCCGTTCTGCAGGAGGCGTATGTGTTCGTCGGCCCGGAGTTCGGCGCGTTCGTCTGGCGCGACGGCGCCGGCGAGGCCCGGCCCGGCGAGCCCGACGGCATTCCGCAGGTGGACGAGTTCTTTCCCGAGACGACGCCCGCCGAGGGCACCTACGCGCGCGTCTTCGTGCCCTCAGACGAGTTCGTGCCGGCTACAGGCGTGCAGGGGCAGCTCCGCCTGCGCTGGCAGCCCGCGCTGCGCTTCCCCGACGCGCCCCCCCTCGTGCGCGCCCTTGCCGCGCGCACCACGCTCGACGTGCGCGAGCGCTCGGCCGACCCCGCCGTGGCGCGCGTGCTCCTCTTCGACCCGCGCGTGCTCCAGCAGCGCCGGCCGCGCGCCGCGGCCGGCGACACGCTTGCACCGGCCACGCTCTCGGGGCGCTTCCGCCTCGAGCAGGAAGTGACGCTCTCCCCCGACCGCGCGCGCCTGGGTGCGCGCCTGGCGCTGAGCCACCTCACGACCACGAGCCGCCTCGCCGCCGGCCTCGACGCGCGCCTCGTGCAGGCGCTCACGCTCGAGGCGTTCGCGCCCGCCGCCGGCGCGCTCACGCTGCGCCTCGAGACCGCCCTCGAGCGCCGCCGCGCCGACGCCGAGGGCTTCGCCTCGCGCACCTACGACCTGCGGGCGTGGCGCGCCGAGCCACAGCTCGTGTGGACGCCCGCCCCCGCGTGGGGCCTCACGGCCGGCGTCGCCGTCTCGGACCGCGCGGACGCGCGCATGCCTGGCGCCGGCGCACGCGTCCTGCGCGTGCCCCTCGAAGTACGCCTGACGCGTGCCGCCCTCGCCGCCGTCACGCTGCGTGCCGAGCGCGCCGACGTGCGCCTGCGCGGCACGCCCACGCCCGGCCTGGCCCTCTTCGAACTCACCGAGGGGCGCGGGCCCGGCACGTCGTACCTGTGGGGCGCGAGCGCGCAGACCGCCCTCGGAGCACGCCTGCGCGGTACGCTGCGCTACGACGGGCGCGCCGCGCAGGGCGCGCCCGTCGTGCAGACGCTCCGCGTCGAGCTCTCGGCGCTGTTCTGACCCGGGGGTGTCCGGGAGGGCCGGGCGTCAGGCCGAGGTCAGCCGCGCCTCGAGCGTGATCTCGGCAGCGCGCAGCACTTTCGAGAGAGGGCAGTTCTCTTTCGCATGCGTCGCGATGCGCTGAAACGCGTCTTCCGCGATGCCCGGCACGTCCGCCTCGAGCACGAGGTGGATGCGCGGGATCTCGAAGCCGCCCTCCACCTTCTCGAGGTGCACGTGGGCGGTCGTACGCGCGCGGGCGGGCGGATGGCCGGCGCCGGCGAGTTCGTGCGAGACGGCCATCGTGAAGCAGCCCGCGTGCGCCGCCCCGAGGAGCTCCTCGGGGTTAGTGCCCGCGCCGTCTTCGAAGCGAGACGCGAACGAGTAGGCGACCTCGCGGAGCGTGCCGCTCTCCGTCGAGACGTGCCCGGAACCATCGGAGAGGGCGCCGCGCCAGACGGCGTCGGCTTTGCGGACGGAAGACATGACCAGAGGAGCAGATGAGGACGGGTGGGACGAGCGGGCCGTGTCCGAAGGTTCCGACGGACCGGCATGCGCTCGACCGGTGACCGGGCGTTCCAGGCACGGGTTAGCTTGCCCTGCCTGATTCTCCCGAACTCGTTTGCCGCCTGCCATGCATCCCTACACGTACGCCGAAGCCCCCGTTGCCGTCAGCGCGCGGGCCGCGTTTCTCCGACGCACGTATGCGCACCTGCTCGGCGCGATCGCGCTGTTCGTGGCGCTCCAGTTCGCGCTGTTCTCGAGTGGCCTTGCCGAGGACATCGCCCGGACGATGCTGAGTGTCAACTGGCTGTTCGTGCTGGGCGGGTTCGTGGCCGTGAGCTGGGTCGCCACGCGCGTCGTCTCCGTGGCCGAGTCGCGCACGGCACAGTACGCCGCGCTCGGCGCGTTCGTGCTTGCCCAGGCGCTCATTTTCGTGCCGCTGCTCGTCGTGGCCGCCTTTTACGCCGGTCCGGCAACGATCCCGAGCGCGGCGCTCATCACGACGCTCGGCTTCCTCGGCCTGACGGGCATCGCGTTCCAGAGCGGCAAGGACTTCTCGTTCCTGGGCGGCTTGCTCAAGTGGGGCTTCGTCGTTGCGATCGCGCTCATCGTGGGCGGCGTCGTATTTGGCTTTCAGCTCGGCGTGTTCTTCTCGGCCGCCATGGTCGGCCTCGCCGGCGCCGCGATCCTCTACGACACGTCCAGGATCCTGCGCGACTATCCTGAAGACCGCCACGTGGCCGCCGCGCTGCAGCTGTTTGCCTCGGTCGCGCTGATGTTCTACTACGTGCTGATGCTGCTCACGCGCCGCTGAGACCCTGCGCCGACGGGCGGCCCGAAGCCCCAGGTCCGCGCGCGCCGCGCCGCCAGAGGGGGCGGCGCGGCGTCCTTCCTTGCCCGCCTGCATCGCAGCGGCCGCAGCCTTGCGCGCCGCGCCCCGCGGCGCTTTCAACGCCGGGTGAAATGCGCTCCGGGGCGCCCATTCGCCTTGCGCGCCGTCGGAGCCGTGGGGACATTGCCGCACGCACGTACGCGCTCGCCCCCGCTCGCTCCCGCTCCTTCCATGACGGCAGACGGCACTCTGCGCCGCAGCGCGCGCCTTGTCCGCTCGTGGATCGGCGCCTTGCGAGCGTCACGCCGGCGCACGGCCGACGCGCCCGCCGCGTCCGCACCGCTCGACGAGACAACCCCGAGCGGCGTCTCGCGCCGCGCCATTGAAGGGCTCGTCGGGATGCCCGTAGGCGCGCTCGGGCTCTACGAGCACGCCCTGCGCCACCGCTCCGTCTTCCGCGGCACGGCCACCGACGGCACCGAGTCCAACGAGCGCCTTGAGTTCCTCGGCGATGCCATCCTCGGCGCGGCCGTCGCCGAGCGCCTCTACACGGCCTTTCCCGACCGCGATGAGGGCTTCCTGACGCGCACGCGCGCCAACCTCGTCAACGGGCAGGCGCTCGCCGGCTACGCGCGCGCGCTCGGGCTCGGCCCGCTCATCCTGATGAGCGAGAACATGGCCGCCACGCATGGCCGCGACAACGCCACGATCCTCGCCGATGCCTTCGAGGCCGTCGTGGGCGCGCTCTACCTCGACCTCGGGTTTCCCGCCGCGCGCCGCTTCGTGTTCTCAGTCCTCGACCGCTGCGTCGAGCTCGACGCCGTAGCCGAGCAGAAGAGCAACTACAAGAGCCTCCTGCTCGAGCTCGTGCAGGGCCGCGCCCTCCCGCAGCCGACCTACCGCGTCGTGGCCGAGGAGGGCCCGAGCCACGACCGCCGCTTCACCGTAGACGTGCTCGTGGACGGCGTGCCGCGCGGGCGCGGCACGGCGCGCTCCAAGAAGCAGGCCGAGCAGGCCGCCGCCCGCGAGGCCCTGATCGCCCTGCGCAGCCCGCTCGTGGCCGGCGAGGCGCCGGCCAAGCCGCCGCCGGCCAAGCCGCCGCCGGCTACTGGCCCGGCACCGACACCCGGCCCGGCGTCCGGCCCCATCCTTCCCTCCGGACGCACGCCCGGCCACGCCCCGCCGTCCTGACGCGCCAGACGCCCGCGAAATCACAGCGCCCGTACGGACCACGGGCCGGCGCCGCGCCGTTCCACCTGCGACCTGCCCCCCTTTCCCGGATGGCCCGCCGGGCCGCCCTCCGCGCCTCATGGACATCGCACTCCGCCCCGCCCTTGCCCACCCGGACCGCTTCCCCGAACGGCACCTTGGCCTCCGTCCGGAAGACGAGCGCGCCATGCTCGAGCACCTCGGCTTCGACTCGCTCGACGCGCTCACCGACGCGGCTGTGCCGGCCGCCATCCGCTTCGAAGGCCCGCTCGCGCTCCCGCCCGCGCGCTCCGAGCAGGAACTGCTCGCCGAGCTGCGCGCCCGTGCGGCGCGCAACCGCGTCAAGCGCTCCTTCATCGGCATGGGCTACTACGGCACGTTCACGCCGCCGGTCATCCAGCGCAACGTGCTCGAGAATCCGGGCTGGTACACGCAGTACACGCCCTACCAGGCCGAGATCGCACAGGGCCGCCTCGAGGCGCTGCTCAACTTCCAGACCGTCGTGACGGACCTGACGGGCCTGCCGCTCGCCAACGCCTCGCTCCTCGACGAGGGTACGGCCGCCGCCGAGGCCATGGCCATGTTCGCCGGCATCCACCGCTCGCCGCGCAGCACGTTCCTCGTCGACGCGCGCTGCCACCCGCAGACAATCGCCGTCGTGCAAATGCGCGCCGAGCCGCTCGGCATCACCGTCGAGGTGGGCGACGCAGCGGCCTTCTCGCCGGGCGAGGACACGATCGGCGTGCTCGTGCAGTACCCGACCACCGACGGCGAGGTCGTGGACTATACCGCGCTCGCCGACGCCACGCACGCCGCCGGTGCCTACCTCGCCGTCGCGACGGACCTGCTCGCGCTCGCGCTCCTCGAGGCACCCGGCACCTGGGGCGCCGACGTCGCGCTCGGCTCGAGCCAGCGCTTTGGCGTCCCGATGGGCTACGGCGGCCCGCACGCGGCCTTCTTCGCCGCCACAGAGCCGTTCGCGCGCAAGCTGCCCGGCCGCATCATCGGGCTCTCGCGCGACGCGCACGGCCAGCCGGCGCTCCGCATGGCGCTCCAGACACGCGAGCAGCACATCCGCCGCGAGAAGGCGACTTCCAACATCTGCACGGCGCAGGTCTTGCTCGCTGTCATGGCCGGCTTCTACGCCGTCTACCACGGGCCGGACGGGCTGCGAGCCATCGCGACCTACGTGCACGCGCAGACGGCGCGCCTGGCCGCCGCGCTCCGCGCCGCCGGGCACGACGTCCTGTACGAGGCCTTCTTCGACACGCTCCGCGTGCGCCCGGCCGGGATGCCCGCCGGCGAGGTCGTCTTCCGCGCCGACGAGGAGCACGACGTCAACCTGCGGCCCTTCGGCGACGGCACCGTTGGCATTGCCCTCGACGAGACCGTGACCGAGGCCGACCTCGAGGCCATCCTCGCGGCCTTCGGCGCCGGCCCGGATGCGCTCCCGGACACGGCGCCGGCCTACGACGGGCCGCACGCGCGGACGACCGGCTTTCTCGGCCACCCCACGTTCCACCGCTACCGGGGCGAGCACGAGATGCTGCGCTACCTCAAGCGGCTCGAGAACCGCGACCTCTCGCTCGTGCATGGCATGATCCCGCTCGGCTCGTGCACGATGAAGCTCAACGCGACAGCCGAGATGATGCCCGTCACGTTCCCGGGCTTTGCGGACCTGCACCCGTTCGCGCCCGAGGAGCAGGCACGCGGCTACGCCGAGACGATCCGCGAGCTCTCCGAGTGGCTGGCCGAGATCACCGGCTTTGCGGCCGTCAGCCTCCAGCCCAACTCTGGCGCCATGGGCGAGTACACGGGCCTGCTCACGATCCGCGCCTACCACCGCGCGCGCGGCGAGGGCCACCGTACGGTCTGCCTGATCCCCTCGAGCGCGCACGGCACCAACCCGGCCTCGGCCGTCATGGCCGGCATGGAGGTCGTCGTCGTCAAGGCCGGCGCCGAGGGCGAGGTGGACATGGCGGACCTGCGCGCCAGGGCCGAGCAGCACGCCGACCGCCTGGCCGCGCTCATGATCACCTACCCGAGCACGCACGGCGTGTTCGAGGAGACGATCCGCGAGATGGCCGACATCGTGCATGCCAGCGGCGGCCTCGTCTACATGGACGGCGCCAACATGAACGCGCAGGTCGGCCTGTGCCGTCCGGGCGACTTCGGGATGGACGTGTGCCACCTCAACCTCCACAAGACGTTCGCCATCCCGCACGGCGGCGGCGGCCCGGGCATGGGGCCGATTGGCGTCACAGCTGCGCTCGCCCCCTACCTGCCCACCCATCCCGTCGTGCCGACCGGCGGCGCCGAGGGCATCGGGCCGGTCGCGGCGGCGCCGTACGGCAGCGCGCTCATCCTGCTCATCTCCTACGCCTACTGCGCCATGATGGGGCCGGAGGGCCTGCGCCGCGCCAGCCAGACGGCCATTCTGAACGCCAACTACATGGCCAAGCGTCTCGAAGGCCACTACGACATGCTCTACCGCGGCCAGGACGGTCTCGTCGCACACGAGTTCATCCTCGACGTGCGGCCGTTCCAGAAGGCCGGCATCTCGGCCGAGGACATCGCCAAGCGACTGATCGACTACGGCTTCCACGCGCCCACGATGTCCTGGCCCGTCGCGGGCACGCTCATGATCGAGCCGACCGAGAGCGAGAGCCGCGCCGAGCTCGACCGCTTCTGCGACGCCATGATCGCCATCCGCGAGGAGATCCGCGCCGTCGAGGAGGGACGAGCCGACCCCTCCGACAACCCGCTCAAGAACGCTCCGCACACGGCCGCCGTCGTCACCGCCGACGACTGGAACCACCCGTACTCGCGCCAGACGGCCGCCTTCCCGGCGCCCTGGACGCGCGAGGCCAAGTTCTGGCCGGCCGTCGGGCGCGTGGACAACGCCTTCGGGGACCGCAACCTTGTCTGTTCCTGCCCCCCGGTCGAGGACTACGCCTGAAATTACGGGACCGCACCGAGGGCAGGCGGCGCGCGAACGGGTGACCCTGCCGGTCCGCGGTGGCCTTGCCCGTCCATGACAACCGTGCGCCGGGCGTAGTCTTGCGCCATGCCTGCCCCGCCGCTCCCCCTCGCTTACCGGCTCGTGCGCGCCGTCGTTGGCGGGCTGCTGCGGCTGTTCTTCCGCGACGTCGCCGTCGAGGGTGCGCGGCACGTGCCGCGTGACCGCGGCGGGCTCCTCGTCGCGTGGCATCCGAACGGCCTCATCGACCCGGCGCTCATCTTTGCCTACCTCCCGGCGCAGGTCGTCTTCGGCGCGCGCGACGGGCTCTTCCGGTGGCCCCTGCTCGGAACGCTCATGCGGCGCATCGGGACGGTGCCGATCTACCGCGCCGTGGACGCCGCGCCGGGCGCCGATGCCGATGAGGCCCGGCGCGAGGCCAACGCGCGCAGTCTCGAGGCGCTCGCCGCCGCCATCGCAGGCGGGCGCTACGCGGCTCTCTTCCCCGAAGGCCACAGCCACGACCTCCCCTACCCAACGGAGCTCAAGACGGGCGCGGCGCGCCTGTACCTGCGCGCGGTGCAGCAGGCGGCCGAGGCGGGCCGCCCGACGCCCGCGCTCGTGCCCGTAGGCCTGCACTACGACGACAAGGACTCTTTCCGCTCGGACGTGCTCGTGCGCTTTCACCGTCCGCTGCGGCTACCGCCGAGCCTGCTCGCCGCGCCGCTGAGCCCGGCTGAGGCGCGCGCGCAGGTCGGGCGGCTGACGGCCCTGATCGAGCAGACGCTCGTCGAGACCGTGCACGCGACCGACAGCTGGGAGTTGCACGCGATCATGCACCGCGCGCGCACGCTCATGCGTGCCGAGGCCGCCGCCACGCGCGGCGCGCGACTCGGACCCGAGACCGTTGCCGAGCGGCACGCCGGATTTGGAGCTGTCTGGCATGGTTACCAGCGGCGGCGGGCCACGCACCCGGAGGAGGTGGAGGCACTCCGGCGCGACCTCGAGGCGTACGACGCCGGCCTGCGCGCCCTCGCGCTCGACGACGCCGACCTCGACCAGCCGCCGCTGCCCTCCCCGGCCCGCTTTGCTGCGCTCGTGGCCAAGGCGCTCGCCGCCACGCTGTTCCTGCGGCCGCTTGTCGAGCTCGGGCTCGTCGTGAACGCGCCGCCCTACTGGGCCTTGAAGCCCATCGCACAGCGCCTCGCAAAGGCGGAGAAGGACGTCGCGACGGTGAAGCTCTTCGCCGGCGCCGTGCTGTTTCCGCTGGCCTGGCTCGCGGCGGCCCTTCTGGCCGTGGCAGGGATGGAGCCGCTGCGCGCCGTCGTGCCGGGCACCGCCGTTTCACCGTGGCTCGTCGGCGGGGCGGTGTTTCTGCTGAGCGCGCTCGGCGGAGCGCTGGCGCTCCTCGCCTCCGAGGCCGCGCAGCACACGTGGCAGCGCGTGCGGGCGCGCCTGACGCGCCTTCGGCACCCGGAGCGCATCGGGCAACTGCGCGCCGAGCGCGCGCTCCTGCACGACCGCTTCGTGGCCCTTGCCGAGCGTCGCGCGCCGGCGAGCGCAGCCTGAGCCGCGCGTCGCCTCGTGCCCGCGCCGCAGCCTACCGCGTACCGGCGAGCGCCGGGGTGGTCAGCAGGTCATACGGGTTGACGGGCGTTCCCCGCCCGCCACCGCGCAGATCGAGCACCTGAAAGTGAAGGTGCGGCCCGACCGCGTTGCCGGTCGCGCCGACCGTGCCGAGCACCTCGCCGCGCCGCACGCGCCGCCCGGGCACGATGCCCTCGGCATAGGTGTGCAGGTGCGCGTAGTAGAAATCGTAGCGTCCATCGGCGGAGCGCAGGTAGAGCGTGTTGCCGCCAAGGCCGTTCCAGTGCCGGCGCGTGATCATGCCGTCGGTGACGGCGAGCACGGGCGTACCCGTCGGCGCAGCGATGTCGATGGCGTGGTGGATGCGCCCACCCGAGCGCGGCGCAAGGAACGAGTCGCGCAGGCGCGAGGCCGGCACACCCGCAACCGGAATCAGCAGCGCGCCGGGCGCGGCCGCCTCGTGCTCCGGCAGCGGCGGGCGCGTCGGCGGCACGCCCGCCGCCGAAGCTGGCCGCGCAGTGCGACCTGCCGGCGTGCCCGCCGCCGAAGCTGGCCGCGCCGAGCCGGCGCCTCCTGCCGTCCAGCCGCCATGCGTACCACCGGTCGTGCCGCAGGCCGAGAGCAGCAGCGCGGCGCCCGCCGCAAGGACAGGGAGCAGACGGGCCGAAGAGCAGGAGGAAACGGGCATATCGGCGGCGCGGGCAGGGAGCAGGAGCGGTGCAAACCTAGGTCATGAATGCAGCGCGCGCACGCGCAGGTGCGCGCGTGCATGCGCGCGGGTGCGTCTGCCGTACGAGACGAGGCAGCACGCAGGACGATGCAAAATGCCCGGCGCGCGCGCCGGGCGAAACGGATGGGCGTCGCCCGCGTTGTCTAACAGGCGCCGCCCTCGAGCGCGCCTCCCGTCCTCCCTCCCCTTTCTCCTTTCTGCCATGGTTCTCTCCTCCTCCTCCATCACCGGCAACAGCGTCGTCAACCCGCAGGGCGAAAGCCTTGGCGATATCAAGGACCTGATGATCGACGTGAGCGATGGCCGCGTCGTGTACGCCGTGCTCTCGTTCGGCGGCTTCCTCGGCCTTGGCGACAAGCTGTTCGCCGTCCCGCTCAACGCTCTCCAGCTCGACACCGAGCGCGAGCGCTTCGTGCTCGACGTCTCGCGCGAGCAGCTCGAGAACGCGCCCGGCTTCGACAAGGACAACTGGCCAGCCACGACGGACCACGAGTTCGTCAACAGCGTCTATACGCACTACGGCCGCGAGCCGTACTACACGTCCTACTGAGCGCCTACCGACTACAGAGCTCCTACTGA
>JBKBRC010000019.1:9810-47184 GCA_046292345.1 Rubricoccaceae bacterium
ACAAGGACAACTGGCCAGCCACGACGGACCACGAGTTCGTCAACAGCGTCTATACGCACTACGGCCGCGAGCCGTACTACACGTCCTACTGAGCGCCTACCGACTACAGAGCTCCTACTGACTACAGAGCTCCTACTGACTACAGAGCTCCTACTGACTACAGAGCTCCTACTGAGCGGCGTCGCCTACCGAGCGGCATCGCACCGTACGCGGCCTGGTCCAGCGAGCCGTCCCGGCCGGCGCTTCCCGACGCGGAGGCGCCGGCCCGGCTGTTACGGCCGGCGCGAGACGTTGTATGCTCAGGCCCGCGCGACGCCGATCACGTGGCGCACTTCGGCGGCGTCGGGCAACGCGTCCGCGCCCAGGCCCTCCTCGAGCGCCTCGAGGTAGAAATGCGCCAGTGCGGCGCGCTCCTCGGCCGACGCGTCGGCGTCCTCGAGGCCGTCACAGACCGCGCCGAGCGCGCGCGCGTCGAGGTCGCCAGAGATGTAGCGGGCAAAGAGCAGTGCAAGCGGATGCGCGGGGGGAGCGGTGCGCGTAACAGTGGGCATAGCAGGGCGAGGATGGAGGGCTACGGCATGCCAAACAAGGAGTGTGCCAGCTTCGCGCGCTCTTCATCCGACGAGGTCCCTCTCCACCGCTCTCACGGGAGCAGTGCCGTTCGGCCGTCCTTCCGAGTCCTCACGCCGGCCGCCGGATCGGCCGCCGGCGTAGACTCAAGCGCACAGCCGCTGTACGCTCCGATGCCTCGCCTGCTCGCCGACAGCCTCCGCCGCCGCTTCCGTTTCCATGCCTGGGCCTCGGGTGCGCTTGCGGATGCCCTCCTGGAGGCCTCGTGCACGCCCGGGGGGCAGCCTCTTCCCGAGGCGCTCGACCGCGCTCGGGGAGTACTCGCGCACACGCTCGTGGCCGACCGCGTCTGGCTGATGCGCCTGCGAGGAGAACGCACCGACGCGCTCGCGCTCTGGCCCACGCTCGACGCGCGGGGCCTGCGCCTGCTTGCGCAGCGCAACGCGGACGCCTACGAAGATCTTCTCGAGCCGCTCGCCGATGACGACCTCGCGCGTGTGGCTGCGTACCGCGCGCTCGACGGCACCCGTCACCGCTCAGCCGTCCACGACGTGCTCGAGCACGTGCTGCTGCACGGCGCCCACCACCGTGGGCAGGCTGCTGCAGCCTTGCGCGCAGCCGGCGTCGCCCCGCCCCGGCTCGACTACATCGCGTGGGTCCGTGCCCGCGATGCCCCACCCGACGATCTGACAGGCTGAGTCCACGTCAGGCGCCTCCGGCGAGTCCGTCCCTGACAGAGCACTCTGAGACAGAGCACTCTGACAGGAGCAGCGCGACGTCTTCTGACACAGGAGCAGCGCGACGTCTTCTGACAGGAGCAGCGGCCGGCGAGCGGCCGGGCGTCAGCCGCCTGGAACGGTCAGCCGTCCAGAACGATCTGACGCCGCAGCCGGGCCACCGGGATGCCAAGCTGCTCGCGGTATTTCGTGACCGTACGCCGGGCAATGTTGAACCCCTGCTCGTCGAGTAGCTCGGCCAGGCGCTGGTCCGAGAGGGGCCGTGCCTTGTCCTCCTCGCCGATGATGCGCTCGAGCAGCGCCTTCACCTCTTTGTTCGAGACCTCCTCGCCGTCCTCGGTCGTGATGCCCTCCGAGAAGAAGTACTTCAGCTCATAGACGCCGTACTCGGTCTGGACGTACTTCCCGCTCACGACGCGGCTCACAGTCGAGATGTCCATCTTGATGATGTCCGCGATGTCCTTGAGGATCATGGGGCGGAGATGGCCCTCGCCGTGCGTGAAGAACGGCTCCTGGAGCGTGACGATGGCCTCCATGACGCGCAGCATCGTCTGACGGCGCTGGTTGATCGAGTGGATGAACCAGCGCGCGCTCTCCATGCGCGTTTTGAGAAACTGCTTCGTCTCGTCCGCCTCCGGATTGCCGCGGCGGCCGTCGGCCGAGAGGCGGTTCCACATGTCGCGGTAGTGGCGGTTGATGCGCAGCTCGGGCGCGTTGCGGCCGTTGAGGGCGATGCGGAACTCCTCCCCCACGCGCTCGACCGTGAAGTCTGGCGTGACGTAGTTGACCTGGGCCGTGAAGGCCCCCTCGCCGGGCTTGGGGTCGAGGCTGCGCACGAGATCGTAGGCCTCCTTCAACTCGGCCTCGTCGATGCCAAGGCGGCGCATGATCTGGTCGAAGTGCTTCATCGTGAACGCCTTGTAGGCGTCGCGGAGCATCGCGAGCGCATGCGCGCGGCCGGGCGTCTCGGGCGGCATGGCGTCGAGCTGCACCAGGAGGCACTCGCGCAGGTCCCGCGCCGCGATGCCGACCGGGTCGAGGCGCTGCACGCGCGCCAGCACGCGCTCGACGTCTTCCTCGGTGAGCATCACCCCGAAGTTGAACATGACGTCGTCGAGGATGGACTCGACCGGGCGGCGAAGGTAGCCGTCCTCGTCGATCGAGCCGATGATCTGCTCGGCGACGAGCTGCTCGGTCTCGGTCAGGCCCAGCAGGCCGACCTGCTCCCCGAGGCGCTCGGCCAGCGAGGGCGCGCTCGGCATGGGCAGCTCGCGGTCGTCCTCCTCGGCGGAGTGGTCTACCTGCGCCTTGTAGCCGTAGAGGTCGTCGGGCGCGTTGAGGAACTCGTCCCAGTCGAACTCGTCGTCGCGGTTGCGCTCCTCGGCCGGCTCGTCGGCGGCGGCCTCGGCGGCAGGCGTCTCGGCCGGCTCCTCGTCGGTCAGCGGCGCGTCCTCATCGAGCTCCTCGCCTTCCTCGAGCAGCGGGTTCGCCTCGATCTCGGCCTTGATGCGCTGCTCGAGCGCCAGCGTGGGCAGCTGCAGCAGCTTGATGTACTGGATCTGCTGCGGCGAGAGCTTCTGCTGAAGCGACTGTTTCTGGTGGAGGTTCAGCATGACCGGAAGAGCAGCGGGAGGCAGTATCAGCGCGGAAGGGCAGGCGATTAACGACCCGGCCGGGGTTTGGTTGGCAACCGGCGGCCGGGGCTACGCGGCCTCGGCGGGCGGGCGGACGTGCTGGCGCCGGTCGTCCAGCGCGGCGCGGAAGCGTGCATACCACGCCTCGCCATAGAGGCGAGTCAGCGGACGCTCGAGGAAAGCGGCCAGCTGCATGCCTGTTCGGCGGCCGTGCCGGACGGCCGGGCGGCAGAGCTCGATCCGCTCGTAGTTGAGCACCTCGACCGCTCCCTCGCCCTCGCCGTAGCGCTCGACACGCACCGGGAAGAGGTGGCACGAAATGGGCTTCTCGAAACCGATCCGCCCCTCGTGGTAGGCCTGCTGCAGGGCGCACTTGGCCACGCCGTGCACGTAGACGACAAACACGCACTCTCGCCCGCGCACGGTCGTGGTGGCGTACGTGCCCGCAGCGTCCTCCTCCCAGACACCCTCGCGCGCGATCACAGCGCGCGCCTCCGGCCGCAGGTGCGCCTCGACGGCGGGGAGCGCGGCCTCGAGCGCAGCCCGCTCCTCGGGCTCGAGCGGTGCCCCGCGGTCTCCGTGGACGCAGCAGCCGCCCAGACACGCGCCGAGGTGGCAGGCGAACGGCGCGTCCAGAAGCGCGTCGGTGACGAGAACGTGGTCTACCGCGAACATGGCCTTGTAGCAAACATGATTCCAACGTAGCCCGCCACGTCCGTCGTGTCAACGGGCGCCTGTCAGATGTACGCAGGCGTCCCCGGGCCGGCCCGTGCGGCGGGCGCCGAAACGGTGTCACCGGGCCGCGCTAGCTTGCCACGACAGCCAGCCCTCCCGTACATGTCGCCCCTCCCGTCTCGCGGCCCCGTCGACGCCGCGCGCCCCGCTACCGGCCGCGACGAAGACTTCGAGCGCGCCCTGCGCCCGCACGCGCTCGACGAGTTCATCGGCCAGCAGAAAATCAAGGACAACCTGCGCGTGTTCATCACGGCCGCCCTCCAGCGCGGCGAGAGCCTCGACCATGTCATCCTCTCCGGCCCGCCAGGCCTCGGCAAGACGACGCTCGCGCACGTGATCGCCGAGGAGATGGGCGCCGCCATCAAGACCACGAGCGGCCCCGCGCTCGACAAGCCGGCCTCCATCGCGGGCCTGCTGACCAACCTTGAGGCCGGCGACGTGCTGTTCATCGACGAGATCCACCGCCTCAGCCCGGTCATCGAGGAGTACCTCTACTCGGCAATGGAGGACTATGCCATCGACATCCTGATCGACTCGGGTCCGGCCGCGCGCTCGGTGCGCATCGCGCTGCCGCCGTTCACGCTCATTGGCGCGACGACGCGCAAGGGCTTGCTGACGGCGCCCCTCCGCGCCCGCTTCGGCATCGACTTTCGCTACGACTACTACACGGCCGACCTGCTGCAGCAGATCGTGATGCGCTCGGCGAGCCTGATGGGCATCGCCATCACCGAGGACGGCGCCTTCGAGATCGCGCGGCGCAGCCGCGGCACGCCCCGTATCGCCAACCGGCTGCTACGCCGCACGCGCGACTTCGCCGAGGTGCGCACCGAGGGCGGCCCGGGCGGGGAGGGCCGCATCACGCGTGCCGTGGCCGACCACGCGCTCAACGCGCTCGACGTGGACGAGGCGGGCCTCGACGAGATGGACGCGCGCATCCTGCTCGCGCTCATGGAGAAGTTCGACGGCGGCCCCGTCGGCGTCTCGACGCTCGCCGTCGCCGTGGGCGAGGACCCGGGCACGGTCGAGGAGGTTTACGAGCCGTACCTGATCCAGGAGGGCTTCCTGGCACGCACGCCGCGGGGGCGCGTGGCCACACGCCGTGCCTACGGGCACTTCGAGATCGCGCCGCCGCTGCGGCAGTCCGACTTTTTCGAGGACGTCTGAGCTTCGAGGGCGCCTGCGCGGCCGGCGCCGAAACACGCGAGCGCCCCGGGCGGCCAGGCTGCCCGGGGCGCTCGCGCGGAGCGTTCGGCGGCGTCAGTCGATCGCGTCGGCGATGTCCTTGCGCGCGTCCGCAACGCCCTCCTTGACGTTGCCCTTGGCCTGGTCGGCCTTGCCTTCCGCCTCGAGGGACTCGTTGCCCGTGAGGTCGCCCCAGGCTTCCTTGACTTTGCCCTTGGCCTTGTCGAGCATGCCGTCGGCTTTCTGTTCGTTGGCAGACATGGTGGTTGCGTGTTGAGAGGTGAGCGAAAGAGGGCCCGGCCGAGGCCGGCGTTGGGCATCCAACGGTGCAGATGGGCTGGCGGATCCCTGCCGCCCCCCCCGCCGGTGGGCTAGCGGGCACGGTGGCGGCGGGCGTAGGCGCCACGCGAGCGCAGGTAGTCCCGCTGAAAACGCTCCACGATGCGCTGCGCCGTAAAATCTGCCAGACGCTGGAGCCCCACGGACAGGTCCGCCTCCGAGAGTCCTGCCAGTGCGCGCGCCGTGATGACGTTGCCTGCTGTCGCCGGCAGCCGGAACAGCGACGCGTCGAGGATCTCGCGCTCGCGCAGGCGCGTGTGCCAGAGGCGGCGGCCGGTCCGGGCGTCGAGCAGGTACACGTCTCCGAGGAGCACGAAGTACGTCGCGCCCTCGAACGAGCTGGCGACGAGGCTGTAGTCGTAGACGCGCAGGTCGATCACGTAGTCGGACGTCGATGGCCGGTCGCCGGGCTGGAAGCGAAGCGCCGACGCCGAGCGGACGAGCACCTGCCGCGCGATGCGGTCCGAGACGTCCACACGCGCCACGGCGCTGTCGAGCCGCGCCTGCGCGCGGCGCGCCTCGCGGTACTTGCTCGCCGCCGTGCCCACACGGATGGCCGAGCCCACAGGATCGAACGGGTTAACGGCCGCCTCCTCGGGGCTGCCGGCCTGCACGCGCGGATGCGGCGGCACGGCAGCCGCAACAGCCACGCGGCGGTCCTCCAGGCTCACGTCGCGCAGGCGGTGCGAGGGCGCGCAGCCCGACGCAGCAACGAGCAGGACGAGCACGACAAGCAGGAGCGAGCGCGGGCGGAACACGGCAGTCCAAGCAGAGGTCAGCGGTACGTCGGCACGGCGCAGAGGCTGGGCCGGTATTTTAGCCGCCCCTTTCGCCTGCGGGGTAACCGGCCGATTGCTCCCATTCCCCACCTGCCCGACCCATGCCCTACGTCGTCGCCCAACCCTGCATCAACTGCAAGTACACGGACTGCGTCGAGGTCTGCCCCGTAGACTGCTTCTACGAGGGGCCCAACTTCCTCGTCATCCACCCGGACGAGTGCATCGACTGCAACGCGTGCGTGCCGGCCTGCCCCGTCGAGGCCATCTACGCCGACGACGAGTTGCCGGCCGAGTGGGCGCACTACGCCGACTGGAACGCGCACCTCGCCAGCCAGTGGCAGGCCCTCGGCTACAACATCACCGAGAAGAAAGAGCCGCTCCCGACGGCCGAGGTCTACTCGACCGAGCCCGAGCTGAGCCAGAAGAGCGAGGAGGACATCCTGACGTGGGAGGGCGCCGAATGAGCGCCGCCCCCGCTCCGGACGCGCGCCCGGCCGCGCTCTCCGGCCAGGTCGTCGTCGTCACGGGCGCCAGCAGCGGCATCGGCGAGGCCACCGCGCGCCGCCTCGCGCGCGAGGGCGCCACGCTCGTGCTCGCCGCGCGCCGCACCGCGCGCCTCGAGGCGCTCGCCGATGCGATCGCCGATGCGATCGCCGATGCGCTCGCCGACGCAGCTGCCCACGACCAGGCCGCCGAAAGCCCGCCGCGCCCGCTCGTTGTCCCGACCGACGTGGCCGACCGCGCCGCCTGCGAGGCGCTCGTCGCCCGGACCCTCGAAGCCTTCGGCCGGCTCGACGTCCTCGTCAACAACGCGGGCGTGATGCCGCTCTCGCTCGTCAAGAACGCCCGCCTCGACGAGTGGCAGCGCATGGTGGACGTAAACCTGCTCGGTGTGCTCTACTGCACCGGCGCGGCGCTGCCGCATCTGCTTGCGCAGGGGCGGGGGCACATCGTCAACGTGTCGTCGGTAGCGGGGCGGCGCGTGTTCGCCGGGGGAGCGGTCTACTGCGCCACCAAGCACGCCGTGACGGCGTTTTCCGAAGGCCTCCGCCTCGAGCTCGGGCCCGCGCACGGCATCCGCGTGACGTGCATCGAGCCCGGCGCGGTGCGCACCGAGTTGCCGCGCGCCATCGCCGACGAGGAGTTCATCGCGGCCAGCCGCGAGGCCGGGACCATGCGCGGCGTGACGCCGCTCGAGGCCGAAGACGTGGCCGAGGCCATCGCGTACGCGCTCGCCGCGCCCCCGCGCGCGACCGTGCACGAGGTGCTCGTCATGCCGACCTCGCAGCCGCTCTGAAAGCCCCCTGCCTGCGCACGGCCGGCCCCGCTCAGCCCTGCCGGCGGGCGCGCAGTGCCGCCACGGCCCAGGCCAGCGCGAAGCCGCCGGCAGCCAGGGCAAACCCGACCGCGAACGGTCCGTCGCCGGCCAGGCGGGCCTGGTACGCGAGCGCCCCCGTGCCCGTCGCCCCGAGGGCGTAGGAGAGCTGTCGCAGGCCCGCGTAGACGCGCGCCGCCGCGTCTGCCAGCGCCGGCACGCGCACGGCCGTCTCGCCCGCCTCCACGCGGCGCAGCGTGCGGTCGAGCAGAACGGGCAGGCCGAGCGTGGCCGAGGCCGTCTCGCGGACGCGGTCGGTGAGCGCGGTCCGCCCGGCGCGCAGCGCCTCGTCGAGCGACACGTCGTCGACGAGCGTGGCCACGTAGGGCCACAGCAGGCGGAGCGGGTTGAGGTCCGGCGCGAGCGTGGTGCAGAGCCCGAGCAGCAGGAGCGCCGTACGCTCGAAGAGCAGCCAGTCGCGCGGCACCTGGAACGCGCCCGCCAGGTCGCGGAACGACACGTCGAGCGCGCGCATCTGGCCGAAGGCCTCGGCCTGCGCCTGCGCCGCGAGCGGCGCGCCGATATCCGCGAAGCGAAAGCGCGCCGGGTCGATGTCGCGGAGGATGGTCGCATGCACGCCCTCGACCAGGCCGATCACGGCCGCCGTGCGCGCGGCCTCGCCGGCGCCGGCGTCTGGCGGCGCGACGAAGCCCATCAGCCCGAGCGCGGCCGTGACGCGGGCGGCGTCGCGCCGTAGCACGCCGACGAGCATCTCGGCCAGCCCCTGCCGCATCGCCGGCGTGAGCGTGGCCACGGCGCCGAAATCCAGGAAGACGAGCGTGCCGTCGGGGCGGACAAGCAGGTTGCCCGGGTGCGGATCGGCGTGGTAGCGGCCGTCACGGAAGATCATCTGCCCGTAGGCGGCCACGAGGCGCTGCGCGACGTCGGCCGGGTCGAGCCCGAGCGCGCGCAGGCCGGCCACGTCGCTCGCCTTCACGCCGGCCTCGAAGACCGTTGTGAGCACGCGCCCGGACGAGCGCTCGGGCACGACTGCGGGGAAGGCTACGTCGGTCCGGCCAGCGAACGGCACGGCGAGCGCAGCGGCGTTGGCGGCCTCCTGCCGGAAGTCCAGCTCCTCGGCCACGACGCGCTCGATCTCGCCGAACTGCGCCTCGAGGCCGCGCACGCCGAACACGCGCCCGGCCGCGCGGAGGATGACGCGGAGCGAGCGCAGGTCCAGCCGCGCGACCGTCTCGATGTCGGCGTGCTGCACCTTGACGGCCACGTCCCGCCCGTCGGGGAGCGTGGCGCGGTGCACCTGCGCCAGCGAGGCGCTCGCGAGGGGCGTCGCCTCGAACGCGCGGAAGAGCGTCTCGAGCGGCGCGCCCAGCTCGGCCTCGATGCGCGCCCGCACGTGCGCGAAGGGCCCGGCGGGCACCTGGTCCTGCAGGCCCTCGAGCTCGGCGCGGAAGGGCTCGGGCAGGAAGCCCGTCAGCACGCTCGCAAGCTGCCCGATCTTGACGAACAGGCCGCGCAGGCGCAGGATCGCGCGGCGCACCCGCCGCCCGTTGCGGCGGTGCAGCGCCGGACGCGCCCGGCGCGCCCATGCAGGCCCGCGCACGAACGCGACCGCGTCGAACCAGCGGTAGCTCGCCACGATGCGCATCGCGACGAGGTAGACGCGCAGGTTGCGCAGGCGCAGCGGCGCCGGACGCGCGAGCGCCGGGACAGGGGTGGATCGGGCCGGGGCGGGCGGGGCCGGAGGCGCGGGATCAGGCATGGGCATCGGCGCGCGTACCGCGCAGCGCGTGCCGGGCTCCCGGCGGCCGCACGCTCCACGCCGAATCCCCGCACGTCGCATCGCGCCGGACGCCTGCACGTCGGGCCCCGGCGGAGGTAGCTTGGCCACGCGCGAAGCTAGGGGTGCCCTGCGTCCGGACGCGCACGTCCGGGGCAGGGCTGAGAGAACACCCTCAGCACCTGATCCGGTTCGTACCGGCGGAGGGAAGCTTCGGCTACGCGGCGCGTCGGCCGGAGGCCGGCGGCGCGGCGAGCATCCCGGCCTCGCGCAGGACCTCTCATCTTCCTGCCGCCATGACCGACACGTCCGCGCTCTCGCCCGCCGAGGCGTCTCTCCAGGCCGCCGCCTTCCCTGTCCCGCCGTTCGCGCGCCGCTGCCTCGAGGCGGCCGGCGACGCCTGGGGCGCCTCGTTCCGCCATCCCTTCGTGCGCGCGCTCGCCGAGGGCACGCTCGAGCCGGCCCGCTTCCGCTTCTACCAGATGCAGGACGCACGCTACCTCCAGGCCTTCGCCGATGCGGCCTCGATCATCTCGACGCGCTGCCCCGCGCCCGCCGACAAGCTCTGGTTCGTGGACGCGGCGCGCCTCGCGCTCGTCGTCGAGGGCGAACTGCATGCGGGCTACGGCCAGCGCCTCGGCTACACCGCCGACGACATCGCCGCGCTCGAGCTGACGCCCAGCAACCGCGCCTATCAGGACCACATGGTCAGCACGGCCCTCCGCGGCACGCTCGTCGAGGCCATCGCCGCGCTCACGCCCTGCCCGTGGCTCTACATCGCGCTCGGGCAGCGCCTGCTCGCCGGGATGGGCGCCATCCCGGACGACCACCCCTATGCGGACTGGCTGCGCACCTACGCCGATCCGGTCTTCAACGCCTACATGGAGGCCATCCTGGCGCGCCTGCAACGCGCCGCCGATGCCGCCGGGGAGGCCGAGCAGGACCGCGCCGTGGAGGCGTTCGTGGTCAGCACGCGCTACGAGTGGATGTTCTGGGAGCAGGCCTGGACCGCGCAGCCCTGGCCAGTCTGAGCGCCACCGCCCGAGACCGCGGCCGCGCGCCGCCGCCTTCGGCGCGGGAGCACGCGGGAAGCGGCGCGAACTTGCGCGCCCCCGCATGCCTCCGCTCGCCTCGTGCTCTCCTTCCTCGACCTCGCCGGCGTGGCCGTCTTCGCCGTCTCGGGCGCGCTCGCGGCCGGGCGCAAGCGCCTCGACCTGCTCGGCGTGTACGTGCTCGCCGTCGTCACCGCCGTCGGCGGCGGCACGCTGCGCGACATCCTCCTGGACCGGCCGCCGTTCTGGGTCACCAACCCGACGCCACTCGTGGTCATCTTCGCCGCCGCCACGGCTACGGTGGCGCTCGCGCGCTGGGGCACACCCCCGCCGCGCCTGCTCCGCATCGCCGACGCGCTCGGGCTGGGGCTTTTCGCCGTCGCGGGCGCGCAGGCGGCTGAGAGCGCCAGCGTCGGCCCGCTCATCGTCGTCATCATGGGCACGATGACAGGCACGTTCGGTGGGCTGATCCGGGACGTGCTCACGACCGAGATCCCGCTCATCCTGCGTCCGGGACGGCTCTACGCGACCGCCGCCGCGCTCGGGCCAGTCATGTACCTTGCCGCCAAAGCCGCCGGCGCGCCGCCCGATGCCGCCGCCCTGCTCGGCATCGCGGCAACGGTCGCGCTGCGCCTCGCGGCGATCCTGCTGGGCCTCCGCCTGCCCGTGTTCGTCGTCGCGCCCGTACCGGACGACGACGCCTGAGCGCGCCGGGCCGGCTCTGCCCTGCACTGCCCTGCACTGCTCCGCAGAAGCCTCGCCCTGCTGGCCGCGCCGTCAGAGCCGCTGCGGGCCGCCGGCGCGCAGGCGCACCGTCCCCCCCACCACGAGCGCCGCGGCCACGAGCACGACGTTCTTGACGATGTACTGCCCCACGAGCGTCAGCCCGAACGGGAACACGGTGTAGCACAGCTCGGGCAGCAGCACGAGCGGCAGCACCGTACCCGGCATCTGGAGCGCCAGCAGCGCGATGGCGGGGCGAAGCAGCGGGCGGACGAAGAACCCGATCCCGATCACGACCTCCCACACGCCGAGCACGCGCAGGAAGACCTCGGGCGCGGGGAACCAGAGCAGCCGCGCGAGCGCCTCGGCCGTGGCCCCGACGAGCGGCTCGGCCGGGCTCAGGCCCGGCACGAGCTTGAGCGCGCCGAACCACACGAACACGACGCCGAGGGCGTACCGCAGCAGGCGAAAGCCGTAGCGCTGCATCCATCCGGCGAGCGCAGCGTCGAAACGATCCAGGCGAGGCGGAAGCGGGGCAAGCGTGGCCACGGCGGTAGCGGCGGGTGGACGCTTCACAGTACGCGCCCGCGTCGCCGGCTCGGTGAACCCTGGCGGAAGCCGCCGCGCACAGACGACGAAACCGGCGCAGACGCCGGCCTCTGCACCGGTTTCGGAACCGCTCACTCGACCACCGGGATTCAACGACGCACCCCTGCCGCTCCCGCAGCCCCTTCGGCGCCTGCTCCATGATGCTCCGCCCCTCCTCCGTCTCCCTGCTCGCCCTTCTTCTGCTCGCGGCATGCGGACGCGCCGAGGCTCCGGCCGTCGATCCGCCGCCGCAAGCGCCCACCGCCGCCGAGTCGGCCCGGTCCGCCGAATCCGCCGTCACCGCCTCGGCGGACGGACCGGAGGGCGCGGCCTCGCCGTGGGAGGCTGCGCGCGCACGCGGCGTCGCCTTCCGCGCCGTCGGCCAGGAGCCCGGCTGGGTGCTCGAGGTCTACAACGACAGCCTCGTCGTGCTCGAGGCCGACTATGGCACAGACCGCCTCGCCATGCCCATCAGAGCCACCCTGGTCACCGGCAACGAGTTCTCGTTTGACGGGCGCCCCGACGGGCGGATGCTCTCCGTCGTCGCCGTCGAGGCGCCGTGCCGGGACACCATGAGCGGCGAGGCGTACCCGGCCACGGTCACCGTGCGGCTCGACGGCGAGCGCTCGCTTCAGGGCTGCGGCCGCGCGCTCTGACACGCGCCGGCGCCCGGCTCAGGCCCCGACGGGCGGACGGCGGCGGTGCCAGTCGGTTGCCTGCTGGAACGCGTGCGCCAGGCGCAGCGCCTCCGCGTCGCAGTCCAGCCCACCGACGAAGCTGAACGAGACGGGCTGCCGCCGCTCGGGATGGCCTTCCACAGGCAGAAACCCGTGCGGCACGACGACGCACGGATGTCCGGTGAGGTTGGTCACCTGGAGCAGGCCAGGCGCAAACGACGGCGCCACGACGACCTCGAGATCGCCGAAGGCACGCGCGGTGGCCTCCATCAGGCGCGTGCGCGCCCGGAGCGCCTGCACATAGTCCACGGCCGTCGTGAAGCGGGCGGCGCGGAAGACGTGCGGCCACGAGTCGGGCGTCTGGCGTACCATGGCGTCGAGGCCGCCCTCGGTCACGAGCGCATCGAACGCGGCCGCCCCCTCGACCGAGAGCAACGAGGCGAGGTAGCTGGCCGGAAAGCCTTCTGGCAGCGCGAACGGGCGTGGCGGCGGTGCGCCGGCCTCGGCGAGCAGGCGACGCACGACGGCCTGCGCGGCCACCGTCGCCTCGTACGTGGCCCGCGCGGCGGCCGGGGCGCCCGCGGGCGGCGGGACGGGCTCGAGCACACCTGCGCGCAGCGTCGCGAGCGGGCGCGCCGGGTCGAACGGGAACGGCACGTCGCGCGCCGCCGCGTCGCGCTCGGGAGCGTCCTCAGGATCGGCGCCGCGCAGCGCGTCGAAGACGAGCGCGCAGTCGAGCGCCGAGCGGGCGAGCGGGCCGAGCTTGTCCATCGTCCACGAGAGCGCCATCGCGCCAGCGCGGCTGACGGCGCCGAAGGTGGGCCGCAGGCCCGTCACGCCGCAGCGCGTGGACGGGCTGACGATGCTGCCGAGCGTCTCGGACCCGAGCGCGAAGGGCACCAGCCCCGCCGCGACGGCCGCCGCGCTGCCGGCCGAGGAGCCGGACGAGCCCACGTCCACGTTCCAGGGGTTATTGGTGCGGCCGCCGGCCCAGACGTCGCCCCAGGCGAGCTCGCCGAGCGCGAGCTTGGCTACGAGCACGGCGCCGGCCGCATCGAGGCGCCGGACGGCCGCGGCGTCGGCCGCGAACGTCTGCCCGGCAAACGGCGGCGTGCCCCACTCGGTCGGGGCGCCGGCGACGGCGAGCAGGTCTTTGACGCCGTACGGGACGCCGTCGAGCGGGCCGCGCCGGGCGCCGGCGGCGCGGCGCGCGTCGGCGGCGTCGGCGGCGGCGAGCGCGCGCGCCGGCAGCGTGCGCACGGTGCAGCGGAGCGTGGGGTCGTAGCGCTCGAGGCGCTCGAGCGCGAGCGTCGTCAGGCGGCGGCTCGTGACGGCCCCCGCGGCGAGCCACGCCCCGAGGTCGGCCACGGAGGCGAACGCGAGGTCGGCCTCAGCCGCGGGCACCGGCCCCGGGTCGGGCAGCGCGAACGCCGGGCCGCCCTCGGCGAGAGCCCGCGGCGCCAGGCCCGCCGGCCCGAACGGGTCGAAGCGGACCGCCGGCGGGACGGCGTTGGGCATCCGCATCGCGCGCACGGCGTCGGCGCCCTCAGCGGTCTGCTGCAGGTCGGCCACGAGCGCCTCGCGCTGCGCGTCGGTAAGCGTGATGCCGGCGAGCGCCTCGGCGGCGCGCACGGTCTCGGGCGTGATCGGCCCGCGCGCGGCCTGTGCCCAGAGCACGCCCGGCAGCAGAGCCGAGCCGGTCCCGAGGGCGGCTACGCGGGCGACGAAGGCGCGGCGGTCGAGCGGCATGGCGGGCAAGGCAGGTGAGGCCGCGCCAATAAACACCACCGCCGGCGTATCTGCACACTGCAAGTCGGGCAGAAGCGAGCACGGCGGAGACCGGGACGCAGCAGAGGCCTTCGTCCGGGCCACCACCGGGAGACAGAGCCCCGGTGGTGGCCACGCGCCAGCAGCCTCGGGCCAGGCGCCTACGCGACGCCCTGCCGCAGGTCGAACACGAGGCGCGGGCGGGCCGTGCGCCCGTGCAGCACGTCCTCGAACGCCTCGTTCACGTCCTCCAGCCGGCGGGTCTCGCGGAAGACCTTCGTATGCCCGTCGGCGTGGATGGCGAACACCTCCTCGAGGTCGCGACGCGTCCCGACGATGGAGCCTTTGATGGTGAGCCCCTGGAGCACGGTCTCGAAGATGGGCAGCTGGATGTGGTTCTCCGCGGGCAGCCCGACGAACACGAGACGCCCGCCGCGGCGAAGCGAGCGGTAGGCCTGCTCGAACGCCTTTGGCGAGACAGCCGTGCTGACGGCGGCATGCGCCCCGCCGAGCTTCTGCAGCTCCTCGACGACGTCGACCGCCGTGGGGTTGAACGTGTAGCGCGCGCCGAGCTCGCGGGCCTCGGCGAGGCGCGCGTCGGAGAGGTCGACGGCAGCCACGGTTGCGCCGGCCACGCGGGCGTACTGCACGGCGAGGTGCCCGAGCCCACCGACCCCGAAGACGGCGACGAGCTCCGAGGGCCGCGCGCCGGACTCCTTGACGGCCTTGTAGGTCGTCACGCCGGCACACGTGAGCGGCGCCGCGTCCAGCGGGTCCACGCCGTCGGGGACCCTGGTCACGTACCGCCCGAACGCCTTCACGTACTCGGCGTACGAGCCGTCCATGGAGTAGCCGGCGTTGCGCTGCTCGGGGCAGAGCGTCTCGCGTCCGGAGACGCAGTACTCGCACACGCCGCAGGCGTAGGCGAGCCACGGCAGCGCCACGCGGTCGCCTTCCCGGACCGGCCCCGCGTCCGCCCCCGCCCGCTCGACGATGCCCACGCCTTCGTGCCCGGGGATGAGCGGCACCTTCGGCTTGACGGGCCAGTCGCCGTGGACGGCGTGGATGTCCGTGTGGCACAGTCCCGCCGTCTCGACCCGGATGACGATCTCGCCATGGTCGGGCGACGGCCTGGGAACCTCGTCGAGGTGGAGGGGACCGCCGAGCTGGCGGGCTACGGCGGCTTTCATCGTGGTGCACATGACAGCATACCGGATGGTGACAGGGATTCACTTGAGGGTAGGGCCGCTCCGCCATCCGTTCCGCAGGGGACGCCCTCACTCGCCTGAGGGGCCCGGCCCTCAGGCCTCGACGGGCTCGACCGGCGCGAGGTCTTCGAGTTCGTCGTCCGAGAACACGCGGCTCTCGATCAGGAAGCGTACCCCGCGCGGGATCTCGAGCGAGAAGCTCGAGCCGCGGCCCGGGCGCACGTCTACCGTGAGCTGCGTGTGCTGCCAGTAGGCGAACTGGTCGCGTGCCATGTAGAACGGGCAGCCGTGGATCTCGCCGAGCTTCACGTCCGAGCGGCCGAGGCGGAAGTCGCCCTGGGCGTAGCACATCGGCTGCGAGCCGTCGCAGCAGCCGCCGGACTGGTGGAACATGAGCGGGCCGTGCTCCTCGCGGAGGCTGTCGATGAGGGCCTTCGCTTCGTCGGTGACGAGGACGCGGGGGACGGGCATGGCGGTGCGTGGCTGGAGGAACGGAGGAAGCGGCCGGGACGCGCGGGGCCGCGCCCCTTCCGAGACGCGGCCCCGCAGCGAGAGGCGCTGTCGCGGCGCGCTCAGAAGAAGCCCATGGCCTTCTTCGAATACGAGACGAGCATGTTCTTGGTCTGCCGGTAGTGGCTCAGCATCATCTTGTGGTTCTCGCGCCCGATGCCGGACTTCTTGTACCCGCCGAAGGCGGCGTGCGCCGGGTAGAGGTGGTAGCAGTTGACCCAGACGCGCCCGGCCTGGATGGCGCGCGGCACCTGGTAGAGCTGGTGCGCGTCGCGCGTCCACACGCCCGCGCCGAGACCGTAGAGCGTGTCGTTGGCGATGGCGATGGCCTCGGCCTCGTCCTTGAACGTCGTCAGGCTCGTCACCGGGCCGAAGATCTCTTCCTGGAAGATGCGCATGGAGTTGTCGCCCTTGAAGACGGTCGGCTGGATGTAATAGCCGCCCTGGGGGACGCTCCCGGCGTGCCCGTCGCCCGAGGCGCCGTCACCGCCGGCGTGGCCACGCGCGCTGCCGGAGGCGGAGCCGCCGCTCTCGCTCGCAAGCGCCATCTCGGGCTCGGCGCCCGTGTACACGTCTCCGCCGACGAGCACCTCGGCGCCCTCTTCCTTACCGATCTTGAGGTAGCGCTGGATCTTCTCGTACTGGTCGCTCGAGGCCTGCGCGCCCACCATCGTCTCGGTGTCGAACGGGTCGCCCATCTTGATGGCCTTCACGCGCGCGACGAGGCGCTCGATGAAGCGGTCCGCGATGGACTCCTGGACCAGGATGCGGCTCGGGCAGGTGCACACCTCGCCCTGGTTGAGCGCGAACATCGCCGCGCCCTCGAGGCACTTGTCGAAGAACTCGTCGTCGGCCTCCATCACCGACTCGAAGAATATGTTGGGCGACTTGCCGCCGAGCTCGAGCGTGACCGGGATGATGTTCTCCGAGGCGTACTGCATGATCAGACGCCCCGTCGTGGTCTCGCCCGTGAAGGCGACCTTGGCGATGCGCTCGGACTGCGCGAGCGGCTTGCCCGCCTCCGGCCCGAAGCCGTGCACCACGTTGACGACGCCCGGCGGCAGCACGTCCTTGACGAGCTCGATCCACTCCATGACGCCCACCGGCGTCTGCTCGGCCGGCTTGAGCACGACGCAGTTGCCGGCCGCGAGCGCCGGCGCCAGCTTCCAGGTGGCCATCAGGAGCGGGAAGTTCCACGGGATGATCTGCCCGACCACGCCGAGCGGCTCGGGCAGGTTGATGATCACCGTCTCGTGGTCGAGCTCCGAGATGCCGCCCTCCTCGGCGCGGATAACGCCGGCGAAGTAGCGGAAGTGATCCACGACGAGCGGCAGGTCCGCGTTGAGCGTCTCGCGGATGGGCTTGCCGTTGTCGAGTGTCTCGACGCGCGCCAGGTACTCGAGGTTGTCCTCGGTGATCTGCGCCAGCTTGATCAGCAGGTTCGAGCGCTCGGTCGCGCTCGTCTTGCCCCATGTCTCGAAGGCAGCGTGCGCGGCGTCGAGCGCTTTCTCGACGTCTTTCTCGTTGGAGCGGGCCACCTCGCAGAACACCTTCCCATCTACGGGCGAGGAGTTCTCGAAGTAGCGGCCGTCGACGGGCGGGACGTACGCGCCGCCGATGAAGTTGTCGTATCGGTCGCGGACGGTGGGGCGCTCGTGCAGCATGGCGGTGGGGGAGGTTGGAGGGGAAATGCCGCGCCGGCCCTTGCTCCGGACCCGCGCGCTTTGCTATTTCCCTCCTAGTATCGAAAGCGCTTCCGGTCGGCTTCTACCCCGGCGCTGTCAGAAAATCGCGGGATCCTATCAACCGCTCATCCCCGAGTACCGGCCATGCCCGCCCTGCCCTCCCCCGCCCCGCTGCGTGACGCGCTCGGCCCTCGCCTCGGCCGCATCGCGCGCGAGCGCCCCGCGCAGGCGCTCGTCGAAAACCGCATCGTCTTCGGCGCCGAGCGCGCCGAGTTCGCCGTCTACGACACGTTCCGCCCGGCCGAGCGTGTGCCACTGCGCGCGGCCAACCCGCTCTACTGCGGCATGGTGACGGGCAAGAAGGTCGTCCATGCGCCCTCCGGCGAGGCGATCCCGTTCCTGCCCGAGGAGTCGCTCGTCGTGCCCTCTGGCCAGACCGTCTTCATCGACTTCCCAGGCGCGAGCGACGAGGCGCCCACCAAATGCCTCACGATCGAGATCGACCGCGCGCGCGTGCGCAGCATCGTGGACCGGCTCAACGAGGCCGCGCCGCGCAGCCCGGACTCGGGCGAGTGGGTCTACGAAGACGCCGCCTGCTGCCACTTCACCAACACGCCCGGCATTGCACGTACGGTGAGCAAGCTCGCCTCGGTCTTCACCGAAGACCATCCGGACCGCGACCTGCTCATCGACTTCGGCGTGCAGGAGCTCATCGTGCGCATGCTGCGCGTGGAGGCGCGCCGCCTGCTGCTCGCCGGCAGCGCCGAGCGCGCCGCGCAGCACGGTCTCGCGGCGGCCGTCGAGTTCGCCAAGGCTCACCTCGGGCGGCCTCTCACCGTGGCCGACCTCGCGCAGGTCGCCTGCATGAGCGAGCCCTCGTTCTACCGCGCCTTCCGCGCCGAGCTCGGCCTGACGCCGCTCGCGTTCCTGACCGGCCTGCGCATGCGCCGCGCCGAGCGCCTGCTCGCCGACCCGGCACGCACCGTGTCGGACGTGGCCGCGGCCGTGGGCTTCTCCAGCCCGAGCCACTTCATCCGCATCTTCCGCCAGCACGCAGGGATGACGCCCAAGCAGTTCCAACTCGCCCGCCGCCGCGCGGCCGTCTGAACCGGAAGCGGCGTATCCTGCAGCCGTCGTACCTGCCGCTCGCCCATGCTTCGCTCCGCGCTCTACTTCGTGCTGGCCGGGCTGTGCGAGATCGGCGGGGGCTATCTGATCTGGCTCTGGCTCCGCGAGGGGCGCAGCGCGCTGCTGCTTGGCGCGGGCGCCCTGTTCCTCGTCCTCTACGGTGTCATCGCAACGTGGCAGCCGGCCAACTTCGGGCGCGTGTATGCCGCCTACGGAGGCGTATTCATCGCGATGGCCATGCTCTGGGGATGGCAGGTGGACGGGGTCGCGCCAGACCGCTACGACGTGCTCGGCGTTGCTCTTGCGCTGCTGGGTGTGGGGATCATGATGTACGCGCCGCGCGCCGGGTGAGCCGCGCGCCGGGTGAGCCGCGCGCCGGGAGCGGCTTCAGAAGGCCCGGCCGAAGAAGACGGCGTTGAGCAGCAGCGTCTCGCTCGCCCGCCAGTACGCGCGGAAGGCCGGGCTGAAATCGTACACCACGACCGCGCCGCGGCCCTGCCGCACGGCTACCATGGCCGCGCCGCCGGCGATGCGACGCACGTTGGCCGGCGAGGCGTAGCCGCTCGCCAGCGGCGCGGCGGCGTAGCGCGCCACGTTGGTGCCCGGCGCGTCGCTCGGGTCGAACGCCTGCGTGCCCTGCTTGAACACGACGAGGCGCTCGGGCAGGCCGAAGGCGAGCGGGTGCGTCGCGTCGAGCTCGACCGCGAATGCCGCGCCGCCAATGCCCTGCGCGCCGCGCGCCGCGGCCACGTCGGCGTAGGCGAGCGCGGAACTGTCGCGCGGGGCCTCGCGGGCTGTCAGCGAGACCAGCCCCGCCGAGGCCGCCCAGGCCGTACCCGCCTCGGTGGCGACGAGCACGCCGCCGCCTCGGACCCACGCGCGCAGGCGATCGAGCGCGGCCTCGGAGAGGCCTACCGGACGCCCGGCAAAGACGATCGTCGTGTAGCGCCCGAGGTCGGCCTCGGCGAGGCGGTTCAGGTCGACGAGCGAAACGGGCATGCCGACGCGCTCGGCGAGCAGGTGCCACACCTCGCCGACTGCGTTGGCGCCCGTGCCGGGGCCGGCCGCGAGCGCCACGCGCGGCACCTCGAGGACCGTCAGGCCGGGCGTGCCGAGGTCCGGCCCGCTCACGCTCAGGCCCGTCGCGAGCGCGAACGCCTCGAGGCCGTCCTCGCGCGCCGCCTCGGCGACGGCGTCGTGAACGGCCTCATCGGCCTCTGGCCCGGTCAGCACGGCGAGCGTGCCGCGCGGAAAGGCGCGCCGCTGCCCGGCCACCGTCGCCTCGAAGGGTTCGCGCAGCACGATCATGCGGTGGCCGGCCTCGAGCAGGCGGTAGACCGCGCGCGGCACGTGCGCGTCCCCCCACGACGGGATCAGGTACGCGTAGGACGCCCGCCCGCCCACGACGCGCCCCTCGGCGGGCCGGGCGGCGAGCTCGGCGCCCAGGCGCGGCGCACGGGGCAGCTTTGCGTAGGGAAGCCCCGCCGCGAGCGGCAGCGCCCACGTGGAGACGTCGTAGAACAGCGAGTCCTCGAAGACCTCGGCGCGCTCGAAGATGCCCCGGATGAGCGCGGCCTGCGGCTGGTCGACCGGCACGACGAGCGCCTGGCCGGCCTCGAAGCGTCGCCCCTCAGCCGAGACCGGCTCGGCGAGGTCGTAGACGCGGATGCGGTGCTGCGCGAGCATCCGCGCGAGCTCGTAGGCCCGGCGGGGGTAGCGGCCGGCCTCGAAGACGTAAGCCTGCGCGCGCGCGGCGCGGGCTACGCGCGGCGCCTCGGCGTAGACGTCGCGCATGTGCCGGAGCAGGTCGATGCGCAGGGCGACGGCCGCCTCGAGCGACGAGAGCGACGTGGCGAACTGGTTGCGCACGGTGGCGCCGTACTCGAGCCGCCCGTGGACCGTCTCGGCCGCGAGCGCGCGGCTCGAGGCCTGCTCGAAGAGGATGCCGACGCTGCCCTGCACGTCCGGATACGACGAGCCCTTACCGAGGTAGTAGTCGTCGAAGCTCTCACGGGCGTAGTAGAGGCTCCCGATGCGGTCGAGCGCGGCCGCGTGGAATTCTGCGATACGCGCCGTGAGCGCGTAGCCCCGGGCAGGTGCGTAGGGGTTGTTGCGGCTCGGGATGCCCGGCTGGAAGAAGTACGTCGCGTTGCCGCCCATCTCGTGGAAGTCGGTCGAGAGTTGCGGGCGCCAGGCGTGCCAGAGCGCCATGCGCCCCTGCGACTCCGGGTGGACGAGCGGCAGCCAGTCGCGGTTCAGGTCGAAGAGGTAGCGGTTGGTGCGCGCACCGGGCCAGGGCTGGTTGTGCTCGCGGTCCTGCGGGTCGGTCGTGCCGCGGAGCGCGCCGCCGCCGCGGTTGGCGTTGACCCAGTCCACGAAGCGCGCGCGCCCGTCCGGGTTGAGCATCGGGTCGATGATCGTCACGGCGTGCTCGAGCACCGCGTCCACGGCCGGCCCCTGTCCCGCCGCGAGGTGGTAGAGCAGTACGAGCGCGGCGTCGGTGCCGCTGGCCTCATCGCCGTGGACGCTGTAGCCCATGTACGCAACGACGGGGAGGGCGGCAAGCGCGGCCTCGGAGACGGCGCCGGGCTCGTCGGAGAGGCGGAGGTTGGCGCGGCGGGCGGCCTCGAGGTCGCGCCCGGGGCGCGTCACGATGGCATGGATGAGCCGCCGGCCGTCGTGCGTGCGCCCGTGCTCGCCGAGCGTGACGCGGTCAGAAGCGCGCGCGACGGCCTCGAAATACGTCACCACCTCGTCCGGTCGCGTATGCCGCGCCCCGATCTGGAAGCCGAGCACGGCCTCGGGCGTCGGGATGGCGGCGTCATAGGCCGTCGTGCCGGGCGCCGCGAACGGTGCCGTGAGCGGCACGGCGGGCTGGGCGCGGGCGGTTGCGAGCGAGAGCGAGAGGACGAGAGCGGCGAGCAGCGGCAGGCGCATGGCGTCGGGGCAGGTGTCAGGCAGAGGGGGAGACACCAAGCTACCCCGCCGCCGCGGAGCGGAATGTGTCGGAGCTGTGCCAAACGCCCCTGCGCGTGCCCCTGTGCGCCCTCAGCTCGCCCCGGCGGCGAGCGCGAGCAGCCACGCGCAGGCCAGGCCGGCGTAGATGCCGAGCACGTAGCCCGCCACGGCCATCAGCAGGCCCACGGGGGCCATGGCCGGGAGGTAGACGCCGGCCACGATGGGCGCGCTCGCCGGGCCGCCCACGTTGGCCATGCTGCCTGTGGCCAGGAAGAACAGCGGCGCGCGGAGCAGCTTGGCCGCGCCCACGAGGAGCGCCGCGTGGAACGCCAGCCACACGACGCCCGCGGCGAAGTAAAGCGGCGCGTCGAGCACGGCAGCCAGGTCCGCTTGCGCGCCAATGGACGTGAGCAGGAAGTAGAGCGCGAAGTAGCCCACGCGGCTTGCGCCGTCGGCCTCGAGGCCGCGCAGAGGTGTGAACGAGAGCGCGAGCCCGGCCGTGACGGCCAGCAGCACGGCCCACGTGCCGGCCGAGATGATCGTCGGCGAGCCGACGGGCGGGAGCATCCCGCCGAAGAGACGCGCGAGCACGGCCGCCCCGAAGCCGAGCCCGATGATGAGGCCGAGCGGCTCGAGCGCCGCCGGCCGGCGCGCCGTGTCGAGCGCGGCGAGGGTGGCGTTGATGCGCGCCACGGCGGCCCCGTCGGCGCCCACCCAGCGGTCGAAGCGCGCCTGCTGTCCCGAGAGCAGCAGCAGAACGGCCATCCAGCCGTAGCCCACGACGGTGTCCACGACGATGATCGGGCCGATGACCGACTCGGGCGTGCCCACGCTCTCCTTGATGGCGAGCAGGTTGGCCGTGCCGCCGATCCAGCTGCCCGAGAGCGCCGCGAAACCCTTCCACGCGTCCGGGTCGCCGATGAACTGCCCCACGGCGAGGTAGGCCAGCGGCCCCCCGAGCACGATGCCGAGCGTGCCAATGAGCATCATCACGAGCGCCAGACGGCCCAGGCTCAGGATCGCCTTCAGGTCGATCGTGAGCATGAGCAGGAAGAGCGCCATCGGGAGCAGGATGCGGCTCATCCAGTCGTAGGCCGGGCTCGCCGGGGGCGTCACGCCGGCCGTCGTGAGCAGCATCGGCACGAAGTAGGCCCACAGCACGGGCGGCAGGTAGCCGAAGAGCTTCTCGAACGCCGGCTGGCGGCTGAGCGCGAACACAGCCGCGAGCACGGCCGCCAGAAGCGCGGCGAGCGCGGTCGGCTCGGTGACGAGGGCAGCGGTGAGGGCGGCGTCTTCGGGCATGGCGCGAGCGGCGAGGCGGCCGAAGGTACGGGCGCACGGCCCGCGCGGGGCGCACGGCCCGCGCGAGGCGCCCGCCGCGTCGGGTGGACCCGGCGTCAGCGGAGCGTGCCCAGGTAGCGCGTGCCGTGGGGGAAGCCGGCCGGGACGTCCTCGGCGAGCCATCCGGCCAGGCCCTCGGGGTAGAGCGCCAGACGGGGCAGCTCGGACAGGGGCACGAAGCGGACGGCCCGGAGGATCTGCTGCCTCTCGGGCAGCTCGGGGTCGCGCCCGAGCGCGAGCGCGGCCGCTTCGGCGCCGGGGGCGAGGTGCGCCTCGAAGTAGAACGAGACCGCGTGCAGCGGCGGGCGCACGAAGTCCACGACGTAGCGGAGTGGCCCCGGCGTCACGGCGAGCCCGGTCTCCTCGCGCACCTCGCGCACGAGCGCCTCCGGCAGCGCCTCCCCGAAGTCCACGCCGCCGCCCGGGGGCGACCAGAACGGCGCGTCGGACCAGAGCCCGGCGTGCTCGGCCAGCAGGAGCGCGCGCGGGGCCGCCGCGTCCTGCCCGGCAGAGCGTTCGGCGGCGGAGCGGTCGAAGACGAGCGCGCCCACGCGCACGCGGAGGCGGCCCGCCAGGGCCTCCGGGATGCGTCCGGCTGCGGCATGCGCCGCCGGGTCTGCCAGAACACCGGGCACCGGAGCCTCGGGCATCGGGGCCTCAGGCGTCTTCGGAGAGCACGCGGGCCGTGGCGCGGCGCACGCGGCGCGTGCGGGCCGGGCCCTGCGGCGCGGCCACGCGCCCGGCCGCGCGGGCGTGCTGGAGCGCCGCTCCGACGAAGCCGACGAAGAGCGGGTGCGGGCGGCGCACGCGCGTCCGGTACTCCGGGTGGAACTGCACGCCGACGAACCACGGGTGCGACGGGCGTCCCTCCTCGGCCTGCTGCGGCAGCTCGACGATCTCGACGAGGTCGCGCTCGGGGTTGACGCCGGTGAAGCACAGGCCGGCCTCGCGAAGCTTGTAGCGAAGGTCGTTGTTGACCTCGTAGCGGTGGCGGTGACGCTCTCGCACCTCGGCCTCGCCGCCGTAGACGGCGTGCGCGAGCGACCCCTCGGTGAGGCGGCACGCGTAGGCCCCGAGGCGCATCGTGCCGCCCTTGTCCTCGATCACCTTCTGCTCAGGCATCATGGCGATGACGGGGAAGGGCGTGTCCGGGTCGAACTCGGTCGAGTGCGCCTCGGGCAGGCCGCACACGTGGCGTGCGAACTCGACGACGGCCACCTGCATGCCGAGGCAGATGCCGAGGAAGGGCACGCCGCGCTCGCGCGCGAAGCGCACCGCCTCGATCTTGCCCGCGATGCCGCGCTCGCCGAAGCCCGGGGCGACGAGGACGCCCGAGACGTCGCCGAGCACGTCGGCCGCGTTGTCGGACGTCAGGTCGTCCGAGAGGACGGGGCGCACGTCTACCTGCACGCCGAGCGCCGCGCCGGCGAGCAGGAAGCTCTCCGAGATGGACTTGTAGGCGTCCTGGTGCGTGACATACTTGCCGACGAGCGCGAGGCGCACCTGGCCCTCGGGATTTTTGAGACGGCGCAGGAAATCGACCCATGAGGCCATCTCCGGCCCGATGTCGTCGGTGAGGCGGTCCTCGAGGCCGAGGTGGCGCAGCACGACCTCGTCGAGGCGCTGCTCGCGCAGCAGGAGCGGGACTTCGTAGATGGACTCGGCGTCGAGCGCCTCAATGACGGCTTCCGGGCCGACGTTGCAGAAGAGCGCGAGCTTGCGACGCACGTCGTCCGAGAGCGGATGCTCGGTGCGGCACACGAGCACGTCCGGCTGCAGGCCGTAGCCCTGGAGCATCTTGACCGAGTGCTGCGTGGGCTTGCTCTTGAGCTCGCCCGCCGCCGCGAGGTAGGGCACGAGCGTCAGGTGGACGAGGCACGTCGTGCCGCGGCCCTGCTCGAGCGAGAGCTGCCGGATGGCCTCGAGGTAGGGCAGGCTCTCGATGTCGCCGGCCGTGCCGCCGATCTCGCACAGAATCACGTCGTACTCGCCCGTATCGGCCAGGCGGTGCATCCACGACTTGATTTCGTCGATGACATGCGGGACGACCTGGACGGTCTTGCCGAGGTAGGCGCCGGCGCGCTCCTTGGCGATCACGCTCTGGTAGACGCGCCCCGTGGTGACGTTGTTGGCCTGCCGCATCGGCACGCCGAGAAAGCGCTCGTAGTGCCCGAGGTCGAGGTCGGTCTCGGCACCGTCGTCGGTGACGTAGACCTCGCCGTGCTCGTAGGGGTTCATGGTGCCGGCGTCCACGTTGATGTACGGGTCCAGCTTCTGGACCGTCACGCGGAGGCTGTGCGCCTCGAGGAGCCGGCCGAGCGAGGCCGAGACGATGCCTTTGCCGAGCGAGGACGTGACGCCTCCGGTGACGAAGATGAAGCGGGTCTGCACAGCGGGTTTCGGCCGGATGGAGGGGACGCGGGCAAGCTACAGCGCGCCGCACCGAGCGCGTAGAGCGCGAGCGAGGCATGGCGGACGCGGACGCGGGCAAGGTACAGCGCGCCGCACCCCCTGCTCGGTCATACCGCGGCCAAGCCTGCATGATTAAGGGCGGACCCACCCCATGTGGATCCGCCCCGTCCCGCGCAGCGCATCTGTCAGCTAACAGTTCCCGTGCACTGGTTGCACGAACCGTAAGCGTCGCAGTACATGTGCCCACTCCTGGAGTTGTATGCGACCGTGCAGCCTGTTGTCTGATTCTGTGGCTCACGGCTGCACGCGCACTTGAGTTCACCTTCAAACTCCTCGTCTTCAGACTTTGCATTCCAGCTCTGCCCTCTTAGCGAACCGTGCAGCGCATTCACGATGCCGTCCCCCTTGTCTGGGTCGCCCGCCACAGAAGCATTCTCAGCGCGATCGGAGACGTAATCGGGGTCGTGCTTGATTCGGTAGAACAAGCGACGCACGCCGCCTTCCTCCACTATACGGACGGCCGTGCCGGCTGGCAGTTTGATCGGCCGAAACTCGCATTTCCCTTGAGCAGCGATGGCAAGGGCCTCTTGTACTATAGCATCCGGCACGTGCTCGGGTACAACGAACGTGCGCTCGATCCGCGCTTGGCTCGGGAGCCCTGTAATAAGGGTCGCGGCCGTGTCACTAGCGGTTGCCTGTACGTTAGCCAAATCAGCAATGTCCGTGTCGCAGCCGGCAGTCAGAAGCAGCGCGAGCAACCCCAGCATCCATCCCCTCCTCAGAAAAGAATTGTCCATGACGTTCATGGGTTAGTGAGGGACGGCAATGTAGGGGGGGGGAAGGGATCCACCGCAAGTCGTGTGTGGGAAAACTTCGGAGTCAGTTGCGGCCTTTCACTTCTTCATACACGCCGGGTTACCCCGTACCACGAGCGGCTCACGCGCTCCGTTGGTGTCACGTCCGGACGCGCGCGAGGGCGCGGGCCCAGGCAGCGCGGCGGGCGGCGCGCTCGTCGGCGGAGACGGCCGGCTCGAAGCGCGCCTCGGCCTGCCAGAGCGCGTCGATCTCCGCCTCGGACTCCCAGAAGCCGACGGCGAGGCCCGCCAGGTAGGCCGCGCCGAGGGCCGTCGTCTCGGTCACGGCCGGGCGCACGAGCGGCACCCCGAGCAGATCCGCCTGGAGCTGCATGAGCAGGCCGTTGCAGGCCGCGCCGCCGTCTACGCGCAGCTCCTGCACCGGCCGGCCGGCATCGCGGGCCATGGCCTCGAGCACGTCAGCAACCTGAAACGCGATGCCCTCGAGGGCCGCGCGGGCGATGTGAGCGCGCGTCGTGCCGCGCGTGAGCCCGAGGAGCGCGCCGCGCGCGTGCGCGTCCCAGTGCGGTGCGCCGAGCCCGGTGAAGGCCGGCACGAAGTGCACGCCCGCGGTATCCGGGACAGAGGCCGCGAGCGGCTCGATCTCGTCGGCCGAGCGGATCAGGCCCAGCCCGTCGCGTAGCCACTGCACGGCCGCGCCGGCCACGAACACGCTCCCCTCGAGCGCGTACGCGGGCGGCTCCGCGCCCAGGCGCCACGCGACCGTCGAGAGCAGGTGATGGCGCGAGGCGACGGCCTCGGTGCCGGTCTGGAGCAGGGCGAAGCAGCCTGTGCCGTAGGTGTTCTTGGCCATGCCAGGTGCCGTGCAGCGCTGCCCGAACGTGGCGGCCTGCTGGTCACCCGCGATGCCCCCGATGGGCACGGGCGCGGCGAGCGCCTCGGCGGAGGCGTGCGCGTACACCTCCGAGGACGCGCGCACCTCGGGCAAGAGTGCCCGCGGCACGCCAAAGAGCGCGAGCAGGTCGTCGTCCCACACCCCGCGGTGGATATCGAAAAGCAGCGTGCGGGCGGCGTTAGAGACGTCGGTAACGTGGCAGGCGCCGGCGGTGAGCTTCCAGACGAGCCATGCATCCACCGTGCCGAAGGCGAGATGGCCCGCCTCGGCGTCGGCGCGCGCGCGCGGCACGTGGTCGAGGATCCAGCGGACCTTGGTGGCCGAGAAATACGGATCGAGCACCAGGCCCGTTCGGGCGCGGACGGTGGCCTCGTGCCCGGCCTCGCGGAGCGCGTGGCAGGCGTCGGCGGTGCGACGGTCCTGCCAGACGATGGCCGGGTAGACGGGCGCGCCCGTGCGGCGGTCCCAGACGAGCGTCGTCTCGCGCTGGTTGGTCAGGCCGATGGCGGCCACGTCGCGCGGCCGGGCACCGGCATGCGAGAGCGCCTCGGCAGCCACGCCGACCTGCGTCGCCCAGATCTCTTGCGGATCGTGCTCGACCCACCCGGGCCGGGGAAAGTGCTGCGTCGTTTCGCGCTGCGCCTGCGCCACGACGCGGCCGGCGCGGTCGAAGAGCAGCGCGCGGGACGAGGTTGTGCCCTGGTCGAGAGCCAGAACGTAGCGCATGGGGGCGACGGGGCTGTGGGATACGGAAGATGCCGCGCCGCGCGTCCCTGCGCCGCAGCAGCGGTCGAAAAACGCAGCGGCGACGCGGCCTGCCGCCGCGTCGCCGCTCCACCGGACGTGCGGGCTCGCGACTGATCCCGTCGCCGCTCAACCCGCGACTCAGGCCGAGAGGCCGCCGTCTACGGGGTGGACCGTGCCGGTAACGTAGGCCGAGAGGTCGCTGGCGAAGTAGAGCGCCGCGCGCGCCACGTCGTCCTCCTCGGCGTAGCGCCCGAGAGGGATCATCTGCGAGAAGCCCTCCTTGACCGATTCCGGATCGTCGGCATTCATACCGCTCTCGAGCGCGCGCATCATGCGGTTGTCCACCGGGCCCGGGTTGATGCAGTTGACGCGGATGCCATGCGGCGCGCCCTCGATGGCCGCCGTGCGCGCGAGCCCGATCACAGCGTGCTTGCTCGTCGTGTAGGCGCTCATCTGCGCGTTGCCCTGCAGGCCCGCTACCGACGACGTCACGATCACGCTGCCGCCGCCGCCCTCGGCCATGACCGGGAACGCATACTTGAGCCCGAGCCAGACGCCCTTCACGTTGACGGCCTGTACGAGGTCCCACGTGTCTTCGGGATACTCAGTGAGCGGCTTCACGACGCCCTCCACGCCCGCATTGGCACAGAACACATCGATTCCGCCCAGGTGCTCCCTGGCGGCCTCAACGATGCGGCGGTTGTCTTCAGACCCGGTCACGTCGGCGGCGACGGTGAACACGCGGTCCTCATGCCCGAGCGCGCCGGCGGCGTCCTCGAGGGCTTCGTCTTTGAGATCGGTCAGTAGCAGGCGCGCGCCATGCTCGAGGAAGTGGCGCGCCATGGCGCGGCCGATACCACCTGCACCGCCGGTGATGACGATGCGCTTGTCCTGGAGTAGCATGACGGGAGAGGGATTGGAGAGAACAGGCGGACTGTTCGTACGGGCAAACTCTCGCCCTGGTCCCACCCGTCGACCGGCTTCACACGTAGGCTACACCGGTCAGAGGACGCCCACGCGCGGCTAGCCGGCCGCGGGCACCGTGCCGGCTGGTCGCCGGGCGACCATCAGCAGGCCCGTGCCGGTCGGCTTCTCGGCATGCACGTCGGCGGCGTTGAGCGCGAGGCCAAGCGGCCCGACCGCGGCGTAATAGGGCACGAGCACCGGCGCCAGGAGCACGCTCCGGCTGAGCAGCCGGATGGGCTGCTTGACCAGCAGCCGCCACGCCGCCGAGCCGTAGCGCCCGTACGTATACGTCCACTCGACGACCTCGAGGCCGGCTTCCCTGAGCCTGGCTGCCAGGTCGGCCGGGGCGTAGCCGTCGCGGACATGCTCGCCGATGAAGCTCTCGCCCTCGTGCGCAGCGTCCGAGCCGCCCTGATCGCTCGGCGTGTTGATGACCACGTGGCCGCCCGGGCGCAGCACGCGCGCGAAGTTGCGGAACACGGCGCGGTCGTCCTCGATGTGCTCCATCACGTCGACGCTCAGGCAGAGGTCGAAGGCGGCCTCGGCGGCCATGGGCGCCGTCAGGTCCTGCTCGGCGAAGCGGACGCGGTAGCGGTAGGGCGTGCGCGCCATAAACGCTGCCGCGCGCTCGAGGTAATCCCGCTTCACGTCCACCGCGAGGACTTCTGCCTCGGGAAAGCGCGAGACGAGCCAGTAGGCGTACTGCCCGAAGCCCGTCCCGGCATCGAGGACGCGGAAGGGCTCGCCGGGAGGGTGCGCCCGTGCGATCCGGCGCAGCGCGCGGCGCACGTACCACGCGCGCAGGAAGACGGCGTCGAGCGCGCGGTAGAACACGCGCGTGCGCAGCGGCGACTTCCAGAAGAACGAGCCGAGACGGTCTTTTACGGGGTCGTAGTCCACGCGGCGATGGGCGAGCCAGGGCGAGCCGGACGATACGCCCGGACGCCGCGCCGCGCCATCGGGCTTCCGTGAAGCGTCTTCGGGGGGTGGCTATCTTTGCCTTCTACAGGTGCCCCCCCACTCCACAGGTGCCCCCCACTCCACAGGTGCCCCCCGGGGATACGGATGCTTCGCTTCCAGCTGCTCTCGTGCGAGGACGTTCTCGAGCTGACGGTGGACGGGTCGCTGGATCTGGCGCGGAGCCGCGCGCTGCTCGAGCGCGCGCTTGCCGCCGCGGCCCACCGGCATGACGTGCTCGTCGACCTGCGCAGCGTCTCGGACGACTCGCCGCTCTCGTTCGCGGACGTGTTCCAGCTCGTCCGGATGCTCCAGGCCACGCCCGGAGGGTTTAGAGGGCGCATGGCCTTGCTCGGCCGGGACCGGCCGCTCTTCGAGAAGACCCAGTTCTTCGAGTCCTCGGCTTCGGAGTACGGCTTCCAGGTGAGGGCCTTTCTCGACTTCGAGGCCGCCGTGCGATGGCTGATGCGCACCACCGACCTGAGCGACAAAAGCGCCATCTGAAGTCTTGTGACGACCTCCCAGGGCGTTCCGGGCAGCAGGGGCTCAGTCCTTGCCAGTGCCCGGGTGTCCCCACCACCGCGCGCGTGCCGGTGCCCGGCGGGGCACTCGCACGCGCGCTCCACGTTACAAGTCTTCCCGTGCAGCGTTTCTTTTTCCGCTCCCCGTCCGGCGCGCGTCCTGTGCTCCTTGCGCTCGTCCTCGCGTTCAGCCTCGCCGCCTGCGACCAGGCAGGCCCTGAGACCACCGGCCGCGCCGAGCTGTCCGCCTCGCCCCCGGCCACGGCGTCGCTTCCGGGGCGCCCTCCCATGACCTTACCCCTTCCGCCGAGCGTCGTACAAGATAGCCTGCGCGCCCACATGGGCCTGCTCGCGCGGCTCTACGCGCCGCAGCACATCGCAGGCAAGCGTGGCATCCTCGGGCTTGTCGTGCGCGGTGAGACGGCCCACCTCGGCTACGGCTCCAGCCACAGCAGCACGCCCACGCTGCCCATCCTGACCGACCTCACGAGCGGCCGCGTCTACACCGTGCGCACGGACGGGCAGCCGGAGCCGCTGCCGACGCTTCACGCTGCGCGCCGCGAGGGCTTCGACCAGGCGGTGTTCCGCATGCGCGCCGAGGGCATTATCCCGGCCGTGACGGCGCGCGGGGTCGTCTACCTGGACTTCGACGATCTCTCGGGCCGCTCGGAGGTCTACCTGTTCACAGACGGACGGGCGCCGCAGACGGTCCGCATGGGCAACCCCGGGCACAACCGCCACATCGTCGCGGCCGGCGAGCACGTCACGGCCCACAACGGCCGCATCGACATGCCCTGGCCTACGCTGCGCGGCTCGGTTGACGGCGGCGAGACCTGGCACTCGGTACAGCCCGCCGCCTCGGAGCCCGAGCGCCCCAGTTCCGTGGCCTACACCCGCCTCGGCGTATTCCGGGGACGGATCTTCGGCTGGTCTCCGACCCTCGTCAACAGCCCGCAGCCGGCCGTCTTCACCGTGGAGCGCGCAGGCGAAACGCTCGAAGCCCGGGTGCTCTGGGAGGACCCTGCCACCTACTGGCCCGCCGGCTCGAGCACGACGACGATCATGAACGGGCAGCCGATTGTGATGTGGCCGCAGATGGAAGAGGCTTATGAGACGCAGCAGGGGCTCTACCTGCGCACCATCCCCGCCAACCTCTTCTTTACGCCCGACCCTGCCACCGTCCGTCCCGTGCGCGTGAACCCGCCGGCCAATCCCGTGGCCTACGCCACGCGCTACGGCGTGCTCTACGCGGTCTCGCAGACGGCCGTCTTCCGCCTTGACGGCACGTCGTGGACGAACCTCGGCACACTCGCGCTGCCGTTCGCGCCCTCGCTCGCCGCCCTCTCCGATGCCGGCGCGCTCGTCGTCGTCGGGCGCCAGGGGACGGAAGACCTCGCCGTTGCGAGCATCCCGGCGCGTGCCATGGCGGTATACCTCAACCGCTAAGCGGTGCCCCCTGACCGCTGAGCCCCCCGCCGTGCGGCGCCTTTCCGGAGGCTGCCGGGACGAGGGCCCCCTCGAGGAGCGCCTCGAGTGCGTCCAGCAGCGGCGCCCATCCGTGGGCGTCGCGCTGGCGCGCGGCGCCGGCCTCCAGGCGCGCCGCGAGGCCCTCGCGGAAGAAGCGCACCGCCGCCTCGGCAAGCGCCTCCGGCTGCTCGGGAGGCACGACGAGTCCGGCCTCGCCGTCTGGCACCGCCTCGGCGAGCCCGCCCACGTCCGTCGTCAGCACGGGCCGGGCGAAGTGGAACGCGACGTGGGCCACGCCGCTCTGCGTGGCCGCCACATAGGGCTGCACGACGAGGTCGGCCGCGCCGAAGTAGGTGGCCACCCGGGGCGCCGGGATGTAGGCTGCGTCGAAGCGCACGACATCCCCGAGCCCGAGCCGGGCCACTTGCGCGCGGATCGCCTGCTCGTCGGCGTAGAACTCGCCCGCCACGACCAGGCGCACGTCGGGCAGCGCGGCCCGGATGCGCGGCAGGGCCTCGAGCAGGACGTGCAGGCCTTTGTAGCGCCGCACGAAGCCGAAAAAGAGCAGCACGGGCGCGTGCGCAGGCAGGCCGAGCGCCGCGCGGGCCTCGGCGCGCGGCACGGGCGCGCCGAACTGGTTGTAGGTCGGGTGCACGGCCTGCCGCACGGGCACGCCGAGCCGGAGCGCCTCAACGTCAGCGCGGACCTGGTCGGAGAGCACAAGCAGGCCTCGCGTGCGTCCGAGCGCGTAGCGTGCGGCGAGGCGCTCGCCCGGGCGCCGCTCGTGCGAGCGCGCGTTGTGCACGATGCCGACGGCGGGCACGCCCTGCCGCCGGAGCGCGCGCGCGAGCGCGCCCCACATGGGCGCAAAGAACGAAAGCCAGTAGGGGAAGAGGACGGCCTCGGTGCCGTCGGCAGCCAGCGCGCGCGCCACGCGGCGCCACGACCGCGGCCCGACCGAGTCGAGCAGGCGCTCGCCGGCCACGTCCGGCGCGACCGGCCCCGGCTCGAACTCGGTCGCGCCCGGAAAGAGCACGCGCGGATACTGCCGCGAGAACGTGACCAGGCGCAACCGATGCCCCCTCGCACCTAACCCACGTGCGACGCCGACGTTGAAGTGGGCGATGCCGCCGCGGTAGGGCGGCAGCGGTCCGAGCAGGGCGAGACGGCGCGGGGGCATGACGCGCCGAAGATCTCTACCGGATCGGGCCGGGGCCACCATACGTTACAACACGGCGGTCAGAATCCGGCGCGCGCTTTTCTGGCGCGCCCCTCCTGAGCGAGCAGACGTCCCCCTGCCCTTCCTGTCATGCGCGCCGCCGTTCTCGCTCTCGCCCTTCTTGCCTGCGCGGCCCCGTCCGGTGCTCAGGCACCCGTATTCACGGCCCTGCCCGTACTTGAGATCGCCCCGTCGCCCGCGCAGACGGCCCGCGGCGGGGCCTCGACCGCGCTCGCACCGCGGGACCCGTTCGCGTTCCTGGCCAACCCGGCCCACCTCGGCCTGGCCGCGCACGCTCCTTACGCGACGTCGTCCGGCCTGCCGGGCATGACCGACTGGCTCAACGCTTTCCGCTACGGCAGCGCCGCGCTCGCCGGTGGCGTGCGGCGCGGCCCGCTCGCCCTCGGCGCCGGCGTGGCGCAGGCGTCGCTGCGCTCCGAGCGCCGCACGCTCGCCGATGGCACTCCCTACGCGCCTGAAGACCGCTACTGGGCGCTCGGGGTGGGCGCGGGCACGACCGGCGCCGTACGCGTGGCCGTGGGCGCCAACGCGCGCTACATCGAGAGCACCGACGCACCCCGCTGGGACGGCGAGGCATTCCACGTGGGCACGCTGCGCGGCGCCTCGGCCGATGTGGGCGTGCTCGCGCAGGCCGACGTGGCGGCGCTCGCCGGGCACCCTGCCTTCGGCACGCTCCGCCCAGCCCTCGAGGTCTCGGCAGGCTACGCGCAGACGCACGTCGGGGGGACGGTGCGCTACTCAGGCGGCCACGCGCAGGCGCTGCCCCGCACGGCCAGCCTCGGATGGGCCGTCTCCACTGGCCTCGACCTGCCGCTCGCCGACGCGCCGGCGCTCCGCCTCGTGCGCTTCGACGCGACGCTTCAGGCGGATCGCTCGCTCGTCTTCGCGCACGGGGATGGGCGCACGGGCTACGCCCCGCTCACGGGCGGCGCCCTCCTTGCCAAAGCCGCGCTCGGACAGGGCGACGAGCGCACCACGGGCCGGCGCGGGCTCCGCGTGGAACTTGCCGAGACGATCGCGCTCTCGCAGGGCCACCTGGACGGCTGGGGCTTTTCCGACGTGCGCACGCGCGGCGTGGAGGTCTCGGCGGCGGGCGTGCTCAAGACCGCTGCGGCGTACTCCGGGCACGAGGCGCTCCGCCGGGCCGCCGGGCACCTCGACGTGCGCCTGACGCGCGCGACCCTCTTTGCCGGGACGCCGGAGGCGTCGCACTTGACCGGCGTCGCCGTCACCGTCCGCCCCTGACGCGGCCGGGCGCCCTGGAAGCTGAGGCCGCTCTAACGCGCTGCTCAACGCGCTACTTAACGCGCTGCTGTGAGCACACGCGGCGCGGTCCCGGGCGGGCTGGCCTCGGGCGAGCCCGTCTCGGGCACGCTTGCCGGGAGTATCACCTGCGCCGGTGCGCGCTCCTCACGAACGTCGAAGCGCGCCGCGCTCTCCATTTCAGGCCGGACGATCATCTCGCCGAGCAGGCCCGTCAGGAAAAGCTGCGCGCCGAGCAGCAGCAGCAGCACGCCAAACTGAAGCAGCGGTCGCCCCCCGATGCCGGCGCCGGTGAGCAGCTTCACGCCCGTCAGGTAGAGCAGCATCCCGAAGCCGGCTGCGAACGCGAGCGTGCCCGCTCCGCCGAAAAAGTGCATCGGGCGCCGCGCAAAGCGCGTCAGGAAAACGACCGTGATCAGGTCTAGAAAGCCGCGCAGGAAGCGCTCGAGCCCGAACTTGGTCACGCCGTACTTGCGCGGGTGGTGCTGCACGACCTGCTCCTCGATGCGCGAGTAGCCCTCCCACTTGGCCAGCAGCGGGATGTAGCGGTGCAGTTCCCCGTAGACGCGCACGCTCCGCACGACCTCGGCCCGGTAGGCCTTGATGCCGCTGTTGAAATCGTGCAGGGGGATACCAGAAGCCCACCGCGTGACGGCGTTGAAAAAGCGGCTCGGGATGGTCTTGCCGAGCGGGTCATGGCGCTTGCGCTTCCACCCCGAGACGAGGTCGGCGCCGGCCTCGAGGCGCGCCACCATGGCCGGCAGCTCGGCCGGGTCGTCCTGCAGGTCGGCGTCGAGCGTAGCGACGTAGCGGCCGGTGGCACGGGCGAAGCCGGCGCTGAGGGCCGCGCTCTTGCCATAGTTGCGCCGGAAGCGCACCCCGCCGAAGCGCGCGTCGCCCTGCCCGAGCCGCGCGACCACGTCCCAGGAGCCGTCTGAGGAGCCGTCGTCGACGAGCCAGACCTCGAACGAGAGGCCGGCGCCCTCCATGGCCTGCCGGATCTGCGCCGCCAGTTCGGGCAGGCTCTCGGCCTCGTTGTAGACCGGCACGACAATGGAGAGGTCGGGCGTCATGACGGCGCGTCTGGATCGGAGGCCGCCACGCGGCCGGAGCTCGGGGTCGGGCGCTGCGCGCGGTCAGGTGTCGATGGTGGCGTACTTGGCGTTGCGCTCGATGAACTTGCGCCGCGGCTCGACGGCGTCGCCCATGAGCGTCGAGAACGTGCGGTCGGCCGCAGCGGCGTCCTCGATCGTGACGACCTGGAGCATGCGGTGCTCGGGATCCATCGTGGTGGACCAGAGCTGCTCCGGGTTCATCTCGCCCAGTCCTTTGTAGCGCTGCACGCTCACGCCGCGGGCGTTCTCGCCGCCGAGACGGGCCACGGCCTCGGCCAGCTGGTCGTCGTTCCAGGCGTAGATCTCTTCGTTACCCTTCTTGGCGCGGTAGAGCGGCGGCTGCGCGATGTATATGTAGCCGGCCTCGAGCAGGGGCCGCAGGTAGCGGTAGATGAACGTGAGCAGCAGCGTACGGATGTGCGCCCCGTCCACGTCCGCGTCGGTCATCACGACGATTTTGTGGTAGCGCAGGCGGCTCGCGTCGAACTCCTCGGCGATGCCCGAGAGACCCACGCCGAGCGCCGTCACGATGTTCTTGATCTCCTCGTTGTCGAGGATCTTGTCCAGACGGGCCTTCTCGACGTTGAGGATCTTGCCGCGCAGGGGCAGGATAGCCTGGAAGTGGCGGTCGCGGGCCTGCTTGGCCGAGCCGCCGGCCGAGTCCCCTTCGACGAGGTAGAGCTCGGACTCGGCGGGGTCCTTGCTCGCGCAGTCGGCCAGCTTGCCGGGCAGGCCGCCGCCCGAGAAGGCCCCCTTGCGTTGCACGAGCTCGCGCGCGCGGCGGGCGGCGGTGCGGGCCTGCGCGCTCAGCACCACCTTCTGGATAATCGCTCTGGCCTCGCGCGGATGGTCGTCGAGCCACTCGGCCAGGCGGGCCGCGACGAGGCTCTCGACGGCGCCGGCCACGTCGCCGTTGCCGAGCTTGGTCTTGGTCTGCCCTTCGAACTGCGGCTCGGCAACCTTGACCGAGAGCACGGCCGTGAGGCCTTCGCGGAAGTCATCGCCCGAGAGCTCCACCTTGGCGTTCTTGAGCAGGCCCTCGCGCTCGGCGTAGCCTTTGAGCACGCGCGTGAGCGCGCGCCGGAAGCCCGAGACGTGCGTGCCGCCCTCATGCGTGTTGATGTTGTTGACAAACGAGAGCACGTTCTCGGTGTAGCCCGTGTTGTAGCGCATGGCTACGGCCACGGGCACCTCGCCGTCCTCGTCCTCGAACGCGATCACGGACGGGTGGACGGCCTCGCGCGTCTCGTCGAGGTAGGCGACGAACTCGGCGAGCCCGCCCTCGGCGTGGTACTCCTCGCGTGCGAGCGCGGCGTCCTCCTCGCGCCGGTCCTCGAGCGTGATCGTGATGCCGCGGTTGAGGAAGGCCAGCTCGCGCATGCGGTCGGCAAGCGTGTCGAAGCGGTAGACGGTCTCGAGAAAGATCGAGGCGTCGGGCTTGAAGCGGACCGTTGTGCCGGTCGGCTCGTCCTGGCGCATGTCGCGCACGCGGCGCAGCGGCTCGACCGTCTGTCCGCACGCGAACGCGATGTGGAACACGCCGCCGTCACGGCGCACCTCTACGTCGAGGCGCGTCGAGAGGGCATTGACGCAGCTGACGCCCACGCCGTGCAGGCCGCCCGAGACCTTGTAGGTGTCTTTGTCGAACTTGCCGCCGGCGTGCAGAACAGTCATCACAACCTCCACGGCGGGCTTCCCTTCGGTTGGATGCATGTCGACGGGGATGCCGCGGCCGTTGTCGGCGACCGTGATCGCGTCGTCCTCGTGGATCGTGACGTCGATGCGGTCGCAGTAGCCCGCAAGCGCCTCGTCGATCGAGTTGTCTACGACCTCGTAGACGAGGTGGTGCAGGCCGCGCACGCCCACGTCGCCGATGTACATCGCCGGGCGCTTGCGGACAGCCTCGAGGCCCTCGAGGACCTGGATGTTGGAGGCGCCGTAGGAGCCATTGGACCGGGCCGGCGCCTCGGCGCCGGCAGACGTGTCCCGGTTTACATCCGGGGTGAAAAGCGCGTTCGAGGGCGTGGAAGAGGTCATCAGGCGAGGTAACGGTGGAGGCGCCAGGAGCCGTACAGGCGGATCCGGGAAGGTACGGCCGGGGGGTGACCCGAGGGCGTCAAATCCGTGTCAGAATGCCCTGAAACGACTTTTAGCACCCAGGCAAACCCCCCATGAACCTCAACATTCACGGCAGTACTGACATCAGCACGCGGCGGGGCGGGGGGCGATCTCCCCCCGCCCGCCCGCCCG
>JBKBRC010000019.1:47194-49354 GCA_046292345.1 Rubricoccaceae bacterium
GCGGGCCGAGCGCGATCAGCGCCCGGCCCGCCGTCCGATCTGAACTTTGTGCCCTCCGGAAGCTTCGAGGTGCTCTTCTGCGGGGCGGCGGTGGCCTGTGCGTTCGTCTGGCCAGGAGCTACGAGGCCGCCAGGATTGCCCTGTTGCTGATCGCAACCCCACGTAGACGAGCGCTGCCAGGAAGACCACCGCAGTACCCCAGATTGCTTTGCTCACAACAACACCTGAATGCGCAGACGACACCTGGATGGGTAGCCACGGGTGAGCGGTCATGCAGTGCCTTTCGTCTCCGGTAGACGGCAGGACCATCTCAGGGGACCTGGCACCCTGCCGCAAGACCTCCTGCCCCGCGATGCCACCTTTTCGTAGCGATCGTGGTGTCCGTCTTTGTCCCTGCTTCTGAAACCTCTGGTCTGAGCCGAGCGGTCACGCGCCCTCCCGTCCGGCACATCCTCGCGGCGCGTTAGAAGTCGTCTTCGCCTAACTCCTGCAGCGCTGCGCCGACGCGGGCGGTCCACCCGACGAGCGCCTCGGCAAAGGCGGCAAACCCGGTCTCGGGCGCAGCGTGGTGCCCGAGCGCCTCGGCCCGCCCATGCAGCCGCCGCGTCTGCTCGACGAGCGCCTCGGGCACGTCTGGATAAAGGCTGAGCAGCTTCTGGTGGGCGCGGTGCAGTTCGCGTGCGAGCTCGGCGAGCGCGAGCTGGTCTTCGAACGCCTGTGCGAGCCGGGTCGCCTCGGCGCGCCCGACCGGCGGTGCGGCAGCGCGGAGGCGAAGGTGAAGCGCGAGACCGGCCACGCGGCCGACGCCCAGGGCGAGGTCGGTGCCCGCCGTCCAGGGCGGCTCCTGCGCCGCAGGATCGCGCCCCGCGCGGCGCTCGGCGATGCCCAGGGTGGCCGCGAGCGCGGTACGGACCGTCGCGACGAGCGCGAGGGCATGCAGGGCGCCGGCGGAAGGATACTCGGACATTGGAAGGCAGCGGAGGACGTGGCCTCTGGCTGCGCCCTCCGCACGAAAGAGCCGCCGCCCGAGAGCTGCGGCCGGCAGGTTACACGTCCAGGTAGCGCATGAAGGCGGCCACGCGCGCCTCGAGGTCGTCCTCGGCCTCGTCGAAGACGGCTGTGACGTGGTAGTCGTGGTGGGCCATGAGATGGCGCACGCGCGCCGTGTCGGTCACGTTGAGCTTGAGCGTGACCGTGACGCGTCCCGCGCCGGGATCGTCCTCGGTCGAGACCGAGAGCACGCGCACGCCGTTCTGCTCGATCAGGTGCGCCAGCTGCGCGAGCGAGAAGTTGCGCCGGTCCACGTCCAGCACGACGATGGCGCCGGGCTCCTCAGTGGCGAGCATGTGGGCGAGCTTGCCGAAGACCTCGGCCCGTTCGACCGCGCCCACGTACGTACCATCCGCTGCCGCGACTGGGAGCACGCCCAGGCCGTGCTGCTGCATCAGGTGTGCCGCGTCAAAGACGTGCGTGTCCGGCGTGACCGAGAGCGGCGCGCCAGCCAGGAGCGCGCCGAGCGAGACGGCGGGATCCGGGTAGGCGCGCAGCGCTTCCTCGCTCACGTGCGCCTCGAGCCGCCCGTCCAACCCGACGACGGGCAGGTGTGTGACGCCCTCCTCGGCCATGCGCAGCAGTGCATGCGCGACCGTGTCGGTGGTAGCGAGGGCGGGTATGGAGCCGAGGAGGGACTGTACAATCATGGTCTTGGGAGAACCGGCCGCTGCCCGGAGGCAAGCTAGCGCGGGTGCCCTACGTAGACGCGCAAGCGGCGTTCCAGATATCGCCGTCGACCCGCCCGAGGCGCCCGTTCGGGCACGGCGCCGGCCCGTTGGCCGGTTTCGATACCGTGCCTGCCTACCGGAACGGGCGCCCGGGGCGACCCGGACGGCGGGGCTCAGCGCGCGGCGGGCGGGGAGACGATGCGGAGCGCGGCGCCGTCGCCCTCGGGCGCGGTCAGAGAGGTCTCGCCCGGGGGCGTCTCGCCGAGCCAACGCAGGTGCCTGAAGCGGGCGAGCATGCGCGTCAGGTCGGGCGCGTTCTTGGCCGAGACGCGGTAGCGCAGGCGGAGCACGGGCACCGGGGCGCGGTCGTAGCCCTCTGCGAAGCCGGTGTCTTCGGCGCGCACCTCGGCGACGCGGTGGACGTGCGCGCGCGCGCGCG
>JBKBRC010000020.1:0-5253 GCA_046292345.1 Rubricoccaceae bacterium
CGCCGGCGCCGCCGGCTGCGGAGACCGCCCCGCCGTCCGAGGCGGCTGGCCCTGCCGCGAAGTCCGCACCCGAGCCCCTTCAGGAGCCCGCCGCGGCGCCACCCGCGCCGGCGCCGCCGGCTGCGGAGACCGCCCCGCCGTCCGAGGCGGCTGGCCCTGCTGCGAAGTCCGCACCCGAGCCCCTCCGGGAGCCCGCCGCTGCGCCTCCCGATCCCGCGGCGCCGCCCGCCGCCCGGGGGCAGTCGGCTCCCGGGCCGGCGGCCGAGCCGGCGGCCGAGACGCCCGCGAAAGCGCCCGCCGCCGGGGCGGAGGCGAAGCCTGCTGAGAGCGTCGAGACCGACGCGGCCGGCGTCGTGCGTGCAGACCGCTACTCGCTCTCGGGCACGACCGTGCTCGGCAAGATCGACCTCTCGGGGATCGACGGCGGCGGCCGCCGCAAGCGCAAGCGCAAGGGCGACGCGCCCGCTGCCGACGCGCCTGCCGCGCCTGGCAAAGCTGACCCTGACGTGCCGGTGGTCGTCGCCGGGCCGCCGCCCGCGGGGGGCGCCGACGAGCGTGGGCGGCGCAAGCGCGGCGCCAAAGGCAAGGGGCGCGCCGAGGTAGACCAGGCCGAGGTCGAGCAGAAGATGCAGGAGACGCTCAAGGCGCTCGACAGCGGCGGCGGCCGGACCCGCCAGAAGCGCCGCCGCGCGCGCCGCGACGAGCGCGCCGCCGAGCGTCAGGCCGAGCAGGAGCGCCTCGAGGAAATGGCCGGCACGCTGCGCCTGATGGAGTTCATCTCTACGGGCGAGCTCGCCGATGCCATGCGCGTGCCGGTAGCCGAGGTCATCTCGAAGGGCTTCGGGCTCGGCATGATGGTCTCGATCAACCAGCGCCTCGACGCGGACACGATCACGCTGCTGGCCGACGAGTTCGGCTACGACGTGCAGTTCATGTCCGACGCCGACGAGGGCCTCGACCTGATCGGCGAGGACGCCGAGGAGGATCTCCGGCCCCGCAGCCCCGTCGTGACCATCATGGGCCACGTCGACCACGGCAAGACGTCGCTGCTGGACTACATCCGCTCGGCCAACGTCGTCGCTGGCGAGGCCGGGGGCATCACGCAGCACATCGGCGCCTACGAGGTCGCGCTCGAGGACGGCCGCACGATCACCTTCCTCGACACGCCGGGCCACGAGGCGTTCACGGCCATGCGCGCCCGCGGCGCCCAGGTGACCGACCTCGTCATCCTCGTCGTCGCGGCTGACGACCAGGTCATGCCGCAGACCATCGAGGCGATCAACCACGCGCGCGCGGCCGAGGTGCCGATCGTCGTGGCGATCAACAAGATCGACCGCCCGCAGGCAAACCCGGACAAGATCATGCAGCAGCTCGCCGACCAGGGCGTGCTCGTCGAGCAGTTCGGCGGGCAGGTGCAGGCCGAGCTGATCTCGGCCCTGAAAGGCCAGAACGTGGACCGCCTGCTCGAAAAGGTTCTCGTCGAGGCCGAGCTGCTCGACCTCAAGGCGAACCCCGACCGCCGCGCCGTCGGCACGGTCATCGAGAGCCGGCTTGACAAGGGCCGCGGCGTCGTCGCAACGGTGCTCGTGCAGACGGGCACGCTCCGCGTGGGCGACGTCTTCGTGGCCGGCACGCAGTCCGGGCGCGTGCGCGCCATGTTCGACGAGCGTGACAACCGCGTCGAGGCGGCCGGGCCGAGCCAGCCCGTGGCCGTGCTCGGCTGGGCCGGCGCGCCCGAGGTCGGCGACCGCCTCATCGCGATGGAAGACGAGCGCGAGGCGCGCGAGGTGGCGGCCAAGCGCACGCAGCTCATCCGCGAGCAGACCATGCACCAGCGCCGCCACGTCTCGCTCGACGACCTGAGCCGCCGCATGGCGCTCGGCGAGCTGAGCACGCTCAACCTCGTCGTCAAGGGCGACGTGGGCGGCTCGGTCGAGGCGCTCTCGGACGCGCTGCTCAAGATCTCGCACGAGGAGGTGGGCGTCAACATCGTCCACTCGGGCGTGGGCGCCATCACCGAGTCGGACGTGATGCTCGCCGCTGCCTCGGACGCGATCATCATCGGCTTCCAGGTGCGCCCCGTCGCCGGCGTGCGCCAGCTTGCCGAGCGCGAGGAGATCGACGTGCGGACGTACTCGGTCATCTACGACGCCATCGCCGAGGTGCGCGACGCGCTCGAGGGCCTGCTCTCGCCCGAGAAGACCGAAGAGGTGCGCGGCACAGCCGAGGTCCGCGAGACGTTCCGCGCGCCACGCGTGGGCACGATCGCCGGCTCGTACGTGCTCGACGGCAAGATCAACCGCAACGACCGCGTCCGCCTCATCCGCGACGGCGTCGTGATCTACAACGGCGAGATCGCCTCGCTGCGCCGCTTCAAGGATGACGTGCGCGAGGTCGCGGCCGGCTACGAGTGCGGCCTCTCCATCCAGGGCTACAACGACATCAAGATCGGAGACCAGATCGAGGCGTACGTCGTCGTCGAGAGCAAGCGCAAGCTCTCCGCCTGAGCCGCGCGCCGACCCCGTCCCGAGACCCACACGAACGCCATGTCCATCCGCACCGAGCGCGTCGCGCGCATGATCCAGCGCGAGGTGGCCGACCTGCTGCAGAACGACTTCTACGAGGCCAGTCAGTCGCTGCTGACGCTCACCGGCGCACGCATGACGCGCGACCTCGGGATCGTCTATCTCGACGTCTCGATCCTCGGCGACACGCCCGAGGGCCGGCAGGCGGCCTTCCGGCGGCTCGAGGCGCAGACGCCGCAGATCCGGCAGGCGCTCGCGCAGCGCATCCGCCACCAGGTGCGCCGTATCCCCGAGGTGCGCTTCTTCCTCGACGAGGGCCCGCAGCGCTCGGCGCGCATGGACGCGCTGTTCGAGCAGATCCGCGCCGACCGCGGCCAGGACGCCGGCGCGCTCTCCGAGGACGCAGACGAGCCGACGCAGGGACGTGGCGACTACTGACGGCACCTCGGCCGGCGACAACAGCCCGGCCCGCATCCGGCCCGGCAGCGGCCAGCCAGCAGGCGACTCCGCCCCTGGCCCGGCGGCCGGCCACGAGGGCGGCCTCCGCGTCTACACGCGCCATGAGCTGCTGCCGCGCCCGCTCTCGGCTGGCGCCCTGCTCGTCGACAAGCCGCCTGGCCTGACCTCGTTCGGCGTCGTGCGCCGCGTGCGCCGCGCGCTCGGCGTGCAGAAGGTCGGGCATGCCGGGACGCTCGACCCGATGGCGACCGGCCTGCTCGTGGTGCTCGTCGGACGTGAAGCGACGCGGCTCCAGGACCGCTTCATGGCGCTTCCGAAGGTGTACACCGGTACGCTCCGTCTGGGCGAGACGACGCCGAGCTACGACGCTGAGACGCCCGTCGAGGTGCGGCGCGACGCCTCGGGCGTGACCGACGCGGCGCTCGAGGCGCTCGTGCCTCAGTTCACCGGCACGCTCGCGCAGCGCCCCCCGGCCTTCTCGGCCGTCAAGGTGGACGGCGTGCGGCTCTACAGGCACGCCCACAGGGGCCGTGTGGCAGAGGCGGCGGCGATGGCGCCCACGCGGACGGTCGAGGTTTACAGCCTCGCCTGGACCGCCCGCCGCGGCGCCGACGTTGACTTCCGCGTGCACTGCTCCAGGGGCACCTACGTGCGGGCGCTCGCGCGCGACGTCGGCGAGGCGCTCCGCGTCGGGGCGCACCTGGTCGCGCTGCGCCGTGAGGCCATCGGCCCGTTCACCGCCGACGAGGCGTTCGCCCTCGACGCGCTCGCGCCGCCGGCCCCGTGACGCGCGAGTTCGCCCCCGACGGGCTGCGCCGCGATGCGCGCTCGGTCGTCACCACAGGCACGTTCGACGGCGTGCACCTCGGCCATCAGGCCATCGTCCGTTACCTCGTGCGCCGCGCGGCGGCCATCGGCGGCGTGCCCACCGTCGTCACGTTCGACCCCCACCCCCGCGCCGTGCTCGGCGGGCACGACGTGCCGCTGCTGACCACGCCCGAGGAGCGCGCGGCGCTGCTCGAGGCGCTCGGCGTGGCGCGCTTCGTCGTGCTGCCGTTCACGCGCGACCTCTCGCTGCTCGAGCCCGAGACGTACGTGGAGCAGGTGCTGCTCGGCGCGGTGGGCCTGCGCGAGCTCGTGATCGGCTACGACCACCGCTTCGGGCGCGCCCGGCGCGGGGACCGGGCGCTGCTCGAGGCGCTCGGCGCGCGGCACGGCTTCTCGGTGGACGTGATCCCGGAGCAGGTCGCGCGCGGGCTCACCGTCTCGTCGAGCGCCATCCGCCACCTGCTCGCCGACGAGGGCGACGCGGCCGGCGCGGCGGCGCTGCTCGGGCGGCCGTACCGGCTCGCCGGCACGGTCGTGCGCGGGCAGCAGCGCGGCCGGCAGATCGGCTTCCCGACGGCCAACGTGCAGCCGTCCGACCCGCGCTCGCTCGTGCCGGCGACGGGCGTCTACGCCGCCCGCGTCTTCGCCGAGGGTATGGACGCGGGCCCGGAGGGCTTCCCGGCCATGCTCAACGTCGGCGTCCGGCCCACGTTCGAGCAGGCCGGCGTCCGCAGCGTCGAGGCGCACCTGATCGGCTTCGCGGGGGACCTCTACGGGCGCCGGGTGGCCGTGGACTTCACCGCGCGCCTGCGCGACGAGCGCCGCTTCGACGGCCCGGACGCGCTCGCCGCGCAGCTCCGTGAAGATCGGGCACAGGCGCTGCGAGCGCTCGCAGCCGTAGCTTAAGCTTCCACGCGTCGCGCCTCCGCGCGGCGCTTCTCGTTCCAGACACCCCCCGGGGCGTCTTCTTTAGCATCGTAGATCTAAAGAGGATCCGACCAATGCTTTCTTCCTCCCGCAAGCAGGAGCTCGTCGAAAAGTTCGGCGAGAACGGTAAGGACACCGGCAAGCCGGAAGTTCAGATCGCCATTTTCTCGACGCGCATCGCCGAGCTGACCGAGCACCTGAAGGTGCACAAGAAAGACCACGCCTCGCGCCTGGGCCTGCTCAAGCTCGTCGGCAAGCGTCGCCGGCTGCTCAACTACCTCATGGCCAACGACATCGAGCGCTACCGCGCCGTGATCGCCGAGTTGGGCATCCGCAAGTAAGCGTTGCGCGGCGGCTCCCGGGTTCGGGAGCCGCCGCGCGCGTTCTGCGCCGGCGCGCACCTCCGCGTGCCCGTGCGCTCCTACCACCTGCCGGCGCGGCCTCCCGCGCCTCGCCCCTCCGGCGATCAGTTCTCTGCGGTGCGCCGCCCGGCCTGCGCGCTCGTCTCCCGGCC
>JBKBRC010000020.1:5353-20090 GCA_046292345.1 Rubricoccaceae bacterium
CCCGGCCTGCGCGCTCGTCTCCCGGCCCGCGCGCTCGTCTCCCGGCCCGCGCGCTCGTCTCCCGGCCCGCGCCCCGCCGAAAACTGATTCCCGGCCCGGATGCTCCGGGAAAGGCAGCGCCCTCGCTCGCGCCGGCCCATCAGACTGCACCATGCAGCACAACGCCATCACCCAGACGATCGAGGTCGGCGGCAAGACGCTCCACCTCGAGACCGGCCGCCTCGCCAAGCAGGCCGACGGCGCCGTCGTGGCCCGCCTCGGCGACACGATGGTCCTCGCCACGGCCGTCGTCGCGCGCGAGGCGCGCGAAGGCCAGGCCTTCTTCCCGCTCACGGTTGAGTACCGCGAGCGCTTCTCGGCCGGCGGCCTCTTCCCCGGCGGCTTCCTCAAGCGCGAGGGCCGCCTGACGGACAAGGAGACCCTCTCCTCGCGCCTGATCGACCGCACGATCCGCCCGCTCTTCCCGGACGGCTTTCGCAACGAGACGCAGATCATCACCACCGTCATCTCGGCCGATCCCTCCATCGACGCCGACATGATCGCGGGCGTGGGCGCCTCGGCGGCGCTTGCCGTCTCCGGCGCGCCCTTCGCCGGCCCGACGGCGCACGTGCGCGTCGGCCGCGTCGACGGCGCATTCGTGCTCTTCCCGACCAAGGAGGAGCGCGCCCAGTCGGACATCGACCTCGTCGTGGCCGGCAAGGCCGACGCCATCGTGATGGTCGAGGGCGAGATGAACGAGATCTCGGAGGACGAGATGGTGGACGCGCTCGCGTTCGGCCACGAAGCCGTCAAGGAGATCGTCAAGGGCATCGAGGCGCTCCGCGCTGCCTACGAGGCCGAGCGGGGACCGATCGAGCCGATGACCTTCGAGACGGTCGCGCCCAGGCCCGAGATCGTGGACGCCGTCTACGACATGGTCAAGGAGGACATCGCGGCGCACCTGCGCAAGCCCTACGACAAGGCCTCGTTCTACGGCGGCATCAAGGACATCCGCACGGCGCTCATCGAGCGGCTCTTCGCCGACCCTGAGCAGCCGGCCGCCGACGACGTCGAGCAGACCGAGATCGGCGGGGGCGCCTCGCCCGCGCTGCCCGTCCGCCTGCTCGAGAAGAGCGCGCAGGGCTGGACCGTGGCCGACGTCAAGGCGGCCTACGCCGAGGCCGAGAGCCGCGTCATGCGCGAGATGATCCTCACCGAAGGCCGCCGCCTCGACGGCCGCCGCACCGACGAGATCCGCCCGATCTGGACCGAGGTCGACTACCTCCCGCGCGTGCACGGCTCGGCCATCTTCACGCGCGGCGAGACGCAGACGCTCGTCCAGGTCACGCTCGGCACCGCGCGCGACGTGCAGGCCGTCGACCAGCTCTTCGACCAGGAGGACAAGCGCTTCTACCTCCACTACAACTTCCCGCCGTTCTGCACCGGCGAGGCCAAGATGATCCGTGGCGTCAGCCGCCGCGAGATCGGCCACGGCTATCTCGCCGAGCGCTCGCTGCAGCGCGTGGCGCCCTCGCCCGAGGAGTTCCCCTACACGATCCGCATCATCTCGGACGTGCTCGAGTCCAACGGCTCGTCGTCCATGGCCTCGGTCTGCGGCGGCTCGCTCGCGCTCATGGCCGCCGGCGTGCCCATGAAGCGCCCCGTGGCCGGCATCGCGATGGGCCTCATCGCCGACGGCGACCGCGTCGCCATCCTGAGCGACATCCTCGGCACCGAGGACCACCTCGGCGACATGGACTTCAAGCTCACCGGCACCGAGAAGGGCATCACGGCCTGCCAGATGGACATCAAGATCGAGGGCCTGGCGCAGGAGACGATGAAGCAGGCGCTGCTTCAGGCCCGGGAGGGACGCCTCCACATCCTCCGCGAGATGGCCAAGACGATCTCGGAGCCGCGCGAGGAGCTCGCCCCGACAGCCCCGCGCCTGATCCAGATCATCATCGACGCCGAGTTCATCGGCGCCATCATCGGGCCGGGCGGCAAGATCATCAAGGGCATCCAGGCAGAGACGGGCACGCAGATCGACATCGAGGAGAAGGAGGGCAAGGGCTTCGTCACGGTGGCCTCGCCCAACATGGACGGCGCGCACCGCGCCATCGAGATCCTGCGCGGCATCGTCTCGCAGCCCGAGGTCGGGGAGCGTTACGTCGGCACGGTCAAGAACCTGCTGCCGTTCGGCGCCATCGTCGAGATCATGCCCGGCAAGGAGGCCATGCTGCACGTCTCGGAGATGGCGCACGGCTACGTGAACGACCCGGCCGACATCGTGCAGGTGGGCGACAAGGTGGAGGTGCAACTCGTCGAGGTGCGCGACGACGGCAAGCTGCGCCTGAGCCGCAAGCCGTTCCTGCCGGAGCCGACCGAGGAAGAGAAGGAGGCCGCGCGCCAGCGCCGCGCCGAGCGCGAGGCCAACGGCGACGGCCGCGAACGCCGCGAGCGTCGCGACGGCGACCGCCGCGGGGGCGGCCGCGACCGCCGTCGCTGATCCGCCCGGGGCGGCCCGCCTGCGCCTCCCCGGCGCGCAGGGCTGCCGCAACGCCCGCTCCGGCGCACCGGGGCGGGCGTCTCGTTTCTCGGGGCCTGCCTTTTCCGGAGACGGCGCCCCGACTTCCGGGGACGGCGCCCCGACTTCCGGGGACGGCGTCAGGTCGCCGGCTCGTTGCTGGGCGCGTACTTGCTGCCGCGCACGACGCCCACCTCCTGCACGTAGACCACGACGGCGTGGTGCGTGAAGTAGCGCTCGGCCACGTGTGCGACGATGCGCGCGGCCACCTCGGGCGTGACGATCGTCTCGATCTTGACCGTCGGCTGGTCGCCGAGCGCGACGTGAACGCCGCGCGAGCCCTCGCCGCGGACGTCGTAGAGCGTGTGCCCGGTCGCGCCGAGGGTGTGGATGGCGTCGAGCAGCCGGTCGCGCACGGAGCGCTCGGCGATGATCGTGACGAGGCTGTGCGGCGTCAGCGGCAGCGTGGCAGGCGGCATCGGCGGGGTCAGCGGGCGAGGGCCTGGGCGAGCGCGATGAAGAGCGGGATCCCGACGGTCAGGTTGAACGGAAACGTGATCCCGAGCGCAGCCGTGAGGTAGTACGCCGGATTGGCCTCCGGGAGCCCGACGCGCACGGCCGCCGGCGCCGCGATGTACGAGGCGCTGGCAACCATCGCGCCGAGCACGGCCGCGCCTCCGGGGCCCAGCCCGGCGGCCGTGCCTGCCCACACGCCGAGCGCGCCGTGCACGACCGGCATCGCCACGCCGAAGCCGACCAGGAACGGGCCCACGCGGCGCAGGTCGCGGAGGCGGCGTGCGGCCGTCATGCCCATCTCGAGCAGGAAGAGCGTGAGCGCACCCTGGAAGCCGCTCACAAAGAACGGTGCCACGCCCGCCGTGCCCTCGGCTCCCGCAACCCACCCAATGGCCATGCCGCCCACGAGCAGCACGATGCTCCGCCCGACGAGTACCTCGCGCAGCGCGTCCTGCCAGCGCCCGTCGCCGTTGCCCGCGCGCCGCGCGCGGCCCACGTAGGCCAGAAGCAGGCCCACGGCGATGGCGGGCACCTCGAGCACGGCCACGAGGGCCGGCATGAACGCCTCCGCAGGAGTGCCGGCCGCGGCGGTAACGCTCTGTGCGGCCAGGAATGTCACGGCCGAGACAGACCCGTAGTGCGCCGCCAGCGCCGCCGCGTTCGCCACGTCGAAGCGGCCCAGGCGGCGCAGGACGACGTAGGCCGTGACCGGCGTCACGAGGCCCAGTCCGAGCGTGGCGAGCGCAGGCGCGGCGACCTCGCCGAGCGGCGTCTCGCTCAGCGCCACGCCGCCTTTGAGCCCGATGGCGAACAGCAGGTAAATCGAGAGCGCCTGGTAGAGCACATCCGGGATCTCGAGGTCGCTCCGGAGCCACACGGCGGCGGCGCCCAGCAGAAACGCCAGGACGACGGGCGAGAGCAGACTGGCGACGAGGATCTCGAGCACGAAGGCGGGGGGCGGCACGCGAAGCGCGGCCGAAGATAGCGGCGCCGTCTAGCCCCCCCCGGCGCGCAGCGTTACCATCCGCCCGTTGCCACACTACCAGACGCCCACGCCCGCATGTCCGCCACCGCCCTCACGCCTATCCCGGTCACCCTCGCCCGCGGCGATGGCATCGGCCCCGAGATCATGGACGCCACGCTGCGCGTGCTCGAGGCCGCCGGTGCGCCCCTCGCCTTCGAGGAGATCACGGTTGGCGAGAGCGCCTACCGCGCGGGGCACGCCTCGGGCATCCCGCCCGAGGCGTGGCACGTCCTCCGGCGCAACCCCGTCTTCCTGAAGGCCCCCATCACGACCCCGCAGGGCGGCGGCGTCAAGAGCCTCAACGTGACGATCCGCAAGGCGCTCGGGCTCTACGCCAACGTCCGCCCGACGCTCTCGTACGCGCCGTACGTCCCGGGGCCGCACGCCGGCATCGACTTGGTGATCGTGCGCGAGAACGAGGAAGACCTCTACGCCGGCATCGAGCACCAGCAGACTCCCGAGGTCGTGCAGACGCTCAAGCTCGTCTCGCGCCCGGGCTGCGAGAAGATCATCCGCTACGCCTTCGCGTACGCGCGCATGCACGGGCGCCGCCTTGTGACGTGCATCACGAAGGACAACATCATGAAGCAGACCGATGGGCTCTTCCATCGCGTCTTCGACGAGGTGGCGGCTGAGTACCCGGAGATCGAGGCCGAGCACATGATCGTCGACATCGGCGCGGCGCGCCTGGCCGCGCAGCCCGAGCGCTTCGACGTGCTCGTTACGCTCAACCTCTACGGCGACATCCTCTCCGACATCGCGAGCCAGGTCGCCGGCTCGGTCGGGCTTGCCGGTTCGGCCAACATTGGCGCCACGGTCTCGATGTTCGAGGCCATCCACGGCTCCGCGCCGGACATCGCAGGCACGGGCGTCGCCAACCCCTCGGGCCTGCTCCAGGCCGCCGTGCAGATGCTCGCGCACGTCGGGCAGACCGAGGTCGCGGCGCGCATCCAGAACGCGTGGCTGCGCACGCTCGAGGACGGCATCCACACCGGCGACATCTTCCGCGACAAGCTCTCCGCGCGGCGCGTCGGCACGCAGTCGTTCGCAACGGCCGTCATCGACCGGCTCGGCGAGCGCCCGCGCAAGCTGCGCCCGGTCGAGCCGGGGCATGCCGAGGTGAGCCTGAGCGCCGTCGCCGCGCGCCCGCGGCCCGAAAAGCGCCTCGTGGGCGTCGACGTGTTCCTCGACTGGGACGAGCCCGGGCGGGATCCCGGCGTGCTCGGCGCGCGGCTCGAGGCCGTCGCGGCGGACCTCGCCGGGCCGCTCGCGCTGCGCATGATCACCAACCGCGGTGTGAAGGTCTACCCTGGGGGCATCCCCGAGACGTTCCGCACGGACCACTGGCGCTGCCGCTTCACCTCGGCCGAGGCGCCGGGTGGGCCAGGCAGCCCTGCGCCCGTCCCGACCGACCTGGCGCTGGCTGACGTGCTGGCCCTGCTGGCCGCCCTCGACGCGGCCGGCTGCGACGTGATCAAGACCGAGCACCTCTACACGTTCGACGGCGAGCGTGGCTTCTCGCTGGGGCAGGGGGAATAGCACCCCCCCGCTAAGGAGCCACCTGACGAGGAGCAGATGCGGCTACCTACGTGAGAGGCCGCAGGCAAGGGGTTGCAAGTGAGACGCCTCCGGCATAGCTTCGCGCCATTCACCCGGCGCCGTCCGACGCTATGCTCAGGGATTTAAAGGAATTCGGTCTGGGGGGAGCGTCGTCGCCGCTGGCATCATCGGGGCGGTCGTAATCGCCCTCGGCGCGTGCATCAACGTCGTCCTGACGTTTCTGATCACGACATTTCTGATCACGACATTTCTGATCACGACATTTCTGATCACGACATTTCTGATCACGACATTTCTGATCACGACGTTTCTGATCACGGTCTCCGCCGTGTTTCTGCTCGTCGAGGCCATGGACGCCGCCAGGCGTGAGCAGGTCTTTGCGGCAGCGGCCGAGGCGGCAGCCGGGCCGGAACTGACCGCCGACCAGCAGCTGCGCATCGAAATCCGCGACATGGCGCGCCGCCAGGCCCCGGCCGCGCTCTCGCCCCGTCCGTCCGCCGTCTGATCCCCTGTTTACGGAGCCGCTGCTCCCCAGAGCCATGCGCGACGCCCTCCTCCTGCCCTGTGCGCTGCTCATCGCCGCCTGCGGAGCAGACTCTGCCCGGCTCGGTCCGTCCGCACAGACCGGCGAAGCCCCGGGCCCCGAGTACGTGATCGCCCCGGGGCCGGAAGACCCGGAAGACCCGTGGGACGCGCTTCGCGAGCACCCCGAGTGGGAGAGGCGTGCCGAACTCGCGCAGGCGCGGGCGCAGGCGCGGGCGTTCTGGCAACGGCACGAGATGGGGCTCGAGGAAGACTTCGCGGTCGTGGCCATGGCCGAGGGCCGCTTCGCAGACTCGCCCGATGGCCCGGCGCAGACGGCCGTGCTCTACCGCATGAGCGGGGAGCCGCGATGCTGCGCTCGCATGGGGCTGGCCGTGGTCGAGGGCGAGCGCCTTGTGCGCAACGTGGCCTTCGACGGCGGCGCGCAGACGCTACGCGTCGTGCCCGACCTCGACGGCGACGGCTTCGACGAACTCGTGATTGGCGCGTCCGGGGGCGGGCAGGGCTACGTCGCGTCCGGCGTGGAGCTCGTGTCGCTCGGCGCGGGCGGCCAGGTGCGGTCGTGGGGCCGCCTGCAAACGGGCGAGAGCGACTGCGGCGCGATGGGCAGCACCAACCGGCAGGTGCGGGTGACAGCGCGGAGCGGGCCGGTCTTTACCGCGCAGCCCTTCGAGGGCTCGTGCCAGGACGAGACGCTTCGCGCCGCCGGCCCTCCGGCGCCGGTCGAGCTCGACCCGCCGCTCGACCGCACGCAGCCCGGGTTCGAGTGGTCGGTCGGGTACGTGGTTCTGCCGGCCGAGTAGCAGCGGCGGGCCGGGAGGCCCTGGCGGTGCCAGCGGCCGGTCTCGTCAGCCGATTTCGGCGAAGCCGGCGTAGGGCACGAGGGCCTCGGGCAGGCGCACGCGGCCGTCGGCCTGCTGCCCGGTCTCGAGGAGGGCTGCCACGATACGCGGCAGCGCCAGCCCGGAGCCGTTGAGCGTGTGCACGAACCGCGGCTTGGCGGTCCCTTCGCGGAAGCGCACCCCCGCACGTCGGGCCTGGAAGTCCTCGAAGTTGGAGATGGACGAAACCTCGAGCCAGCGGTCCTGGCCGGGGCTGTAGACCTCGAGGTCGTACTTCTTGGTCTGCGTGAAGCCCATGTCGCCGGTGCACATGAGCAGGCGGCGGTACGGGAGCCCGAGCACCTGGACGGCCCGTTCGGCGTTCTCGCGGAGCGCTTCGAGGTGCTCGTAGGAAGTGTCCGGGTGGACGAAGCGCACCAGCTCCACCTTGTCGAACTGATGGAGGCGGTTGAGGCCGCGCACGTCCTTGCCGTACGAGCCGGCCTCGCGGCGGAAGCAGGGCGTGTATGCGGCGTAGAGGAGGGGGAGGGCCTCGGCCTCGAGCACTTCGTCGCGCAGGTAGTTCGTGACCGGCACCTCGGCCGTGGGCACGAGGTAGAGCCCGTCGCGCTCGGCCTCGTACATCTGGCCCTCCTTGTCTGGAAGCTGCCCCGTGCCAATGCCGGAAGCCTCGTTGACGAGAAGGGGCGGCTGGATCTCGGTGTAGCCGGCCTCGGCGGCCAGGTCAAGGAAGAGCGCCACGAGTGCTCGCTGCAAGCGCGCGCCCTGCCCGACATAAAACGGGAAGCCCGCGCCGGTGACCTTGGCGCCGCGCTCGAAGTCGATCAGGCCGTGCTGGGCCGCGATCTCCCAGTGCGGGCGCGGCGCGAACGGCCGGCCGTCCGGCCCGGCGAACGCCGGCTGCTTGCCCCACGTGAACACGACCTGGTTTTCCGCCTCGCTCGCGCCGACGGGCACGCTCGGGTGGGGTACGTTGGGGATCTCGAGCATGGCCCGGCGGAACGCCTCCTCGGCGTCGCGCGCCTCAGCCTCGGCCGCCCTGAGTTCGGCCTTGAGCGCGTTCGACCGCTCAACGAGCGGGGCCGCCTCGTCTCGCCGGCCGGCCTTCATGAGCGGCCCGATCTGGCGGCTGACCTCGCCCTGCTGCTGCTGGAGGTGCTGCAGGCGCGTGAGCGCCTCGCGCCGGCTACGGTCGGCCTCGAGGGCGCGGTCTACGAGCGCCGGCTCGCCCGCGCGCTTGTCGCGGATGGCCTGGCGGATGCGTTCGGGGGCGTCGCGGAGAAGCTGCGGATCGAGCATGGGGTGGGGGCGAGCGGATGCGCGAAGAATGGACCGTCGCGCGTTCGGGCGCCGTGAAGATGACGCGAGGACGCCCCGGGCGCGTCCGCGTAGCTTCGCTCCGCTCACCGCCGCTGACCGTCCCTGCCATGCGCGTCTTTGCCTTCGCCTGCTCTCTCGCCCTCACGACTGCCCTGTCTGCCTGCGCCGGAATCGGCGCGCCGGCGCCCCAGACGCTTGCCGGGACGACGTGGTCGCTCGAGCGCATCATGCTCGGCTCGGGCGAGACGCTGCGCGGCGACGGGCAGCGCGTGACGTTCGGCGCCGACGGGCGTCTTGCGCTCACGTCGTGCAACCAGTGCAGCGGCCCCTACCGCGAGCGTGACGGCGTGCTCACGGTCGCGCCGGCGATGGCCTGCACGCTGCGCGGCTGTCCGCCCGAGGCCATCGAGCTCGAGCGCTACATCTCCGGCACGCTCACGTTCCGCCGCCAGGGCGACTACCTGTTCGTCACGCCCGCCCAGAGCGAGACCGTGGCGGCCGGGACGGAACTGCTTTTCCTCCCGACGCAGGCCGAGTGAGGCGCCTGCGGCTCGTGCCCCCTAATTGGCCCGGAGCAGAACCGGAGTGGCTCGGCCGGGTATGCTCCGAATGCCGGAAGATCAGCGACTCCCCCTTTTCCCGCTCGGGATCGTGCTGCTGCCCCAGGAGCCGGTCCCGCTGCACATCTTCGAGCCACGGTATAAGGAGATGATCGGGCGGTGCCTGGACGAGGACATCCCGTTCGGCATCCTCTACGCCTCCGAGACCGCGCTGGCCGAGGTGGGGTGCACGGCACGGGTGCGCCGCGTGATCACCCGCTATGCCGACGGGCGGATGGACATCGTGGTCGTCGGCGAGAAGCGCTTCCGGACGCTCGCCATCCACCGCGATCTCGCCTACCTGACGGCGGACGTGGTGGACGTGGCCGAGCCTGCCGCTGCCGCGCCCGAGGCGTCGGCGCTGCGCACGCGCGTGATCGCGCAGCACATGCGCCTGCTCGAGATGGCCGGCGAGCCGCTGCGCCCCGAGCACTACGACACGTTCGCGCACACCTCCTACTTCGTGGGACGCAACGCCGGGCTGGAGCACGATCAGAAGCAGCACCTGCTGGAACTGCCCACGGAGGCGGAGCGGCTCGGCTTCCTCGCCGCGCACCTTCAGCGGATGCTGGCGCGCGTCGAGCGCGTGCGGCAGCTGCACGACCTGGCGCGCGGCGACGGCCATACCGGCGATCCGCCGACGCCGTGACCCGGCGCGCGGCAGCCTGCGCGCTCGGGGAGCGCAGGCTGCCGCGCGCCGGGCGTAGCTTGCCGGCCCCGCCGCCAGCTTCCGCTCTGCGATGACCCTTGCCGGCTACCGCATCGACGCGCTCGACACGGGCGCCTTCCGCCTCGACGGCGGAGCCATGTTCGGCATCGTGCCGCGTGCGCTCTGGGCCCGTCAGCACCCGCCCGACGAGCAAAACCGCATCCGCATGGCCATGCGCTGCCTGCTGCTGCGCGGGCACGGCCGCACGATCGTCGTCGATACCGGCCTCGGGCATACTTACGACGAGAAGTTCGCCCGCATCTACGCCGTGGACGAGACCGGAGGGACGCTCGAGCGCTCCCTTGCCGCGCTCGGGGTAGCGCCCGAAGACGTGACGGATGTGCTGCTGACTCACCTTCACTTTGACCACGCCGGGGGGGCCGTGGGGCAGGACGCAGGTGGGGCGCACCGCCTCACGTTCTCCGCCGCGACGCACTACGTGCAGCGCAGCCACTGGGCGTGGGCGCACGAAAGTCCCCGCGAGCAGGCGTCGTTTCTGCCCGACAAGCTCGGGCCGCTCGGCGACTCGGGCCGGCTTCACCTGCTCGACGGCGAGGACGCGCCGTTCCCAAACGCGCGTCTGATCGTAGTCAACGGGCACACGCGCGGGCAGCAGCTGCTGCTCGTCGAGGGCGATGAGGGGGCGCTGCTTTTTGCTGCCGACCTGCTCCCGACCGCCGCGCACGTGCCCCTGCTCTGGGTGATGGCCTACGACGTAGAGCCCCTGGCTACGCTCGCGGAAAAGAAGGCCATCCTCGCGCAGGCCGCAGACCACGGCTGGACGGTCTGCTTCGAGCACGACCCGGAGGTGGCCGTCGCGCGCATCGTGCGCAGCGAGCGGGGCGGCTTCGAGGCCTCCGGGGCGCAGCCGAGGCTGACGCTGCTACGCTGAGCCAGCGGCACGTCGTTTGAGCAGGGCCGGAGGGAAACACTCCGCCGCGAGGTCTACCACGCATCGCCTCGGCGCGCGGCCATACGCGCACGCGTTGTATCGGATGCGTACGCTGCCGTAACCTCGAAGGGCGTTCGCGCCTCCCCCGCGCGTGTCCGCTTCCCCCTGCGAGCCCATGCTGGCCACCCCCCTCTACCGCCGTCTCGCACTGGCAGGCGTCGCGCTCGTCGTCGTGCTGTGGGCCGCCGCGGCCGCGCTGCACGTCGCGCTGCAGTATCAGGCGTACGAGCAGGCCGCCGGCGAGAGCCTGCTCGGGCGCGCCGCCGCCGTGGCGCTGGCCGTCGAGGGGCCGCCGGCCGGCGTGGCGCCGCTGCTGGAGCGGCTTGCCGCCCAGGACGCCGAGACCGACTACGTGCTGCTCTCGCCCGAGCGCGTCCCGGTCACGGCGACGCGGGCCGGGACGCTGCTCGGCATCGACTGGGCGCAGACGCTGGCGGGGCATGCCGCGGGGCGCGCCGAGCGCCTGGTACTCGGTGAGCGGCTCACGCGATCGGTCGTGGTGCCCGTCGGCGCCGACGGGCGCGAGTTGCTCGCCCTCGAAACCGTGCGTCCTGAGGCTGCGCCGGCGCTCTGGCCCCCGCTGCTGTTTGCGCTCGCGGCGGCGCTGCTGCTCGTGGCAGCCCTGCTGGGCGGGATCTACGTGCTCGGCCCGCACGTGGCCGACCGCCTGTGGCGCCTCGCCGAACGCCTGGCCGGCCTCCCGGGCGAGGCCGAGACGCTGCTCCGCAAGGCTGAGGCCGCAGACGGCGCCGCAGCGAGCGCGCTGCGGCCGCTGCACGCCCGGCTCGGCGAGCAGGCCCGGGAACTGGCCGACCTGCGCTCGCACGTGGCCGGCCTCTTCCAGATCAACCCCCACTACGTCCTGCTCTGCACGTTCGACGGGATGCTCGTCGAGGCCAACCCGGCCTTCTACGCCGTTACCGGTCTGCCCCACGAGGCCATACGAGGCGGCCGCATCGAGGCGCTGCGCGAGGTGATGCCCATCGAGCCGCTGCTCGAGCTGGCCGAGCGGAGCGCGCGCGAGGGCAGCGCGCTCACCGGCATCGAGTATGCCCTCGTGGGCGAAGACGACGTCTCGCGACCCGTTCAGGTCTCCCTGCGCGCAGTGCGCGTGGCCGGGCGCGCAGCCGTGCTGATCCAGGCCACCGACGTGGCGCGTCAGCGCACGCTCGAGCGCCAGATCTCGACGTTCAGCGACTCGCTCGACCTGATGGTGGATCAGCGCGTGGCCCAACTCACGGCCGGGCAGGCCTCGCTCCGCCGCCTGCTCGACGCGGCCGGTGTCGCCGTGGCCTCGTTCGACGCCGGCGGCGCCACGCGCCGCTGGAGCCCGGCGGTGGAGGCGCTTACGGGGCGGCCGGCAACGCAGGTGCCGCACGTGACGGCGCTCGCTTCAGCTCTCGGCCTGCCCGAGCACGCGCGCGGCGCGTTTCTGCGCTGGTTCTGGGAGGGCGGGCCGGAGGCCTTTGCGACGGAGCACCCGGCTTTCGACGCCGAGGGGCAGGTCGTGCACCGGCAGGTCTGGTGGCGCGTCGTCGCGTCTGAGGCCGGCGCCCGGGGAGACTACCGTACTCTGATCGGCCTCGAGGGCCCGCTCGCGCTGCCTCCCGAGGCGTCGTCGGGGGATGGCCACAGCCGCATGGTCTCGCCGGCAGCCTGACAGCGGCCGGACACACAGCCGCCGGATACCCGGAGGCCCGGCGCGCAGGAAACTGCGGTCTGCGCCGGGCGCGGCTGCGCGCGCGGCTGCGCGCGCGGGCCGAGCAGAGCACGCCCGCCGAACGGGCCGAAAGGGTTTCCGATGAGCACTAAGGTTTCGAATGAGCAATCCGGAAGGCGAAGCGCGGAAGGCGAAATCCTTCACGCGGCCAAGAGGTCGCCTCAGGGAATGCGCGGGGGACAAAAAAATACCCTGAGGGCGGATTTCGCACAGAAGCTGCCGCGTGAGGTTAATTCGAGAAGATGAGCACCCGATAACACGCGCCGGGAACTTGCAGGAGTGACGTAGCAGGGTAAATTGCGCGCCGCTGCCTGCTGCTCCACCACCGCAGAACGCCCCCACGCCTCCATGTACGACGTCACCGGTTCGGCCGCGCCGCTTGCACATTCGCTCCTCCTTGTGGACGGTCGCGCCGAGCAGCTCGCAGGCGCGCTGGAGCACTACCTCGGCGCAGTGCAGGTGACCCCCTGCACGTCTTCCGCGGCCGCGCGGGCCTACCTTTCGGGGACGCACTTCACGGGCATGCTCGTGTCGGACGTGTTGCCGGACGGCTCGGGGATCGAGGTGGTTCGGCTGTGCCGCATGCTCGCGCCGCACACCGAGGTGCTCGTGCGCATAACGCCTGGCGCAGACTCGCACGAGGCGTTCCAGGCCGGCGCCTCCAGCGTGACCGCCTGTCTGCCCGAGCCCGGGCCGCTGAGCGCGTTCGTCGCCGAGGCACTGGGCATTCCCGCCTTCCCGGACGCAATGTCGGTCGCCATGCCCGCCGGCGTCCCGCGTCCGGCCGCCGCGGCGCTCCTCGACGAGGTCCGCGGCGAGATGGCGCGCGTCGCGCACGCGCTCAACAACCCGCTTGCCGTCATCCACGGCAACGCGCAGTACGTGCTCGAGCTCGCGCGTGCGCTCGACCTGGACGAGGCCATGGTGGCACCTGTGCGAGACATCGAGGAGGCCGGCGGCCGGCTCTCGGAGCTGTTCGGCGAGATCACGGCTCTGCGCCAGCGCATCGACGCGGCCATGCTCGCGTTACAGTCGCCTGCGCCGACGCCCTCGCAGCAGCTCCGCGCGGCCTGAAAGGCCGGTCCCTGAGCGAGAAAACGGCCAGGGCGCGACAGGCTCGCTCGAAGCCCGAACACTCGCCTGGCGAGCTCGCCTCTCGGGTCCCAGAGCCTCGGGAACACCGCTCTCGCACCCCCGAAAGCGGTCTTCCGGAGGGCATGTGGCTTTACAGGTGTGGCGATTCTGTGCTCGGGCGCGCTACAGGGGCAGAGCCGGGAAATCTGGCGCCGCGCGCGGCTTAAGAGGAGGGGAGGGGGGCCGATAGCAGAGGAAAGGTTACGGCGCCGCGCGCGCCGCGCGCTTTCATCCTTCCCCCGCCCGAGTCCGCCCATGCCGTCTGCCCCGATGATCCCGGCGCACGAGCGCGAACACATCGACCGTGCCACCGCTGCTTATGACGCCCTCCCGGACGCATTCCGCCAGCGCTGGGCGCGCGCCATCGGGCACGTCGAGCAGGCGCAGGTGTACGACGCCTACCTCGAGTTCAACGAACTGCTCAAGACGCCCGGGCTCAGCGCGCTCGCGCAGACGCACGTGCAACTCCAGGCCGTGCGCTGCCTGCGCGACGCGCCGGTGGAGCGCGCCAAGACCGAGTTAGCGCTCATCGACCCGCACGACGCTTACCAGACGCTCGTGCTCGACTACCGCCTCGGCTGGCTCATGCGTCACCGCCTCGGCTCGCTTGCCGCGGCACACCAGTACTTCGACCGCGTGGGGGAGGAGGCGCGCCGGCTCGGCAGCCGCGCATGGGAGATCGCAGCGCTGCTCCAGAAAGCCAACACGCACATGGCGCAGGGCCTCTTCGATCAGGCGACTGAGGAGTGCATGCGTGTCTACAACCTCAGCCGCCGTAACGGGCTCGTCGAGTACATCCCGAAGGCGCTCATGTTCAAGGGCTACGCGCTCGTGAAGCAGGGCCGGGCGCAGCAGGGTGAGGAGCAGCTCCAGAAGGCGCTCGAGCTGGCCACGCGCAACGGCCTCAAGCCCGAGCAGGGCCTCGCGCTGCATCAGCTGGCCCAGGTGTACCACTACGACCTCAAGTTCTATGGGCTCGCGCTCGAGTACTACGAGCAGGCCCGCCTGGTGCTCAGCCGCGTGCCCATCTGGCCGAGCGTCGTCGAGCGGTGCGAGGAGGATGCCGCAGCGTGCCAGCGCGCCCTCGCCGAACTCGACATCGCCAAGATCCTTGGGCCGATCCCTATCACGAAGCTGCGCCAGGAGTACCTCGCCAGCCTCGTCAACGGCTTCGTGGGCATTCCGGGCATCGAGAATCGGTCGCAGCTGGGCGCGCGTATCGGACTGACGCGCCAGGCGATCCACCGCAACATCAACAGTTGAGCAACATCAACAGTTGAGCAACATCAACAGTTGAGCAACATCAACAGTTGAG
>JBKBRC010000020.1:20190-36821 GCA_046292345.1 Rubricoccaceae bacterium
AATCGGTCGCAGCTGGGCGCGCGTATCGGACTGACGCGCCAGGCGATCCACCGCAACATCAACAGTTGAGCAACATCAACAGTTGAGCAACATCAACAGTTGAGCAACATCAACAGTTGAGCAACATCAACAGTTGAGGGTGACGCCCCACGGCCGGGCGTGGAGCCCGGCACCGGCGGCGCGCAACCTCCGGCCGCCCGACCCGAGCGTGTCGTGTACTTGGCCGCGACCGCGTGCCTTGTAACGGCCCGTCGGCCGGCCGTATCTTGGCTTCGTCCGGCCTTGCCGGACCTCCCGCCCCAAGCCACGCGACGCTATACGGCTCAGTGCTACGCCTGCGGAAGCGCCCGGCGCACCGGCAAACCGGCCGGCGCCGTGTGATCCCGCCCCCGCCGCTCGTCTGCACGTGCCCGTGATGCCGCGATCTCTGCCCGCGCTCGCTGCGCTGTTGGCCTGCCTCGTCGGCGGGACGGTGCTCGGTGAGGCCGCGCGCGCGCAACCCTCGCCCCCCGGCGCGCGCACGCTCCAGGCCGAGACGACCTGGGCCGGCCCCCGTCCAGACTACGGGCCCCCGGCGGTACGCGTCGTGGCCGAGGAGCCGGGAGCGGTGACGTACGAGGTCACGGCCACGTGGCCCGGGGCTCTCGGCGAGGCGCTCGCCGCCGACGTGCGCCCGGAGCCACTCGCGCTCCGCGCCGCGCTCGGCTATGCGACGGCTTCGGCCACGGTAGACTTGCGCGCGGCCGTGCCGCCCCAGGTGTCCGTCCTCGCGGCCGACTACGACGAGGTCTCCCTGCCTGTAGCGCAGCGCGCCGCTCTCGCCGAGGCCTTCGGCGGGCCGGCGGCCGAGGTCGTCGGCGCGGGAGAGTACCGGCGGACCCTCACCGGGATCGTCCGCTTCAGGATGCTCCACGTCGAGGGGCAGACGCTGCGGCGCTACCGGCGGCTCGTCGTCGTCGTGCGCCGCGCCGCCCTGCGCGACGCATTCCTGACCACCGGCGGCGCCAGCGACAACCCCCACCTGGCTGTCACGCGCAGCGTGCTCGCCGACGGAACGTGGTTCAAGATCCCGATCCGGCGCGAGGGCATCTACCGCCTCGACGCAGCCTACCTCGGCGGCCTCGGCGCGGGCGCCGTGGACCTCACGCGCGTGCAGGTCTACGGCAACGGCGGGCGCCCGCTGCCGGCGCTCAACCGCGCCCCGCGGCCGGCCGACCTTACCGAAGTGCCCACGTTCGTCTCCGGAGGCGCGCTCTACTTCTACGCCGAGGCGCCAAACGGCTGGAACTGGAACGCCGCCCAGGGACGGTGGGAGCACTTCGTGAACCCGTTCACGCGTACGACGGCCTACTTCGTCCGTATCGACGGGCCCGCGCCGCGCCGCGTCTCCGGCGACGCCTTCCCCGACTGGGCCGACGCGCGGCGCCTCCAGACCGTCGAGGCGCGGCTGTTCCACGAGGAGGACCTGGTCAACATCGAGCGCGACGGCGACGGCTCCGGCCTCGACTGGCTCGGGCCCGAGCTGACACGCACGGCCGCCGGTGTGACCGTGCTCGACACCATCCCGCCGGCCATGGCGGGCACAGCGCGCATCCGGGCGCGCGTGGCCGCACGCGGCTCGGCCGCGTCTACGATCACGCTCTCGGGCGCCGGGCGGACGCTGGCGAGCGCGCTCACGAGCGCCACCTCGGCAGACCTGCTCGCCTCGGCTCGCGAGATGAGTGCCACGATGGAGGCCGGGCGCCTCGCGCTCACGTTCCGCGCCACCGGCGGGGGCACGGGCGCGCAGGCCTGGCTGGACTGGGCCGAGGTCGTCGTGCCGCAGGCGCCCCGCGCCACGGGCGGCTACCTCCGCTTCGCCACGCAGGGCGGCGAGGCCGGGCGCCTCGAGTACCTGCTCGAGGGCTTCACGCAGGCGCCTGAGGTGTGGGACGTGACGACGCCCGGAGACATCCGCCGCCTGCCCACGCAGGCCGACGGCGCCGGCCACCGCGTGCAGGTAGACGTGCCCGACGCCCGCCGCCCCCGTGAGCTCGTCGCCTTCGTGCCGTCGGCGCCGGCCGTGCGCACGCCGCCCCCGGCCGCGCGCGTGGCACCGCAAAACCTGCACGGCCTCTCGGGTCACCCGGACTACGTGGTCGTGGCCGCGCCGGAGTTTCGCGCCGCCGCCGAGCGCCTCGCCGAGCACCGCCGCACCGCCGACAGCCTGCGCCCGCTCGTCGTCACGACCGAGCAGGTCTTCAACGAGTTCGGCGGCGGCGTCTCGGACATGCGCGCCATCCGGGACTTCATGCGCTTCCTCTACGACCGCGCGCCCTCGGGCCAGCAGCCTGAGTACCTGCTCCTCTTCGGCGACGGCCACTACGACTTCCGCGGCATCCGCGGCGGCGTGCCCAACTTCGTGCCCACCTACCAGACGGCCGAGTCGTTCGTCAACGACCGCTCGTTCACGTCCGACGACTACTTCGGCCTGCTCGGGCCCGACGAGGGCGTGTGGGAATACCTCGGGCCGAGCCACATCTCCCCGGAGCGCGTAGACATCGGCATCGGGCGGCTGCCCGTGCGCTCGGCCGGCGAGGCCGAATTCATGGTCGACAAGATCGTCGCCTACGAGCGGGCCGCCGCGCGCGACCCGTGGCGCGGACGCTACACGACCGTCGCAGACGACCAGTTTCCGCAGAGCTGGGACCGCGACCTGCACGTGGCCAACATCGAGGCCGTGGCCCAACTCGTCGAGAGCCTGCGCCCCGAGAAGACGATCCAGCGCATCTACACGCCCTCGTACCCGCTCGTGACGACGGCCGCCGGCAACCGACGCCCGCAGGCCAACGAGGCCATCGCGCGGGCCTTCGACGAGGGCACGCTCGTCTGGAACTACAGCGGCCACGGCGGCCCCCGCGCGCTCGGCGACGAACGCTACTTCACGCGCGAACTGCTCGACGGCCTCGCCAACACCGACCGCCCGGCCATCATGATCACGGCCACGTGCTCGTTCGGCAAGTTCGACACCGTCGGCGAGCAGAGCCTGGCCGAGGACGCGCTCCTGGCGCGCAACGGCGGCGCGATCGCGCTCTTTACCACCGTGCGCCTCGTCTACACGTCCGCCGACCCCGGCACGCTCAATACGGGCGTCAACCTCGCCCTCAACGAGGCGCTGCTCACGCCCGACGCGGCCGGGCTGCCGCGCCGGCTCGGCGAGGCGCTCCGCCTGGCCAAGAACACCCCCGCCGGCGCGCAGGGCAACAACCGCAAGTTCAACTTGCTCGGCGACCCCGCCATGCGCATCGGCCTGCCGCGGCAGCGCGTGGCCGTGACGCGCATCAACGGGACCGACGTGGCGCCCGCGGCCGGCGCGCCGGGCGAGGACGCGCCGGCGTTCCGCGCGCACGAGGTCGCCCGCGTGGAGGGCGTCGTACTCGGCGCCGCCGACCAGCCGGACCCCTCCTTCGACGGCGAGGTGACCGTGGCCGTCTTCGACGCCGAGCGCGTCGTGCCCCTCCCGCCGGACGCCTGCTGCAACACGGGCGGGCGCTACCGCACGCGCACCGACCGCCTCTACACCGGCCGCGCCTCGGTGCGGCAGGGCCGCTTCGCGCTCGAGTTCGTCGTGCCGCAGGACGTGTCCTACTCCGGGCAGGCGGCCCGCGTGGCCGTCTACGCCGCCGACGCCGCCGGGCGCGATGCCTTCGGCCACTCGCTCGCCGCGCGCGTGGCTCCCGACGCCGGCGCGCGCCCGGACGACCGCGAGGGACCCCGCATCCGCCTCTTCCTCGACGACACCACGTTCGTCGATGGCGGCCTCGCCCGCCCCGACCCCGTGCTCATCGCCCGCCTCTCGGACGAGAGCGGCATCAACACCGTCGGTGCCGGCGTCGGGCACGAGCTGCTGCTGACCGTTAACGGCAACGCCGCGCAGGCCGTAGACGTAGGCCGCTTCTACCAGGGCGACGTAGATACGTACCGCTCCGGCACAGTCCGCTACCCGCTCCGGCGCTTCGAGCCCGGCCTGCACACGCTCCGGCTCACGGCCTGGGACACGGCCAACAACTCGAGCACGGCCGAGCTCTCGTTCACCGTCGTGGCCTCGGAGGCGCTCGTCGTGCGCAACCTCTACCCGTACCCCAACCCCACGCCCGGGCGGACGCGCTTCATCTTCGAGCACAACCAGGCGCCGGGCACCGCCGCGCGCGTGCAGCTGCGCATCTACACGCTGGCCGGCCGGCCCGTCCGCACCCTCGACGGCGACGACGCCCTGCCGGGCGGCACGCTGCCGGCCGGGCTCGTCCAGATCCCCTGGGACGGCCTCGACGACGACCTCGACCCGCTCGCGAGCGGGGTATACCTTTTCCGCCTGCGTGTCGAGACCGAGCAGGCCGGCGGCGGCCGTGCGGTCGCCGAGCGCATCGAGCGCCTCGCCATCATCCGCTGACGCGCGCCGCGCGCGACTCCAGACGCTGCCATGACCCTCCGCACCGCCGCCGTGCTTCGCACCGCCGTCCTGCTCTGCGCCGCCCTTGCCGCGCCCGCCGCCTACGCGCAGGTCGTTCTCACGACCGCCGTCCCGTTCCTCCAGATCGAGCCCGACAGCCGCGCCGCCGGCATGGGCATGGCCGGCGTGGCCCTTGCCGACAACGCCGCCGCGCCGTTCTGGAACCCCGCCGGCCTGGCACAACAGACCGGCATCGAGGCCTCGTTCACGCATGCGCCGTGGCTGCCGGCCCTCGGCGCTGACCTGTCGTACGAATACCTCGCCGGCAAGTACTCCTTCGGCGACCGGGGCACGCTCGGCGCGCACCTGACGTACTTCAACCTCGGCGAGCAGACCTGGACCGACGACCAGGGCAACGTGATCGGCAACTTCCGCTCGTTCGAGCTCTCGCTGGGCGCTTCCTACGGCTACCAGCTCACGCAGAACCTCGCCCTCGGTGCCGGCGCGCGCTTCATCTACTCCAACCTGACCGGCGGGCAGGGCGTCGGCTCGACCGACACGCAGGCCGGCCGCTCGTTCGGGCTGGACGTGGGCGCGCTCTACAGCCTGCCCGAGTTCAACGTCGGCGTGCCGGTGCGCACCCGGCTCGGGCTCAACCTGGCCAACATGGGCCCGGCCATCCGCTACGTGGCCGACGAGACCGGCATCCCCAACGCCATCCCGACCAACCTGCGCCTGGGCACGAGCATGACGGCGGACCTGGACGCGTTCAACCGCCTCACCTGGGCCATCGACTTCAACCGCCTCCTCGTGGACCGTGACTCGACGGGGCAGTTCAAGCCCTGGACGACGGCGCTCTTCTCGTCCTGGAAGCCGCGTCTCGTCGACACGACGCCTGACGGCGTGGACAACCCGGAGTCCGTCGGCGTACTTCGGCAGTTCACCGTCGGGACGGGCCTCGAGTACTGGTACAACGACCTGCTCGCCCTCCGCTCGGGCTTTTTCTACGAGGACCCGGCCAACGGCAACCGCAAGTTCGTCACGTTCGGCGCGGGTATCCGGTACAGCCTCTTCGGGTTCGACATGTCGTACATCTACTCGCTCGAGGAGCGCTCGCCGCTCGAGGATCAGATCCGGTTCTCTCTCTTGCTCAACCTGCCCCGGTGACCCTGCCGGCCCGTCTCCGGCGGCTAGGCCGCGCAGGCTGGCCAACCGGAGCGGCCCTGTGGCACGAGGGTCCCGGCGCTAGATTCGCGGGGCGCGTCGCAGAGCCGGCGCGCCCCGCTGCCGCATGACCGATTTCGCTGCGTTCTGGATCTTCGGCCTCGCGCTCCTGGCCGCCGTGCTGCTGGGCGAGGCGCTGCGCGCCCGCGCGGCCTGGAGGCCCGAGAACTCCCGGCGCGTGGTGCACGCCGCCGTGGGCGTGCTCGTCGCGCTGTGCCCACTGCTCTTCGAGCGGCCGACGGGCGTCTACGTGCTCGCGGCAGGCTTCGTGGCCGTCAACGCCGTCGCCGTGCGCCGGGGCTTTTTCCCGGGCATGCACGGCATCGCGCGCCGCTCATGGGGGACGGTCACGTTCCCGCTGGCGCTCATCGCGGCGCTTTACCTGTGCTGGACGCTCGACCCGGGGCGCGTGTTCGTGTTGCAGGCCGCCTTCCTCGTGCTCGCCCTCGCCGATCCGCTCGCTTCGCTCGTCGGCATGCGGCTGCGGCGGCCGCTCCGCTACCGCGTGGGGCGGCACGAGAAGTCGCTCGCCGGCTCGGGGGCATTCTTCGGCGCCGCGCTCGCGCTCTCGGCCCTCGCCGCCGCGCTGTGGGGACCGGGCTGGGCGCCGGGCGTGCTGCTCGCGGGCGCGCTCGGGGCTGCCGCCTGCGCCACCGTGGCCGAGGCGCTCGGCGCCGAAGGCTGGGACAACCTGCTGATCGTGCTGGCGGTCGTGGTGCCGCTGGCCGCGCTGCACGGCGACCCGGCTCTGGCCACACCGATGGTGCTGGGCGTGCTGCTGACGGCGGCGTTCGCGCTCGTCGCGTTCCGCGCGCGCTTTCTGGACCTCTCGGGCGTGCTAGCGGCGTCGCTGCTGGCCTTTGGCGTGCTCGTGCTGGGCGGCGCGGCCTGGGCCGTGCCCGCGTTCGCGTTCTTCGTGCTCTCGAGCCTGCTCTCGCGGCTGGGCGCGCGGCGCAAGGCCGAGGCCGAGCGGCTCGCCGAGAAGTCCGCGCGCCGCGACGCAGGGCAGGTGCTCGCCAACGGCGGCGTCTCGGGGGCGCTCCTCGCCGCGACGGTGTTCGCGCCTGCCTCCGCCCACCCGGCCCTCTACTGGGCCTTCGTAGCCGCGTTCGCGGCCGCCGCGGCCGACACGTGGGGGACCGAGGTGGGTACGTACTTCCGCTGGCCCACGCGCGAGGTGCTCTCAGGCCGGCGCGTGCCGCCGGGCACGTCTGGAGGCGTCTCGCTGCCCGGCACGCTGGGCGCGCTGGCCGGCGCGGCCGTCGTGTGGCTGTTCGCTTTGCCCTTCGGCGGTGCATACCCGGTTGGGCTGAGCGGGCCGCTGCTGGCCGCGCTCGTCGTGGGCGGAGGGTTTGCCGCGGCCCTGTTCGACAGCGTGCTCGGCGCGAGCGTGCAGGCCCGCTACCGCGACGCCGATGGCGCGCTCACCGAGCGCGCCCGCTCGGAGCGCGCGGGCGCGCTGCCGCTCGCGCGCGGTCTGCGCTGGGTCACCAACGACCGCGTCAACCTCGCGTGCACGGGCTTCGGCGCGGTCGTGGCGCTGGCCGTGCTATGGTAGGCGCTGGGCCTGCGCCCCGGATGCCAGCCCAGCTTGCACCGGCCCGCGGTCACCGTAGCTTGCCGCGTCCGTCCCACCCCGCTAGCACGCCGCGCCGATGCCCTGGTACCGCAAGCTCCACTGGCAGATCATCCTCGGGCTGGTGCTCGGGCTCGTCTTCGGGATCGTCGCCGCGATGCTGGGCTGGGGCGGGTTCGTGCGCGACTGGGTGCGGCCCTTCGGGACGATCTTCATCACGCTGCTCAAACTGATCGCGGTGCCGCTCGTCTTCGCGAGCCTCGTGACGGGAGTGGCAAGCCTGAGCGACCTCCGCAAGCTCTCGCGCATCGGCGGGCGCACGATCGGCATCTACCTGGCCACGACGGCCGTCGCCGTCACGATCGGCGTGCTCCTGACCGATATCATCCGCCCCGGCGATGCGTTCTCGCCCGAGCTGCGGGATGGACTCGTGGCGGCGTTCGAGGACGAGACGGCCGCGCGCGCCGAGACGGCCGCGCGCGTGGGCGAGCGCGGGCCGCTTCAGTTCCTGGTGGACATGGTCCCGGACAACGCGGCGGCGGCCCTCACTGCGGGCACCGCCCTGCTGCGCGGCGACGGCTTCCAGAACAGCGCCGGCATGCTTCAGGTCGTCGTGATCGCGCTCCTGTTTGGCATCGGGCTCGTGCAGGTGCCGCGCGAGAAGGGCGCGCCCGTGCTCGCGTTCTTCGACGGCGTCAACGAGGTCATCATCCGCCTCGTTGACCTGGTGATGAAGATGGCGCCGCTGGGCGTGTTCGCGCTGCTCGCCGACACGATCACGGTCACCGCCGGGGACGACCCGACGCGCATCGTGGGGCTGCTCTCGGGCCTGAGCTGGTATATGGGCGTGGTGGTGCTCGGCCTCGGGCTGCACACCGTCGTGACCTACCCGACGATCCTGCGCCTGTTCTCGCCGATGGGCTTCCGGACGTTCTTCCAGGGCATCGCGCCCGCGCAGCTCGTTGCCTTCTCGACCTCGTCCTCGGGAGCGACGCTGCCGGTGACAATGGAGCGATGCGAGCAGAAGCTCGGCGTGAGCGAGGAGGTCTCGAGCTTCGTGCTCCCGCTCGGCGCGACGATCAACATGGACGGTACGGCGCTCTACCAGGCCGTCGCGACGCTGTTCATCGCGCAGGCGTTCGGGCTCGAGCTCGGCCTTGCAGCCCAGGTCACGATCGTGCTCACGGCCGTCCTCGCTTCCATCGGCACGGCGGCCGTGCCCGGTGCGGGCATCATCATGCTCGTCATCATCCTCGAGTCGGTCGGCGTGCCGGCGGCGGGCATCGCGCTCATCCTGGGCGTGGACCGCATCCTCGACATGTGCCGGACGGTCACCAACGTCACCGGCGACGCGACCGTGGCTGTCGTCGTAGCCGCGGCCGAGGGGCAGCTCTTTCCGCCCGATCTCTCCGAAGACGCCGACCGGATCGTGCTCGTCGGCGAGGCGGCGCCGCCGGCGAGCGAGCCGGCCACCTGAGATGCGCCGGTCCCGGGGCGGGCCGGGCGCAGGTTTCGGCACGCTTGCTGCCCGCCGAGGGGCCGTGCCGCGAGCGCGCTGTTTTATGTGCGCGTATGTGCGTACCACACCGGCCCCCCCGCTCGTTCGTCCGCCCATGACCCGACTGCCCGCGCGCGGCCTCGCGCTCCTTGTCCTGCTCGCCGCCTCGCCCGCCTCCCGGGCCACCGCGTCCGCGCCCGGCGTGTCCGCCCCGGACGCGCGCACGCCCGACGCGCCCATGATGGTCGTCTCGGCCGAGGGACGGGCCCGCCTCGAGGCGGGCCGCGCCGCGCTCTACAACTTCCGCCTCGACGAGGCGCGGCGGCATTTCCGAGCCCTCGGCGCGCTTGAGCCGGCCTCGCCTGCGGCGGCCTACCAGCTCGCCACGGTCGCCTTCTGGACAGCCCTCACGCGCGAGGATCCGGACGCCTACGACCGCTTCCACGCACTCAACGACTCGCTGCGCACGGTGCTCGCCGGCGTGCCCGCCTCGCCGTGGCGCACCCACATCGAGGGCGAGATGCACCTCCAACGCGCGGCCGTGCTCGCGCGCCAGGAGCGCTACGCCCGTGCCGGAACGGCCTTCCGCGACGCGTGCGCGCAGTTTCGCAGCAACACGCGCGGGACGCAGCCGTTCGCCGAGTCGCTCGCCGGGCTGGGCGCGTGCCAGGTGGCGGCGGGCGCCATCCCGCGCCGCTACCGCTGGGTGGCGCGCCTGTTCGGCTTCTCGGGAACGGTGCCGCAGGGCATGGCCGCGCTCGAGCGCGCCGCCGAGACGGCCACGTTCAACCGCGCCGAGGCGGCCATCGGGCTGGCGTTCGTGGACGCGGCGCTCAACGACCATCGCGGCGGAAAGCACGTCTACGCCGTGCGCGTGGCTGAGGCGTACCCCGAGAGCCCGCTCGTGGGCATGATCTACGGCTCGATGCTGCTCACGGCTCGCGAGGCGGCACGTGCCGAGGCCGTCCTCGCGCAGGCGCTCGCGCAGACGCGCCGCCCGGGCGTGGACGCGCTGCCGTACCTCGAGGCGCAGCTGGGCATCGCGCGGATGCGCCTCGGGCGCTACGCCGAGGCCGCCGCGCACTTCGAGACGTACACGCGCACGTACCGCGGGCAGGCAATGGTCGCGCAGACGACGCTGCTGGCCGGAGTCGCGCGCGAGCTCGCCGGTGACCGTCGCGCGGCCGAGGCGCACTACCGCCGCGTCCGCTCCAGCCGCGACTTCGACGCCGACCGCTCGGCCGTCCGCGAGGCCGCCCGCCGCCTCGAGCACCCGATGACGCCTGCCGAGCGGGCGCTCCTCGTCGGCACGCACGCGTTCGACGCCGGGCGCTACGATGAGGCCGTGCGCACGTTCCAGAGCGTGCTCGGCCACGCGCAGGCCTCGGCCGACGAGCGTGCCGAGGCGGCCTTCCGCACGGGCCGCGCCTACCAGGCGCTCGCCAACTATCCCGAGGCCGTGCGCCACTACGAGCTTGCGATCGGCCTGCCCGCCGATCCGCAGGCACGCTGGGGGCCGTGGTCGCATTATCATATCGGCGAAGTCCGAGAGCTCGAGGGCAACTTCGCCGAGGCACGCCGCATCTACCGCCAGGTGCTCGCTAACGAGTCCGACTTCGACTACGCGCAGGCGCTCGAGCAGCGCGCGCGCGCGGCGCTCGACCGCCTCTGAACGCAGGCCGCGCTTCAAGACCTGCTCGCCTGGCCGATACGAGCCGGAGAGACTTTGCGCCCCCACCTCTCGCTCCGTTCCGGCCCATCCCCCCACCCGGATGTCCCGACTGCTCCTGCTCCTCGTGCTGCTCGGCGCGCCGGGGCTCGTTCTCGCGCAGACGCCCCACGAACACGGCCACCGGCACGACCACCGGCACGACCACCGGCTGGAGGTCTCCTCGGCCAGTGACTTCGCGCTCGACCGCGCGCGGCCGATGCCCGACGGCGTCGGCCTGGTGCTCGACGGGCCTTTCACGTTCTGCGTGCTCGAGCACGACCCGTCGCAGACCGTCTACGGCCCGCCCACGCTCACGGCCCCGGTGCTCCGGACGCCCGCGCCTGCCAAGGCGCAGACGGCCACGTTCCAGGTGACCTACACCGGCTTCACGCCCGAGGCGCAGGCAGCCTTCCAGTCGGCCGTGGACCTGTGGGCGACGCACATCGTCTCGCCGGTGCCCATCCGCGTCGAGGCCTCGTTTGCGCCGCTCGGCGCCAACGTACTCGGCTCGGCCGGCGCGACGCAGGTCTACGCCAACCGGCCGCAGTTCCCGCAGCCCAACACGTGGTATCCGAACGCGATTGCGGACGCGCTCGCAGGGCAGGACCTCAACCCGAGCGTGCCCGACATCCGCGCGCAGTTCAGCAGCAACTTTCCCAACTTCTACTTCGGCCTCGACGGAAACCCACCCGTCGGCCGCATCGACTTCCGCTCGGTTGTGCTGCACGAGCTGGGGCACGGGCTCGGCTTCTTTGGCACCGCCGACGTCACGTCCGGCGTGGGGAGTTGGGGGCTGGGCACGCAGGGCTTCCCGCTGGCCTACGACCGCCTCGTGCGCGACGCCGCGCTCGTGCCGATGCTCGACGGTACCGTCTACCCCAACGAGTCCACGACGCTCGCCAACCTGCTCCAGAGCAACGCGCTCTTCCTGGACGCGGCGGGGCTGCGCGCTTCCAACAACGGCGCGCCGCCGCGGATCTACGCGCCGGTAGTCTGGAACCAGGGCTCGTCGTATTCGCACTGGGACGAGGCGAGCTTCCCCGCCGGCACGCCCAACGCGCTCATGACGCCTTTCATCGGCGCGCGTACGGCGACCGGGCCGCTGGACGTGTACGTCTCGCCCGGCCCGCTGACCTGCGCGCTCTTCGCCGAGCTCGGCTGGGGCCTCGGCCCGTCGTGCCTGGGTGTGGTGAGCGCCGACGAGGACGCGGTCGCGGCCGAGGGACTGGGGCTGCGCCTGGCCGGGCCGAATCCGTTCTCCGGGCAGACGCGCGTCAGCCTGACGGCCGAGGCCGGACAGGACGTGCGCGTGGCGCTCTTCGACGCGCTCGGGCGCGAGGTGGCGCGCGTAGCCGACGGGCCGGTTGCCTCCGGCAACACGTTCCTCGACGTGCGCGCGGCTGGCCTTGCGCCAGGCGTGTACGTGCTGCGCGCCGAGGGCGCCCGGGGCGTGGCCGCGCTCTCGCTCGTCGTCGCCCGATGACGCACCGTGCCGGCGTGCCGGCGCTGCTGCTCGCGCTGCTGCTCGCGTTGCCGCTCGCCCGGCCGGCCGCGGCGCAGGCCGTCGCTGAGCCGCACGCGCACGAGGTCTGCCGCCTTCACGTCCCGCTGCCCGGCGAAGCCGCTGCGCCGCCGCACGGATCGGCGCCGGCCGCGCCGCACGAGATCCCTCCGGGGTTGGCCGTGCGCGTGCAGACCTGCCCGGCGGACGCGCCGCGCGCGCCCGTCGAGGTGATCTGGGAGGGCTTCCCGGCGGCCGCGCAGGCGGCCGTCCAGGCCGCCGTCGATACGTGGGCGTGCCGTATCGCCTCGCCGGTCACGATCCGCGTCCGCGCGCGCTGGACCGCGCTGGGCGCCAACACGCTCGGCTCGGCCGGGCCGTTTCGCGTGCGCGACTTCCCCGGCGCGCCGCTGCCGGGCACGTTCTACCCGACCGCCCTCGCGAGCGCGCTCGTCGGGCGAGACCTGACGCCGGCACAGCCCCACATCGCATCCGAGTTCAACAGCGCCTTCGGGCGCTGGCACCTCGACCCGGACACGCCGCCGCCGGCGGACCGCTTCGATCTCTACACGGTCGCGCTGCACGAGCTCGGCCATGGGCTCGGCATCATCGGCACGTTCGCCGTCGAGGACGGGATCGGCACCGTGGGCGGCACGAGTGCTCCGGCGGTGCCTTCCATCTACGACCGCTTCGGGACGGACGCGGCCGGGCGTCCGCTCTTCGAGCCGGCCTATCCCAACGCCTCCCGCGCGCTCGCCGAGGCGCTCCAGGACGACGTGCGCTTCAGCGGACGCGCCGCGCGGGCTACCTACGGTGCCCCGGTCCCGCTGCACGCGCCGCGCCCGTGGGTGCCGGGGGGCTCGTTCAGCCACCTGCGCGAGCAGACCTTCGGGGCGGGCACGCCGGACGGGCTCATGACGCCCTTCATCGCCTCGGGCGAGCGGATCACGGCGCCGGGCGCAGCCACGTGCGCCATCCTGGCCGATCTCGGCTGGACGCTCGCTGGGCCCTGTCTCGCGGCGACGGTGCCGGACGTCCCGGCCGCCGGCTGGACGCTCGCGCGCCGGGGCCCCAATCCGTTCCGCGAGCGCACGCAGTTCGACGTCCTGTTCGCTCTGCCGCAGCGCTTCCGCGCCACGCTCTACGACGCGCGCGGCCGCGTCGTGGCCGAGATTGCGCCCGAGCAGGCCGTGGCGGCTGGCGCCGTGCGCGCGCTGCGCGTCGAGGCGGCCGGACTCGCTGCAGGCGTCTACTTTCTCCGGCTCGACGCCGAGAGCCGCGCCGCCACGCTGCCGCTCACGGTCGTGCGCTAGCGCGCGCGGCGCCCGGCGGGTCAGTCCAGCAGGCGCTGTGCCGCGTAGGCTGCGCCGACGATGCCGGCCGAGTTGCCAAGCTCGGCCGGGCGGAGCGTGGCCTGTGTGCGGAGCAGGTGTCCGAACTGCTTCCACCGCTCCGGCTTGCTGACCCCGCCGCCGACTACGATCAGGTCCGGCGCGAACAGGAACTCGAGGTGCTCGAGGGCCGGCTGCACGCGCTCTTTCGCCCACGCCTCCCACGAGAGCGCGTCGCGCTTGCGCGCCGAGTCGGCAGCCGTCGCCTCGAGGATGACGCCATCGGCGGCGTAGAGGTGGCCCAGCTCGAGGTTGGGCGCGAGGCGGCCGTCGACGAAGAGGCTGCTGCCGAGCCCCGTGCCGAAGGTGAGCATCAGCACGACGCCGCGCACGCCCCGCCCGGCGCCGAAGGTGACCTCCGCGAGGCCGGCCGCGTCGGCGTCGTTGAGCACGGCCACGGGCGCGCGGCACACGCGCGAGAAGAGCGCCGCCGCGTCCAGGCCCTTCCACGTGTCGTCGATGTTGACCGCCGTCTCGGTGATGCCGCGGCGCACGCGCGAGGGCAGGGCGCACCCGACGGGCCCCTGCCAGCGGTAGCGGCGCATGATCTCGGCCACGGTGGCCGCGACGGCCTCGGGCGTGGCCGGCTTGGGCGTCAGCACGCGCGCGCGCTCGTCGGCGAGCGTGCCCTTGCCGAGGTGGACCGGCGCGCCCTTGATGCCGGTTCCGCCGACGTCGATGCCAAGGATCTTGTTCGGTTTGGGCATGGCAGTCGGCGGGCGGGCGGCGAATCGGGCTAGGGGTGATAGAACTCGACGGCGAAGTAGGTGCGCGGGTCGGTCCAGCGTGCGGCCCGGCGGAGGCTTGCAGACGCTGCCAGCGCCGCGAGGCCGTCCGGCACGTACTTGTAGGAGTTCTCGGTGTGGATGGACTGGCCGGCGGCAAAGCTAAACGCACGCCCTGCCACGCGCACGGTCTGCGGCGCCGCAGCGACGAGGTGCATCTCGATGCGCCCCTCCTCCGCGTCGTAGCGCGCCTCGTGTCGCCAGGCGGCGAGGTCGAAGTCGGCGCCGAGCTCGCGGTTGATGCGCGCGAGCAGGTTCAGGTTGAAGGCCGCCGTGATGCCCTCCTCGTCGTCGTAGGCGCGCAGCAGGACGGCCTCGTCCTTGCGCTGGTCAGCCCCGATGAGCAGGCCGCCGTCGGCGCCGGCCACGCACGCCATCTGCGCAAGCATGGCGCGGGCGTCCTCGGGCTCGTAGTTGCCGATCGTGGAGCCGGGGAAGTAGACGACGCGGCGATGATGCGCCGGCAGGTCTGGCAGGGCGAACGGAGCCGTGTAGTCCGCCGCGAGGGGGAGGACGGGCAGGCGCGGATAGGCGTCGCGGAGACCCTCGGCGACGCGCGCGAGGTGCTCGCCCGAGATGTCGAGCGGCACGTAGGCCGCCAGCGCGGGCAGGGCGTCGAGCAGCCAGCGCGTCTTGACACTCGAGCCGCTGCCGTATTCGACGAGCACGACGCCCTCGCCTCCGCGTGCGCCGACGTGCGCGGCGATCTCGCCGATGTGGGCGGCCATGATGCCCTCCTCGGTGCGTGTAGGGTAGTAGGCCTCGAGCGCCGTGATGGCGTCGAAGAGGGCGCTGCCGCGGGCGTCGTAGAAGTACTTGCTCGGGAGCGCGGGTGGGCGCCGGGCGAGGCCGCGCAGCACATCCGAGAGGAACGTGTCGCGGGGCGTGGCCGGGGCGGTGGCCATGGCGCGGCCAGGAGTCGGGCGGGTCATCGGTCTCAGAGGCTCCGGGCGAGCCGGAGGCCGGTGAACTGCCACGTCGCCTCGGGGGGGAAGAAATTGCGGTAGGAGGGGCGGACGTGCGTGCGGCTCGTGGCGACGCTGCCGCCGCGCAGCACGAACTGTCCGCTCATGAACTTGCCGTTGTACTCCCCCAGCGCGCCCTCGACGGGTCGGTAGCCGGGGTAGGGCGTGTAAGCGCTGTGCGTCCACTGCCAGACGTGCCCGGCGAGTTGGAGCAGCGCGCCTGGCGCGCCGTCGCCCGAGGGCGGGGCGGCCGGGGCGGGGTGGAGGCGTCCGCCCTCGGCGTAGCCCTCCGTGTCGGCGAGGGCGTCGTCCCAGGCCGTGCGCGCGGCGAGCTCCCACTCGAACTCGGAGGGCAGGCGCGCGCCGGCCCAGCGCGCGTAGGCATCGGCCTCGTAATAGGAGAGGTGCGTGACGGGCTCGTGCGGATCGACGGGGCGCATGCCGGCGAGCGTGAAGTGGCGCCACGCGCCGTCGTCACCGGGCTCCCAGTAGAACGGCGCTTCCCAGCCTTCGGCCTGTACGGTCGCCCAGCCGGCCGAGAGCCACAGCTCCGGGCGGCGGTACCCGCCGTCGGCGATGAAGGCGGTGTACTCGCCCGCCGTCACGAGGCGGTGCCCGATGGCGAACGGCTCCGCAAAGTGCCGGTGGGCCGGCCCCTCGTTGTCGAAGTGGAAGCGCTCGGCGCTGGTTGCGCCGCCCGCCACGGCGCCGACGCGGTGCACGCCGCCTTCGAACGCAACCCACCGCAGCGGCCCCGGGTCGGGCGAGGGCGTTTGGGGTCGCGCGCGGTAGACCGGCCGCAGCGGATTGACCGAGAACACGTGCTTGATGTCGGTCAGCATCAGCTCCTGGTGCTGCTGCTCGTGGTGCAGCCCCACCTCTACGACGTCGGCCACATCCGGGCGTGCCGCCTCGTCGAAGTCCTCCAGGAAGCGCAGCATGGCCTCGGTCACGTGCGCGCGGTAGGCGCGCACCTCGGCGACGGTGGGGCGGGAGAGGTAGCCGCGCTGCGCCCGGCAGTGCCGCTCCCCGGCCTGCACGTAGTACGAGTTGAACAGGTACGGGTAGGCCTCGTCGTAGAGCGCGTAGCCGGGCGCGTAGGGGCGCAGAACGAAAGTTTCCCAGAACCACGTCGTGTGCGCGAGGTGCCACTTGGTCGGGCTGACGTCGGTCATGGACTGCACGACGAAGTCCTCGGTGGCGAGCGGTTCGCAGAGCGCCTCAGAGTAGGCCCGGACGTCGGCGAAGCGCTGGGCGAGACGGGTGTGCGTAGCGAGTTGCATGCAGGACGTGAGAGTAGAACGGGGAGGGGGCTACGCCCTCCCGCGGGGATAGGTTTTACACAGACGGGTTTTGCGAGGGCGTGGCCGAGGGCAGAAGAGGCGCCAGGGCGCAGAGCGCAGGGCGCAGCGGAGCCAGGGGCGTACCGACGACGAGGAGGAACCTACTCGACCCGACGAGGAGGAACCTACTCGACCCGACGAGGAGGAACCTACTCGACCCGACGAGGAGGAACCTACTCGACTGATCTTCACCGTGGTACCTTTTGGT
>JBKBRC010000020.1:36921-45075 GCA_046292345.1 Rubricoccaceae bacterium
CGACGAGGAGGAACCTACTCGACCCGACGAGGAGGAACCTACTCGACTGATCTTCACCGTGGTACCTTTTGGTGAGGTTGTTATATTCCGTTACTCATCAAAAGTCACTATGGCTTCTGGTCCCCTGCTGAGCGTCAGCGCTGCCGCGGCGCACCTGGGCGTACACGTCAACACCGTGCGCCGCTGGACCGACGACGGCACGCTCCCCGAGGTCCGCACGGCCGGCGGGCACCGTCGTATCCCGGCCGAGGCCGTCGAGCGGCTGCGCCGCGAGCGCGCAGCCGGGGACGCGCCCGACCTCGCCGCGTCGGCCGCGCTCGTCCCGGCCAGCGGCGTCGCCCCGGCCGACGCGGCGTGGGCCGAGCACGCGGTCGTGCACACGCGCTACCAGGTGCGGCAGCAGGACGGTGCGGCGTGGAACCGCGTCTTCTCCGGCGCGGAGCGCGCGCACCGCCGCGAGACCGGCCGGCAACTCATCGGGCTACTGCTGCGGCATGTGGCCGGTCAGGGCGACCCGGACGCCCTCAACGCCGAGGTGCGCCGTCTCGCCTGGGGATACGCGCTCGACATGAAAGACCACGGCCTGCCGCTGACCGAGGCGCTCCGCGCGACGCTCTTCTTCCGCGACGTCCTGACCGAGTCGACCGGCTACCATCCTCGTCTCGAGGAGCGCTCCGCGGAGGAGCAGATCGGGCTGCTGCGCCGCGTCAACGCCTTCATGAACGAGGTCCAGATGACAATCGCGCAGGCGTACGAGTCCGAGCTTCCACGTCCGACCGGCCCCGACGCATGACGCCTGCGGTTGCGCCTCTGTTTGCCAGCCTCTCGCTCGAGGGTACGCGGTGCGCCGTGGCGGTGCGCGAGGCATGGGCGCTCTCGGCCGGCGAGAAGGCCGCCCTGCGCGAGGCCGCGCGCGAGGCCGGCTTCGGGCTCTGGGTCGTCGCGACGTGCTTCCGCCTCGAGGTGCTCGTCACGGGCGACGCCCCCGAGGGCGCGCTGCTCGCGTGGGCGCGCGCGCGCCTGGCCGCGCTCGACGCCTCACGTGCGGTGGACGGGTTCCAGGCGCGCACCGGCGAGGACGCGCTGCGCCACCTCTTCCGCGTCGCGTGTGGGCTCGAGTCGGCCGTGCTCGGCGAGGCGCAGATCCTCGGGCAGGTGCGCCGGGCGCGCGCCGAGGCCGAGGCCGCCGGCGTGCTTCCGCCGCCGCTGCGCGCGGCGCTCGACGCTGCCGTGCGCGCCGGGCAGTGGGCGCGCCGCGCAACTGGCCTCGGGCGCGGGACGGCCTCGATGGCGTCGGCGGCGGTGCAGTGGGCCACGGACGTAACCGGTGGTCTCTCAGACCGGCGCGTCGTCGTGGCCGGGGCGGGGCAGATGGGGCGACTCCTGATGGGGCCGCTTGCGGCGGCGGCTCCGGCCGCGCTCACGCTCGTCTCGGGCCACGCGCCCCCCCACGCCGGCTTTGACGTCGTCCGCCCTGGCGACCTCGCGGCGCTGCTGCCTGAGACAGACGTGCTCTTCGCCGCCACCAACCGGACCGTGCTGACGGCGGCCGCGGCGGCGGCCGTCTGGGACGATGCCCGACCGCGCGTCGTGGTAGACCTCGGGGTGCCCCGCAACGTGGAGGCCGGGGTCGGGCGGCTCGCGCACGTGCGTCTGGCCAACGTAGACGCACTCGCGGGCGTGGTCGAGGCCAGCCTGGCGCAGCGGCAGGCCGCTGTGGCGGCCGTCGAGCAGGCCATCGAGCAGCGATTGGCCGCGCTCGGTGCGACGTTCGGGCAGCTGCGGCGCGAGGCGCTCGTGGCCGACTTCCGCCGGCGCGCCGAGCGGGTCCGCCGCGACACGCTCGCCTACGTCTGTCGCCGGTGCGACGACCGAACGTGCGGCGCCACCGGGGCTGCGCCCGGCCCCGGCCCGTGCAGCGACCCCGACCGCCTCTCGCGCACCCTCACGACGCGCCTCCTGCACGACCTCACCGCGCGCCTCCGCCACGACGTGGCCGACGAGGCGACGCTTCGCCGCCTGCTCGCGATCTCCGACGCAGCTCCCGCCGGCGCAGCTCCCGCCGACGCAGCTCCCGCCGACGCAGCTCCCGCCGACGCAGCTCCCGCCGACGCAGCTCCCGCCGACGCGCATGGCTGACCTCCCCACCATGCTCCGCCTTGGCACGCGCACGTCGCGCCTTGCGACGTGGCAGGCCGCGCACGTCGCGGCCGGCCTCGAGGCGGCCTGGCCCGGCCTGCGCGTCGCGCTCGTGCCGTACGTCACCGAGGGGGATCGCCGGCTCGGGCAGCCGCTCCCCGAGATCGGCGGCAAGGGGCTCTTCACGGCCGAACTCGAGGCCGACCTGCGTGCCGGACGCCTCGACCTTGCCGTGCACTCGCTCAAAGACCTCCCGACTGAAGACCCGCCCGGCCTCGCGCTCGGCGCGATCACCCGGCGCGCCGACGCGCGCGACGCCTGGGTCTGTCCGGCGGGGCTCGGGCTCGCGGCCCTGCCCGCGGGCGCCGTCGTCGGCACGAGCAGTCTGCGGCGCGCGGCGCAGCTGCTCGCACGGCGGCCGGACCTCACGGTCCGCTCCATCCGCGGCAACGTCGAGACGCGGGTCCGCAAGACGCAGCAGGGCGACTACGACGCGACCGTGCTCGCGCTGGCCGGCCTCGACCGCCTCGGCCGGCGCGACGCGGTCACGGCCATCCTCGACTTCGACACGATGCTGCCCGCACCGGGCCAGGCCGCGCTCGCGGTGCAAGTCCGGGAGGACGACGAGGCCGCGCGCCGCGCCGTCGCCGCGCTCGATCACGCCGCGACGCGGATGGCCGTCGAGGCCGAGCGCCACTTCCTCGCCGCCCTCGGCGGCGGCTGCAGCGCGCCGGTGGCCGCGCTCGGCACGGTCGAGGGCGGGCGGCTGCGCCTGCGCGGGCGCATCTGCGCCGTGGACGGCTCGGCCGTCGTCGAGGTGGCAGACAGCGCGGCCCTCCGCCCGGATGCCGCCGAAGGAATGGGCCGCGCCGCCGCCGCCGAGGCGCTCGCCCGGGGCGCTCGCGCCCTGATGCCATGACGGAACCCGCTGTGCCGATGCTGCCCCTCCGCGGCCGCCTGATCGTCGTCACGCGCGCCGCCGACCAGGCCGAGGCGCTCGCCGGGCCGCTGCGCGCCCTCGGCGCGGCGGTCGCGCTCGTGCCGGCCATCCGCAGCGAGCCCGCCGAGGCCGAGGCGCTGGCGGCCGCCGCGCGGGCGCTCGGCCGCGCGCGGTGGCTCGGCTTCACGAGCCCAAGCGGCGTCCGCTACGGCTGGCCGGCCGTCGCCGCCGCATGGCCGGATGGGTTGCCGGGCGCGCTGGGCGTGGCCGCCGTCGGGCCGGGCACGGCCGAGGCGCTGCGCGCGCGTGGTGTCGTGCCGGCGTTCCAGCCCCGCGAGGCAAGCGGCGACGCCTTCGCGGCCGAGCTGCCCGTCGCGCCGGGCGACCGCGTCGTCCTGATGCGCTCGCACATCGCGCGGCGCGCCGTCGCCGAGGCGCTGCGCGCGCGCGGGGCGGTCGTGACCGACGCCGTGGCCTACCGCACCGTTGAGGGCGCGCGGCCCGAAGCGGTGCACGCCGCGCTCGAGGCGCAGCCCGATGCGGTCACGTTCACCGCGCCCTCGGCCGTACGCGGCTTCCTCGCCGGGCTCGACGCAGCCGGGCTCGACGCAGCCGGGCTCGATGCAGCCGGGCTCGATGCAGCCGGGCTCGATGCAGCCGGGCTCGATGCAGCCGGCCGCGCGCGGCTCCGCAGCACCGCGCTCGTCCCCATCGGCTCCGTCACGGCCGCCGCCCTCACCGAGGCCGGGTTGACCCCTGCCCTCATCCCCTCCCCATCCACGCTGCCCGGCCTCGTCGCCGCGCTGCGCGCCCTCTTCGCCGATGCATGACCTGATGCCATCCCCCACGCTGGCGTTCGTGCCAGAGTCTGCCGACCGGCCGCAGCGGCTGCGCGCCTCAGCTGCCGTGCGGCGGCTCGTCCGCGAGACGCGCCTCGCGCCGGCCGACCTGATCCTGCCGCTCTTCGTGCGCCACGGTGCCGGGCGCCCGGTCGCCTCCATGCCCGGCGTGGCGCAGCGCTCGGTGGGCGAGGCCGTGCGCGCCGCCGAGGCGGCAGCCAAGGCCGGGCTGGGCGGCGTGCTCCTGTTCGGCATCCCCGAGCACAAAGACGCCACCGGCTCGGCCGCCGCCGACGACGGCGAGGCGGTGCAGCTGGCCACGCGCGCCATCAAGGCCGCCGCGCCCGAACTGGCCGTCATCACCGACGTCTGCCTGTGCGAGTACACCGACCACGGCCACTGCGGCTTCGTCACGCCCGAGGGTGCGCTCGACCTCGACGGCTCGCTCCCCGCCCACGTCGCGGCGGCCGTCAGCCACGCCCGCGCCGGGGCCGACCTCGTGGCCCCGTCCTCCATGATTGACGGCGTCGTGGGCGCCATCCGCGCCGGCCTCGACGCCGAGGGCCTCGGGCACGTGGGCGTGTTCAGCTACGCCGTCAAGTACGCCTCTGCGTTCTACGGCCCGTTCCGCGAGGCGGCCGGCAGCGCGCCCGCCTTCGGCGACCGCCGGACGCACCAGATGGACCCCGGCAACGCGCGCGAGGCCCTCCGCGAGGCCGCGCTCGACGTAGCCCAGGGGGCGGACCTGCTCATGGTCAAGCCCGCCGTCGCCTACCTCGACGTCGTCCGCCGCCTGCGCGACGCCTTCCCGGAGCGCCCGCTCGGCGCGTACCACGTCTCGGGCGAGTACGCGATGCTCAAAGCCGCCGCTGCCCGCGGCTGGATCGACGAGCGCCGCGCCGTGCTCGAGACGCTGACCGGCATCCGGCGCGCAGGCGCCGACCTCCTCATCACCTACTACGCCCTCGACGCAGCCCGCTGGCTCGCCGAGCAGGGCTGACTGACCCGTCACGCGAATCATGGCTCTCGACGTCCGAATTCCCGACTCCCCCGCCCCTTCCGACGCCGGGCTCGCCGGCCAGGCCGACATCGGCCTGGCCGACATCGGCCTGGCCGAGCGTGGCAAGACGGCCGAGGGCGCCCCGCAGGCGCTCGACCGGCGGCTCTTCGTGCGCCTGCTCGCCTACACCGGCTGCGCCGAGCCGCGCCGCCTCGCCGAGGCGGCCGAGCGCGCGGGCGTGACCGGGGCCGTCTACCAGAGCGTCCAGGACCCGCTTGGCGCGGCCGTGCTGACCGTCCACGAGGACCCGGCGTTCTTCGTCGAGGCCGGCCGCGCGCTGCACCACGCCGACGCCTTCCGCGACCTCGTGCCGCTGCCCGCGCTGACGATGTTCGGCCGCACGTACAGCATCGGCTACGAGCAGGACCTGGCCGAGACGCTCGTCCACCGGCCTGTCCGCACCGTCACCAACCCCGCTTGGCCGTGGGCCGTGTGGTACCCGCTGCGCCGCAGCGGGCGCTTCGAGCGCGAGCCGCGCGAGGAGCAACGCCGCATGCTGATGGAGCACGGCGGCATCGGCCGCGCGTTCGGCCGCGCGGGCGTCGCCCACGACGTGCGCCTCGCCTGCCACGGCCTCGACCCGAACGACAACGATTTCGTGACGGGCCTCGTCGGGCCGGCGCTGCATCCGCTCTCGGCGGTCGTGCAGCGGATGCGCGCGACGCGGCAAACGGCCGAGTTCATCGAGCGCCTCGGCCCCTTCTTCGCCGGCCGCGCCGTCTGGCAGGGGGGGAAGGCTGACCGCCGGAGGCCCGCCGGAGGCCCGACGGCTCCCTGACCGCCGCCCCCGATCACCTCGTTGTTTCAACAGACCCGCATATGTCCCGATTCCTGAGCGCCCTCCGCGGCGAACCCGTCGACGCCACGCCCGTGTGGTTCATGCGCCAGGCGGGGCGCTACCTTCCCGAGTACCGCGCGATCCGCGAGCGGCACGACTTCCTGACGATGGTCAAGACGCCCGAGCTCGCGGCCGAGATCACGCTGCAGCCGCTGCGCCGCTTCGACCTCGACGCGGCCGTGATCTACTCCGACCTCCTGCCGCCGCTCGAGCCGATGGGCCTGACGCTGCGGTTCGCGCCGGGCGTCGGGCCGGTGATCGACAACCCGATCACGACGCCGCGCGACGTGGACCTGCTCGCGACGCCGCCCGCCGCCGAGACGCTCCCGTACACGCCCGCGGCGATCCGGCTCGTCAAGGCCGAGCTCGCGCTGCGCGGCATCCCCGTGCTCGGCTTCGCGGGCGCGCCGTTTACGCTCGCGGCGTACGCCATCGAGGGCGGCGGCTCGAAGCGCTACGAGAAGACGCGCGTGTTCATGTACCGCGAGCCGGCCGCGTGGCGCCGCCTGATGGACAAGCTCGTCACGGTCGCCGGCAGCTTCCTCGCCGCGCAGGCCGAGGCCGGGGCCGACGCGCTCCAGGTCTTCGACTCGTGGGCCGGCGTGCTCTCGCGCTACGACTACGCGCGCTACGCCGCGCCGTACACCGAGAAGCTCATCGCGGCGGCCAGGCGGACCGGCCTGCCGGTCATCCACTTCACGACGGGCACGGCCGGGCACCTCGACGCCGTCGCCGCGGCCGGTGGCGACGCGATCGGCGTCGACAGTGGCCCCTCGCTGCGCGAGGCCGCCCGGCGCGTCGGGGGGCGACCCGTGCAGGGCAACCTCGACCCGTACCTGCTCCTGGCGCCATGGCGCGAGCTGCGCGCCCAGGCCGCGCGCGTGCTCGACGAGGCCCCCGCGACCGGCCACGTCTTCAACACCGGCCACGGCCTCGTGCCCGGCACGCCGCCCGACGCCGTTGCCCGCCTCACCGATTTCGTCCACGAGCGCACCGCGCGCACCGTCTCCGCCTGAGCCCATGCCCCACATGAACGGACACGCCCCCCACCAGCCCGACGCCCCCATCGGCGTCCTCTTCATGGCCTACGGTGGCCCGGCCTCGCTCGACGAGATCGCGGGCTACCTCGCGGACATTCGCCAGGGCCGCCCGACGACGCGGGCCGTGCTCGACGAGATCACGAACAACTACCGCCAGATCGGCGGCGCCTCGCCCATCCTCGAGCTGACGCAGGCGCAGATCGCCGGCGCGATGGCGCACCTCAACCCGCCCGGTCGCTCCGAGCGCTTCCGCGCCTACCTCGGGATGCGCCACTGGGCCCCGTGGATCGAGGAGACGGTCGGCCAGATGATCGACGACGGCATCACGCGCGCCGTCGCGATCGTGCTCGCGCCGCACTACTCCACGCTCTCGATTGCCAAATACCAGGGCAAGGTGCGCGACGGGCTCAACCTCTACCGCGGCGACATGGCCGTGGCCTACGTCGATGCCTACCCGGACGCCGAGCTGCTCGTCGACGCCTTCGCCGACCGCGTGCGCCAGGGCCTCGCCGCGTTTCCCGAGGCCGAGCGCGACGCCGTCCACGTCGTGCTCTCGGCGCACAGCCTGCCCGTGCGCATCCTCCGCGAGGGCGACCCCTATCAGGAGCAGCTCTGGCTGACGGCGCGCCTCATCGCCGAGCGCGCCGGCCTGCGCCCGGACCAGTGGTCGTGGAGCTACCAGAGCGAGGGCCGGAGTCCGGAGCCGTGGCTCGGGCCGCAGCTCGAGGACCACCTGCCGGCGCTGCACGAGGCGCGCGGCATCGACAAGGTGGTCAGCCTCCCGATCGGGTTCGTGAGCGATCACGTCGAGATCCTGTTCGACATCGACGTCGAGGCGCAGGCCGCCGCGCGCGCGCGCGGCATGACGCTCGTCCGCCCGCCCTCGCTCAACGACGACCCGCGCTACACGCGCCTGCTCGCCGAGCTGGTCGAGGAGCGGGCCGCCGCGCAGGGCTGGGTCGCGTCGGACGTGCGCGTCGCGCGCCTGCCCGAGCCTGCGATGCCGATGCCCGAGGGCACGCCGGCGGGCGTATGACCGCGCGATCCGACGTGCTCGTGCTCGGCGGCGGCGTGGCCGGGATGGTAGCGGCGCGGCGTCTCGCGGCGTCCGGCAGGCGCGTGCGCCTGCTCGAGGCCGGCCCGCGCCTCGGCGGCGTCGTCCGCACCCTCCGGCGCGACGGCTTCACGGCCGACGTGGGGCCGGACGTGTTCCTCGTCCGCAAGCCCGGCGCGCAGCGCCTCGCCGACGCGCTCGGCGTCGAGACCGCGCCGGCACGCGGGGCGGCGCGCGTGCTGCG
>JBKBRC010000021.1:0-45070 GCA_046292345.1 Rubricoccaceae bacterium
CCCTCGGCCGCGTCCGCGTCCAGCACGCGAGCACGCGCCCGGTCCTCCTCCTCGTGGACCCCGACGACCTCCCCGAGCGCTTCCGCCGCGTCGCCGTCTCGGCCGACAAGCGCGCCCTCACCGACGCGCTGAAGGAGGGCGACGAGGAGGCCCTCCGCTGCGCCGAGTGGGGCGAGCCGAGCCCGTTCCTCCGCATCTACTGAGCCCACGCTCACCCCACGCCCCAGCGTCCCCGTCCGCCCGGCCTCCGGCCGCTCCGCGTCCTCCGGTTCCGGCTCCCGGTGCCGCTGCCTCCCGCATCCGCCAATCTGCCGTACTCTTCGCCATGCGCCTCTCCGGCTCCTACCCCTTCACGACCGACCCCGACCCCGAGGAGGGATTCGCCCTCCGCGTCCTCTCCCTCGGCGCCGGCGTCCAGTCCTCCCGCCTCCTCCTCGGCATCCTGGAGGGGGAGTTCGGCACCCCTGGTGAAGAGGCTCCGTCCTGCGCCGTCTTCGCCGACACCGGCTGGGAGTCCCGCCCCGTCTACGACTGGCTGGGCTTCCTCCGCGAGCACGCCGAGGCCGCCGGCTTCCCCGTCCACGTCGTCTCCGCCGGCCACATCCTCCGCGACGCCTACACCACGCGGACCACGCGCGAGGCCGAGGGGAAGAACGGGCGCTTCGCCTCGATGCCGCTCTACACCTACAACCGGGGCGGCGGCGACATGATCATGCGGCGGCAGTGCACGCACCAGTACAAGATCCGCCCCATCCGGCGGAAGGTCCGCGAGCTAGCGGGGATGGCGCCGGGCCGGCACTACCCCGGCCGCTACGTCGAGACGTGGCAGGGGATCAGCTACGACGAGCTCGCCCGCATCGGGACGAGCCGCGAGGCGTGGGAGTGGCGGCGCTACCCGCTCGTCGAGCGGCGCGAGACCAGGGCCGACTGTCTCCGCTGGCTGGAGGCCAGGGGGCACCACCCGCCGAAGAGCGCGTGCTGCGGGTGCCCCTTCCGCCGCTCAGCCGAGTGGCTCTGGCTGAAGGAGCACGACGCGGAGGGGCTCGCCTCGGCCGTGGCCTTCGACGAGGCGCTGCGCGACGAGGAGCAGATGGTGGTGTTCGGGTGGGACCGCCCGGCCTACCTCCACGACAGCCGCCGCCCGCTCGCCGAAGTGATCCCGGAGCTGGAGGTGCTGGCCGAGGCGGAGGCGAACCAGGGCGACCTCTTCGCCGACCACGGCCTCATGGCCGAGTGCGCCGGCTACTGCGGCGTGTAGCCCTACGCCTCGGCCACCCGGTCTAGCACGTCGTTCAGATCGGTGGCGACGACGTAGCGGGCGGGGGGCTCCGCGGTGCCATCCGCCAGCGCGCGGAAGTGGGCTTTGCCGTAGGCGATCTTGGCGTTCTCGGAGGCCCGGAGGTCGTCGTCGTAGAGGGACCCCTTGGTCTCGGCAACGAAGTAGAGGCGGTCGGTGCCCTCGTCGTCGATCACGATAGCCCAATCGGGGTTGTAGGAGCCGAGCGGAGTGGGGATGGTGAACCAGCCGGGGAGCTTGGCGAAGACCTTGACGGCTTCGGCGTTCTCGAGTTCGCGGGCGAAGGCGCGCTCGACGTCGGAGTCGCAGACGACCCACTCGTAAGGGGTCTTCGCCTGCGCGTCCTCGACGGAGTTGGTGAGGTAGCCCGTGAGCTCGGTCTCCTCAAAGAGCTCCTGGGCATAGTACTCGCCGATCTTGCGGTAGCGGACGCCGTCGACGAGGGCTGAGCGCTTGGCCCGATTGATGACCTCGGCCGCGAGCTCGATGAACCGCTGGGGGTTCCGTTTGAAGTCGCGAAGGCGGCCGGACTCGGTGAGGATGCGAGCGATGGACCGGCGCGTGAGCTGGGTGCGGTCCTGAAGCTGAGTGAGCACGTCGGGAAGCTCTATGTCGGCGGAGTCCAGGGCGACGGTCTGGGCGCCCTCCTTCTCGGTAGCCTGGACGCCGCCCTTCCCGATCACAAGCCCGGCCTTGTTCCACTGGAGGCGCGTACGAGGGATGGGGGGGGCGGCGGCGAGCTTCTCAGCGCAGGTAGAAACAAGGGCCTCCGCGTCGAAGCGGACGCGGTAGGTGGTCTTGTGCTTGATCCGGTCCCAGAGCGCCTTAAACTCGGGCGAGTCCAGGACGGCGCGACGGACGCGGATGGTCTTGCGGTCGTCGGCGTTCTTGACTTCCAGGCGACCAGCAAGCTTCTTCAGGAGGGCTTCGACCTCGGCGCGCTGCGGTTCGTAAGTGTCAGGGAGCTCGACGGCGTTGTCCTTGAGCGCCGTGCGGAGAGCGTCCTGGACGCTGCCCTTGGCGTCGAGGTAGCCCTGCGCGACGAGGTGGGCGTGGAGAGCCTCGGATGCCTCGACGCCGAGGGGGGCTGTCTCGCCGGTGTCGGGGTCGGCGACAGGGATGGCCGCGAACTGGTGCCGCTCGACGACGCCGAAGCGGATGCCGGTGTCAGCCTCGATCTCCTTCTGGAGCTTCTCGGCGAACTCGCGGTAGCCCTCGCGGGCGACGACGGTGAGCGTGTTGACGGAGCGGTCACGGACGCGCCGGCCGTCCTGGTCGACGCAGATGCGGAGGCCGCGGCCGATGGTCTGGCGCCGCTCGCGCTCCGTACGAATGTCGCGGAGCGAGCAGATCTGGAAGACGTTGGGGTTGTCCCACCCCTCGCGGAGGGCGGAGTGGGAGAAGATGAACTTGACCGGCTCGTCGATGCTGAGGAGCTGCTCCTTCTTCCTCATGATGAGGTCGTAGGCCCGTTCGGCGTCCTCGCGAGAGCGGGCGTTGGAGAGCTCGCCGGCCTTATTGAACTCGGGTTCGGAGAAGCCGCCCTTCTTGTCGATGGAGAAGTAGCCCTCGTGGACGTCCTCGGCCACAGCCGACAGGTCGACGCCTTCAAAGAGGGTCTGGTAGTCCGGGTGCTTCGCGGCTCGGGCGTACTCCTCCTCAAAGATCTGGGCGTAGAGACCCTTTCCGGCGCGTCCCTTCTCATCGTACGTCCGGTAGAGGTCGACGCGGGGGACGAAGAAGAGGCTGAGCACCTTGATGCCCTGGGGGCGGAATCGGAGCTCCTTGTCGAGGTGCTCACGGATGGTCCGCCGAATCATCTGCCGGGCAACCTGGTCCTCGTCTGCGATCCCGTAGCCCTCGCCCTCCTGTAGGAAGAGGCTGTCGCCGGGGACGCGGAGCTCAACCGTCGCGCCGTCGCCGGCGCGGATCTCGCCGACCCGAATGTTCTGGTAGACCTCGCGGCCGGTCTCCTCTTCGAGATCGTAGCCGTCGAGGCACTTGACCGGCTGGCGGCGGACGCCGGCCTTGGTCTGGACGTCGAGCTCGAGGGTGACGGAGACGGGTGCGCGCCCGCGGCCCTTGTCGATGGAGAGGACCTTGACGTGGGGCGTGTTGTGCGCGTTCTCAACCGTGGCCGATGCGACCTCAATGCCCTTCACGAGATGGCGCTCGTAAGCGTCGACGGCGTCTAGCCGGTACACCATGTGGTGCTTGTCGACGTGGGTGGCCGAGTAGCGGAGGGTGCAGAGGGGGTTCATGGCCTCCAGTGCCTTCTTCCCCGCGCCCTTGATGCCGCCGTCCACGCTCTGCGGCTCGTCGACGATGATGATCGGGTGCGTGGCCCGGATGAGGTCGATGGGCCGCTCGCCGCCGGTCTTCTCGCTGTCCTTGTAGATGTTGTTTGTCTCGGCCTTATTGATGGCACCGACCGTCGTGACCATGATCTGGATCTTGGACGAGGTGGCGAAGGTGCGGACCCGGCCGAGCTTGGCGGAGTCGTAGAGGAAGTACTCGTAGGGCTGGCCGGCGTAGAGGCTGCGGAAGTGGTCCTCGGTGATCTGGAGCGTCTTGAAGACGCCCTCCTTGATGGCGACCGAGGGGACGACGATGATGAACTTGGTGAACCCGTACCGCTCGTTGAGGCTGAGGATGGTGCGGAGGTAGACGTAGGTCTTCCCGGTGCCCGTCTCCATCTCGACGGTGAAGTCGCCCGAGGTGAGGGACTCTGAGGGGCGAAGGCCGTTGCGGATCTGGACGCGGCGGAGGTTGGCGAGGAGCTCGTCGTCGAGGAGGGCGAGGCGGTTCCCGTAGCCGAGGCCGTCCTCGGTGTAGCCGAGAGCGAGCTGGCCGTCCGTCGTGGGCGTGGAGACGGTGAACTCGGTGCGGTTGACCTCCTGGCCCTCGAAGAGGTCGCAGACGGCCTCGATGGCGTCGTGCTGGAAGTCGAGGTCGGGCTCGAAGTGGAGCTTCATTTAATCGACGAGATTTTGTCGATGGTTCAGTTTATCGCCGAACGGATCTGTTAGAGGACGGCAGGGACGTCTCGGGCCAGGGAGATGGGCTTGATGAGCCGATATCTCGCTCCTCTTTGCTTGAGGTCGCTATCGTGACCGATTCGCTCGAAGAGATCTCGCTCTGCTCCTCCTACGAACCACAACGTGTGCCTCCTCTCCACGCTGAAATTCTGTACGCTCTCGTTAATCAGCGTGCGGAGATAGATGTCTTTCGCCTCCTCACCTAGCTTGTATGAGGCACTATAAGGTCCAATGATGTCGAACAGCTTGCATATGACCCTCTCCAGCGGGGAGTAAGGGAACGACCCCCGCACCTCCAGCTCGACCGTGCTTTCATTCTTTGAGACCTTGAGGTCCACATGCGAGCTGTAGTCGTGAAACGGTTCTCTATGAACCTGGCAGCTCTGGCCGAGCCGATCTTGGAGATACTGAGCAAGGACGAGTTCTGACAACGCTCCGAGGTACCGGGTCTTGATCAGAGTCGAAGAAGCTCGAACCCCACCCGAGGGGTCTAGGCTAGTCCCCCCCTGCTCTCGGGCGGCTTTCATCGCCTCGTGCACGAGGTCGGCATCGGCTTTGGGATCGATCTCGAATGCGACGACTTGGAAAGCACCAGGCCCGTCGTAAGAGCTGCAGTCAATGGACTGTTCGATGACGTTCATTATGGCGGATTAGGGTGTACTAAAGGCTCCGAACGATTCCGAGACCACGTTGCTCGAGGATCGCGGCGAAGTTGGTTTTTGCTACGTCGCTGGCGAAAGCAGAGTCGCGCGCTACGACTGTGGAATCACCGATGGGGTCGAGGTCGGCCCACCAATCTGCGATTCCGCTCGCAAGCGGCTCGGCCTCATCATCTGCGACTCGGTCGGGAAGCGTAGCGAAGAGGGTGCCCGCACCGACCGCGTAGACGGACTTACCGGCTACCTCTCGGGTGGCAACCGGAACGCTGAGATCGAGGCCGAGCTTGAGAAGGAGCTCGGTGAGCACGTCATCTTCCGTTCGTCCCGGAACGAGATTCTCGACGTGGTCCAATAGGGTCTGCTCCAAGTCGTCGTGTTCAGGTGACCACGCGCGGATGTTTGAGCGGTCGAGCTTGTACACCCTGAATCCGAGATCACCGTCGATACCTTCGCAATTCTGCTCGATCTGGTTCGCTGCTCGGCGGAGACGCTCCTTCGTTAGCTCGCTGATAGAGCGCGGGACACCTAGTGCATCGCACATTTCGGCGGCCACCTTCTGCTCTCTGACGTCCGGGTCAAGGGGTTCTGGGAGTTGAACGAGGATGAAGCGCCGACCTCCTTCCTTCGTAGCCGCTTCCATAGCGGCATGACCTGTAGTCCCTGAGCCTGCGAAGAAGTCGAGGACGATGTCGTCGGGCTCGGATCCCATTTCCAGGATCTCGCTTAGAAGAGCAGGATTCTTGGGATTGCTGAACTCGATGTCGAGATTGTTTAAGGATGCCGAAGCGAGGATGTCCGTCCAGTTCGAGCTGCGCAGAATTCCCTTAGAGGGGGGGATCCAGTGCTCGACGCCGAGATTCATCCCTTTGCCCTCCGGCCGCCTCCTGATGAACTTGAGCTTGTTACCCGTTCGGTCCCAATAGTCCTCAAGGCTAGATGCACCGCTGGCGAGGTAGGCTTCGTAGTTCGCAACTGCTTCCAGCGCCTTCGCTTCGCTCCACTTCCACTGGCCGGTATCCGGTCTCACGCCGAGGAGAGGGTACCGCATGGTGGGGCGGTCGGCGGCATTCCAAAACCCCTTCCAATAGCCGGTAGTCTGCCGTTCAGCGGAGGCCTCTCGGTAGACGGGGTTGAGCGTGAACTCATCTGATCTGCCGTAGACCAAGACGTATTCTGCGCCTACGTTCAGGGTCGGCAAGCCTCGGTCGGCAAACTGCGTGTTGATGTTCTTATCGTAGCGCCTGGTGAGTAGCGTGTTGCGGTAGTTCTCCTCCCCAAACACCTCGTCGAGCACGAGTCGGAGGTGGTGGAGCTCCTCCTCGCCGATAGAGACGCAGATCGCCCCGTCTGGCCGGAGCAGGTTCCATGCGAGAAGGAGCCGAGGGTAGATCATGTTAAGCCAGTCCGTGTGGAAGCGACCGCTCGATTCTGCATTGCTGGTCAAGCGGACGCCACCTTCGATCTGGCCTGTGATCTCTTCGTACCGTCGGAGCGGCTGCTTAAAAGCATCCTTGTACACGAAGTCATTCCCCGTGTTGTACGGCGGATCGATGTAGATCAGCTTGACGCGGCCGGCGTAGCTCTTCTGGAGGAGCTTGAGGACCTCAAGGTTGTCGCCCTCGATCAGGAGGTTCTGCGTCGTGTCCCACGCGACGCTCTCCTCGGGGGCGGGCCGGAGCGTGCCCGTGGAGGGTGTTAGGGCGAGCTGGCGGGCGCGGCGCTTTCCATGCCATGTGAGGCCATACTTCTCGTCGGCGTCGGTCACGGTTTGGTCGCCCACGAGCTGCTTGAGCACGTCCACGTTCACCGAGACGCCGTTCGCGCCTTCCGTGATCAGCTCGGGGAAGAGAACGCGGAGCTTCTCAATGTTGTCGGCTACGACGTCGGCCGAGCGGGCATCAGGGTCTTGGGCGGTGATCAGTTCCATAGCAAGGGTTCAGAGATTCTTGAGGGCTGCCTCTCGGGCGGCCTTCAGTCGAGCGTGTTCGAGGTTGAGATCGGCGCGTCGGGCCATCTGCTTCTCCTTCGCCGCAGCCCGCCGTGCGGCGGCAATCTCCCCGTCCAGCCGCACGATCTCCTTCAAGGCTTCCCGACGGCCTGCCGCGTACTCGGGCGTGTCGGGGAGGACAAACCTACCAGTTAGCCGGCTCACATTCAAAGCCGTCACGGCATCAGCCCAGCCCGTGTAGAGCGCACGCATCGAATCGCGTGGCTGCCGCGCGAGCGAGAGGGCTTCAAGGAAGGAGGAGAGGATGCCAGTTGGGGTGTCACCGTCCACGACGGCCTCGACGAGGTCGCCGTCGAGGACAACCCGGCCGGCTTCGTTGAGGGCGCTCCGCTTCTCTACGAGCGAGATCGAAACCGCTCCCCCCTCCTCGACCACCAGCACCACGGGGTAGGGTATGGAGCGGTGGACGAGCTCGACGAGGCGGTCCTTCTTCGCGCCCTCACGGAGCGCCAGCCGAAGCACGGCGATCTCCAGGTACTCCCGCTCCCCGTCGCGGTAGGCCGGCACGCCGGCCGTCGTCGGCTTCACGGCGGCCACCCACCGGACTTCCTCGATGCCCTCCTGGATCGCCCGCTTATCGGCCGCCGTCGGCGCCCCGTTCTCAACGAGGAGCGTCTTCGGCACCCGACGATCCACGAAGGCGCCGACCGGCAGGGCAAGGGCATCGATGAGCTCAGCAGCCGTCATGCATCCTCCGCTGGCAGGATCACGAGGAACGCGACCACCTCGAAGTCCTCGGCCCCGGCAAACTCGCCCGCCAGCGCGTGCGTCCCCCCGCCCGAGAACAGGCTCGCCACCGCCCGCTCCTCGCTCTTGCCCACGACGGAAGCGACAGCGGCCGAGAGTTGGCGCTGAACCGCCCGCATGTCCTCGCCTCGCTTCGTCGCCTTGTGGAATCGCTTGCATGCAGCGGCATCGGGCGCGTCCTGCCCGAGGCAGAGCCGCTTCATGCGGTCGAGGATCTGCTTCGCCTGCGTGAACGGGAGGAGCACCGTACCCTCCTCGCTCACGTGGGCGAGGAAGTACGGGGCGAGGGGATACCCCGGCGGCGCGGCGCGCTTCGCGGCCTCTCCCTCGGCCCGAAGGCAGAACACCACCCCCGGCGGCACCTCGCCGGCCTCCTCCGTCGTCACGACGGCGAACGCCCCGAGCAGGGTACCGTCAAGTGCGTCGGGGTACGAGGCATGGAACCGAGCGAGGTCGATGCGGAAGTCGGTGAGCGTGAGGTCGGTGATGGAGACGCCCGTGTTCAGGTCCTCCAGGTCGAGCACGGCGTCCTGCATCCGCTTGAGCTGCTCTCGCCGATAGTCCAGGTCGTTCATCGGGTCCCCGGACTGCCGCTCGATCACGTTCTCCTCGCCCGTGGCCGACACGTCGAGGAGCACCATCCGCCCGCTCACCCGCTGCTCCAGGTCGATGTACGCCTCCAGCTCGACGTTCGGCCAGAAGTTGACGAGCTGGATCTGCGCGTTCGGCGAGCCGATCCGGTCGATCCGCCCGAACCGCTGGATGATCCGGACGGGGTTCCAGTGAATGTCGTAGTTGACGAGCCAGTCGCAGTCCTGGAGGTTCTGGCCCTCCGAGATGCAGTCGGTGGCGATGAGGAGGTCCACCTCGCCCTCGCCCGCCAGGTCGGCCGGCCGCTCCTTCGCCCGAGGCGCGAAGGCCGAGAGGATCGAGGCCATGTCCTTCCGCAGCCCGCCGAGCGTCGTCTGGTTCCCGCCCGAGCCCGTCACGAGCGCCGACTCCACCCCGAGGGTCTCCTTCGCCCACGGTGCCAAGTGGGCGTAGAGGTACTCCGCCGTGTCGGCGAAGGCGGTGAAGACGAGCACCTTCCGGTTGGGCATCCCCCCCACCTCGTTGATCGGCTGCCGCACCTTCGCCTCGATCCGCTCCCGTAGCGCCGCCAGCTTGGCGTCCCGCGCGGCCGTCACGTCGCGGGCCACCTCCAGGAGGAGGAGGAGCCGGTCCCGGTCCTCTTCGAGGTCCTGCCGCCACCGGATGCGGTCCACGTCGGTGAGCAGCACCCTCACCGAGCGCCCCACGAGGAGCGGCTCTAGCGTCGGGTCGTCGAAGTCCACCTCCTCCACGTCGGGCTCCTCCACCTCGGCGTCGGCGTCGTCCATGCGGGCAAGCAGGCTGTCGATCCGCCCGAGCTGGCGCTCCAGCGTGAGCCGGAACGACGCCACCGAGCTCTCCATCCGCTTGAGCAGGTTCACCCGCATGAGGTGGATCAGGCTCTCCTCGCGGTCGGCCTGCCGGAACACGCTCTCGCCGCCGCGGATCTCCGTGCTGTACTTCCGGTCGTAGGCGGCCTGCTTGTGCGGGAGGACGTACCGGAGCGGGGCGTAGGCCGCCAGTCGGAGCCGCCGGATCTCGTCGTTGACGGCGCCAATCGGCGGGAAGTCGCCGGCCAGGTCCACGTCGGCCTTCACGTTGACGGGGGGCCGCCGCTCGGGGAAGCGCCCCGTCTCGTCCGTCCCGTAGTACTTCTCGACGTGCCTCCGCGACCGCGCAATCGTGAGCTTGTCGAGGAGCGAGAAGTAGTCGAACCCGAGCATCTCGACGAGCTGCTCCGTCGTCCGCGCCGCCTGCGGGAGCTCGGACCATCGGTTGAACGCCGTCTGCGCCTTCCGCGTCGTCACCTCGATGCTCTCGATGCCCTCGCCTGCGAGCGCCGCGTCGTCGCCCTCCGTCGCGAAGGCGATCTGGTTGCGGAGGTCGGCGAGCCGGTTGTTGACGGGCGTGGCCGAGAGCATGAGCACCCGCGTCTTCACGCCCTCCTGCACGATCCGCCGCATGAGCCGGTCGTACCGCGTCTCCTGCCCCTTCTTCGGCGTCTTCTTGTTCCGGAAGTTGTGCGACTCGTCGATCACGACGAGGTCGTAGTTCCCCCAGTTGACGTGGGAGAGGTCGAGGTCCCCCGAGAGGCCGAAGTCGCGGGAGAGGTCGGTGTGGTTGAGGACGTCGTAGTTGAAGCGGTCCCGCGCCAGCACGTTGCGCCGGTCGTTGACGGCGTAGAGCGTCCAGTTGTCGCGGAGCCGCTTCGGGCAGAGCACGAGGACGCGGTCGTTCCGGAGCTCGTGGTACTTGATCACCGCGAGCGCCTCGAAGGTCTTCCCGAGGCCGACGCTGTCGGCGATGATGCAGCCGCCGTACCGGTTGAGCTTGTCGATGGCCGCGACGACGCCGTCGCGCTGGAAGGCGTAGAGCTTGTTCCAGACCACCGTGTCGCGGATGCCCGTGGCCGAGCGGATGATCCGCTCCTCGTCCATCGCGTCCTCCCGGTCCCCGAACAGGTGGTGGAGGACGAGCGCGTACACCGCGTGCGGCGCGCGGTCGGCCGCCAGTGCTTCCAGCGCCTCGACGAGCGCCCGCTTCGCCGCCGGGCCGTCCCGCAGCGTAGCCCACTGCGCCTCGAACCACTCCCCGAGGAGGGCGGCCTCCTGCTTCGTCTCGGACGCCTGCACCAGGCTCATCGGGTTCCCCGGCGTGAGCCCGAGCCCGTCAGTGGTGAGCGCGAACGAGCCCGTCACACCCTCCCGCGGCTTCCCCTCACCGTCCCGCACGACGACCGCCCCTTGCGGGACCGGACCCGCTGCCCGCCGCACCTCGACGCCGTTGGCGATCCAGTCGGCACACCGGCGGGCGAGCCAGTGCGCCTGGAGACGGTTCCTGGCCGCCCGGTCGGCCGGGCCGCCGAGGAACTGGAGATCCACCTCCGGCCCCGGCAAGACGGCACGTACCGCCGCCGAGAGCGACAGCTCCCATGCCAGCTCCGCGAACGCGAAGAGCGAGAGCGACGAGGAGGCTAGGTCGAGCCGCCCCCCAGCCCGGAGGGCGGGGCGGACGCGGTCGATCACGCGCTCGTTGCCGGCGTTGCGAAGGATGCGCATGAGCAGCAGATCAGCGGGTCCTCAGCACACCGGCACGCTCGACGAGCCGGCCGCTCTCGAGGTAGCCCAGCGTGAGCGGTTGGGGCCGTTGGCAGAACGACTCGACGTAGTTCTTCAGCAGCCGCGACTCCTCCAGCACCTCAGCGTCGTTCGAGAGGTGGTCCACCAGCGACCGCGTCGTGAACACGATCAGCTTCGCCCGCGCCCGCGACGCCATCACGTTGAAGCGGTTGAGGCTGTAGAGGAACTCGTCCTCCGCCCGGATCAGGTCCGGGTCGCCGAGCCCGAAGGAGGCCACGATCACGTCTCGCTGCTGCCCCTGGAATCGCTCTACGGTATCCACGGCGCCCCAAATGAGGCCGGGGTCGTGGTCGGGGAAGACCGCTTGCAGGCGCGCGACCACCTTCCCCATCTGCGCCCGGTGCGGCGTCACCACGCCGACAGCCCGCTTCCAGAATCCCTCCGGGTCGTGAGGCCGGAGGGTGAGCCGCTTCTCCCGGCCGTCCTCGTCGAGCTCGCCCGCCAGCTGGCGGTCCACGCGCCCGTAGAGCAGCGTCAGCAGCGCCGCCACAGCGTCCGCTTCGAAGGCGTTGGCCTGGCTCGCCACCTCGTCCTCGTAGATGAAGCACGTGGCGGGCTTCGACGGGTCGAGCAGCGCGGCCCAGCCTGGCGTCCAGTGCAGTTCATCCGGCCAGTCCTCGGGCCGCTCTGTTGGAAGCTTGCCGACAACGTCGAGGAGCTCAATCGAGTGAGGACCAATCGCAAGGTGGACTTCGGCAGGCCCTTGTTTCAGCACGGACAGCCGAAGGTCTCGGTGGTAGGCGTGCAGCCCCGGATCGTAGCCGGCCCGCTTCGTGAACTCGACGAGCGTCTCGCACGAGCGGTAGTTCACCTGGAGCGGGCACGGCGCTACGCCGTGGTGGTGACGCACGTACCCGTAGACGCTCCCCACCACGTGGTCGAGGTCGTGCGGTGGCGTCGCCGGGTGGATCGGCGGGAGCTGCTTGTCGTCGCCGGCGAGGACGAAGGCCGCCCCGTCGGCCGCCTTGCTCACCACGAGCGTGCTCTCAGCCACGTCGAGCTGCGACGCCTCGTCGATCAACACGAGGTCGAACCACCGCCGTTGCGTCAACGCCGGCCGCTTCGCCGTCGGCGGCTTCGACTTGTTCTTCGTTGCCAGGGCGAGGTTGTGCAGCTGCTGCGACGGCCCGGCCACCACCACGATCCCCTCGGGGTGCTCAAGCAGCCCTTGCAGCGTCAACACGTCCTCGGGCGCCTGCGTCGTCTTGACCGTGAGCGGGAGCACGTCAGGGTGAGCCTCGGCTTGCTCCTCTGGAAGTTCGCTGTAGGAGCTCTGGATGCGGACGAGCCGGTACGACTTCTCCGGCAGAAGCGCTGCGAGCATTTCGTCGGCGCCCAGCAGTACGTTGTCTACGGCCGCGTAGGTGCCGGCGGCGATGAGGAGGCGGAGCGGGCGGCCTTCTCGGTGCGCGAGCCACACGGCTCCCGTCACGACGGCACGGAGCGTCTGGCTCTTGCCCGTCCCTGGCGGCCCCCAGACGAGCGCGAGGCGACGAGTGAGGGCCGCCTCCCATGCCGCCCACTGCGATTCGTTGAGCCGGACACCAGACGCCTCCAGAGCAGCGCGCGCCGCGGCTACGTCGGCGTCCACTTCGGTCTCGGCCAGCACCGGGGCCTGCCACAAGAACTCCGACGCCGGCGACTCCGGCGACGTGGCCGCCGTGTCGGGCGCGTCGATCCCGAGCGCCCGGAGCGTCGCCTCATCGTGCTGCGCCGACGGCGGGCGCCCGATGCCGAGGAGCGTCGCCTTCACCTTCTTCGTGAGGAAGTCCGTGCTCACAGGGTCGAGCATCACGTCGGTGCTCAGGTCCACCACACCCGCCGACTCCATCTCAGCGACCACATTGGTGTACCACGGCTTCAGCGCGATCAGCCCCCGTACCCGGTCGAGCGCCTCGACGGACACCTGCGTGAGCCCCACCTCGGCCACGCTCCCCGACAGCCGAGCCGGCACGTGAATGTCGTGGTCCTTCACGAGCGGGTACGCCGCGCTCTGGAGGAACGCCGGCTCGCTCCGAGGGGAAAGCGCGTACCCGAGTGAGGGCGGGCGCACGTTGAACTCCACCGAGTCCGGGCTCAGCGTGTAGACGGAGAGGGCATCCGAAGGCGGCAGGGCATACTGGCTCGCCGCGGCGAGGTGCTCCAGCGCCTCCGCCTTCTCGGCCCCCTCCAGACGCCGCACGAGGTGCGCGCTCTTGAACCGCGCCTCCCGCTCATGAGCGGGCATCGCGCGCGTCGTATGCTTGTCGAGGTCGTCGAGCGCCTGGTTGAGCCGGGTGTACTCGTGCCAGAGCTCACCATGCGGCGGCACACCCGTCAGTCGCCGGGGTGGCCGGATCACCGGCGGTGCCGCCGCTCGCGTGAGGTATGGGCCGAGGTCCCGCTCCAGCTGGCTCACGACGTAGGCCAGCGCCGAGAGCTTTTTCCCGGTCGTCTCCCGGATCGTGTTCGCCGTGTTGAGCCAGTTGCCACGGTGCGTCCACATTTCGTGGAGGCGCTCGCCGGGGATGAGGTCGCTCAGTGGCTCCCGGTAGAGCGGGTGCACACTCGGCGCCGCCACCGGATCGGGACGGTACCCTTGCACGACGTCCAGGAGCGTGTAGTGGTGCGGCACCGGCACGGCCACCGTGTTCTGCACGACGGCGGAGACGAGCGTGAACGGCGACTTGTGCGACGCCTCCTCGGCGTGGGACAGCAACTCAGGCGGCGGGAACAGCCAGGCGAGGTCGCGCAGGCACGGGTCGGAGAGCACCGACCCGAGGTGTCGCCCCACCATACGGATGAGGTGCTTCCGCTGCGCCTCGTCCCACAAGTAGATCTGGTACGTGCTCCGCTTCGCCCTCTCCGGTTCGTTCGGGTCTCCGCGGCGCCCTTCGTCTACGTCGGCCTCGTCGAGCTTCTGCACCTCGTCGAGGATCGAACGCAGCGTGCGGAGGAACTTGAGCAGCTCCTCCCGCTCGCGGTCGAGGTCGCGCCGGTCCACGAGGAAGACCTCCTGGAAGCCTGTCGGCTTCCCGTCCACAACCGCCGACCACCGCCGTCGCTTCGCCTCCAGCGTCGACCCGAAAGGCAGCGGCTCCCTCCAGAAGGCGCGCAGGCTGAACGCCGCCGTCACGGCGCTGGCGAGGTCGTAGTCGAGGAAGACGTAGACGTGGAGGTCCGGCCAGCGCGGCATGAGTGCGTCGCTGCCCGACTCCGGGATCACACCGGCCTCCTCCGCACGGAGCGACCGCGCCCGGTGCGGGTAGACCGTCCGCTTCGAGCGCAGCGTCGGACTGGCGTTGAAGGCCGCGTCGTCCGTCGCTACCCCGGCGAGCGCCTCTACGTTCGCGGCGACGGGCTGGAGCAGCTTGGCGCCGCCGCGCGAGAGGCCGGCCACACGTGAGAGGTGGTCCTTCTCCTCCGCCATAGGCCAGCAGTGGAGCGGGTCGTTCAAGAGCTTTCCGTCGGAGCCTTTCCAGGGGTAGCCGAGGAAGTCGCACCCGGCACAATCGTAGGAGACGTGCCACGGCAACTCGTCCCACGGCGTCTGGAGCACACGGGGGAGCTCCTCGCTGAAGAACCGCCGCAGCCGCGGAGCAAACGCATCGAACGGGGCGACCTCAATGTCGTCTTCGAGCGCGAGCGCCAGCTCTTCCGCCGCTGGCTCGCGCCCCTCTTTCCGGCACTGCTCCCGGACCTGCATGAGCGCCGACGCCTCGTAGCTCCCCGGCCACACAGCCGGCGCTGCGACGACGACGAAGCGGTCGGAGTACCCGTACTCGACGAGCCACGCCGAGAGCGCCATCGAGTAGTACACCACCTCGGCGAAGAGTAGTACACCACCTCGGCGAAGTAGTGCGCCCCCGGCTCGGCCGACTGCTTAATGTCGATCACGCGGAGGCGGAGCCGCCTGTCGTGCTCGTCGAGCGGGCGCACGTCGCCGCTCGGCAGCACCTCCAGCCCCGACGGCCCCGGCCCGAACTCCTCCACGTCCGTCTCCCACCCGGCCCGCTCTCGCATCGGCGGCAGCACCTGCACCACGTCCGGGAACGCGTTGCCGACGCCGAGCGGCTCGCCGTCCAGGTCCCGCAGCTCGTCGATCCCGACGGCCCGCTTGAACGTGTCCGTGTCGGGCTCGAACCGGCCCTCGACGACGAACTGGTACGGCTCCAGGTCGGGCAACACGGCACGCAGGATCAGCGTCCCCGGTCGGTTCCGCTCGCGCTTCGGGTTCATGTGCACGCGGCCGGCGCCGAACACGGCGCCGAGCTCGCTCACCTTCTCGTCCTGCCACTCGTACCCCGCTTGGCCGACGAGCCCCAGCCCGGCCCGCGCCGTCTGCCGAGGCGGCATCCCGAGCTCTCGACGCTCCCTGTCGCCGTACAGGTTGAGCAGGAGCTGCTTGGAGCAACCCGTGCGGAGGTAGAGGGAGAGGGCCTTCTTCTTGAGCGACGGCATGATCAGTGAACAGTCTTGAGGGTCGGCGGCACCACGAGGTCCACGCCGACGGCGCGGCGCCCTAGCTCCTCCGCTACTAGCAGGGTTGTCCCACTCCCCATGAACGGGTCGAGTACCATTCCGGGCCTCGTCGGCGCGTCACACGCGCAGCGTGCCCAGTCCACCTGCCGTTTCGGCCCGAACGTGAACTCCCTGAAGTATCCGCCCAACGCCTTCTTGGCCTCGGCCGCCAGCCGCTTCACGTGGGGCGCGTTCTTGCCCGACCCGTTCTGAAGTTGCTTGCCCTTCCCGGCATCCGAGATCCCGACGGCACGGATCGCGGCGAGGTGGGCTTCCGTAAGTCCGTGCTCCTTGAACAACTCCTTCGCCCGCCGCGCTTGGGGGCGGCTCGCATCCAGGTCAGCCGTCGGCTCCAGCACCCGCGTGTGAGGTGCACCGCAGGCTGTACACACCCGCTCCGGACACGCCAGCAGGATCGTCCGCCGCGCCAGCTCCGGAGGGAACGGGGCGAGGTGGTCGCTCTGGCTCCTCGCCGGGTGGAGGTCCCACGCGTCGCCCGGGTTGGCTGTCCGCCCTAAGTCCTGCGCCAGCGCGTAGAGGTCGAAGTAGTAGTCGCTCGCCTTCTTGGCCCGCGTGAGGTGGAAGACGGGCTCGTGCCGACTCGCGAGCCGGTACGGCCGCGGCTCCGGCATCCCGATCTCCTTCGTCCATGAGACGTGGTTGGCGATCCGCCACCCCGCGTCCCGCACGGCCACCTCGAAGCGCGCGGGGACGCCCACCAGGAACCCATCGCGGTACGAGTCGCCGAGGTTGAGGAACACCGACCCGTGCGGCTTCAGCAGCCGCGCCCACCCCTCCAGCGCCTCGACGAGCGCCTCGACGTAGGCCGCCGGCGTCGGCTCCTGGCCGAGTTGGTCGGGGTGTCCGTAGTCCCGCCGCCGCCAGTACGGCGGCGACGTCACGATGAGGTCTACGCTCTGCTCGGGGAGGAACGAGAGGTCCCGGGCATCGCCCTCGCGCCGCTCCGGCCTGCCCGCCGGAAAGTGCACCTCGGGAGCAACTCCCGCCGCCCCGTCAGAGCTCACCTCGAACGGCGGCACGTCTACGACAGGCTGAGACGTGGCGGCTCCTTTCGACGCCGTCGGCGCGTCTTGTCTCGGTCGGCTAACCCTCTTCTTACTCATAGCCGAGCCCATGCTTTTGCGCCTGGTCCGCCAGCGCCTGAAGGGATGCCTCCGCCTCCCGGTACTGCCGCTCCCGATACGCCACCACGTCGGCCCGTCGCACCCGTCGGTGGGTCCCGACCTTCCGGTGCGGGATCGCCCCCTCGTCGAGGAGCCGTACGAGATACGGCCGCGAGACATTCAGCAGCTCCGCTGCCTCGCTCGTCGTCACCTCCTCATCCACGCGAGAGACATGAACGGCTCGGCCGTCTACCAGCGCGAGGAACAGGGAAGACAGTGCCTGCGCAACCGGAGCTGGCAAAGATGCCTCCTCGTCCTCCTTGCCCTGCTGGCGGACCATCAGCGAGACGGATGCCTCGGTCCCCGAGGCGGCGGCGAACACGTCGCGGTGCGCCTGAAGCCGCGCCCACTCCTGCGGCGACATGGCTTGAGGATCGAGCAGGAAAGGGGGCATCGGCGTGAGGGGAGCGTTAGCGGCGTAAGCGGAATAAACGAAACAGCCGCAACATGAGCAACAACTTATCTTCAGTGCTCCCGGCACTCACGATTCCTCTCCCGTCACTGCCGTGAATAGGGCCGTCGGCGTTACCGTTCTCCGCTTCAGCCGTGAGCACGCACTCCTTCCACATCACCATCGGAGCGGCCCCGCACGTTCGCTACGGGGAAGGGATCAAGCTCGACCGAGAGGTACAGCTCATCAAGGCCGCCCTCCTCTACGCCGACGAGGCGACGCTCTGTAGCCCGGCGTCCACTCTTCTCATAGGCATGGCGGCGCTGGGCGAGCACGCAGTCGGGAATCTCAACACGCGGAAGCAGCTCGATCTCCTTCAGCAGATTGGCGAGGCCCTTCCCGATGGTCACGTGTTCGCGCAGGTGGCGGCCATGTACGACGTCCTCCGCCGGCAGCGCGGCGGAGGGGCCGCCGCCATTGTCGCGAAGAAGAAGATCGAGCGCGTGGTCTCACAGGGGTGGGAGCAGGTCCGCGCAAAGATCTTCGAGATCGCTGAGGGTGCGGGTGCCGCCGAGATTCTCTCCGCCGTAGAGGCGGGCAGGCTTCACCTCAACCCTCTCGGCCTCGACCAACCCAATGCCGACGGCTCTCTCGATGAGCTAACGTGGGCCTACACCGATGCGCTCTACGACGCCATCAAGGACGCTGTGACCTACCCACTCCTCGATGACGACACGGGCCGACTGATCCGCGCCCTCATCCGCGAAGGGCACCTTACCGCGGACCCTCAGCACGATGCTCGGGGAAAGCAGGTGGGCTTGGCCGCGGCGCTCTTCGAGCGGCTACCTCAGTTCGACCTCGCCACCGTGGATGAGGTCCTCGACGTCCGGCGCGAGCTTGACCAGCACCTTACCCGATTCCGAGCCGCCGTGGCACGCTACGCCGATGCCATCGGCTCTGCGGTGTGGGATGAGAGCTTCGTCGCCGACGCCGAGCAGGTCTTCGTGCGCGAGGTAGCACCAGCCGTTCGCGACATCGAAGATGCCATCGCCTCAACTCCTTACCTCCGCACGCTCATTTCTCGCTTCGCAGACCGAGGGAGTGCGCTTTCGGCCCCCATTCTCTCCATCGCCGTCACGCAGGCAACGGCTCTTCCTGATCTCCTCGGCCTCGCCTTCGGCGGGCTCTCCGTAGGAGCCAACCTGTATACCGCTCATCAGGATTGGCGGGAGAAGCGCCGCCAAGTAGAAGGGAACCACCTCTTCTTCTACTACGCCGCCGGCAAGGAGCTCAATCGCCTGGAGTAGGGCAGCACCAGTCGCGCTCTGCTTTCCTCGGCAGCTACTGGTCGTCTCCTACGGGCCGAGCTGCCATACTGCGAAGAGGGCTACAGCCGCACTACCCGCGGCAGTCGCCGCGATCCGCCACCACCGCGCCCGACGCTCCGCGCTGCGTGCCGCCGCCCGCCAGTGCTCCGCTTCGGCACCCAGCGCCCGCACGCGCCCCTCGCTCAGGCCCAGCACCCGCGAGCACGCCGACGCTTCCCTTTGGGTCGCCTCTGAACGCTCCGCAAGCACGAGTACCAGGCTGTCCTGCGCCGCGATCACCCGCGCCGCCTCGGTCTCCACCGCCCGCAGCGCCTCCGCCTCGGCCGCGCACACGACGTAGTCCGCCACCAGGGCCCGAGGCACCAGGTAGGCGTCCGCCTCCGACACGTGCTGGACGGCCAGGCTATCGGCCGACTGGGCTACCGCCGAGCCGCCGGCGCAGCACAGCGCCAGCGAGAGCGCCCAGGCTGTCCGGCTCCACCCGTTCGAGCTCATCGCGTACCTCGTCGAGTTCGTCCAACCGCTGCCGAGCCTCCGCCCACGCTCGCCGGCGCATCTCGGCCTCCGCCTCCCACCGCCGGACCTCCACCGCCAGCGACTCCGCCCGCTCCGCCGACGCTTCGGCCTCCGCGCGCCACCGTTGGATCTCGGCCGCGAGCATACTGTCGTAAGCTGCCACGGCCTCCCAGGAGGCTCCTGAGCGCTCGCCATCCGCTCCGCACGAGCGGAGGCCCCAGCCGAGCGTGACGCCCAGCAGAAGGGCCACCAGCGCTGGGAGGAGCCGGCTGCTCATGGCGATGCACCATCACCATACCGCACCGGCGTGAAGGCGACGATCCGGAAGTAGGCGCCGGGCTGGATGCACCGGACCCGCTCCCACACGCCGTCCCCGTCCGCCTGGCTTCCGGCCGAGCCAGACGAGGTGTTCCCCTCGATGGTGCGCCCGCACCGGAGGTACCATGCCGGCCCCCGCACGGAAGCGTTGTCGTCGCGGAGCACGAACCCGACGTGCCCGCGCCACGTCGCCCCGCGCCGCCAGACCACCAGGCTCCCCACCGGCGGGCGCGATGCGCCTCGCAGCACGTCCCGCGCACGGACACTCTCTCGGCCGACGTACCGCGTCGCCACCCCGCTCCGCACCGCCGGCACGAGCCGCCGCCCCGACTGGCGCTCGGCCTCATCGAGGATGAACCCGACGAACGCCGCGCACCACGCGCTCCCCGGCGGGATGCCGACGGCCCGCTGAAACGCCTCCACCTCAGGGCCTCGGTTCGCCCCACCTTTCTCGACGGTGCCGACGTACCCCGCCGCGATGCCGACGGCGAGCTCCCCCGCCTCGGAGCGTGCGGGCGCCTCTACCGCGCGCCGGCTCACCGGCTGGGCTGTCGCTACCGTGGCCGCCAGCAGCAACGCCAGCGCCACGAGCATGAGCCCGTACGCCACGTTCCCCGCCTTCAGCTCCGCCACCGTGTCGAGGTCCCGCAGCACGAAGCGGTCGAACGCCCAGAACGCCCCCACCGCCAGTGCGGCTTTGAGCAGCCCCGCCGCGAAGCCGGAGAGCGCCGGCACCGCCGCGAACGTCACCGCCACGAGCGCCGCGCTCACCAGGAGCGCCACCACTACGAAGATCCATCCCCTCATGACTCCCTCTCGTTGGTGTCGTCGGATTCCTGCGGTCCCTGAGCCTTGTCGAAGGGCGGGCGTTCTACCTCCCGGAGCTCCCGCTCCAGCCGGGCGGCGCCCTCGCCGTCGTGCTTCTTCAGCTCGCGGATGAGGCGGTAGACCACCTCCCTCATCCGCCGGAGCAGCCGGTGCGCCTCCTCGAGCTGCTCGGCCTGCTCGCGGATGCGCCGCCGCTGCTCGACGTTCTGCGCCTCCAGCCGTTCGAGCTGCTCGTCGAGCCGGGCCAGCAGCCGCTCCGTCCGCTGGTCCACGGCCGCGGCGAGGTCGACGAGCACGCGGCGCTGGACGCGCCGGCCCCGCTGGTAGGCGACGTAGGCGCCGCTGAGGGCCGCCGCCGCCGAGGCGATGTAGGCGAGCACCTCCACGTCGGCTACCCTCGACGATTTGCCCCGCCCTCCGCTCCGGGAAGGCTCCTACTCCGCTCCTACTCAACTCCTACCCGGGGAGCGGGAGGGCGGGGCGACTGGATCGTACCCGATCCATCACGTTAGACGAGGGCGCCGGCCGGAGCCGCCGGGGCCGCCACCTGGTTCGCCGCGGCGAGGGCCGCCTGCCGGTCGGCCGCCGTCGCGATGACGGGGTCGCCGACGTCGTCGAACCCGATGGACGAGTTCACCGCGAGCACCGTCGAGGCCGGGGTGTCGCCCGGCTGGTACGCCAGCACGTGGAACACGTACATCGCGTGGTCGGCATACGGCAGTGCGATCACGGCCGAGCCGTCGCCGCGGGTGAAGCCGGTGTACGTCCCCTTCAGCGAGCCGTCCGCCTTCCGGAGCACGACGACGGCCACGGCGTCGCCGGCCTCGCCCGCCCCGCCGTCGAAGGCTACCTCGGTGTCGCCGGCGCCGTCGTCGGCCACGCCGGTCACCTCGGCCGGGGTGAGGCCGCCGCGGGCGAGGAGCGCCTTGATGGGGTCGAAGACGCCGGGGTCCTCGTTGCCGGGGACGAGCGCCGAGCGCATGAGGGCCTGGTTCGCCCGCATCCACTCGTTGTAGGCGGTGGTCCCGTTCTCGAACCGCGTCCAGTAGGGGCGGATGAACGAGTCCATGATGTAGGTCGCCAGTGTGGCGAGGCCGCGGAAGAGCGCCCGCGCCGCCTGCTGCGCCTGCGTGTTGGGGTTGCTCGGCGACACCCGCGCGCGGATGACGTCCTTCCCCTTCCAGTTGCTCATGACGACGGTGCCGACGGCGTTGCGGCCCCCGCCGAGGATGCCCTGCTTCAGAACGGCCATGACTCTACCTCCTCGTGCTTGTTGGACGGATGAGGAAGCAACGTAGGCCACCACCCGCGCCCTGTCGAGGTCATCGTCGTCACCCGTCGGCGTCCTCATCGGGCTCCGGCCGCCCCAGCCGGCGCCGCTCCCTTGAGAGCGCCGCCACGCGCTTCCGATAGACAATCCCCCTCACGCGCTCGGAGCTGAGGAAATACGGCCGCCCGCATGCATCGAGGTGCGGCCCCCGCAGCTCATCGACGGCCGCCTCGACGGAGAGCCCGCGCGCGCGGAGCTCCTCGAAGCGCGCCCGCACCCGGACGTCCCGGAGCGCCGTGTGGAGAGCCCGTGCCACCCGCTCGTCCGCCAGCGCCAGGCGCAGCTCCTCGGTGTAGTCGTGCCGCTCCATCCGCTACACCGCCACGAGGGAACCCAGCTGAGGCCGCAGGGCGTAGAGCTGCGCCAGCTGAGCAGTTCGAACAACGTCCTGTCCGGGGAGCCGGACAAGACGCTCGCCTCTTCCGAGGGGCGAGCGTCTTCCGTTCCCGGTCTGCGTGCGTGGCCAGAAGGCGTGGCCAGAAGGACGTGACCCCGCGCCCTTTGCGACAGGGCACTTACCGCGTGATACGGGCGAACACCGGACGCATCGCCGCCCAGTACGCGCCCGGCGCAAGGCGCTGCACGAGATCGGCCAGGCGTGCGTCGGCGCCCACGAGCACGCGCCGCTCGCGGCGCGCGATGCCACGCACGATGCGCCGCGCAGCGGCTGCGGGTGGCATCCGGAGCGCGCGTTGTGAGAACGCCGCCTGCATGGCAGCCACGCGCGCGCGGTCGGCGCCTGCAGCGACACGGGCTGCGGCCGCAATCCGTGTCCGCACGCCGCCCGGGTGCACTACCGTCACGCCTACGCCCGTGCCGCCGAGCTCGTGGCGCAGCGCCTCCGAGAACCCGCGCACGGCGAACTTGGACGTGGCGTAGGCCACCTGCTCGGCCGGCCCAATCAGCCCGAACAGGCTCGAGACGTTCACGAGCTGCGCCGCCGGCTCGGCGCGCAGCGCCGGCAGAAACGCCCGCGTGAGCGCCACGACGCTGAACAGGTTGACCTCCATCTGCCACCGGAACTCCTCCTCCGAGGTCTCCTCAAACCGCCCGGCCAGGCCGGCGCCGGCGTTGTTGACGAGCACGCTCACGCGGCCGTGGGCCGCCAGCACGGCGTCGCGGAATCCTCCTGTGGCTGCGCCCTCGGTCACATCCAGCGCGTGCGCGGTGACGACAGGCCCCAGCAGCTGCGCCCGCCGGACGGTCTCGGCCAGGCCCTCTGTGTCGCGGTCGGCCAGGGCCAGGGCGGCGCCCCGCGCGGCCAGTTCGAGCGCCACCGCGCGGCCGATGCCCCCGGCCGCACCCGTGACCACGGCCACGGCCCGTGCCAGATCAAGCCGCGTCGGCATGGCCTGCAGACACGTATCGGTCGAGAAGGCGCCGCCAGCGCCGCGCCGCGCCGACGGCCGCCGCGCGCGCGGCGCGGCTCGCGGAGGTGAGATGCAGGAAACCGTGCGGCATGCTCGTCTCACGCACGACCTCGGCCGGCACGCCCGCCGCGCGGAGCGCGGCCCCGTACGCCTCGGCCTCGTCGCGGAGCACGTCGAAGCCGGCCACGACGACCAGAGCCGGGGGCAGGCCCCCGAGGCGAGGCGCGCAGAGCGGCGAGACGCGTGGATCCTCAGGCGGGATGCCCGTCCCGGCCGTATAGTAGGCGTGGAAGCGGTCGCGGTCGGCGACGCGGAGCAGGTAGCCGTCGAACAGCCGGGCCGAGCGGTAGGCGCGCGTGCGGTCGGTAGGCGGGTAGAACAGGAGCTGAGCCGCGGGCGGACGGTCGCCGCGCGTCTGCTGCGCAACGACGGCGGCGAGGTTGGCGCCGGCCGAGTCTCCGCCCACGGCCACCCGTCCGGGATCGGCGCCGAGGCGCGCGGCATGGGCCTGCGCCCACCGGAGGGCGGTGAGCGCGTCCTCGAGGCCAGCCGGCGCAGGGTGCTCGGGCGCCAGCCGGTAGGCCACGCTCACGACGTGCTGACGCCCGTGCAGACACAGCAGACGGCACGGCTCATCGACCGTGTCGAGGTCGCCCAGGACATGGCCGCCGCCGTGGAAGTAGACGAGCAGCGGCGCGTCGGCCCCCTCCGCCGGTGGTGCGTAGTGCCGGGCGCGAAGGCCGGCGGCAAGCACGAGCTCGCGCACCGCACCCACAGGCGTGGGCCGTCCGGCGAGCCCGAGCACGTCGCGGCGTAGGCGGGCGCGGGCGGCCTCCGGCGTCCCGTGCGTGAGCGGCGCCGCGTGGCGCGCCGGGCGGAGCATCAGCAGAAGGCGGAGGGAGGGGTCGAGCGTCTGGCCGTCCACGACCACCGGGGGCAGGCGCCGGAGCAGGGCCTCCGGGAGCCGCGCCAGCCCGCGCCCGAGGGCGCCCCGGAGGCGGTGCACGAAGCCGGGAGCAGGCTCAGGCGGGGACGGCATCGACGGGCGCGGGCTGCGGCAGGAAACGGTACGGCTCCGGGCGGAAGCAGGCCACGCGGCGCCGGAACGCCCCCACGCCGTAGGGCCACAGGGCCGCGTTGCGCCCCTCGGCGTCGAGGTACCACGAGGCGCATCCGCCCGCGACCCAGACCGTGCCGGCCGAGGCGCGGTCCATCTCGGCCACGAACGCGGCCTGCGCTGCGGCCAGGGGCTCGAGCGCCGCCGCGCCCGTCGCGTCGAGGTGGGCAAGCGCGCCGACGAGGTGCTCGATCTGGGCCTCGAACATCATCAGCACCGACGAATGGCCGAGGCCGGTGTTGGGCCCGCCGAGCAGGAAAAGGTTCGGGTAGCCGGCGACGGTCGTCCCCAGGAACGCCTGCGGGCGCCCCGCCCAGCGCGTAGCCAGCGAGACGCCCTCGGCGTCGAAGACCTGCGCGGCGAAGGGGAAGTCGGTGACGTGAAAGCCCGTGGCGTAGACGACCACGTCGGCCGGGCGCTCGGCGCCGTCGGCCCCGACGACACCGCCGGGACGAACCGCCACAGCGCCGCCAGGCACGACTTCCACGTTCGGCTGCACGAGCGCGGGATAGTAGTCGTCTGAGAGCATGAGCCGCTTGCATCCGAAGCGGTACGTCGGCGTGAGCGCCCGGCGGAGAGCCGGGTCCTTCACGTGCCACCGGAGGTAGGCGCGGCAGTACGCCTCGACGGGCGTCATGAGGGCCGGATGGCGGAAGGGCAGGCCGAGCAGCTCGTGCCAGGCGTAGAGCCGCAGCCGGAGGGCCGCACGCACGCCGGGCACGCGTGCGAACAGGCGGCGGAGCCGCCCGGGGATGCGCCGGTCGCGGCGCGGGAGCACCCACACGGGCGTCCGCTGGAACACCGTCAGGCGCCTGACGAACGGCTGGATGGCCGGGATCACCTGCACGGCGGAGGCGCCCGTCCCGATGACGGCCACACGCCGCCCGCGCAGGTCGAGCCCGTCGGGCCAGGCGGCCGTGTGGAAGGCCTGCCCGGCGAACGCGTCGCGGCCGGGTAGGTCGGGCAGGCGGGGCTCCGAGAGCGCCCCGGGCGCGGCCACGAGCACGTCGGCCGTCATCGCCCCGGCGGTCGTCACGAGGCGCCAGCGAGCGCGCGCCGCGTCCCAGCGCGCCTCCGTGACCTCCTCCCCGAGCCGCAGGTGCGGCGCGAGGCCGAACCGCTCCACGAGCCCCTGGAGGTAGCGCCAGATCTCGGCGCCGCCCGCGAAGCGCCGGCTCCAGCCGGGATTGGGCGCGAACGAGAGCGCGTAGAGGTGCGACTCGACGTCGCAGGCCGCGCCGGGGTAGCGGTTGGCGCGCCAGACGCCCCCGACGGCGTCCGCCCGCTCGAGCACACGCACGTCCTCGTGCCCCTCCTGCTTCAGGCGGATGAGCGCGCCGAGCCCGGCAAACCCGGCACCGACGATGACGACGCGGACGTGTTCGGGAGAGGGCTGCACGGAGCCGAGCTGCGCAGAGGCGAAAGGGGGCGAAGTGACCGATCCCGCGTATGCCCGAGGCCGCACGTTCGGCGGCGCACGTTCGGCGGCGCACGTTCGGCGGCGCACGTTCGGCGCAGCGCGTGTGCGGTGACATGTTTATGCCGCAGGCCGGAAGAGGATCCGGGCGTCGGCGTCCCGCCGGCAGCGCCTGGCGCAGGCTATGCGGAGCGCCCGTGCGAAACGTAGGCAGCCACGGCCGCAAGCGCCGCCTCGAGCTCGGCCGGCGCCGTGCGCGCGTGCGGGGCAAGGCGCACACGCCGGCTGCGGAGCGAGACCTGCACGCCCTCGGCGGCGAGGTGCGCCACGAGGCCCTCGGGGTCGGGCGCCTCGACGGTCACGATGCCCGAGGCGGGCGCGCCGGACGGGCCGTAGCGGCGCATCCCGAGGCGGCCGAGCCCCTCGGCGAGACGCTGCGCGGCCTCGAGCACGGCCGCCTCCACGACGCCCGCCCCCGCCGCGGCGTGCAGGTCCAGGGCCGCGCCGAGGCCCAGCAGCGGGCCGGCGGCGAGCATGCCTGTGCGGAAGCGCTCAGCCGTCGGGTGGAGCGCGTCCGAGAAGTCGTCGAACGCGTCCCAGTCAACGGGGCCGTTGAGCCAGCCGCGGCGCGGGTCGAGGCGGTCCATGAGCGCGGGGCGGACGGCGAAGAAGGCGGCGCCTTCGGGCGCGCCGAGCCACTTGTGCCCGCCGCAGGCGACGAAGTCGGCCCCGAGCACGTCCATGTCGAACGCGAGCGCGCCGAGGCCCTGGATGGCGTCCACGCAGAGCCAGACGCCGCGCTCGCGGCAGAGCGTGGCGAGCGCAGGCAGGTCGGCGCGGAAGCCCGAGAGGAACTGCACCCACGAGACCGCGAGCACCCGTGTGCGCGGCGTGAGTGCGGCGCGCACGTCGTCGGGCGAGAACGTGCCCTCGCGGTGCGGGACGAAGTCGACCGCAACGCCGCGCGCGGCGAGGTGGCGCCAGGGCTGCACGTTGGCCGGGAACTCGCACGCGGGGACGGCCACGCGGTCGCCCGCACGCCAGGGGTAGCCGTAGGCGAGCACGCCGAGCGCGCCGGACGTGTTGGGCGCAAACTCGGTCCACGCGGCGGGCACGCCGAGCAGCCGTCCCAGACGGGCGCGCACGCCCTCGAGCGCCGGCAGCAGGCGCTCGAAGTCGTTGGGGGCCGTCGTGCCGCGCGTCTCGTTGTGCGCCGCCACGGCCGCCCGGACCGGCCGCGCGAGCGGCCCGATGGCGGCGTGGTCGAGGTAGACGAGCCCGGGCGAGACGTCGAAGGCGGCGCGGTAGGCTGCGAGCCGCTCGGCGTCGGGACGGCCGGCGGAGGATGCCGGCGTACGAGGCGGGACCGGCGGGGGGGCGGCGGGTGTGGGCGGCTCAGACATCGGCTTTTTTGCGCTCGGCGCGCTCCTCGTCTGTCTCGTCGGCCAGGAAGGCGCGCGCGTCCTCAACGGCCTCGGCGGCGCGGCCGCGGTCGTCGGCGTCGGCTGCGGGCGCGTTCTGACCGCGCGCGCGCACGTCGTCGAGCGCCAGCTCGATCAGGATCGGGAAGTGGTCCGAGCCGACGTGCCCGAGGCGCTCGAGGTGCCCGAGCGCCAGCTCATCCGAGTGGAACACGTGGTCGAGCGGGTAGCGGAGCCAGGCGTGGTCGGCGTGGAACGTGGCGTAGAGCCCACGCCCGATGCGCGGGTCGAGCAGGCCCGAGAGCCTCTGGAACAGGCGCGTCGTCGAGCTCCAGGCGACGTCGTTGAGGTCGCCCGCGACGACGACCGGGCGCTCCATCTCGGCCACGCGGCGCGCGGCGCGCACGAGCTCGGCGTCGCGCAGGTGCGAGCCCTGCTGCAGGTCCGGGCGCGGCGGGCGCGGGTGCAGGAACACAAAGCAGACGCGCGCGCCCGAGGGCAGGCGGAGCGCGCCGAAGAGGCTCGGCACGTCGGGCTCGACGAGGTGCTCGACGCGCACGTCCTCGAGCGGCAGTCGCGAGTAAACGCACAGGCCATACGTGTCGTCCTGCGGCACCTCGACCGCGTGCGGATAGTCGGCCTTGAGCGGTGCCAGACGCTCCGCCCACCAGGCGTCCGTCTCGACGGCCAGGACCACGTCCGCGTCGGCGGCGCGGACCACGGCGAGCCAGCGCGCGTCGTCGCGGTTGTCCATACGCACGTTCGAGACGAGCAGGCGAAGGCGCTGCGCGCGCGGCAGCCCCTCACGCGCAGGCACGACCTGCCGGCGCCACAGGCGCGTGTAGGGCAGGATGCGCGCGACCTGGTAGAATGTCGCCACGCCCAGCAGCGCCAGCAGCACGCCGTCGAGCCCGGAGTAGCGGCCCTTGACGACGGCCAGCGTGGCCAGCAGCGCCGAGACGCCGACGGCGAGCGCAGCGATCTGCACGCGCGGGAAGTCGAACATGCGCACCCACCAGTAGGGCCTCCGCACGAGCGGCAGGGCCGTCGCGGCGATGACGAGGGCGGCCAGGACGCAGAGGACGAGGTAGGCGGCAGCCAGCACGGATCGGGGCGCTTCGGAGCGAGCGCGCGCCCGGGTGGGCGCGCGGGTAGCGGAGGCTAAACCCCCCGGCGCGCCTCCGGTTGCAGCGCCCCGGCCAGGGCGCGCCTCTCCAGGCGGACAAGCCGGAGCCGAGACCCTCGGGAGCGGACCGAAACCCTCAGGGGCGGAAGAACTGCTTGCCTGCCAGTTGCCGCGCGAGCCCCTTGAACTCGAGGCTGAGCAGGTACACGAGTGCCGACGACGCGTCGAGCCCGGTCTCGGCGCAGAGCGCGTCGAGCGTGCGGGGCGTGGGCCCGAGCGCGGCGTGGAGACGCGCCTCGGCCGCATTGAGGTCGGGAGGCGCAGACCCGGCAGCGGGGACCTGCGCAGCGAGCGCGCCGCCGAGATCGGCGAGCAGATCCTCGGGCGAGGTGACGAGCGCGGCGGCCCCCTCGCGGATGAGCCGGTTCGTGCCCTGCGCCTCGGCAAAGGCCGGCGCCGGCACGGCGAAGACGTCGCGGTTCTGCTCGAGCGCCATGAAGGCCGTGATGAGGGCCCCGCCGCCCTCGTGCGCCTCGGCGACGAGCGTCGCGCGGGACAGCCCGGCGATGAGGCGGTTGCGCCGGGGGAAGTTGGGCGCGTCGGGCGCCGCGCCGAGAGGAAGCTCCGAGACAACGGCGCCGGCGTCGGCCTCGAGCAGGCGGCGCACGAGCGGGGCGTGACGCGCCGGGTAGACGCGGTCCACCCCGCAGCCGAGCACGGCGACGGTCCGGCCGCCGGCCTCGAGCGCCGCGCGGTGCGCGGCGATGTCGATGCCGTAGGCCAGACCGCTCACGATGGTCACGCCGCGCGCGGCCAGGCCCGAGGCGAAGTGCGCCGCAACCCGTTCGCCGTAGGGCGTCGCGCGGCGCGTGCCGACGATGGCGACGGCCTCGGCATCTTCAGCCGCGGCCAGGCGGCCGCGCACCCAGAGCAGCGGCGGCGGATCGTAGATGTGCGCGAGCAGCGCCGGGTAGTCGGGCTCGCCGAGGAAGACCGCCCGTGCACCCACGCGCGCCGCGCGCGCGAGCTGCGCTTGCGCGGCGCGGCGGCCCGCCGCCGCGCCCGCTCCGGCGATGGCCGCCGCCGTCTGCGGGCCCACGCCGCCTACGCCCTCAAGCGCGCGCCTTGGCGCGGCCAGCACGGCCTCGGCCGAGCCGAAGCGGGCCAGCAGCGCGCGCAGCCGCCCCGGACCGACGCCCGGCGCGAGCGTGAGTGCCAGCAGGGCCTCTCGCTCTGCCTCGCCCGCGGGCCGAGGCTCAGGAGGGGCGGCAGACGGCGAGGCGGGGCCGAAGAGATCAGACACGAGGCGGGGGGCAAAAACGAGGGCAGGTCGGGCGCGCACAGACCCTGACGCTGCCACCGACGCAATCGGCCGGCGGCGGCGGCCCGAGACCACAGGTAAGTTTGTCCCGACCGGAAGGGCTTCCGGCCGACCAATCACCTCCTCCCACCATGCGATCTCTCCGCCACGCGGCCCTCCTGCTCGTGCTCTGCGCAAGCGCGAGCGCCGCTGCACAAACGTCCTACACCCTCTCGGGCCGCGTGCTCGACGCCCGCCAGGGCGCCCCCCTCCCCGGCGCGACCGTGCTCGTCGAAGGCACGGGCGCCGGCGCCGCGGCCGACCTCGACGGGCAGGTCCGCTTCTCGGCTACGCTCGCGCCGGGCACGTACACGCTGCGGGTCAGCTTTACCGGCTATCGGACCGAGCGGCGGCCGCTCGTGCTCGGCGCCGCCGCCGTGGTCTCGTTCGGCGAGGTGCGGCTCGCCGAAGACGTGCTGCGCAGCGACGAGGTCGTCGTGACGGGCACCGGCGTGCCGACCGAGCGCCGCCAGCTCGGCAACACGATCGGCACCGTCGACGCGCGCGACCTCCAGGCCGCCGCGCCGCGCTCGGTTGACCAGGCGCTCGCGGGCAAGCTCCCCGGCGTCGTCGTGCAGCAGAACTCGGGCGCCGCCGCCGGCGGCGTCTCGATCCGCCTGCGCGGGACGGGCACCGTGCTCGGCTCCGCCGATCCGCTCTACATCGTCGACGGCGTGATCGTGGACAACTCGTCGCCGAACCTGATCGACCTCGGCGGCGGTGGCCAGAACCGCCTCGTAGACCTCAACCCCGAGGACATTGAGCGCGTCGAGGTCGTCAAGGGGGCCGCCGCCGCGGCGCTCTACGGCAGCCGGGCCAACAACGGCGTCGTGCAGATCTTCACCCGCCGTGGCCAGACCGGCGCCCCACGCGTGACGCTCCAGTCGAGCGTCTCGCAGAGCGCGCTGCGCAAGCGGCTCGCCGTCAACCGGGCGCCGTTCTCGCGGCCGGTCGGCGTGGCCGGCCGCACCGAGGTGCAGCGCTTCGACTATCAGGACGACATCTTCCGCGGCGCGCTCGGCACGCAGCAGTACCTCTCGGTCAGCGGCGGCACGGCCGAGACGACCTACTTCGTCTCGGGCGGCTACCTGCTTAACCAGGGCATCGTGCGCGGCAACGCGTTCGAGCGCGTGAGCGCGCGCGCGCGCGTGGGGCAGGCGCTCAGCCGGGCGCTGCGCCTCTCCGTCGGCGGCGCGTACGCCTCGAGCGGCGGCTCCGAGATTCCCAACGGCGGCCTGGCGGCCAACTACGGCGCGCTGACCGGTTTCATCTTCGGCCCCAACACCGTCGACATCCGTCCGGACCCCGTCACGGGCGTCTACGGGCGCGGCCTCGTGCTCGCCAACCCGCTCGAGGTCGTCGAGGTGTACGATTTCCGGCAGCGCACGAACCGCTTCACGGGCGACGTGCAGGCGAGCTACGTCGCCTCGCCGGCTCTCCGGTTCGACTACACGCTCGGGCTCGACACGTACGAGCAGGCCGCGACGGCGTTCATCCCGCGCGGCACGACGGCGCCGGGCTTCCCGGCCGGCTTCGCGCGGCGCGCCGAGCTCACGAGCACGCTCGTCAACCACGACCTGCGCGCGCGCTACCAGACGCGCCTGGGCGCTGTCGCCTCGACGACCCTCATCGGCGGCACGGTCGAGCAGGACCGCTCGGCGTCGGTGGCTGCGCAGGGCACCGACATCCCGGTCGGCGTGCGCACGATCGCGGGCGTGGCCGTGCCGGCGGCGCCGGGCGAGACGCGCGCGCAGCGCGTCGTGGCGGGCCTCTTCGCGCAGCAGACGTTCGGCGTGGCCGGGCGCCTCTTCCTGACGGCCGCCGGGCGCGTCGACGCCTCGAGCGCCTTCGGTGCGGCCAACCGCTGGAACGCCTACCCGAAGGTGAGCGCCAGCTACGCCGTCTCAGACGAAGCCTTCTGGCGCGGCGCGCTCGCCGGCATCCTCCCCACGGCCCGCCTGCGCGCCAGCTACGGCGAGACGGGCGGCCTGACGGCCATCGGGCCCTTCGACCGCTTCAACCGCTACGTGCCCGTCACGTACAACAACCTGCCCGGCTTCTACCCGGCCACGCAGCAGGGCCAGCCCGACATCCGCCCCGAGCGGCAGCGCGAGATCGAGGTCGGCGCCGACCTCGGGCTCGCCGGCGGGCGCGCCGGCCTCGAGGTGACCTACTACAGCCAGCGCACGACCGACCTGCTGCTCAACCGCTCGCTCGCGCCCACGACGGGCTTCTCGAATCAGCTCCAGAACATCGGCGTCCTCACCAACCGCGGCCTCGAGGTGCTCCTGCGCGCGCAGCCCGTCGCCACGAACACGGCTGCCTGGACGATGACGGCCACGTTCGCCACCAACCGCAACGTGGTCTCGGGCATCGAGGGCCAGGTGCTGCAGTTCCCCGACGCCTTCGGCGGCTTCACGGCGGCCGTCAACGGGCGCGCCCTCGGCGTCTTCTACGGCTCCACGTACCGCCGCGACGCCGACGGCAACCTGCTCGGGCAGGCCGTGGACCGCTCCGGGCCCGTTCCGGTGCCGCTCGTGCAGAACGGCCAGCCGGTGCTCGTGCCGGCCACGCGCACGCCCGGCGGCTTCCTCGTCGATGCCAGCGGCAACCAGGTCTACTTCGCCCCTGCCGGGCCGGCCGGCGTCATCGGCGATCCCAACCCGGACTGGACGGGCTCGTTCATCAACGAGCTCGAGTTCGGGCGCGTCGCCTTCCGCGTGCAGCTCGACGCGTCCGTCGGCGGCGACGTGTTCAACTTCACGCGGCGCCTGGCGGCCAACCCCAACTTCGGCACGCTCGCCGACTACCAGCGCGAGATCGAGGGCGAGGTGCTGCCGGGGCACTTCCAGCGCCTCTTCGGCACGTTCGAGCACTGGATCGAGGACGGCTCGTTCGTGAAGCTGCGCGAGCTCACGCTCACGTACCGCGTACCGGGCGCGGCCCTCCCGCCCGGCGTGCAGGGCCTGCGCGTCTCGGCCTACGGCCGCAACCTGCTCTCGTTCGACAACTACTCCGGCTACGACCCCGAGGTGAACGTGGGCGGCCAGCGCACGACCGTGCGCGGCTTCGACTTCGTCGAGACGCCCATCCCGCGCACGTTCGGCCTCTCCGTCTCCGCCTCCCTCTGACGCCCGCCGCCCCAGACTCCCCATGTTCCGACGTCTCTTCTCCCCCCGCGCCGCGCGGCGGTCGGTGCTGGCCGGGCTCGCCCTGGCCGTCACGCTCGCCCTCGGCGGCTGCGACTTCGACCCCGTCAACCCCAACGCGGCCGACGACGCCGACGCGCTCGGCACGCGCGACGGCCTGCTCGCTTCGGCCGTGGGCCTGCAGCGCCTCTACAACGTGGACGCGTACGCGCCGCTCGTGCTCGTGCCGGCCGTGACGGCACGCGAGATCGCCATCAACCGCACGCTCATCAACCTCGAGGAGCTCGAGCAGGGCATGGGCAACCTGCCCAACACCAACAACAGCGTCGGGGCGCTCCACAGCAGCCTCTACCGCGTGATGGCGCTCGCGCAGGGCGTGCGGCAGGGCGCCGAGACCGTGCCGACGGTCGAGCCGGCGCTGCGGAGCGGGCTCGTCGCGCTGGCCAGCTTCTACCGCGCGGCGGCCATCGGCGGGCTGGCGCAGAACTTCACGCACGTGGCCGTGCAGGCCGGCCCGGGCGCGGCGTTCGTGCCGCGCGAGCAGGCGTTCGCGCAGGCGGCGGCGCTGCTGGCCGAGGCCGAGCAGGTGCTCACGGCCACGCCCCCCAACGCGGCCTTCAACGCGACGCTGCCGCAGGGCTTCAACCTGCTCGCTTCGGTGCGCGCCTACCGCGCGCGCTACGAGCTCTTCGCCGGCAACTTCCAGGCGGCCATCGACGCGGCCGACCGCGTGGGCACGGCCACGTCGCGCTTCGCCTACACGGACCTGGCGCCCAACCCCATCTTCAACGCCTTCTTCGTCGGCACGCCGAGCTACGCCGCGCGCGAGAACCTCGGGCTGCCCAGCGTTGAGCCCGGCGATGCGCGCGTGGCGATCTACACCACGCCCACACCCGGTGGCACGAGCACGCCCAACGGCTTCCCGACCGATCCGCTCGCGGGCTTCTTCGCCGCCGGCCGGCCGGTCGCTCTCCCGACGTTTCTTCCGGGCGAGCTCGCGCTCATCCGCGCCGAGGCACTCGTCCGGCTCGGGCGCCTGCCCGAGGCCGTCGTGCAGCTCAACGCGGTGCGTACCAAGACGGCCGCGCAGGACCCGTTCGGGGTCGGCGCTGGGCTGCCGCCCTACGCCGGCGCGGTGACGGAGGCCGCACTGCTCGGAGAGATCTACTACCAGCGCGCCGCCGAGCTCTACCTCCAGGGCCTGCGGCTCAACGACCAGCGGCGTCTCGGGCAGCCCGGGCCTGCGGCAGGCAACCCGTTCGTGCGCAACCGCAACTTCTACCCGTTCCCGCTCCAGGAGCGCATCAACAACCCCAACACGCCCGCCGACCCGCCGGTCTGACCCGCCGGTCTGACCCGCCGGGCCGAGCTCTCGGTCTGCCCTGCGGCTGGCCCGGTGCGCCTGCGCCACGACGCACGCCGGCGCGGTGCCCTGAGGGGCGCTGCGCCGGTGTGGTCTCACTCCTCGCCGTCGTCTCCCCCCCCCGTGTCGCGGGACGCTTCGTCCGGCGGATCGTCGCGCCAACGGACCGCGTATGCCGGCGCCTCGGGGCCCACGGGCGCCTCAGGGCCCACGGGCGCCTCGGCACGCGCGGCCTCGACGAGCGCGAACAGGCGCTCCTTGAGCGGCTCGAGCCCCTGCCGCGCGACGGCCGAGATCGGAAACAGCTCCAGGTCTGCGGGCAGGCTCTGGCGGATGCTCCCGAGCCACGTCGGCGCCAGGTCCGGCGGGACGAGATCCATCTTCGTAAGCGCGAGCAGGCGCGGCTTGGCGAGCAGGTGCGGGCTGAACGCCTCGAGCTCGCGCAGCAGCACGCCCAGATCGGCCGCGGCGTCCTCGGTGTCGGCCGGGACGCAGAAGAGCAGCACCGCGTTGCGCTCGACGTGCTTCAGGAAGCGCGTGCCCAGGCCGCGCCCCTCGCTCGCGCCCTCGATCAGGCCCGGGATGTCGGCCATCACGAACGAGCGGTAGTCGCCGAGGTAGACCATGCCCAGGTTGGGCTCGAGCGTCGTGAACGGATAGTCGGCCACCTTGGGGCGCGCCGCCGAGAGGCTGCTGATGAGCGTGCTCTTTCCGGCGTTCGGGAAGCCGACCAGGCCGACGTCGGCGAGCAGCTTCAGCTCGAGCGTCACCTCGCGCTCCTCGCCCGGCTCGCCCGGCTGCGCGTACTGCGGCGCGCGGTTGGTGGGGCTCTTGAAATGGTTGTTGCCCAGCCCGCCGCGTCCGCCGCGGGCGAGCACGAGCCGCTGCCCGGCGCGCGTGATCTCGCCGAGGTAAGCGCCGGTGCCGGTCTCGCGCGCGACCGTGCCCAGCGGCACGCGCAGCACGACGTCCTCGGCAGACTTGCCTGTCTTGAGCGCCCCCTCGCCCGGCCTGCCGTGCTCGGCGAAGTGGTGGCGGTTGTAGCGCAGGTCGAGCAGCGTGTAGAGCGCCGGGTCGCCCTCGAGCACGACCGAGCCGCCGCGCCCGCCGTCGCCGCCGTCGGGGCCGCCGTGGGGCTCGTACTTGGCGCGGCGGAAGTGCGCGCTGCCCGCGCCGCCCTTGCCGCTGCGGACGGTGATGGTGACGTAATCGACAAACTTCACAGGCGCGTGCGGATGGACCCGGGGGGGCCGGGTAACTTAGGCGACCCGCCGCGCGCGCGCTGCCTATCCGCCGTGAATGCGCAGCGCGCGCCGCTCGCAACCGGTCCGGTCCCACGCCTGTGAAACACGTCACGCTCTACACCGACGGCGCCTGCTCCGGAAACCCCGGCCCCGGCGGCTGGGCCGCCCTGCTGCGCACCGGCACCCCACCCGACGTGCGGGAGCGCGTGCTGAGCGGGGCCGAGCCCGAGACGACCAACAACCGCATGGAGCTGCGCGCCGTCATCGAGGGCCTCGAGGCGCTCGCAGAGCCCTGCCGCGTGGACGTGCACTCGGACAGCGCCTACATCGTCAACGCCTTCAACGAGCGCTGGATCGAGGGCTGGAAGCGCCGCGGCTGGACGACCGCCGGCAAGCAGCCCGTCAAGAACCGCGACCTCTGGGAGCGGCTCGAGGCGCTCACGCGCGCGCATCACGTCCGCTTCGTGAAGGTCAGAGGACACGCAGACGACGCCGACAACAACCGCGTGGACGGCCTCGCCGCCGAGGCCATGCGCACGCTCATGGCTTCCTCAGCCGCCTAGGACGCGCGCAGGGCTGCCCGCGTTCAGGAGCGCTCGCGCGCAGGAGTGCCCGCCCCAGGCCATGCCCACCCGTCGGCCGGCCGCCCCTCCACGACGCGGCCCACCGACGTGTCGAAGCGCGCGTAGCGGGCCAGCGAAAAGCAGTACACGCCGTAGGCTGCGAACCCGAGCGCCGTCACGACGAGCAGTGCCGTGCCGTAGGGCTGCGCCGCGACCTCGCCGAGGGCGTCGCCCAGACCGCGGACCTCGTCCGGGTCCGTCTGCCACGCTGCGACCACCAGGAACGCGCCGATGATCGCGAACACGACGGCGCGCGCGGCCAGCCCGGCCCGCGCCACCCAGCACGCGAGCCGCTGCTCGCCCTCGCTCATCTCGGCTGTGCGGTGCGGCTCCAGCGGGTCCTTGACGAAGCCCTGGTAAAGCTGGAACCCTGCCACGCCGAAGAATGCCACCCCAAGCCCGCCGATGAGCCACACGCCCCCCGGCCACGCGAGCACGACGGCCGTCAGCGCCTGCTCGGCGCCGTCGCCCTCGCCGGCGTCATAGCCGAGCGCGAGGTAGACCGCATAGCCGGCAAAGAGCAGGTGCGTCGTGCCGGTCGAGACGTAGCCGAGGCGCTTGCTCCATCCCTTGAGGCCGCCCTCGCCGTCGGCCGGGAAAAGCGCCGACCCGATGATGCGCCACAGACCGTAGCACGCCAGCCCGACGGCCGTCGCCACGAGCAGCACCTCGTTGAGCGGCGCGTCCACCAGTTCCTCGATCACTCCGGCCGGCCCTTTGGCATCGCGCCCGGCGCTCACGGCCCGCACCGAGAGCCCGCCGATGAGCAGGTACACGATGCCTTTGGCTATGAAGCCGACTCGCGCAGCGCGGTCGAGCACGGTCACGGCAACTCGGGCAGTCTCGGAAGCGCGGTGCACGGGGTGGCGGCGATGCTGAGCGGGCCGCTCTGAACGCCAGACGTGCCGCGGGGTGCCGGGCGTCTCTCGCAGTCAGTCTTCGCCGGCCGCCCGGGCTTCCACCCGCACCCGCCCGGCGGTAGCCTCCGCCAGCGCACGCCCGAGGGCGGCGACACGCGACCGGGGCACGAGCGCCCGCAGCGACGCCCCGTCGGCCGAGTACACCGTCTCGCCGGCTTCGGCGCCGGCTAGGGCCAGGGCGCGCAGGACGGCCGCCGTGTCTGCAAACCCGAAGCGCACGGGCACGGGCACGCGTACGACCCGCCACTCGGCCGGCGCTGCGTCCAGTGCCCGCGCCGCCGCCTCGGCGTAGGCGCGCGCGAGCCCGCCCGTCCCGAGCTTCGTCCCGCCATAGTAGCGCGTCACGACGACGAGCGTATCGGTCAGTCCGCGCCCGGCAATTTCGCGCAGGACGGGCGGGCCGGAGGACCCTGCGGGCTCGCCGTCGTCGCTGGCGCGCTGCCGGTCGCCGGCCGGGCCGAGGCGGTAGGCCCACACGTGGTGCGTGGCGGCATGCTCGCGCCGCCGCACGGCCGCGAGCACGGCCATCGCCTCCTCCTCGGAGGTCACCGGGTACGCCTCGCCGATGAAACGGGAGCCCTTCGTTTTGGGCGGCTCGGCACGGGCTGCCGCCGCGAGCGCGCGGTAGCGGTCCGCCCCGGGTGCCGCCTGCGTCGCCGCGCCCGGGCGGGCCGTCATCCCTCGATCTGCGTGATGAGCTCGATCTCGCGCAGCACGTCCTGCACGCGCAGGCACTCCTCCACCTCGCCCTCGAAGACGCGGTCGCGTCCCTGCGTGTGGATCGTCCAGGCGTGCTGCTCGGCGCGAGCCGCCGAGCAGCCGGTCGCGCGCATGAGCTGCACGATCACTTCGTCGAACGTGTGCTCGTCGTCGTTGAACACGATCACGCGCCACAGGCGATCGAGCGCCGTCTCGTCGGTGGTAGCTACGGCTTCTTCGGTCAGTACGTCGGGATCGGCGGGATGCGCAAGAAACGGGCGCATGGCGTCGGTCTGCGAGCGGACGAAAGGGGCGGAGGGCTCCGTTAGCGGCTCAGGCCGGCTGCACAGGCAGCGCGGCCGTCTCTACGGCTTCAACGGCCTCGACGGCGAAATTCTCCGTGACCGGGTTGGCGAGCAGGCGCTCGCACGCCGTGCGCGCCGTCGCCTCGGCCGCGGCCGCGTCGGGCGCGTCGATGAGCAGTTCGATGGCCCGCCCGGTGCGCACCTCGCGCACGTCGGCGTGGCCCAGGTCGGTCAGGGCGCGGGCAATGGCCTTGCCCTGCGGGTCGAGGATGGACGGGCGGAGCGTGACGCGGACGGCGACGCGGTACATCAGGACGGGGGGTGCGAGGAATCGGGCGGGGAGTTTGGACGGGGCACGGCCGGCTCGCCGGGTGGCTCCCCCGAGCGGCGGGGCTCGTACGTGGCCACGCGGAACGCCCACACAACGGCCGCGCCCAGCCCGTACGAAAGGTACGCTGCGGCCATAACCAGCAGCCCGACTTCGCGCAGCGTGAGCGTGAGCACGAGCCCGAGTGCGAAGAAGAGGAAGCGCCTGGGGTAGGCGCGCAGGTTGTGGCGGTTGGGCTGCGGCAGAGCCGGGAAGCGCACAGGCGAGACCATCAGCAGCGACACCGCCACGACGACCGTGAGCAGGATCGGCAGGCGCCCGCCGTCGAGGCCGGCAAACCACGTGTCGTCCTGAAAGGTGAGGATGAACGCGACGATGGTGCCGGCCGCCGCCGGGATCGGCAGGCCCACGAAGTGGTCTTTCTTGATGCCGTCATCGGCGAGCGTGTTGAAGCGGGCCAGGCGCACCGCTCCTGCGATGGCCGGCAGCGCCGAGATGAACGCGCCCGCCGGGAAGTCGCGCAGGCCGATCGAGAAGAGCAGAAACGACGGCGCGGCGCCGAACGAGACGACGTCGGCAAGCGAGTCGAGTTGGAGACCGAAGGCGGAGTCGGCGCCGGCCCAGCGCGCCACCATGCCGTCGAAGACGTCGAAGAGCGCCGCGAGCACGATCAGCCACGCGGCCACCTCGAGGTTGCCCAGGCTTGCCTGCACGACCGAGAAGTACCCGCTGAGCAGGTTGCCCAGCGTGAACGCCGAAGGCACGGCCACCGGCGGAATGCGGTGAAGCCGGCGCCGGCGGCGGGCAATCATGCGCCCGCGGCGCGGCGCGGCGGCGGCCCCGGCGCCCGTGCGGCCAGCGTTCATGCCTCCGGTGCAGGCAGGATGCGGCCGATCACAGTCTCGCCCGCCACGACGCGCTGCCCGACGGTGACGAGCAGCGGCACGTGCGGCGGCACGAGCACGTCCATGCGCGAGCCGAATTTGACGATGCCGTAGCGCTCGCCCGCAGCCAGACGCCGCCCCACGGGCGCGTCGTAGACGATGCGCCGCGCAACGGCGCCGGCGATTTGCTTGAACAGCACCGGCACGCCCTTCTCGTGCCGCAGGCCCACCTCCGAGCGCTCGTTCTTCTCGCTCGCCTTCGGGTGCCACGCGACCAGGTAGTCGCCCGGCACGTAGCGCTCGAACTCGACCACGCCCGCCGCAGGCGCGCGGTTGACGTGCACGTCGAGCGGCGAGAGGAAGATAGAGACGCGCTGCGCCGGCCCGCCCAGGTAGAGCGGCTCGTGCTCCTCGACAATCTCGACCACGCGCCCGTCGGCCGGCGCGAGCAGCACGTCGGGGTCGGCGGGCGGCCTGCGCTCGGGGTCGCGGAAGAACCAGAGCGTGAAGCCAGCCGCAAGCGCGCCGGTGGCGGCCAGCGCCGCCCCCCCCGGGCCGCCGACGCGCCGCCCGAGGGCGGCGAGGGTGGCGCCGAGCGCGGCCGAGCCAATGATGAGGTTTCGTCCTTCGGGAGCAAACACGGGTAGGGGGACTGGCGAGACAGGGCCGGAGGAGGGGCGCTACCCGCCGCGGCGGGGCACGTCGAAAGTACGGCCCGGTGCAGCCGGGGTTCGCGCCGCGCGGCATTCTCGCGCGAAACGCTCACGTGTTTGCCGGAACGCGAAGAGCCCGCAGGCGCCTCGTGCCTGCGGGCTCTTCTGGATCGGTGACCGGACCGGCGCCGGAGCGTCAACTCGGGCCGGGCCGTTGCCGGGGCCGTCGGGTCTTCGTTTCGGCGCCGCTCGCCCCTTGCGGGCAAGGCCCTTGCGGGCAAGGCCCTTGCGGGCAGGGCGCCTTCTCCTCGTCTCGTATCGGCACGCGCACCGCGACCTGCGGCGGGCCGCCGGCCCTCCTCCGGCACCGGCCTTCAGCAGCGAAGAATCCGGTCGGCGCGGCGGCGGGGGGCGGCTCGGCTCGGAGAGCCGGCGCGGCAAGCAGAGCCAGAGGGCCGGACGAGAGCACGTCTCGCGACGGTGCGACGCGCCGCAAGGAAGCTCGGAGGGGGTCCAGCAACCGACGCGCCGTACGGCGCGCACGGGCCTGGCCCTGCGGGCAACACGGACGCCCGGAGAGGTCGTCGGCAACGGCTGAGGGTCAAAGATCCAGCCCGCGCCGGGCGGGGCCGGCCGGCGAGCTGTTTTAAATACGGATATGCGGGGCGCGCCGCGCAAGCTGAACGAACACAAAAGTTATCCACCTCCCTCGTCTCCCCCCTCTCAGTCCGGGAAATCCTATTTTACTTTGTCAACGAAGTCCTGAAAAACCTTGCAGTACAGTGAGATGCACCCCGGTATCCCGGGCTCTCGAGCCTGAAAGGCTGCGCGTGCGTACGCTGTGTTGCCCTCGCACCCAATCCATGCGCCCCGTCGCCCGCACCCCGCTCGCAGCGCTCGTGCTGTTTGCCTTTCCGGCCATCCTCTTCCCGGCGGCCTGCGCGCCGGCGGAGACCGAGGCCGACGCCCTCGCCCGCCGCATCGCGGACGCTTCGGGCGGCCTCGCCGCCTGGAACGCTCTCGACGTGCTCCGCTTCGACTTCGTCGTGCTGCGCGACACGGCCGAGGCGATGCGTGCCCGCCACCTCTGGGACCGCCGCGCGAACCGCTACCGCGTCGAGTGGCCCGCCGGGCGGGACTCGACCGTTGTGGCCGTGTTCGACCCGGGCACGTTCAACGCCGAGGCTCCGGCCGGCCAGGCGGCCATCAACGGGGCCCCGCTCTCGGGCGAGGCGCTTGCGGCGCGCCTGGCGCAGGGCTACCGCCGCTTCATCAACGACACGTACTGGCTGCTGGCTCCGCTCAAGACGCGCGATCCGGGTGTGACGCGCGCGCTCGCCCCGGACTCGGCTACGGCCGACACGGAGGCGCTCGCGCTCGCCTTCGAGGGCGTCGGCCTCACACCGGGCGACCGCTACTGGCTACACGCCGACCGCGCCTCGGGGCGCCTCGTCGCCTGGACGTACCTGCTCCAGGGCGACTCCGTCGCCGTGCGCTGGACGTGGGACGACCCCGCCGAGCTCCCGGCCCGCCGTGGCGCGCTCCGCCTCCCGGCCCGGAAGACGCGCGCCGATGGCGCCGTCACGATCCGCACGGACCCCCGCCCCGCCCCCTCGCTCGCCGACGACCTCTTCACCGACCTCCGCCCCCGGCTCTGACGCCCCGGCTCTGACGCCCCGGCTCTGACGCTCTCCTGCTGATGCCCACGCTGCTCGCTACGCCGCTGCCCGACGACCTCGCCGCCCGCTCGCCGGACGTCGTCGCCCTGCTCCGCTCCGATGCCCCCCGCCGCGAGCGCGCCGAGGCTGCATTCGAGTTCATCTACGACACAGGCGCGGAGTCGCTGCGCTACCACTTCCGCGAGCCCCTTGAGACGCTCGGCGTGGGCTTCGTGACGCGCAAGGCCGTCGGCGCGGCGCTCGACGTGGCGCTGCGGGGCATCCGCGGGGCGCTCAAGAACGTGCTCTCGGGCATGGACGACGCCCAGCTCGCACGCGTCGCCGACGAGATCGAGCGGCGCCTGATGACGGACTGAGCCGGCCCTCAGCCCTTCGCGCCGCCGAACGAGGCCGTCGCCAGCAGGTTCGTCTCGTAGGAGCGGATGCGCCCGCCCTCCTCGCGGTAGCGCGCCACCGCCTGCTCGATCATCTCCCCGAGCAGCGCGTCGAACGGCAGGCCTGCCGGGTCCCAGAGGTAGAAAGAGAACGAGCCCGGGATGGTGTTGATCTCGTTGAAGTAGGGCCGCCCCTCGGCATCGAGCAGGAAGTCGACGCGCGCCACGCCCGAGCACTCGAAGAGTTGGAAGACAAGTACGGCGAGGCGGCGGACCTCGTCGGCGGTGGCCTCGGGGAGGGGGGCCGGGATGAGCCGGTCCAGCGACGCCATGCCGGCCGCGGCGCCGTTGCCCTTGGCCCCCGCCCCGCGCGGCGCCTGGCTGCCGCCGCCGCCAGAGGCGCCGGCCCCGGCACCGGCCTTCCCGCCGCCGCGCTGGTACTTCTCCTGGAACGTGAGCAGGCGCTCGCCGTTGGTGCGCACCGGCTCCTCGATCACGCTCGCACGGGCCCGGTGCGGCGTGCCCAGCACGGCGCAGTTGACCTCGCGCAGCGGCGCCACGGCGCGCTCGACGACGATCTTGTCGTCGTAGCGCAGCGCCTCCTCGACGGCCGCGTCCAGCTCGGCGCGCGTGTCGGCCTTGGCGATGCCGATGGACGAGCCCAGGCGCGCCGGCTTGACGACGACCGGGTAGGCGAGGGCGGCCTCGAGAGCGTCGAGGCGCGCCTCCTCCTGGCCCGTCCACTCGTGCTCGCGGAACGCGACCCAGTCCACGACCGGGATGCCCTGGTCGCGGCAGAGCATCTTCGTGAGCACCTTGTCCATGCCGAGCGCGCTGCCGAGCACACCGCTGCCGGTGTAGGGCACGCCGGTGGCCTCGCAGAGCCCCTGCACGGCGCCGCTCTCGCCCGCCCCGCCGTGAAGCGCGAGCAGGAGCACGTCCACCTCCGCCTCGAGCGGCTTGCCGAAGAGGCCCCGGCGCGGCCCGACGAGCGCGGCCCGCCCGCCCTCGCGCCGGGCGAGGTGGACGGGCGTGGCCTCGGCCATGACGCGGTTCAGGTCGCGGTAGCGCGCGATCTCGAACAGGCCCTCGCCCGTGTACCACACGCCGCTCTTGCCGACGTAGACCGGTACGGGCGCGAAGCGCGTGCGGTCGAGCGCGGCGGCAGCTTGCAGCCCCGTGATGACAGAGACTTCGTGCTCGGGCGAGACGCCGCCGAAGACGACGCCGACGGAGAGGCGAGACATGAGGCGGGAGCGGTGCGGACGGCCGGCAAGCTACCTGCGCCGCACGCGGCACGCGGTCAGGCGACGGCGAAGAACACGTCTGGCACGTCCTCGTCGGCGAGGCGGCGGAGCGTGGCCGGCTCGCCGAGCGTTTCGGCGAGGCGCTCGGCCTCGGCGAGCGCGGACGCGTAGCGGGCGCGGCGGGCCTCGGGAGGCTGCGGCGCCGGCGGCGCCGGCGGGGGCGCGCCGAGCGCGGCCGCAAGCGAGAAGGCCCGCCGTGGCGGCACGGCCTCGCGGTGCGTCCACGCGCCCGAGGCAACGTCGAAGGCGTAGAGCGGCAGGAAGCACGCGCCCCGGCGGGCCACGAAGGCGACGGCCTCGGCCACGAAGGCGGCCTCGGCGTCGTCCATCGTGAAGTGGAAGCCCACGCGGCACCAGCCCGGCTTGATGCCGTGCCGGCCCTTGCGGATGGCCGCGCGGTAGCGCTCGCTCGTGTCGGCGCCGATACCGAGCAGGCGGTGCCCGTAGGGCCCGGCGCATGAGCAGCCGGCCCGGCTCTGGATGCCGAAGAGGTCGTTGAGGAGCACGGTGACGAACTTGGGGTGGAGCGTCCCGCCCTGCCCATCGGCGACGTTGAACGAGACGATGCCGAGCCGCCCCTCGGCGCGGCGCGGCCCGAGCACGTCCAGACGCGGCTCGGCGGCCCAGCGCGCGAGCGCGCGCGTCAGGTGGGCATGCTCGCGCGCGTGGATGGCGTCGGCGCCGACGGCCTCCTTGACGAGCAGGGCGAGCGCGGCCCGGAGCGTCTGGTAGAAGCCCGGTGTGCCGGCCTTCTCGCGCGCCTCGATATCGGCCGTGAAATCGTGCCCCTCGGGCCCGACATAGTCCACCGTGCCACCGCCGCCGACGCTCGGAGGCAGCTCGCGCGGGTAGAGCCGCTCGTGGAAGACGAGCACGCCGGCCGCGCCGGGACCGCCGAGGAACTTGTGGGGCGAGAGGAAGACGGCGTCGAGCGCCCCCTCGGGGTCCCCGGGCGGGTCCATGACGATGGGCAGGTAAGGCCCGCCGGCGGCGTAGTCGAAGAGCGCGAGCGCGCCCTGCCGGTGCAGCATGCGCGCGATCGCGCGCACGGGCGCGACGAGGCCGGTCACGTTCGAGGCGGCCGAGAAGGAGCCGACGCGCGTGCGCCCGGCGTAGCGCGCGTCGGCGAGCAGGCGCTCGAGGTGCGCCAGGTCCACGCCGCCCGTGTTCGGGCAGAGGTCTACCTCGACGGTCTCGCAGAGCCCCTCGCGCCAGGTGACCTCGTTCGAGTGGTGCTCGTAGGGCCCGACGAACACGACCGGGCGCCGCGCGCGCAGCTCGGCCAGGAGCGCCTCGAAGCGGTCGGTGCCGGCCGCGGCCCGCGCGGTCTCGGCAAGCACGCGCGCCGTGGCCGGCGGCACAGCCACGCCCAGGAACTCCTGCAGCTTGTGGATGGCGCCCGTGGAGCCGGCCCCGACGCAGACGACCTTGCCCCCGGGCCCGGCGCCGACGCAGCGCTTGATGGCTGCCTCGGCCTCATGCAGCAGGTGCGTGGCCGTGCGCCCGGTCAGGCTGTCCTCGGTGTGGCTGTTGGCGTAGAGCGGCGCGAGGCTACGCAGGTAGTCCTCCACGAAAGCGAGATGACGTCCGCTGGCCGTGTAGTCGGCGTAGACGAGCAGGCGCTCGCCGAAGGGCGTCTCCACGAGCGCGTCGATGCCGAGGGTCTGCGCGCGCAGGGCGTCCGGCGCGAGGGCGTCCGGCGTGAGGGCGTCCGGCGCGAGGGCGTCCGGCGCGAGGGCGTCCGAGGTCGGGATGGGCGGGGTCATGAGCGGCGCGGCGCGGGGACGTTCCAAAGTACGGATGCGCCGCACTCACCCCGGGGGCCGCCGCGCGCGTCCGTCAGAGCGCCGGCGGCGCGCCATCGGGGGCGCCGCCGAAGAGCTTCAGCCCGACGATGCCGGCGACGATCAGCCCGATGCACACCAGGCGCGCCGCCGTGCGCGGCTCGCCCAGCACGACGATCCCGAACACCGCCGCGCCGAGCGTCCCGATGCCCGTCCAGACGGCGTAGGCCGTCCCGACCGGCAGCACGCGCACGGAGAGGCTGAAGCCGTAGATGCTGATGGCGATCGCGCCGATCACGAACGCGCTCGGGCCGAGGCGCGTGAAGCCCTCCGTGTAGCGGAGGCCCACGGCCCAGACGGTCTCGAGCAGCCCCGAGACGATCAGCAGAAGCCAGGCGATCTGCGTACTCATGGCGTAGCGGCTTGCGTGACGGCTTGCAGCCGAGCGGCCCGCAGCTGCGAGGCTCGCGGCGCCACGGGCGCGCTCACGGCGCCGCCTCGACGAACTGTCCGTTGTTGACAATGGCCCACGCCCGCCCCACGAGCGGCGCCCCGACGAAAGGCGTGTTGCTG
>JBKBRC010000022.1:0-29832 GCA_046292345.1 Rubricoccaceae bacterium
CTACCGAAGGGCAAACCGCCGGAAGGTACGAGAGGCCCGGCCAGGGGCGCGGCCGCGGCCGGTGCCCCCCGGTCGGGGCCATGTCTCCGCGCGAGGCGCTCAGAGCGAGGCGCTCAGAGCGAGGCGCTCAGAGCGTGTCTACGAGCTTGTAGCCGACGCCTTTGACGGTGTCGATGTAGGCGCTGCCGAGCTTTTCGCGCACCTTGCGCACGTGCACGTCTACGGTGCGGTCTACGACGTACACGTCGCGGCCCCAGACGGCGTCGAGCAGTTCCTCGCGGGTGAACACGCGCCCGGGGTGCGAGGCCAGGAAGTAGAGCAGTTCGAACTCTTTGCGCGGCAGGCGGAACGTCTCGGGCGCATCTCCGCCGACGCGCTCGACGAGGTAGCGCTCGCGGTCGATCACGAGGTCGTGCACGCGGAGCTGGCCCGTGGGCGCTGCTGCGCCGCGCTCGGCGCGGCGCAGCAGCGCGCGCACGCGCGTGACGAACAGACGCGGCGAGACCGGCTTGGGCAGGTAGTCGTCTGCGCCGGCATCGAGCCCGGCGATCTCGTCCCGCTCGTCGGTGCGCGCGGTGAGCATCAGGATGGGCGTCAGGCGGAGGTTGGCGTCCTCGCGCACGCGCGCGGTCATCTCGACGCCGTCCATGCGCGGCATCATCACGTCGACGACGAGCACGTCCGGCCGCTCGGCCTGGGCCACCTTGAGGCCCTCGACGCCGTCGCGGGCTACGAAGACGCGGAGGCCCTCGGTCTCGAGCGCGTACTGGAGCAGCTCCAGCAGGTCCGGCTCGTCGTCGACGAGCAGGACGGTGGCGGGCGGCTCGGGGGAGGCGGTCATGGAGGGCGCGGCAGGGCGAACGGGTGGAAGCTAGCCGCGAGCAATTAGCCCAGTGTTACGCCGTCGCACGACGTCCGTGCGGCGGCCGGAGTGCGGGCGTCAGCCGAGCGCGTCCACGGCTGCCGCGGCTGCCCGGGTGAGCACCTCGGCGGGCGGACGGGTACGCGCAAGCACGCGCAAGCCGTAGGCGGTGGCCGTGAGCAAGGCCGCGAGCTGGCGCGCATCGCGCTCGGCCGGGATCTCGCCGGCGGTCTGGGCGCGGCGTACGGCGGCCTCGAAGGCCGCCAGCATGCCGTCGCGCGAGGCCGCGGTGCGGGCGTGCGTCTCGGCGTCGTGCGGCGCGCGCTCGGCCGAGGCGTTGACGACGAAGCATCCCATGGCGCTGTCCCCGGGCGCGTCCTCGCGCAGGCCCTCGGGGTCGTCTGCGCCGGCGTCGGCGATCCGGCGCAGGTGCCGCGTGATCCCCTCCCGCGCCGACGAGCGCGCCAGGTCTGCGTAGAGTGCCCCGCCGGAGCGGCGCGCGTAGCGCTCGAGCGCGGCCAGGTAGAGCGACTGCTTGTCGCCGAACGTGCCGTAGAGGCTGCTCCGGCTCAGGCCCGTCGCCTCGACCAGGTCCTGCACCGACGTGCCCTCGAAGCCGCGGCTCCAGAACAGGCGCAGGGCGGCCTCGAGCGCAGCGTCGGGGGCGAACGAGAGCGGGCGAGGCATGCGAGACTGGCGGAAGGGGTGACGGGGGGCTGGCGCCGCGCGCCCGTAGCTTGCGCGGCCTGTCCCTCCTCCCGACCGAGACGCCCGTGATCGCGTACGTTGCCGGCACGCTGGCCGAGAAGAAGCCCACCGAAGTTACCCTGGAGGCCGGCGGCCTGGGCTACCGGATCCTGATCCCGGCCTCGTCTTACGACCGCCTGCCCGACGTGGGGCGTCCGGCGCGCCTGCTGACGACGTTCGTCGTCCGGGAGGATGCGCACGTGCTCTACGGCTTCGCCACCGAGGCCGAGCGCGCGCTCTTCGAGACCATGACGGGCGTCTCGGGCGTGGGGCCGAAGATGGCGCTCGCGGCGCTCTCGGCCATGTCGCCTGCGGACCTGCGCGACACCGTCCTCGCCGGCGACGCGGCGCTCCTGACGCGCATCCCCGGTGTGGGGCGCAAGACGGCCGAGCGGCTCGTGGTCGAGCTGCGCGACCGCCTCGCGCGTCTCGACGGGCTCGAGGCGCCGGGCGCGCTCGGCGCCGGCGATGCCGAGACGACACAGGCCCGCGCCGACGCGCGCGCCGGGCTCGAGGCGCTCGGGCTGACGCGCGCCGAGGCGGAGAAACGCCTCCGCAAGGCGCTGCGCGAGCAACCGGGCGTGCAGTCGGCGGAGGAGCTGATCCGGCTCGCGCTGCGCCAGAGCTGAGCGGCGCTCCGGGTGGCGCCCGCCCTAGGCGGCGCCAGGCACGGCGCTGCCAGGCACGGCGCTGCCAGGCACGGCGCTGCCAGGCACGGCCGTGCGCTGCATCACGACGGGCAGGCGGCGCCCGAGGCCGAACGCCTTGCCGCTCACGCGCAGGCCCGGCGCGGCCTGCCGCCGCTTGTACTCGGCGCGGTCTACCAGACCTGCGATGCGGGCGACGAGCGCGCGCGCGTAGCCCGTCTCGGCCGCGATGGCGTCCACATCGGCGTGGTCCTCGATGTAGCGGCGCAGCACGCGGTCGAGCACGTCGTAGGGCGGCAGCGAGTCCTGATCCACCTGGCCGGGGCGCAGCTCGGCCGAGGGCGGCTTGGTGAGGGTGCTCCGGGGAATCACCTCGCGCCCGGCGCGGCGGTTGATGTACGTGGCGAGCGCGTACACGTCGCCCTTGAACACGTCGGCGAGCACGGCGAGGCCGCCGGACATGTCGCCGTAGAGCGTCGCGTAGCCGACGGCCATTTCGGACTTGTTGCCGGTCGTGAGCAGCAGGTAGCCAAACTTGTTGGAGACGGCCATGAGCGTCACGCCGCGCGCGCGGCTCTGGATGTTCTCCTCAGCGACCCCCTCGGCGGTGCCCTCGAAAAGTGGCCCAAGCATGGCCGTAAACGCGTCCACGGCCGGGCGGATGGAGATCTCGTGGAAGGCGATGCCGAGGTTCTCGGCGAGCGTGCGCGAGTCGTTTACCGAGCCGGCCGAGGAGTAGGCGCTCGGCAGCGTGATGCCGACGACGCGCTCCGGCCCGAGCGCCTCGGCGGCGAGCGCGCACGTGACGGCCGAGTCGATGCCGCCCGAGAGGCCGAGCAGGGCTTTCGGGAAGACGCCCTCGCCGGTCTTGCGCACGTAGTCGCGGATGCCGAGCACGAGCGCGTCGTGCAGCGCAGCGACGGGCTCGGGCTCGGCCGCGAGATCGGCCCCGGGTGGCGCGTGGTCGCCGAGGTCCCACACGAGCAGGTCCTCGGCAAACGGCGTGGCGCGGCGAAGGACGGCACCGTCGGGCCCGTGCACGCGGCTGTCGCCGTCGAAGATGAGCTCGGTGTTGGCGCCGACCTGGTTGACGTACACGAACGGCACGCCGTGCTCGCGGCTGGCCTCGGCCATGAGGCGCGTGCGCTCGGCCGGCTTGCCGGCGGCGAACGGGCTCGCCGAGAGGTTCACGAACACGTCCACGCCCTCGGCCGCGAGCGCGTCGATGGGGTTGGCGGCGTAGAGGTGGTAGGGCGCCTGGTCTTCGTTGTTCCAGAGGTCCTCGCACAGGTGCAACCCGAGGCGCAGGCCGCGGAAGACGACCGGCGCGCACGCCGCGCCGGGCTCGAAGTAGCGGTACTCGTCGAAGACGTCGTAGGTGGGCAGCAGCGCCTTGTACGCCTCGGCGGCGACGCGCCCGCCCTCGACGAGCAGGGCCGCGTTGAAGAGCCGCTTGCCGACGCCGCTGCGGTTGCGCACGGGCGCGCCGAGGAGCAGCCCGAGCCCGGCCGGCGCCTCGCGCGCGAGGAAGGCCACGGCGGCCTCGACGTCGTCCAGGAACGCCGGGCGCTCGAGCAGGTCCATCGGCGGGTAGCCGGTCACGACAAGTTCGGGGAAGACGGCGAGGTCGGCGCCGGCCTCGGCGGCGCGGCGCGCCGCGGCGAGGATGCGCCGCGCGTTGCCGGCGAGGTCGCCGACGGTCGGGTTGAGCTGGCAGAGGGCGAAGCGCATGGCGGGCGGGCGGCGTCGGGACGGGCGGGCGGCGTCGGGACGGGCGGGCGGCGTCGGGGGGCGGTCAGCGGCCGAGGCGGAGGCCGGCCAGCCAGGTGCGCCCGGGCATGGGCGCGCCGAAGACCTCGGTGTAGACCGTCCCGGTGACGTTGCGCACGTCGAGGTGGGCGCGCACGGCGGGCGCGAGGCGGTAGCCGAGGCGCACGTTGGCCAGCCCGTATGAGGGCAGGGCCACGCGCGCGGTGTAGAGCGCCTCGAGGGCCGCCTCGGCGCGTCCGGACGTGCCGCGCGCGCGCGCGAGCAGGCGGTGGGGGGCGTGCCCGAGCGCGTACTTGTAGACCGCGCCCGGCTGCGCGCCCGAGAGCGTGACGCGCGTGAGCGCGTAGCCGAGGTCGAGCGCGGCCGAGCGGCCGGCGGCGTCTCCGCGGCGCAGCGTGGCGTCGGCCTCGAGGCCGGTGGCGGTGGCGGTGAGCACGTTCTGCGCGAGGAAGTAGGGCGCGTCGGGCGTCAGGCGGGCGAAGTCGATCAGGTCGTCGGTGCGGCGCCAGAAGGCGGTCGTGCGAAGGGCGAGGCCCGGGGCGGGGTAGAAGTCGGCGCCGGCCTCCGCGTTCCAGGCGCGCTCGGCGCGAAGGTCCGGGTTGCCCAGGTTGCCGTCGTTGCGGGGCCGGACGGTGTTGAGGTAGCGCTCGACGTAGGTCGGGGCGCGCACGGCGCGTCCGCCCGTGGCGCGGAGCGTGAGCGCAGGCGCGGCGGCGTAGGCGAGCGCGAGCATGGGCGTCGGCTCGAGGCCGAAGCCGGGATCGGCGTCGAGGCGGGCCGAGGCCGTCAGCGTCAGGCGGGGGGCGGGTATCCAGCGCGCGAGCGCGAACGCCCCCCCGGCCGCGTCGGCGTGCGTGCCGAGGTTGTTCGAGTCGATGCCGCGCCACTCGGCGGAGGCGCCGGCCGAGAGCGTGAGCGCGGCCGAGAGCGCGCGCGAGGCGTCGGCCGAGAGCACGAGGCGGCCGTTGGTGTGCTCGTTGGCGGGCGTGACGGGATTGAAGGCGTAGCGGCTGCGGTGGCGCCGCCCGGCGAGGTGCACGCGCCAGGCGGTCTGACCGGGCGCGGCGGCGGTGCGCTCGAGGCGCGCCTGCGCCCAGAGCATGGCCGCGTCGCTGCGCGCCGTGTCCGAGGCGAAGGGCGAATAGAACTGGAACGCGCCGAAGTCGCGCGCGTCGGCGGCGGCGCGCACGCTCAGGCGGGCCGCGCCGAGCGGGGCCGCGAGGGCGGCCGTGCCGGCGAGGCGCCGAAAGTCGGTGCGGACCGGCCCGGCGGAGCCAACGACGGGGGCGCCGGAGGCGTCGCGAATGGCCTGGCCGTCGGTCGTCTGCGCGTCGAGCGCGGCCGTGAACGTGGCGCCCGGACGGGGCGCCGTGCGGGCGCTTGCGGCGAGCCGGGCCGTGCGCTCGCCGCCGCCGAGCGCCTCGAGCGCCGCGGCGCGGCCGGCCGTGCCCGCGCCGGCGTGCGTGATCACGTGCACGACGCCGCCGAGCGCGTCCGGCCCGTAGACGGCCGCCGCCGGCCCGCGGAGGATCTCGACGCGCGCGATCTCGGCGAGCGGGACCGGAAACGAGCTCTGGAAGTGTCCCGTCTGCGGGTCGTTGAAGCGCGCGCCATCGACAAGGAAAAGGACACCGTTGAAGGGCGCGCCGCGGATCGAGAAGTCGCTCTGCACGCCAAGCGCGCCGCGCGAGGTCGTCTGCACGCCCGCGGCGAAGCGCAGCAGCTCGTCGAGCGCCTGCGCGGGCGCGGCGGCGATGTCAGCGGCGGTGAGGACGGTCACGTGGCGCCCGGTCTGCCGGAGCGCGTCCGGCAGGCGGCTCGCCGTCACGACGACGTCGGCACCGAGATCGGCCGCGCGGAGCGAATCGGCGGCGGGCGTGGTCTGCGCAGCGAGCGCTGGGGCGAGCAGCAGGCTCGGAGTGAGGAGCAGGGCGGTGAGCCCGAGAGAAGCAAGGCGGCGCATGAGCGGCACAGGAAGGAGTTGTGACGGAAGCTATCCTAGGCGAGCGATCCTGGGCGATCGCCGCACGTCCCGGAGGGGCTTCCGGCGAATATTCGCTGGCGGCGTGTCGAAACTACCTTCGTGCGTCCTAGTTTGCTCCCCTGTGCGGCCTCGTCCCCCGTTCCGGCCTTATGACTGCCTCTGCTGCTCCCGTTCCGTCGCTCCGCGAGGAAATCGTCAACGCGCTCACGCACGGGCTTGGCGCAGTCGCAAGCGCGGGCGGCGGCGCCGTCCTGATCACGCTCGCGGCCATCTACGGCGACGTGTGGCAGGTCGTGGGCGCTTCGGTCTTCGGGGCGTCGCTGCTCTTACTCTACCTCGCCTCGACGCTCTACCACGCCGTCCCGCACCCGAAGGTGAAGGCGCGGCTCAAGATCGCCGATCACTGCGCCATCTTCGTGCTCATCGCGGGCACGTACACGCCGTTTACGCTCGGGCTGCGCGGGGTGTGGGGCTGGGCGCTCTTCGGGACGGTGTGGGGGCTGGCGCTCGCGGGGATCGTGTTCAAGCTGTTTTTCACCGGACGCCTGCAGCGCCTCTCGACGCTACTCTACGTGGCGATGGGCTGGCTCGTGATCGTCGCGGCCAAGCCGATGCTGGGCGCGCTCGCGCCGTCGGCGCTGGCGTGGCTCGTGGCGGGCGGCGTGCTCTACACGGCTGGGACGGTGTTCTACCTCAGCCGGCGCATCCCGTACGCGCACGCCATCTGGCACCTGTTTGTGCTCGGCGGGAGCGTGTGCCACTTCGCGGCCGTCCTGGCGGACGTGCTCGGGGGGGCCTGACGCGGAGGCCTCGGTGGGGAGCCGCAGAGGCCTCTGCGAGCCTGTCGCTCAGGGGCGGCGGCGCGGCGTGCCCTCCCAGACGAGCTTGTTCGGGAACAAGACGCCAGCGCCGGCCCCCCCCTACCAGGGAGACGATCCCGGCCGCCGCCCCGTAGAACCCGGCCCGCGCGTAGGGCTCACACGAAAACGGGACCTCGGGGGCGCAGTCGCCCTGAGGGAGGAGGGCAAGCGTGGCTCCCGTTGCGAACCCGGCCACGGCCCCGATCGCGGCCCCCTCGAGCGCGCCGCGCCCGTGGCGGAGGAACCGGACGCGGGCCACGTCGCCCCGCGCGAACGTCTGGACCTCCCCCGTCGCGGGGTTGGTCCACGAGGCCTCATCGGCGTCCACCCGAAAGCCGTGGGCGCGGAACGTCTCGCCCGAGGCGAGGGTGACGGCGGCCGTCTGCCGGGCGGCCCGCTCGTTGAGACGGAGCCGGTCAGCGGAAGAGTCGAGCGTGCCGGCCGTGGAGACGCAGCCGGAGAGGGCGAGGAAGAGGGCGGCGCTGAGGGCCGCCTGGCAGGTACGATGCATAGCTGGGCGTTCAGTAGGGTGGGGTTGGTGGACAGCAAAGGGCGGACCGCTCAGGCAGCGGCCCGCCCTCTGCAGGTGGTAGTGGTCAGTCGCCCATGCAGATGAGGCCGGGGCCGCACATGCCGCCCTCGTCCCCCTGCACGTACACCGTGCTCGTCGTGCACGCCTGCACGCCGTCGAACGCGTCCGTGGCGCAGCCCTGGACGGTGAGCTCGTACGACTGCCCGCTCGTGTCCACGTACAGGCTCATCTCGTCACCGGAGGGCGTGCCGTGGCTCCACTGGTAGGTGAACGGGCCGGTCCCGCCGTTCCGCTGGAGCCGCCACGTATACGTCCCGGATGAGGTGATCGTCTCCCCAGGGGCGGCCATGGAGACGGCGTAGAGGCCGCCGAGCGCCTTATACGCGTTGATGGCGCCCCATCCCATCTGGGGGTCCTTCGCGGTGAGCACGCTGCCCCGGCGCATCGCCGCGAGCACATCGTCCCGTCGCCACGTTGGGTTCGCCCCCCAAAGGAGCGCGGCGATCCCGGAGATGGAGGCGGTCGCGCCCGAACTGCCCCCGATGAGGCGGAGGGAGTCCCCGTCGTTGACGGGCGTGGTTTCAGTGCAGGTGTACGCGGAAAACTCGACCTTCCCGCCGCTGTGGCAGTTCCGGCAGCGGTCGACCGGGCCATTCACGACGCCCGTGACCGCGATCACGTTGGGCAGGCTCGCCGGGAAGACCACGCGGTCGTACGTAAAGAAGTTAGTGACGGCGTTTTGGGTCCCGGCGGCCCCGATAAACATCACCTTCTGATCCCACCTCATCGCAATGACGTTGTTGATGGCGTCTTCGAGGCTGTTGTAGTGATAGGGCGAGCCGAACGCGAGGTTGATGATGTTTTCCTCAGCGCCCGCGAGTTGCACGGCCGTGATGATGTCCGCGTTCACATCGTTGCTGTAGACGACGACGTCGCCGATAGCTCGGATAGCGTGCACGTCGGCCCGGTAAGCGATGCCCGTGAGGCTTCGGCCGTCTTGGGGGGCGGCGGCTAGCCCGATGATGCCGGTCCCGTGCCCGTGGTCGTCGTGCCACGCGACTGGGGTGTTCGGGGTCTGCCGGGTGTTCGCCACACGACGGGTGCGCCCGGCGCTCTGGCCCGTGGCGAAGAACGTGTTCAGTTGACTCTGGTAATGGCTCAGCCCGGTGTCAATGACACTCACGCGGATACCGGCACCGGCCTGCGGCGCACGTCGCCACGCCCGTACTACGTCATGGCGGCTAGCGTCGGCCCACGCGGACAGACATCCGGTCGCCGGATGGGAGCAGGCGGGTCCCCGCCGCCTGGATGCCCCAATCCTCGCACGAGTTGCCGCTCTGGGGCAGCGCCTCGAATGTGGCCGGCTCGACATAGGAGACGAATGGGCTCAACCGGAGGAACCGGATGTCGTCCGCGCCGCTCACCTTCAGCATGGCGACGGGGATCCGGTCGTACTCCCGCGTGAGCGTGATTGTGGACCTCTGCACGGCCTGCACTGCAGCCCGCTCTTGCCCCTCGTTCAGGAGGCTTATGCCTGCGCGTATGGCCCGGCCCACGCCGGGCGCGGAGAGGCCGACGAGGACATGGCCCCCACTCGGGGCCACCTTCGCCCAAAGCTCCTCGTCGGATAGGTCGGCCCATGACAGGAGCCCGCTCGTGGCCTCGACGCTGACCTCAGGATCCGTCGTACCCGTGGCGGTGGCGCTAGCCGTGCTCGGTGCTGAGGACGAAGTGGAGGCGGGGGCATTCCCGTCGCAGGCAGAGAGGGCGACGAGCAGGGTCAGCATAAAAGCTGTATATTTAGCGGTGTAGCGGTGTAGTCATGGTGTGAAAGGGGTTGAATGAGGAGTGTGAAACCCTATTTTAGGACATCCGCTGCCGTCCGCACACCCTCCTGTCACACAAAATGAAAATATTGTTCGGCGCCCTGGCCGCTCTCGCGCTCGCGCTGCTCCTCTGGTCCCTAACTGGCTGTGATGGAGGACCAGCAACCGGCGCAGACAGAGTGCAGGTGCTCGAAGGGCGGGGGGGGTTCTTCGGGCGCGGGATCGTCGTCCGGGGCGAGCGGATGCTCGTGGCAGCTTCGGCCCGCGACGAGGTGACGGTGTACGGCCGGGCCGGGTCGGGTTGGGCTCGGGAAGTCACGCTACGGTCTCCTCGGCCTCACGCCGAAGCCATGTTCGGCCTCGCAAACGCCATGGACACGAAGGGCGGGGTGCTCGTCCTGGGCGCCCCTGGGACGCTCAACCACCGCGGTGCCGTGTTCGTTTACGAGAGGGCGGGCTCGGGGTGGGGGCCCCCCCTCCGCCTGGACCCACCCCCCTCGCCGGAGCCCTGGCGCGACACCGGGTTCGGAGGCGCAGTCGCCCTCAGCGAAGACGGCAGCCTGCTCGTCGGACATCCGGGGCGGGACCTCGTTTACGTCTACCGCAAGCAGGACGGGGGCTGGACGATCGTGGAGACGGTCACCCCCCCCAAGTCTCCCGGCGTGCTCTACATGTCGTTCGGCGGGTGGATCGCGACCGAGGGTGACCGCCTCGTCGTTGGTGCCCCGGGGGCGATGTCTGACCCCGATGCTCCGGGGTACGACCCTTGGGCGTACAGCTTCGGCGCCGTACTCTCCTACGAGCGCAGTCCGAACGGCGCATGGGCTCACAGGGCAACCGTGCACGGACGGCAGCGCCAGGAGAGCAAGGGCTATCTGGGGGCCCCGCTCTACCTCCAGGGCAACCTTGTCGTGACGGGGGCCGTCGAGGAGGTACACCTCTACGACGCGGCCACACTCGCACCGAGAGCTCTCCTGACCCACCCGGACCCTCAGGACGGGGATCACATCGGGGGTAACATCGCGGTCGGGGAGGGGTGGATCGCGGCGGGGATGGAGCTTCGGCGTAAAGGCCGGGGGGCCGTGCTCGTGTTCCGCCCGGACGCGGCCGGCGTGTGGGGCCCCTCGCACGTGGTCGAACGGGAGGCGGAGAAGAGCGGGGAGTTTTTCGGGTGGGCCGTGGCGGCGGACGGGCCGAACCTCGTCGTCGGGGCGCCGGGGATCGGGCCGGGGCGGCGCGAGGACGGGCGGGTGTTCGTCTACCGCGGGGACGGGCGGTAGGGCCCTCTCCTCCCAGCGGTTCCGCTGACGCTCATGCCTGAACACGCCCTCCCACCCGTCCACCCCGGAGAGATTCTCGCCGAGGAGTTTCTCGGCCCGCTCGGCCTCTCGCAAAACAAGGCTGCCCTCGCGATGCGTGTGCCGGCACGGCGCATCAACGAGATCGTGCACGGCAAGCGGTCCGTGACGGCGGACACGGCGCTACGCCTCGCGCGCTACCTGGGCATGAGCGCGGCGCTCTGGATGAGCCTGCAAGCGCACTACGACCTCCAGATCGCCACGGACGCAGCGGGCGAGCGCATCGCCCGTGAGGTGGAAGCGTTGCCCCGAGCAGCCTGATGGCCTCTCCTCCCACCCTTACGGCTGAGGCACGTCCAGGTCTTTGCAGATCTTGCGAGCCAGGAGCTCGTTGATCTCGCGATGCCTCGGGACCGCCGTGCTCTTGCGCGCTCGGCGGTTCACGTACACCGAGTGCCGCCCGCCCTCACGCAACAGCTCACATCCGTGCCGAGCGAGGGGTGGACAGGGTCTACCCGCTTCACGCCGCGAGTGGCAGCGGCTCCCGGATCACGTCCCGCCCGCCGAGCTCCTCTTCCGCGAGCGCGCGGTTTGCCTCAAGCACGAGTGCAACGGCCTCTTGGAGGTTTTCCCGAGCCTCGTCGAGCGTAGCCCCCTGCATGTTCGCCCCCGGAATCTCCTCCACGAACGCGATGTAGCCCTCGGGCACCTTCTGAAAGGCAGCGGTCAGGGTCATGGTGGGTGAGGCTGCGTGTGCAGACTAAGGTAAGGCCTGCCCCCGAGGCCTCAGGGCATCGTGAGGCCTCCGTCCACTGATGGGGGGCGCCCCGTCACGGCGTCCGGGAGCGGCGAGAGGAGGGACGGAAGACCCATCGCGTCCCGGGCTCACCGTGGCGCCTCACCCCCACGCAAGGCCTCCACGTCTGCTCGGTCTCTCGGCCGACCCGTTGCCTCCTTGTTCCGGATCAGCTCGGCTCGACCGATTACCGGCACCCGGAGCCCGGGCGCTACCTCCACCTCCACCCGCTCCGGCCACGCTTCCTCGAAGGTTACCCCGTCCACCCCCGTGAGCACGTCGATCCGGCGCGGGGGCACCCCCACCTGGAGCACGACGTCAGGCGCCTCGAAGTCCCTTTCGCTCAGGCCCGCCGTCGGGGCCCCAAACCGGCGGAGCGCCTGCAGCACGCGCCGCGCATTCCCGGGCTCCGGGCGTACCCAGAGGTCCATGTCCCCCGTTGCCCTCACGTACCCGTGCGTCGCGAGCGCGTAGGCCCCGACGAGCAGGTACTCAACGCCTTCTTCGGTGAAGGCGGATAACATGTCGTGGAAGTCGGGGTTCAGCAACGGGGTCGCCTCGGAAAGCCCACGCGTCGAGGGCGAGCTGCCACATCGCCCCGAGGCGCTCGGCCGCCGTCGTGCCAGGGAGGTGCCCGGCGTCCTCCTGGTCGGCGAGACGGGTGAGGCGGAGCGGAGCGCGCTCAGGGGTGCGCATGGAGTTGATTAGCATGCGAGGGAGGTGAACGCTGCCCAGGGCTGCGGGGTGCCCTGCCCTCGCGCTAAGGCATCGTGAGGCCGCCGTCCACCGAGAGGGACTGCCCCGTCACGGCGTCCGAGAGCGGCGAGAGGAAAAAGAGGGCCGCCTGCGCGAACTCATCCGGCGTGACCGTCTTTCGCAGCGGCGTCGCGCCGGCGACGTAGGCGAACACCTCGGGTGTGGTCATGGCGCTCGCGTCGGTCGTTTCGAGCAATCCGCCGGCGACGAGGTTGACGCGGACCCCCTCGGGCCCGAGCTCGGCGGCTAGGGTCCGCGTCAGGCCCACGAGGGCGGCCTTGGCGGCCGTGTAGTCGTGGTAGGTCACGACGGGGTGGTAGACGAGGTTGCTCGACACGTTGAGCACCTTCCCGTAGCCCCGCGCGCGGAAGTGCGGGAGGGCGGCGCGGACGGTGTGGATCGTGCCGCGGACGGCGCCCTCCACCTGCCGTGCCACGTCGGCCCAGTCCAGGGTCTCGAGCCTGACGTACGAGGCCGCGGGGTCGAAGGCGTAGGCCGGGAGGGCGTTGTTGACGACCCCGTCCAGGCGCCCGAAGTGCTCGGCGAGCGTGTCCACGGCCTGGCGGACGGCCGCCTCGTCGGTCACGTCGGCCCGGAGGGCGAGCGCCCGCCCGCCTTCGGCCTCGATGCCCTCCACGACGCCTCGGGCGGCCTCGGCCCGTTCGAGATAGTTCACGCCGACGGCGGCGCCCTCTCGCGCCACGGCACGGGCAAGGGCAGCGCCGGCGCCGCGGCTGGCACCGGTGATGAAGAAGACGCGGTCTCGGAGGAGCATGCGAAGCGGAGCACGAAGCGCGGTGGAGGTTACGCACCGAGGCAAGGGTCTTGCGCCGGGGCGGAGGTCCCGTAGCGGAGGCGCCTTCCGCGCAGGCCTCCGCGCCGCTGTCCGAGCCTGCCGCGCCCTGTCCGACCTACTTCGGCAGGCGGATCTGCGGCGCGTCGGGATCGGGGCGGTAGAGCGTGACGATGCGCCCGACCGTCTGCACGACCGCGCTGTCCTCGATCCCCTCGGCGAGCGCCGCCGCCGTCGCGCGGACGTCTTCCGGGGCCGCCTCGAGCACGCGCACCTTGAGCAATTCGCGCGTGCGCAGCGCGTCGCGGATGGCGCGCAGGACGGGTACCGTCACGCCCTCTTTGCCGACGTGGAACTCGGGTTTGAGCGGGTGGGCGAGGCTGCGCAGGTGGGCGCGTTGCTTGGTCGTGAGCGTCACGGCGGGCGGCGGCGGGCGGAAACGCGCCATGATACGGGCGCCTGTCCTCCGGGCTCCTCCTCACGGTCTCCCAAGTTCCGCCGGACTCACGGTTTCCCAAGTTCCGCCGGAGCAGCCCCGTTTGATCTCGGCCCGTCCGGCCCCGGCCTAGACGATGCGATCCTCCGAGGGCGGCGGGGGCAGCGTGCCCCGGTAGCCGAACGCGCGCTGGAGCACGCGGACGAGGCCCGGGTACTGCCAGCGGATGTACCACTGGTCGGCCGCACGCCGCGCGCCGAGCGAGTAGGCCGGGTAGGGAAAGATGGTGTCGGCGATCTGGCGCAGCGAGACGCCGTTCTTCATCGCCACGGCGTAGACGCCGATCAGCTCGCCCGCCCGCTCGCCGATGACGCTCGCGCCGAGGATGCGCCCGCGCACGCGCGTGGCAAGCACCTTGATCTGGCCCGTCGGCACGCCCTCGGTCAGCGCGCGGTCCACACGGCGGTAGGGAAAGCGGTAGACCTCGAACGCCGCGCCGGCCTCGCGGAGCTGCGCCTCGGTCTTCCCGAGCTGCGCCACCTCGGGGCTGGTGAACGTGCACCACGAGACGTGCGCCCGGTCCAGCGTGGCGGGCACGCGCAGGACGGCGTTGGTGACGGCCGTCTTGGCCATGTGCTCGCTCATGTGCGTGAGCTGGTACTCGCCCGTGCAGTCGCCCGCGGCGAAGATGTGCGGCCGGTTGGTGCGGCAGTGCTCGTCCACGACGATGCCGTCGCGGGTGTAGGCCACGCGCGCCGCCTCGAGCCCGAGGTCCTCGATGTTGGGCCGGCGGCCCGTGGCCACGAGCAGCGCGTCGCCCTCGACGCTCGCGCCGCGCTCGAGGCGGAGCCGCACGCCGCCGCCGGCGGTCTGCTCGGCCCGCGTCACGCGGGCGCCGAGAACGAAGCGGACCCCCTCGGCCGCGAGCACGTCCTGGAGGATGCGCGCGCTCTCGGCGTCGTCGCGGCCGAGCAGGCGCTCGGCCTGGTCGAGGACCGTGACGGCGCTGCCGAGGCGCCGGAACGCCTGCGCCATCTCGCACCCGATCGGCCCGCCGCCGAGCACGACGAGGCGGTCCGGGCGCTCGGTCTGCTCGAAGAGTGTCGCGCTGGTGAGGTAGGGCACGTCGCCGAGCCCGTCGACGGGCGGCACGGCCGCGCGCCCGCCGGTGCAGAGGATGAAACGGCGCGCTGTGACGCGGCGCCGTGCGCCGCCCTCGGCCACGATCTCGAGCGTGCCCGCGTTCACGAAGCGCGCCGCGCCGCGCGCGACCTCCACGCCCATCGCCTCGAAGATCTCCGGCGCGTCGGCGTCTTCGTAGATCTCCTGGCGGATGCGGTGCACGGCGCCGATGGCCGCGCCGAAGTCTACCGTGGGCTCGGGCAGGCGGAGCCCGAAGCGGCCGGCCGTGCGCGCGTCCTGCGCCAGGCGCGCCGCGTGCAGGAGCGTCTTGGAGGGTACGCAGCCGTCCCACGTACAGTCGCCGCCGAGCCGGTCGCGCTCGACCATGAGCGTGCGCGCGCCGAGGCCGGCCGCCATGCCGGCCGCCGTGAGGCCGGCCGCGCCGCCGCCCACGACGGCCACATCGAAATCGGGAGTCATGAATCGAAAAAAGGCGAGGGATGAGAGGGCACGGCAGGCGTAAGCTTCGCGCCACCGGCCGCGTCTCCGCCGGTCCCGCCTCCGATGCTGCTCTTCTACCCCACCGCCGCCGCGGCGGTCCCGCCTCCCGAGGCCGGGCCGTTCGTGCTCTTCGGCGCGCTCCCGGACGCGCGCGCCGCCGCCGACGCGCTCGGGCCGGACGCGCGCGTGCTCGTGCTCCGTCCGGACCGCCTCGCCTTCCGCCTTGGGGTGCCTGCGCCCGGGCAGGCAACGGCGCAGGCTCTGCCTCCGGAGGCCGTCCTCAACGTGGACGCCGACGGACGCTACTGGCCGCCCCTGGCCATCGAGGCGGCCGGGGGCTACGTCCTGCGCCGCGGGTCCGCCGGCCCCGAACTGCTCCTCATCCACCGCCGCGGCGCGTGGGACCTGCCCAAGGGCAAGCTGGACTCCGGCGAGACGCCCGCACGCGGGGCGCTCCGCGAGGTGAGCGAGGAGGTCGGCGTGCCCGAGGAGGCGCTGCGGCTCGGCGCGGCGCTCGGCCCGACGACGCACGCTTACCTCTGGCCCCGGCGCGGCGTCTGCGCCGTCAAGACGACCCACTGGTTCGCCATGACCACCGACGCCGAGCGCTTCACGCCGCAGGCCGAGGAGGACATCCACGAGGTCGCGTTCGTGCCCTGGCGCGAGGCCGGACGCCGCCTCGGCTTCGCCAGCCTCCGCGCGCACCACGCCCGCCTGGACCCGGTGCATCTGGCGGGGTGACCCGCACAGAACCTGCGGCCGTCGCGCGGCGAGGCACACGCAGCAGCCCGGCGCTCATGCCGGCAGGGGCGTCTCGTTGGACGGGTGCCGGCCGCGCACGTCGGCGAAGCGGCGGCGGATGGCGCGCGTGTCCGCCTCGGCATCGGGCGTCGTCAGGACGGTCGCGAACGGGCCCACCTCGCGCCGCCCCCAGTCGATCTTGACGAGTACGACCGGCGCCCCGAGCGCGCGCGCGATGCGGTGATAGCCTGTCTTCCAGCGGTCCACGCGGCGGCGGGTGCCCTCGGGGGTGACGCCCAGCAGGAGGCGGCCGTCGCTGCGCGCGGCCGCGGCCACCTGCGCGACGAGGTCTCCGGGCGCGGCGCGGTCTACGGGGATGCCGCCGAGCGCGCGCAGCGCCCAGCCGAGCGGCCCGCGGAAGAGCGAGTGCTTGGCGAGGAAGCGCACGCGCAGCCCGAGCGCCATCACGGCCGCCAGGCCCACGACGCCGTCCCAGTTGGACGTGTGCGGGGCTACGACACAGACCATGTGCGGCACGTCCGGAAACGCGCCCACGATGCGGAAGCGGCTCAGGCGCAGCACGAGCCGCCCGAGCGCACGGCTGGCGGCCGTCCCGCCCCGCGGGCGGAACGCGCCGGGCAGCTCCGGAAGCGCGACCGTAGGATGGGGCGCGTCGGGTAGCGGCATAGGGGAAAATGCAGACGGCAGGCCGGCGAAGATGACGACGCCGGAAGACCCGTGCACGGGAACGCTCGCGAACTCATCTGCCCGGCGTGCGTGCGGTGAAATCCCGGCGCGCACGCCGGGCGCCCTTCCAGCGTTCTAGCTTTCTCCCGACGCTCACAGCTGCTCCTCCATGCGCCTTCTCGCCCTCTTTCTGCTCCTTGCCGTGCTGCCGCTCGCCGCGTGCGATTCCAACACGCTCCGCGTCGTCAACTGCCCGCCCGATAGCGGCGAGATCACGGTCGAGAACGTCGTCGTGGGTACGGGCGGCGGGCCGGCCACGGCCTCGAGCGTCGTCGTGGTGGACTACGAAGGGCGTCTCGGTACGGCCGACGGCGAGGTGTTCGACAGCGCCACGCGCGCCACGCTCGGCCTCGCCGGGACGGTGCGCGGCTTCCAGCAGGGCGTGGCGGGCATGCGCCTCGGCGGGCGCCGCATCATCACGATCCCGCCCAGCCTGGGCTACCGCGGCGTACCGCAGCCCAACATCCCGGCCTGCTCCACGCTCCGCTTCGACGTGACGCTGATCGACATCGTCGGCTGATCGACATCGTCGGCTGATCGACATCGTCGGCTGATCGACATCGTCGGCTGATCGACATCGTCGGCTGATCGACATCGTCGGCGGATCGACATCGTCGGCCTGTGGCGGCCGCGGCGCCTCACTCGGCGCCGTAGCGGCGGACGACCTCGAGGATGAGCGCCCGGCGGACGTCGCCGTGGCGCCCGGTGATCGTGACGTCGGGGTTCGAGGCGGCGTTGAAGTACCCCAGGCCGGTCTCGCGGCCGGAGACCAGAAAGTCGCTCGTGGCGATGGTGTAGACGCGGTCGGGGTCGAGCGGCTGCCCGCCGATGCGCCAGCGGCCGTCCTCGCCCAGCGCGAGGCCGTGCGTCTGCAGGTAGCCGCCCGTGCCCACGTTGGCCAGGCCCTGTGCAAGCACGCGGGCCAGCAGGGCGCCCGGCAGGCGCACCGAGACGACCTCGCCGCCGAAGGGCAGCACGCGGATGGCGTCGTACTCGGTAAACACGCCCGGCGTGAGTACGTCGTCGATGCGGATGGAGCCGCCGTTGAAAACGGCCGCCTCGGCCGGCGCGCCGTCGGCGCGGGCGGCGCGGTAGAAGCCCTCGGCGATGAGCGCGGCGAGCGGCGCCGGGCGGTTGCGCACGGTCGCCTCGCGGCCGTCGAGCGGCTCGGGGAGCGTCGCCACGCGGCGCGTGGGCTCGAAGCCGTCGGCCCGGAAGCCGGCAAAGCCGGCCTCGACCCACCGCGCGACCTCGGCCGCCACGGCCGCGTCTTCGGGGATCGTCTCGTCGATGAACACCAACTCGTGCTCGGTGCCGACGACGCCGCGCCGCGCGTGCACGTGCACGCGGTGGACCCACACGGTGCGCGCGTTGGCATCGGCCTTGGCGATCGGCGTGCGCATCGGGCCGCGCCGCGCGAGGATGTTGTCGTGCTCGTGGCCTCCCAGGACGAGATCGAGGGCGAGCGTCTCGGCGGCGCGCAGGTCGGTACCGAAGTCGAGGTGGGTGAGCGCCAGGCGGACGTCCACGTCGCCGGGGAGCGCGGCCAGGTCGCGCGCGAGCGTCTCGAGCGCGTCGTCGTAGGCCACGTAGGGCTTGACCGTGCTCGGGATGACTGCGCTCACGATGCCGACGGTAACGGGCTCGCCCCTGGCCTCTCCGGCGCGCAGCACTAGGCGCTCGGAGACGTTGGGGAAGGGCGGTGCGCCGGGCGCCGGTCGCGCGTTGCCCGAGACGTGCGGGAAGCGCGCCTCGGCCATGCGCGCGCGGAAGTCGTCCTCGGTCAGGTCGAACTCGTGGTTGCCGAGCGCAGCCACGTCGAGCCCGAGCGCGTTCAGAACGGCCACCATCTGCCGCCCCGCGAGGCGCTGCCCGTCCACGCGCGCCGTGCCGAGCGCCGACGGGCTCAGGAAGTCGCCCGCCAGGACGGTCAGCAGGCGCGGGTTCTCGGCGAGCAGGCGCTGCCGGAGCGTGGCCACACGCGCGAGCCCGCCCGCCGCGCCGCCCTCGACGGGCGTGAGCTCGTAGACGTCGTTGAGGTGGAGAATGGTGAGCGTGCGGACGCTGTCGGCAGGCATGCCGCTCGCCGCCGCGGGAGCCGTCGCGGGAGCCGTCGCGGGAGCCGTCGCGGCGCAGGCGCCGAGCACGAGCACGAGCGCGCCGAGCGCGCCGGCGCGGGCCAGCCGCCGGGACCATCGGGCAGCCCGGCCCATATAAAAGAGCATTCGTTCCAGACAGACGGCTACGCTCATGGCACTTTATCAGCTTCAGGAGGCCACGCTCGGCGACCTCGACGGACAGGGGTACGTGTTTCCCTCGGACGATACGCGCGGCTCGGGCTTTCGGGGCGTCTTTTTCGCGGCGCCCGAAGCGTCGTCGGACGACGTGGTGGACGGCCTCGTCAATGCGGCGCCGGTGCCGTTCGAGGGTGTCGTGTACCGCAAGACGACCGAAGGCCGTGCCTCGGTCCTGGCCGATGTCCACCGGGCGACGCGCCTGCGCCACGCCCTTCGGCTCGACTTCGAGGTCGTCGAGGAGAGCTAGCGGAGCCGCGCGCTGCCATGCGCGAGGCCGGGCGGCGGCTCCCCGACGAGGCTAGGCCCCTTGGCGCTGCCAGAGCGTGAGCGCGACCGTCAGCAGATACACTTGCGCGAGCAGGGGCAGCTCTCTGCTCAGGTGGAGCCGTACGCGGCGGCGGAAGATGCCCTCGCGCCGAATCTCCCCTAGCGGCTGCGCGTTCCCGTCGGCGCCGAGCGCCTCGACGGTGTGGCGGGAGACGAGGCCCGAGTGCCCGGCGAGGCGGAGCATGAGCGGTGCCGAGCGCCCGAGCACCTCGGCGCGGATCTCGGCCTCGTAGACCGTGCGCCACACGCTCTGGCGACGCGTGCGGGCGAGCAGCACGTCTGCGAGCAGCAGCGAGAACTCGTTTTTGCTCAGCGGTGCCCGGAAGTCGAACACCGCCTGCCCGAGGAAGACCTGACCTGTGCCTGCCCAGCCTGAGGGCAGCCGCACGAGCGCCCGCAGGCCCTCGGCGTCGCACACGTAGAAGTCCCGCGCGCCGGCATGCGTTGGGCGGGCGAGCAGGCCATCGGGGCCGGGGTGCCCGCTCACTCGGCGATCAGGATGCGGTAGCCGCCGGCGGGGACGGCGAGCCGCGTCGGGTCTGCAGGCTCGCCCGAGAGCGCGTCGTAGAGGCCGGCGTAGGCGCGGCCCGGTGGCGGGGGCGCCGCGAACGCCGCCGGCGCGGCGCCCGTGTTGAGCGCCACGACGACGTCGGGCGCGCCCGGCGTGCTGCGACGGTAGACCCACACGTAGCGCTCGGCACGCAGCGTCTCGAAGTGCCCGTAGCGGAGGGCCGGCTGCGCGCGGCGAAGCCGGACGAGCGCGCGCGCCTCGGCGAACACGGCGCGCTCGTCGGCCGTCACCGCGTCGTCGAAGCGCATCGGGCGGCGGTTGTCGGGGTCTCCGGCGCCGGTCTTGGCGATCTCGTTGCCGTAGTAGACCGTCGGCACGCCGGGGGTGGTGAGGAGGTAGGCCAGCGCGAGCGTGTGCCGGCGGTAGGTGACCGGATCGTCCACGCGCGGCGGGTCGGTCCAGCCGAGCGCGGCCTCGTCGTCGCCCGGCCGCAGGTCCTCCACGAGGGCCGGGAAGCGCGGCTTGTCGTGCGAGTCGAGGAGGTTGCCCATCACGTGGAGCGGCCCGAAGGTGCGCAGCGAGCGGTCCATCTCGGCGGCGAGATCGGCGAGCGAGCCCTCGCGCGCGAGCGCGGCGATGGCGGCATCGTAGAGCAGGAAGTTGAACTGCGCGTCGAGCTGCCCCGGCGTGACGTACGAGCCGATGAGCGCGTACGAGCCGAACGTCTCGCCGATCTGGTAGAGCGGCCCGCGCCCGTCGGCGCGGCGTGCCGGCTCCACCTCGGCGCGGAGGCGGGCCGTGAGCGCGCGCCAGAAGTCGTTCGGGACGTGCTTGACGGCGTCGTGCCGGAAGCCGTCGGCGCCGGTCTCGCGGAGCCACCAGACGGCGTCGGCCGTGAGCGCGTCGATGGCCTCGGGCGCGCCCTCGAAGTCGAACGAGGGCAGGTACGGCTCGAACCACGTCGTGAGGCGGTGGTCGTCCCAGCGGCGCAGGTTGAGCGAGCCGTCGGGCAGCTCGAGCGTGCCGAACCAGTGGCGGCGCTCGCGGAAGTAGGGGTGGTCCTCGTGGACGTGGTTGGCCACGAAGTCGAAGAGCACGCGCAGGCCGCGCGCGTGCGCCTCGCCGACGAGCGTGCGCAGGAGCGCCAGGTCGCCCAGGCGGGGGTCCACCTCGCGCGGCGCGACGGGCCAGTAGCCGTGGTAGCCGGTGTAGTAGCGGTGCGGCGGCGGGAACTCGCGGTGGGCGTGCGCGGGGTTGCGGTAGAGCGGCGAGAGCCAGAGCGTGTTCACGCCGAGGCTGTCGAAGTAGCCTGCGCGCAGCCGGTCGAGGATCCCCTGGAGGTCGCCGCCGTGGTAGTTGGCGCGCGCGTCGAGGCGCGCGTCCTGGACGGGGCGCGTGTTGGCGGAGTCACCGTCGGCGAAGCGGTCCACGACGATCTGGTAGAGGATGGCGTCATGCCACGTCTCGGGAGCCAGGCCGGCGGCCTGCGCCTCGGCGAGCGGCCGCCCGTCGTAGAGCGGCGTCTCGGCCCACGGCGCGACGAGGCCGCCCTCGGCGGCGGCCACGCGGAGGCGGCTCAGCCCGGGCGCGTCCTCGGGGCGGACGGCCACGCGCACCTCGCGGCCCGCGGCCGTCTCGACGACCGCGACGGATGCCGCGCGCCGGTTGCCGACAAGCGCGACGACGTGCTCGGGCCCGAGCGGCCAGGCGACCGGCCGGCCGGCGGCGTCCTCGCGCCAGAGGCCGAAGCGGTAGACGACGGCGCCCGCGGCGGGCACGGTGCCGAGCGGGCGCAGGCCGGCGCGGCCCTCGGCGGCGGGCCGCACCGAGAGCACGTTGTTGTAGGCCCCAAAGGGGTTGGCGACCGAGTCGGGCCGCGCGGGGTCCATCGCCTCGGTGCCGTCGACAGTGAACTTGTACTCGTAGCGCCCGGGCGGGACGGCCCGCGTGAGTGCGAAGCGCCCGTCGGGGCGGCGCTCGAGGCGGTCGGCAGAGCGCGACCAGTCGTTGAACGCGCCGATTACATAGACATCGGTAGGGGGCGGCACGCGCGGGCGCGCCAGGTCCGGGTCGAAGACGAACGTGACGAGCGGCTCGGTCGCCGCCTCCGCGGCGAGCGCGTACGCCTGCCCGCCGAGCGCGAACGGTATGGCCGCCACGCCTTCGAAGCCTGCGCGCGCGCGCAGGACGATGCGCCCGGCCTCGAAGCGCGCCTCCACGTCCGGATGCGGCCCGAAGGCGGGCGCCGCGTCGGTGCCGAGCAAGTCGTAGGCATCGAGCGTGTCGGCGCGGCCGGCCACGAGGCGCACGACGGGCACGACGGCCGGCAGGGCGTCCGGTGCAGCGCCGGTGGCCGTGCCTGAGGCGGACGCGTCTGGGAGGGCCGCATCAGGGGCAAGGGCCGGCGGCGCGGAGCAGCCTGCGGCGAGGGCGGCGAGCACGAGGAGCGCGCAGAGGGAACGCATGAGACAGCGCATGTGCGTTTTCGTGGCCGCAAGGTAGCGCCGCGGCGCGCGCCCCCCCGGAGCCGAAGACCGACGCCGAAGACCGACGCCGAAGACCGACGCGCGGAGCCGGCCCGGCGACGGGTCAGTCGGGATCGGGGCGACGACGGGCGGCCTTGCGCTCGCCCTGCCGCCGCTTGGCCTCGAGGCGGCGGCGCTTGGAGGCGGGCGTCGGGCGCGTAGCCGTGCGCGGCGTCTCGGGCGTGGCGCGCCGCACGAGGCGGCGGCGAAGCTCGGCGAGCGCGGCCTGCTTGTTCTGGCGCTGGCTCCGGCGGTCGCGCCGCGTGACGACGAGCCCCGAGGGCCGGTGCGTGAGGCGCACGCCCGTCTCTACCTTGTTGGCACGCTGCCCGCCGCGAGTGCCCGCGCGCAGCGTCTCGACGGAGCACTCGGCGAGGAGGGCGTCGTCATCGTCCGGGGGCATCGGGGGGGACGTCACGGAGCGCGGCGGCGGAGATAGTGGTCCTCGACGCGGTCCATCGCCGAGAGGGTGAAGACGAGCAGCAGCGTGGCGCCGACGGCGAGCACGTAGTGCCCGAGCGCAACCGCAATGCCGATGGGGGAGACCGTGAGCAGCGTCGCGGCCGTCGTGATGCCGCGCGCGCGGCCCCGCGACGCGTCCTGGAAGATGATGCCGGCGCCAACGAACCCGAGCCCGGTCGCGATGGCCTGGATGGCGCGCACGGGATCGGCAACGTCCTCGGCGCGGCCCGCCGTCGCGGCCAGGCTGACCTCGACAAACAGGAACGACGCGAACGCAATCAGCATCATCGTGCGCAGGCCGGCGCCCTTGCCGCGCGCCTCGCGCTCCCACCCGACGAGCCCGCCGAGCAGGAGCGCGAGCAGGCTCTCGGCGAGCGTGGCAAGGTCGGCGAGGGCGGTCTGGAGCATAGGGGTAAAGTAGGCGAGTGCGCGCAGAGAACGCGCGGGCGCCCTGTCCGGCTCTGCGGCGCGACGGTCGGGCGTGCGGCGGCCCGTCGGAGCGTGTGCGCCGATCGCGCTAGTTTGGCCGTTGCCCGCCCCTCTCGCTCACGACTCCCCGAAAGGCTGTGCGCACGCTCGCCGTAACCCTCGCGCTCGTCGCCGCCCTGCTGTTCGCGCTCGCGCCTGGCTGCGGTGCCGGGCAGGCGCCCGAGGCGGCCCCCGCCCCCGACGCCCCTCCCGCTGAGGCCACGCGCGCGCCGCGCACGCCCCCGCCGCGCACGCCCGCGTCGCCGCCCCTGGAGACCGACACGCTCGGCGCGCGCGCGCCGCTCCCGCCGGGCTTCGTCTACCTGCGCGACGTGGCGCCGGACATCGCGCAGGAGATCCGCTACGCGACGCGTTTCAACTTCCTCGGCGTGCCCATCCGGGGTTACGAGGCGCCCGAGTGCATCCTCACCGAGCAGGCCGCGCAGGCGCTCGCCGACGTGGCCACCGATCTCTCGCGGCGTGGCCTGGGCTTGAAGGTGTATGACTGCTACCGCCCACAGCGGGCCGTAGACCACTTCGTGGACTGGGCCTACGACCCTTACGACCAGGTAGCCAAGACGGCTTTCTACCCCGAGGAGCCCAAGAACACCCTCTTCCGACGCGGCTACATCTCGCGCCGCAGCGGCCACAGCCGCGGCTCCACCGTAGACCTGACGCTCGTCCGGCAGCCCGCTGCGGCGTCGGTCGTGCCGGAGGCGCTCTACCCGAGGATGGACGAGCACGCCCCGCGCTGCGATGCCCCGCGCGGCGAGCGCTTCGACGAGCGCGACCTCGACATGGGCACCGGCTTCGACTGCTTCTCGGACCTCTCGGCCACCGAGAGCCCGCTCGTGAGCGCCGAGGCGCAGCGCAACCGCCGCGTCCTCCGCGAGGCCATGCGCCGCCACGGCTTCGTCAACTACTCGCGCGAGTGGTGGCACTTCTCGCTCCGCAATGAGCCCTTCGACACCGCCTTCGACTTTCCGGTGCGCTGAGGCGGTCCGTCCGGACGTGGGGCGCCTCCGTCGTTGACGGGCGCAGGGATCAGCGTGCGTGCGTGTCTGCCGGGGAGGCCACGTGGCGGCTGCGGATGAGTGGCCAGAAGCGGGGAGCGCCGTCGCCCGTTGCACGCTGCGCCGCTGCATGCCGCGCCGGCTCTGGCGCCGGCGGTGGCGCGTGGAGTACGGCCGGGGGTAGCGGGGCCTGGCGTGCCAGGAGGAGCGCGCTGAGTTGCTGGCGGAGCCCATCGTCCGGGCCGCAGGCGCGCGCGGCGTAGCGAGCTGCGGCCGCTGCGGCCGAGGCCGCGTGCGCCTCCGAGGGCGCCTCGGGCGCGCCGTCGAAGAGCGCGCGCAGGTGGGCGAAGCGCATGGGTGTGAGGGGCGTTTGCGGTGCGGCGAGCAGCCACGCGCGCGCGAACGTCCACAGCCGCGCGGCGGCCTCGGACGTGAGGCCGAGCACGGCGCTGGCGCGCGGCACGTCGAGCCCGGCGAGGTAGACGCACTCGGCGACGCGCGCGGCGCGCGTGTCGAAGGCTGCGAGGCGGTCCAGGCGCTCGATGGGCGTGCCGGGCGTGCGCGCGGCGGCCACGCGGCGGGCGACGTGCCCGCCGAGCGCGCGCAGCCGCTCCTCCGCGGTATCGGGCGCGCCTGGCCCCAGCAGGTGGACTACGGCCGCATCCACGAGCGCCGGCGCCGCGCAGGCCGGATGGGCCTCGGCCAGGCGGCCGAGCGCGCCGGCGAGGGTCGGGAGGAGCGTGCCGAGCGCGCGCGCGTCGCCGCGCAGCCAGCTTCCGAGCGCGCGCGCGAACGCGGCGCGCGTGTCAGACGGAGTAGCCGGAGCGGCACGGGAGACGTCGTCCGACGGGGAGAGGGCGGCGGCGTCCGGGCCGGACAGGGCGGGAGCGTTCAAGGATGCGCGAAGGCCAGGCGCGCCAAGTTACGCTTCCATGTCGTTTTCCTGCTGTAAAAGTGCGAGTGCCTCGTCGCGGTGGCTGAGCACGAACAGGAGCAGGTGGTCGCCGGGGCGAGCCCACGCGACAGCCTCGCGGACGCCCGCAGCGGGGTCTGGGCAGGCTTGGCAGGCGCTCTCGGGCACACCGTGCGCGGCAAAGGCACGGACGAAGCGTGCGGGCACCTCGCCGGGTGCGCGCCCGCGCAGGTAGTCCGGCAGGTCAGCGAGCAGGACACGGTCCGGGCGGAGCGGCGCGACGGCGGCGGCCATCGCCTCGAGGTCTTCGTCGCGGCGGTCGCCTGCGGAGCTGAGCAGCACGAGGCGGCGCCGGGCGGGCCGCGCGGCGGCGAGCGCAACGAGCGCAGCCATGCCGTGCGCGTTGTGCGCATAGTCCACGAGCGCCTCGGCGCCGCGCACGGTGAAGCGGTTGGCGCGGCCGGGGTTGTCGGTGGCGTCGCCGCGGAAGCCGAGCAGGCCTTCGGTGAGCGCAGCGTCCGGCAGGCCGAGCGCGACCCCGAGCGCGACGGCCGTGAGCGCGTTGCGGAGGTTGTGCACGGCCGTGCCGCCGAGTGTGAGCGGCGCCTCGGCGGCGGGCAGCAGGGGGGACCACGCGCCGTCGCGCGCGACCGCGAGCCAGTCGTCGCGCAGCGTAGCCGCGGGCGGCGCGTCGGGCGCGAGAGCGGCCGCGAGGCGTGGGTGATCTGGGTCGAGGGCAGTCCAGGCAAGGCGGACGCCCCGACGGCGCAGCGCTTCGGCCTGGCGCGCGGCCTCGTCGGCGGCGACCGGCTCGTCGGCCGCGACGACGAGGACGCCGCCCGGGCGGAGCGCCTTGGCGACGGTGAACTTGGCCTCGGCGAGCGCCGCGAGCTCGTCCACGCCGTACTCCCCGAGGTGGTCGGCGGCGACGTTGGTGACGGCGGCGGCGAGGGCGGTCGTGAGCGGCACACCGCGTCGGAGCAGCCCACCGCGGGCGACCTCGAGCACGCCGAGCGTGACGCGCCGGTCGCGCAGGGCCGCGCGCGCGCCCATCGGCCCCGAGAAGTCGCCCTGCTCGATGACGATGTCGCCGACGGCCACGTAGTCGGTCGTTGAGAGGCCGGGCGTGAAGCCGGCCGCGCGAGCCATCGCGGCGAGCAGGCGAGCCGTGGTGGACTTGCCGTTGGTGCCGGTCACGAGCGCGACGGGCACATCGCTGAGCGTGCGCCAGTCTACGGCGTCGGGTGCCGGCAGGGCGTCGGCAGGCCAGGAGCGTGAGCCGGCGCCGGAGCCGAGCGTGACGTACGCGTCGTCCCAGAGCAGGCTCAGGCGGCGCGCGGCGGCGGCTTCGGCGAGCGCGAGCAGGGCCGGGCGGGCCTCGGCGTCGCGCGCGGCACGGAGCCGCGCGAGCGTCTCGGCGCGCGGCTCGGGCGGGGCGAGCGGGAGGCCAGCGCTCACGTCGGCCGCGGCGGCGGCGAGGGCGGCCTCGTTGAGCGCCGTCGCGGTATAGAGCCCGTCGATAGGCGCGCCGACGGCCAGCGAGAGCCCGCGCGGAAAGGGCCGCGCGGCGAGCGCGCCGGCGTTCCAGCCAAGGCCGTCGAGGAGCGCGCGGGCGTGGCGGCGCCAGGCGGCGGCGAGCGGCGCGCGGAGTGCCTCGGGTGCGTGAACCTCGAGCGCGGCGCCGGGCGTGTCGAGCAGACGGCCGGGCCCGGTCTGGCGGCGGCTCTCGAGGGGGGCGAGCCCGGTCGGAGCCGGGCAGTCGGGGGCGGACAAGGGGGCGGCGAGTAGACGCGTCGGACGGGTGCGGGGGGCGTGGTCGGCCTCCGGGAGAGTTCAGTCGGCCTCCTCGTCGGGCTCGGCCGGTGCGACGCGCACGCCGCGGCTGTCGCGTACGAGGCGTTGGCCGTCGCGGAGCTGGAACGCCTCGCCTTCGGGCAGCAGGCGCGGCGCGGCGGGGGTCTGGGGGGCGGCGCCGTCGCCGCCGACCGGCTTGAACTGTACGATCTGCTTCCACGAGCGGCTGATGTCGTCGCCAAAGATGACGAGCAGGTCGCCGGGCTGCGCGGCGGCGAGGCTGTGGGCGACGGCCGCCTGCTCGTCCGGGATCGTCTCGATGGCGCCGGCGGGCACGCCGGCCGCGAGGAGCGCCTCGCGAAGCAGGCGTGGCACCTCGCCATCGGCGCGGCCGCGGCGACGGTCGTCCTGCTTGCAGATGAAGTGGTCGAAGTGCGGCGCGACCGAGCGCGCGATGGCCACGTAGTCCTCATCGCGGCGGTCGCCGGGGGCCGAGAGCACGAGGCGCCGGTGGCCGGCGACCTCGAGGCGCGAGACGAGCTGCGCCATGGCGGCGGCGGCGGCGGGGTTGTGCGCGTAGTCCAGGATGACCTTGAACGGGTGCTCGTCGAAGACGTTGAGGCGGCCGGGGGCCTCGTAGAAGCTGGTCGTGAACGTGCGCAGGCCGTGGCGGATCTGGTCGAGCGTGAGCGAGGCCGGGCCGGTGCCGAGCGCGTAGGCGATGGCGGCCGCGAACATGGCGTTCTGCACGTTGTGCGTCGCCTTGCCCTCGAGCGTGGCCGGCACGAGGTGCGCGTAGAGCAGGGGCAGGTGGCGCCCGCCGTCGAAGAGCGTGATCATCTCGCCGCCCATGCCGCGCTCGAGCACGACGGCGCGTCCGCCCTCACGCACGTGCTCGCGCACGAGCGGGTGCTCGGCGTCGAGCGTGACGTAGCACAGGTGGCGCGCGCGCGTGTGCTCGGCCATGGCGAGCACGCGCGGATCGTCGGCGTTGAGGACGGCCGTGTCGGTTGCGACCTCGACGGGGATGCGCTTGATGGCCGCGAGGTCGTCGAGCGTGTCGATGCGCCCGAGGCCGAGGTGGTCAGCGGTGACGTTGAGCACGGCGGCGACGTCGCAGCGGCGCACGCCCATGCCGGAGCGGATGAGCCCGCCGCGGGCGACCTCGAGCACGGCCGCGTCCACGTCCGGGTCGCGCAGCACCATACGGGCGCCGGCCGGGCCGGTCATGTCGCCCCGCACGGTCAGGCGGCCGTTGATGAACACGCCGTCGGTGGACGTGTTGCCGGGCGTGTAGCCGCTCACCTGGAGGATGTGGGCCACCATGCGCGTGGTGGTCGTCTTGCCGTTGGTGCCCGTGATGGCCGCGATGGGGATGCGGCTGGGCGTGCCGGGCGGGAAGAGCATGTCCATGACCGGCCCGGCCACGTCGCGCGGCGTGCCCTCGCTCGGAGCGACGTGCATGCGGAAGCCCGGCGCGGCGTTGACCTCGACGATGGCGCCGCCCACGTCGCGGTAGGAGCGGGTCACGTCGTCGGTGAGGAAGTCCACGCCGCCCACGTCAAGGCCGACAGCGCGCACGGCGCGCACGGCCATGTCGCGGTTGTCCGGGTGGACGACGTCGGTCAGGTCGATGGCCGTGCCGCCGGTCGAGAGGTTGGCCGTCGAACGGAGGTAGAACGTCTGGCCCTCGGGCAGGACGCTCTCGGGCGTCAGGCCGGCTTCGGCGAGCAGGCGCTCGGCCTGCGCGTCAAGGACGAGGCGCGTGAGCACCTTCTCGTGCCCGACGCCGCGGCGGGGGTCCTCGTTGACGCGGTCAACGAGGGCGCGGATCGTGCTGCGCCCGTCGCCGACGACGTGGCCGGGCACGCGCTTGGCGACAGCCACGAGGCGCCCGTCTATGACGAGCATGCGGTGGTCGAAGCCGGTCACGAAGCTCTCGACGAGCACGCCGCGGCTGGCGCCGTGCGCCCGCGCGTGCGCAAACGCCTCGCGCACCTGCGCCTCGGTCGTCAGGCGGATCGAGACGCCGCGGCCGTGGTTGGCGTTGAGCGGCTTGACGACGACCGGGTAGCCGATGCGCTCGGCCGCGGCCGCGGCGTCGTCGGCGTCGTAGACGAGCTCCTGGCGCGGTACGGGCAGCCCGAGGCTGGCGAGCAGGTTGCGCGTGTCCTCCTTGTCGCTGGCGATCTCGACGGCGATGTGGCGCGTCTCGCTCGTGACCGTGGCCTGGATGCGCTTCTGGTAGCGGCCGTGCCCGAACTGCACGAGCGAGTGCGCGTTGAGGCGTAGCCACGGGATGCCGCGGCGGTCGGCGGCGTCGACGAGCGCCTGCGTGCTCGGGCCGAAGGCGTTGCGCTGCGCAGCGCGGATGAACGCGTCGCGCTCGGTCTCCCAGTCGAAGGCCGGATCGGGCGGTTCGTGAAGGCGGGCCTGCACGTCGGGCGGGAGCAGGTGGCGGATCAGGCGCAGCCCGAGCTCGCCGGCGGCCAGCCCCACCTCGGCGTGGCGGAACTGGTACACCATGTCGTACTCGCCGCGCGCGCGGCGCGTCATGCGCGTCTTGCCGAACGAGACGTCGTCGCCGGCCACGCCCTGCAACTCGAGCGCCACGTGCTCCCAGACGTGACCCATCCATGTGCCCTCGTCCTCCGTCATGCGGCGCAGAAAGCCGCCGGGCTTGCGGTAGGAGCAGCCGTGTTCGCGCAGCCCCGGGAGGGCTTCGACGAGGGCCTCGGGGAAGCCGGGCAGGCGGCCGGTGGGGTAGTCCTCGAGGACGCCCAGGTCTACGGTGTGCCGGATGACCGGGAACAGCGCGTACTGGTTGGGCCCTTCGTAAACGTTGGTCGAGACGATGCGCATAGAGGTGACGATAGGAGGCGGGTAAAGTCCCGCGGGCGCTCCCCACATGCAAGGCGTCCCGGCGGTTCCGTTCGGGCCTTTCAGCAGAGGCTCCGCCGCGGCTCTTACGCGGCCATCGTCGCGCAGGCGGGCCTGGCTCTCGCAGGCGGGCCTGGCTCTCGCAGGCGGGCCTGGCTCTCGCAGGCGGGCCTAGCTCTCGTAGGCGGTGCGCTGCTCGAGGGGCACGTCCTCGTCGTCGAAGA